>NZ_JBDPLU010000012.1:0-260184 GCF_039871525.1 Streptomyces sp. B6B3 | reverse complement strand
CCTCGGGCTCGCGCGACGCCGGGCGCGTTGGTGGTGCGGTCGCCTGGCCGGGGCGTCAGTCGCGCTGGGCGCCCGCCGGGAGCCGGCGCAGCCGCATCCCGCTGGCGAGGTTGGTGCCGAACCCGTAGTCGAGCAGCTTGGCCGCGTCCGTGTACCGCGAGTCGCCGCTGGAGCTGTTGAGCAGCACGCCCACCACGGTCCGGTCGTTCCGGGTGGCCGCGAAGATCAGGCACGGGCCGGCGGCGGTGCCGGTGCCGGTCTTGATGCCGACGGCGCCGTTGTAGGAGCCGAGCAGCTGGTTGGTGTTGTACCAGGTGTAGCGGCGGCCGTTGGTGGCCTCCTGGACGGTGCTCGTCTTCTTCATGATCACGCGGAGCGGCTTGTACGTCATCGCCTTGCTGGCCAGCATCGCGGCGTTGTGCGGGGTGGTGTAGTTGTCCCCGTTGCGCGAGATGCCGTCGAAGGAGTCGTACCTGGTGTCGTCCAGGTTCAGGGCCTCCGCCTTGCGGTTCATCTGCCTGATGAAGTCGGTGGTCCTGGCATGGACGGAGCTGCCGTTGCCGAAGTGGTCGGCCAGCGCCATCGCGGCGTCGCAGCCCGAGGGCAGCATCATCGCGTACAGGAGCTGGCGGATGGTCAGCTTGTCGCCGGTCCGCAGGTCCGCGGTGCTCGCGCCCTCGGCGGCGACGTAGTCGCGGTACGCCTGCCGCACCGTGAGCTGCCGGTCGAGGTTGAGGTCGCTGTGGCCGAGCACGGTGACGGCCGTCATGACCTTGGTGGTGCTCGCCATCTGGCGGCGGGTGGTGCCGTTCTTGACGTAGAGCCGCTCGTTGGCGGAGTCGTCGTAGAGGTAGGCGCCGCTCGCGGAGACGGTGGGTCTCGCTCTGGTCGCCGTGGCGGCCTGGGCGCTGGATGCCAGGACGGGCGCCGCGGCGACGAGTGAGGTCGAACCGAGCACTGTGGCCCCGAACCGGCGCCGGGAGATACCGGAATTCAATGCGGACTCCTGAGAAAATCGGACGAGTGAGCTGAGCGTAGCCCCTGTCCGAGGACTCGCCCGCCCGGTCCCCCGGTTCCGCCGCGACGGCGCCGGTGGTCGGGTGCCGATGGTCGGCGCCGGTGGTCAGGTGTCGAGTGGCTCGTAGTCGCACCAGTCGACGTGGACGGTGCCGGCTCCGGCGTACATGCCGACCACCCGGCCGGTGAAGCCGCCCGCGACCTCGGTGGACAGGTACCGGCCGTCGAGCGTGCCGAGCAGGACGAACGTGCCGTCCGGCTCCTCGACGCCGAAGGCGAGGGAGTCGGGGCCGGTGCGCGGGTCGTCCACCCTCGGCGTGGCGGTCACCTCGACCCTGAGGACCAGGGGCCCGGCGGGCGTCGGCTGGGACGCCACCACGGAGTGCAGCGGGCCGACGCGGGCGAGGACCCGCACCTCGTCCGGCGTCGCCTCGATCTCGTAGTGGTGCCGCTCGTCGAGGCGGACGGCCAGGCCGCCGCGTCCCTCCGCCGGGTCGATCAGGGCGCGCACCCGGCAGGACGGGTGCTGCTGGCGCCGGCCGACGAACGTCACGTCGGGATCGTCGAGCGACCGGCCGCGGGCCCGCAGGGTGAGCCAGCCGGCCCGCTCCTTGGTCGTGTAGTGCTCCTCGGGGCGCTGGCGCGGCGAGATCCAGTGCGGGGCCAGCTCGCCGGGTTCGAAGTCGTCGCGGACCGGCGGCTCGACGCCCGGACGCAGCGGCCACGGGGGCGCGGGCAGGTCGGGCGCCGGCTCGCCGACCACCGGCCAGCCGTCGACCCAGCGCACCGGCGTCAGGAAGGTCTCGCGCCCCAGCACGTGCCAGCCGGGGGTGCCGCCGCCGGCGCGCACCCCGAGGTGCACCATCCACCACGAGCCGTCCGGCCCCTGCACCAGATCGGCGTGGCCGGTGTTCTGCACGGGGTGGTCGGTGCCGCGGTGGGTCAGGACCGGGTTGTCCGGGCAGGGCTCGAACGGGCCGTCGGGCGCGGGCCCGCGGGCGATCGAGACGGCGTGTCCCCGTTCGGTGCCGCCCTCGGCGATGAGCAGGTACCAGTGGTCGCCGATCCGGTACAGGTGCGGTGCCTCCGGGGCCTTGGCGCCGGGGCTGCCGGACCACAGCTTGCGGGGCGGGCCCTGGGTCCGCCCGGTGTGCGGGTCGAGGCGGACCTGTTCGACGCCGGCGGTGGTGCACCAGCAGGTGCCGTCGTCGTCCCAGGCGAGGTCGGGGTCGATGCCCCCGACCCCGGGCAGCGGGACCGGCTCGGACCAGGGTCCGGCCGGGTCGGTGGCGGTGACCAGCAGGTTGCCGCCCCCGCCGACGACGGTGGTGATCATCCAGAACCGGCCGTCGTGGTGCCGCAGCGTGGGCGCGTACACCCCGGCGGACGACGGCACGTCCGGGGCGAGGGAGAGCTGGCTGGGCCGGTCCAGGGCGTTGCCGACCTGGGCCCAGTGCACCAGGTCCCGGCTGTGGAAGATCGGCACCCCGGGGAAGTACTCGAAGCTGGAGCACGCGAGGTAGTAGTCCGCGCCGACCCGGCAGACGCTCGGGTCGGGGTGGAACCCCGGCAGTACGGGGTTCCGGACGGTGTCGCCCGTCTCTGGCCTGTGGGACACCCGCGTCACGTCCTTCGTCACGTCAACATCAACCGCACAGAGCGAGATAGTTTCGCGCCATATGCCCGACACTTTCCGCGGAGCGTAGCGACGACCCCGGGCAGCGTCAACGGACCCCCGCGTCCGCACCTTCGGCGGACCTCGGGGCCGGCGTCAGCTCGCCGGCGGGGCGGTGCTGTTCCGGACGGTCAGGGTGGTGGCGATCTCCAGCCCGGTCCGCGGCGCCTGTTCACCCCGCCCGAGGGCGAGCGCCAGTTCGGTCGCGGCCACCGCCATCTCGGTGAGCGGCTGATGCACCGTGGTCAGCGGCGGATCGACCCAGGCGACGACCGGCAGATCGTCGAACCCCACCACGCTCAGGTCGTCGGGAACCCGCAGGCCCAGCTCCCGCGCGGCCTGGTAGACCCCGAGCGCCTGGAGGTCGTTCGCCGCGAAGACCGCGGTCGGCCGCTCGGCACCCGCCAGCAGCGCACGCGCCGCGACCCGGCCGTCCTCGACGGTGAGGTCGGCGTGCGCGACCAGCGCCGGGTCCACCGGCAGCCCGGCGGCCCGCAGCGCGGAGCGGTAGCCGTCCAGCCGGGCGTCGCAGCACAGCACGTCCTCGGGACCGCTGACCATCGCGATCCGACGATGCCCCAGGTCGGTCAGGTGCCGCGTGGCGGCCCGGCCGCCCGACCAGTTCGTGGCGCCCACGAACGGCACGTCGTCCGGCAGTTCGGTGGTCGGGTCGAAGACGACGAACGGGATCCCCTTCGCCCGGAGCTCCTCGCGCTCCGCCTCGGACAGCTGGGCCACCGACAGCACGCAGTTCGGCCGCCGGGAGACCGTGTCGTCCCAGGTCGACGGGCTCGCGTCGTGCAGGCCGAACTCGGAGACCAGCACCCCCACCCGGTGCTCGCGGGCGACCCGCTCCACGCCCCGGATGATCTCCACCGCCCACATGCTCGTCAGCTCGCGGAACACCAGCTCCACCACGTTGCTGCGGTTGGAGCCCGACGGCTTGCGGTATCCGTGCCGGTTGACCAACTCCTCGACCCGGGCCCGGGTCTCCGCCGAGACGCCCGACTTCCCGTTGATCACCTTCGACACGGTCGGCACCGAAACCCCCGCCGACTCCGCGATGTACGCGATCGTCACCGGCCGCGACGCGTCAGGTCGCTCGCCCGCCCGATCCCCGGATCCACCAGCTCCGTTGCCCGCCACGATCGCCTTCCCGCGCCTTCCCGATCGCCCGCTCCCACCCGTACGCACGCCATTGTGGCAGCACCGGATCCGGGCGTCTCCGGCGCCGCCGAGGCGCGTTCTCCGCCGCTGGCCGCGAAAGTTTCCTCAGAGGTCCCAGGTGCTGAGCGAGTCGGAGAGTTCGGCCGCGCCCTCCATCACCTGCCGCATGATGTCGGCGCCGCGCTCCTCGTCGATCCGGAACTGCGGGCCGGCCACGCTGACCGTGGCCAGCACCCGGCCGGCGACCGTGATCGGCGCCGCGACCGCCCACACGCCCTCGTCCACCTCGCCCGCGCTCCGGGACCAGCCCTGGGCCGTGATGGCCGGGATCTCGGACAGCACGGTGTCGCGTTCCGTCGCGGGCGGCGGCGGACGCAGCCGGTCGAAGTAGCGCCGCGCCCACGCCTCCCCCATGGCGGCGAGCAGCACCTTGGGTCCCGCGCCCCGGTGCAGGCTCATGACGTGCCCGGGCTCGAAGGACAGCCGGACGGTGTGCTCCGGCTGGCTCATCTCCACGCAGGCCGCGAAGTCCCCGACCCGGCGGATCACCAGCGCGGCCTCGCCGGTGGACCGTGACAGCCGCTCCACGAGCGGACGCACCACCTTGGACACCGGGAACGCCTGTTCCGCGCTGCGGGCCAGCAGGAGCAGCCGCGGCGCCAGCACGTACCCGCCGCGGTCGGCCTCCTCGACCAGGTCCATCTCCCGCAGCAGGGAGAGGAATCGGTAGGCGGACGGCGTCGAGATGCCGACGGAACGCGCGATCTCCTCGACGCTCAGCTCCGCGCTCTTCCCGGTGAAGAGGAGAAGGACCTTCAGTGCCCGCCGGGCACTGTCCACCCCGGGGGTCCGCTCCCGCCCTTCTTTCACCTTGTGCTGCCCTTCCTCGCTCATGGTGGCCGGCGGCGCGTCAGGCGGAGTAGGTGCCGACGAGACGGTTCTGCTCGATGACGTGCTCGCCGTACGCGGCCAGGAACGCCTCCCGTGCCGGCTCGCCCGAGACGGCGATGCCGAGGGCGTACGCCCAGAGATAATAGTGGTGCGGGCCGTGGCCGGCGGGCGGCTGGGGACCCGACCAGGCCTTCTCGCCAAGGGAGTTCGGGCCCTGCCGGAACGAGCCGGCGGTCTCCGGTGACACGGTCGCGGTGGTGCCGGTGGGCTCGATGCCGTAGACCACCCAGTGGGTGAAGCCGTGCGGCAGCGGCGCGTCGGGATCGTGGACGATCAGGGCCAGCTCGACCGTTCCCTCGGGGATGCCGGTGATCTCGATCTCCGGCACCACGTTGCCGTGGTCCGCGGCGTGCCGGTCCGGGATGCGCTCGCCCGGGCCGAAGTCCCGCGCGCGCACGGTCAGGTCCTTGATGTTCAGGGGCATGGGTGGGGGTTCCTTCTCTTCTGGTTCGGATGCTTCACGACGGGCGGTTCGGGCGGTTCGGGCGGTTCGGGTGGTCCGTCCGGTCCCGCGTGCGGCGGATCTCCCGGGCCACGGCGACGGGATCCTCCTCGGGTACGTAATGGTCGAGCCCGGGCAGCTGCACGGCGCGGAGGTCGGGCCGAAGCCGCCGGGTGGCGTCGAAGGCCCGCGGGGACACGATCCGGCTGTGCTCGCCGCGGATCAGCGTGACCGGCACCCGCACGGCCCGGCACTCGGCGTCGAAGTCCGGGCGCAGTCCCTCGACGGTCAGCACCATGGCGCGCGGGTCCGCCAGCGGTCGCCAGCCGTCCGCCGCCCGCCGGTAGCCGTAGCGCGACCGGCGCCGCACGGCGGCGTCCGGCAGCAGCGGATACCGTTCGCGCAGGTAGTCCTCCACCTCCCGGGCGGAGGAGAACGCGCGGTCCCCGCCGCGCACCCGGGTGTGCAGCGCGTCCAGCACCTCGGGCTCGACGAACGGCGTGTAGTCCACCGCCACCACCCCGGCCACCAGTTCGGGATGCCGGGCGCCGAGCACCACCGCGTTCCGGGCGCCGAGCGAGTGGCCGGCCACCACGGCGGGGCCCTCGCCGAGCTCCCGGAGCAGCGCGGCCACGTCGGCGGAGTACTCCTCGGCCCCGTAACGGGCGCCGGGCGGGCGGTCGCTGCGGCCGTGGCCGCGCTGGTCGACGGCGAGGGTCCGCACGTCGGGGCCCAGCCGGGCCACCACCTCGTCCCAGACCCCGAGGTGGGCGGTGGTGCCGTGCAGCAGCACCACCGGGGGCCCGGCGCCGACAGGGCCGCGGTCGCGGACGCACAGTCTCACGCCGTTGACGTGCGTGAACTCCACGTCCGTGACGGGCGCGTCGGCCGGGGACCGGTCGGGGGTGTGGGGGTCGCGGCTCATGGGTGCGCTCAGACCGGTTCGATCTCGGACAGCGCCTTGCGCACCCGCACCAGACCGCGCACGATCTGCGCGCGCTTCGCGGCCACGTCGCCCTCGCCGTACGGGTAGAGGCCGTCGCCCGTCTTCATGCCGAGCTTGCCCTGTTCGGTGAGGTCCGTGACCAGCGGGGAGACGCCCGACTCGTTGGACAGGTCCTTGTTGAGGTAGCTGGCCACCGCCTCGTAGATGTCGAGCCCCGCCATGTCCACCAGGCGCATCGGGCCGATGACCGCCAGCTTGTAGCCGATGCCCCACTTCACGCAGGTGTCCAGGTCCCGCTGCGAGGCCACGCCCTGCTCGACCAGCGACATGCACTCGCGCAGCACGGCGTACAGCACCCGGTTCTCGATGAATCCCGGCACCTCCTTCTCGCGCACCGCCTCGAACCCGAAGGACTCGACGACGGCCACCAGCCGCTCCTCGACCTCCGCGGCGGTGTCGCGGCCCTTCACCACCTCGATCATGGGGATCAGGTGCGGCGGGTTGGACCAGTGCATGCCGATGAAGCGGCCGGGGTGGGACATGGCGACGGCCATGTCCGAGATGGGGATGCCCGAGGTGTTGGTGGCGATGATCACGTCGTCGCGGACGGCGGACTCGATCCGCGCCAGGACCGTCTTCTTCAGGTCGATCTGCTCCGGGATCGCCTCGATGACGAGGTCGGCACCGTCCAGGGCCGTGGCCAGGTCGGCCTCGAAGACGACCGAGCCGCCGGGCGTCACCGGCACGTCCAGCTCGTCGAGATGGGTGACGACGGCGGCGCAGGTGGCCTCGGCCCGGGTCAGCGCCTCCTGGCTGACGTCGTTGAGCCGGACCCGGGATCCGTAGCGGGCGAGCAGCGCCGCGATGCCGGGTCCCATGCTTCCGGCACCGATGACGGCGCTGGTCTGCGGAATGCTCATGCTGATGGCTCCTTGATAAGGGGTGCTCGATGCGGGGTGTGCGGGCGGGTGGGCCGGCCGCGCTCAGCGGGTGGTGCGCTCCAGGCGGTCGAGCTTGCGGTTGAAGTACATCCAGTAGTTGTCCCGGGCCCGGTCGGGATGGATGCGCAGGTTCTTCTCCACGCTCTCCGCCTGGTCCGGCACGTCGTACGGCAGACCGGAGGAGGACAGCGTGAGCTGGACCTTCGCCGACCACTCCAGGAAGATCCCGGCGAGCGTCGCGTCCCGCACGGTGCGTCCCACGAACGCGACGCCGTGGTGGGCCAGCAGCACCGCCTCGGCGTCGCCGAGCACCTGCGCCACGTCCCGGCCCAGCTCGGGGGTGGTGACGATGTGGCTGGTGGCGGAGAACCGCGGGACGCCGTGCTCGGCGAACCACACGGCGTGGTTGTGCACCGGCCGCAGCTCGGCGGTGCTGGCGCCGAAGACGGTGGCGTAGAAGGGGTGGGAGTGCCCGACGACGTTCACGTCGGGGCGGGCGCGCATGATCTCGGCGTGCAGCGGCCATTCGAGATGGCGCAGGCCCTGGCCCTCCAGGACGTTGCCGTCGAAGTCGATGAGGATGAAGTCGCCGCCCCGCACCTCCTCCAGACCGAGGTTGCCGCGCTTGAGCCAGAGTCCGCGGCCGAACGGGTCGCGGTAGGAGAGGTGGCCCATCGACATGTCGCCCTGGCCCTCCATCTCCAGGATGCGGTGGGCGCGGGCCACGTGGTCCAGGACGTTCGCGATCGAGTCGTCCTGGGTGTAGAGGGCGTCGGGGGTGTCGTCGTGGGACATGGGGAGCCTTTCTGCCGGATCGGGGACGGGAGCGGCGTGCTCAGGCGCGCGCCGCGGCGCGCGCCTCGGCCACGCTCAGCCCGCCGACGCGGTGGTGCACCCGGCCACCGGTGGCCACCGCGGCGCAGACGAGCAGCTCGTCGGGGCGCGGCGCGTCGGTCACCGACACGGTGATCGCGTCGTAGTGCGAGCGCACGTACAGCTCGTCCTTGTAGGCGAGCGGGATGTCCAGGCTCGCGCCGGCCGCGGCGGTCTTGGTGGCGGAGGAGATCCAGGCGGCCCCGCCGCCCACCGCGGCGCGCAGCGCGTTGCCGAAGACGGTGGTCACGCAGGCCACGACGTGCTCCTGTTCGCCGGCCACCCCGGCGATCCCGCCCTTGCCGTAGCTCTGCACCTCGCGCCATCCGAGCAGCGCGGCGGCCCGGAGCCCGAGCGCGGTGCCCAGGGCGGCGCTGGGCGCGGTGAGCCCGGACAGGTCCGCGGCCCAGCGGCCGGCGAAGGGATTGGCGATGACCACGCCGGACACCGCCTTCACCAGCGGTTCCTCGGCCTCCTCGGCCTCCGGACCGTTCTCGTGCCGGATCTCCTCCACCAGCCCCACCCAGCGGCGGACCCGGTAGTGCTCCAGCACCGACCGCTCCGCCTTCCTGGCCTGTTCGGCCCGCGGGTCCAGCCCGGACTCCCCTGCCGTCTCGACTGACATGTCGTGTCCTCCTGCTCGTCCTGCTCGTCCTGCTCGTCCTGCTCGTGCCGCCGGGCCGCTCGTCAGCCCGGGTTGATCGCCAGGGCGTGGCGGTGGGGGTTGGTCGGGTCGTACAGGGCGGTCTCGAGGTTCTCGATGGTGAACTGGTTGCCCCGCGCCATGCCGCGGTTGGCGGCGTAGTCGGCGGAGCGCCGCTGGCAGCGGTCGGTGATCGGCCGCTCCCAGCGCTCCCACTCCCGCAGCGCCTCGGCGATCCCGTCCCGTTCGGCCTCGGTGGCGGCCACCGCCAGGGTGTAGGCGTTGGCCATCGCGCAGCCGGCGCCCTGGGCGAGCGCCGGGCACATGGCGTGCGCGGCGTCGCCCACCAGGCCGACCACACCGCGGCTCCACTCCTCCAGGTAGGTGGTCTGGTAGCCGTAGTAGCGGGGGTCGGTCGCGGCGTGCGTGTGGCGCAGCACCGGGGCGAGCTCCGGGAACGCGCCCGTCCACAGGTCGAGGTCGATGGGGGCGCGGGTGGCCTGCTCGTCGGCGCGGGGGGCGCCGAGCGCGATGTACAGCTCGCGCTCGTTGCAGGGCACGTACAGCACCCGGAGGTAGCGGGGTTCGAGGTTCCAGAAGTCGATGACGTTGTCCCACTCGCCGGCACCCAGTTCCTCCCTGGCGCGCGGCACCAGGAAACGGAAGATGCCGTCCCGGGACTTCCAGCGTTCCTGCGCGAAGCCGATGGAGTCCCGGACCTGGGAGCGCACGCCGTCGGCGCCGACCACCAGGTCGGCGGTGAGCACCTCGCCCGAGGCGAGGGTGACGCTGCCCCGGGGGTCGGCCGCGACGACCTCGGAGCCGGTGCGGATCTCCACTCCGGCCTGCCGAGCCGTGTCCAGCAGCACCTTGTGCAGGTGCGGGCGCGTCATGGTGCGCCAGGGCATGCCGCCGAAGTCCTCGTGCGAGACGCTGGTGTGCTGGTGCCGCGTCTCGTACCAGGGCGGGGTCATCGAGTCGGCCATCGCCGCGTCGTAGGCGTCGATGGCCTTGAGGACCTTGAGGCTGTTGTGCCACAGGACGATGCCGGCGCCCTGTTCGCGCAGTCGCGCGCCCTTCTCGTGCACCCGCACCGTCCAGCCGCGCCGGGCGAGCGCGGCGGCCGCGGTCAGGCCCGCGAAACCGGCCCCGCAGACCTCGGCGTGGCGTCCGTTCTTCTCAACCGTGGTTGTCATGGCTCGCTTTTCCCTCGTCGCCTGCCTGTTCCGTTCGCCCCCTGACCGGATCAGGACCCGGCCTTGTGCGCCTCGACGAAGGTGGGGTCGTACACGTCCGAGACGGCGGGCGGGCTGCCGTCCACGGCGCCCAGCTCGGCGAGGGTGTCGACGGTGGACTGCCAGGTGGCCTCGTCCATCGCGCCGAGGCCGTGCTCCTCGGTGAGGTCGTTGCTGAAGGTGTGGTCGATGTCGGCCTGGAGCTGGCGCTCGAAGAGGTCCGCCTTGCCGGCCAGTTCGGGGGAGACCTCGCTCAGCAGCGTGGCCGTCTCGGCGGGGTGGTCGACGACGTACCGGAAGGCCCGCAGGTAGGCGTTCGTGAAGCGCTGTACCAGGTCCGGGTTGTTCTCGATCACCTCGTCGCTCGCGAACAGCCCGGAGCCGTAGACCTCGTAGCCGTGCTCCGAGCCCAGCAGCACGTCGAGCGAGCCCTCGCCGCCCGCGGCGTCCTCCAGTTGCGGCACCTCGGCGTCGATGTAGCAGGGCACGGTGTCCACCCGGCCCTGGATCAGGTAGTTCTCGTAGGGCGGGGTGACGCTGACCTCCTCCAGGTCGTCGCGTTCCATCCCGTTGGCGGCGAGCAGCGCCTCGTAGAAGATGAAGGTCGAGCCCGCCGCGTGGATCCCGGCGGTCAGGCCGCGCAGATCGTCGATGTCCTTGAGCGGCGTCCGGTCCGCGACGGTGCACATGCCGAGCGGGGAGGACTGGTTGACCACCGCCAGCGCCTTCACGGGCACGTTCTGCGAGCGGGCGGTGACGAGCGAGGGCAGGTCGGCGAAGCCGAAATCGGCCCCTCCGTCACCGACGATCCGCAGGGCGTCGGGAGAGCCGGTGCCGGTCCTGATGTCCTCGACGTCGATGCCCTCCTCCTCGAAGTAGCCGAGTTCGTCGGCGACGTAGAACATTCCGTGGTTACCACGGATCTGGTAGTCGAGCTGCACGGAAACGGTGTCCAGGCCGCTTTCCTCGCCTCCGTCGTCTCCCGAACCACAGGCGGTCAGCAGAAGAGTTGCGGCGGTGATGCCCGCGATTCCGGTCAGGGGTTTTTTCGATATTGTCGAAGGAACGCGCATGGAGAAACTCCTTGCTGACGATGGCGCGAAAGCCCGGCTCCTACCGGTCGCCGGCCGTGATGTGCGGGAACCACTTCCGCAGGAGGATTTCGAGGAGGGACAGCCCGTAGTAGAGGATCATTCCGAGCACCGAGACGATGGTCAGCGCCGCGAACATGAGCGGGGTGTCGAGCTGGGTGGAGGCGAACTGGATGAGATATCCGAGCCCGTCGGCCGCACCGGCGAACTCCGCGACGACGGCGCCGATGACGGCGAGGGTGATCGCGATGCGCATGCCGGCGAAGAGATAGGGCAGCGAGGTGGGAATCCGGATCTGGAGCAGGATCTGGTTGTCCGAGGCGCCCACGGACCGCATGAGCAGCAGCAGGTCCTGGTCGACGGCCCGGAGGCCGAGGATCATGTTGAGCGTGATCGGGAAGAACGCGATCACCACGATGAGGAGCAGCTTGGGCGCGAGGCCGTACCCGAACCAGAGGATGAAGATGGGCGCGAGCGCCACCTTGGGCACGACCTGGAAGAGGACGATCAGCGGATAGAGGGCGCGGTCGAGCCAGGCGAAGCGCACGATCAGCACGGCGAGCAGCGCGCCCACGGCGAGGCTGAGCAGGAACCCGTAGAGGATCTCCTTGGTGGTCACCCAGGCCGCCCCGCGCAGCAGTTCCTGGGAACTGCCGATCTCGGCCAGGAACTCGCTGGGCTTGGCGAGCACGAAGTCGGAGACGTCGAGGACCTCGACCGCGAGCTCCCACAGGACGAAGGCGGCCACGAGCACGGCGATGCTGGGCCAGGAGCGGGACCACCAGGAGCGGACCGGACCAGGGCCGCGGCGGGTCGCGGGAGCGGTCTTCGTGCGCACGGTCTCCGGGGCGATCGTCATCGTCAGACCGTCACTTTCGGTTCGAGTTCCTCGCGCAACCGTGTGGTGTAGGCGCCGAACCTCGGGTCGGCGAAGACCTCGCGGGTGCGCGGGCGGGGAAGGTCGATCTCGACCGTGTCGATGACCCGGCCGGGGTTGGCGCCCATCACGTGCACCGTGTCGGAGAGGAACACGGCCTCGGGGATCGAGTGGGTGACGAAGACGACGGTCTTCCCCGTGGCCGCCCAGATCTCGGCGAGCTTCTCGTTCATCAGGTCGCGGGTGATGGCGTCCAGTGCGCCGAAGGGCTCGTCCATCAGCAGGATCGCCGGGTCCATGGCCAGGGCCCGGGCGATGGACACCCGTTGGGCCATCCCGCCCGACAGTTCGTGCGGCAGCTTGTCCCGGGCGGCGGTGAGACCGACCATCTCCAGCGCCTTCTCGGCGGCGCGTTCCGCGTGGTCGCCGCGCTCACCCCTGGCGATCCGCCGTAGCATCCCGGCGTTCTGCAGGGCGGATTTCCACGGCAACAGCGAGGGGGTCTGCGGGACGAGACCTATCCGTCTTTCCCTGACGGCTTCCGTGGCGGCCCGACCGCCGATGGACACGTCACCCGAACTGGGCGCGAGGATACCGCCGAGGATCTTGAGGAGGGTGCTCTTCCCGCATCCGGAAGGGCCGAGCAGGGTGACGAAGCTGCCGGGGTCGATGGTGACGTCGAGATTCTCCAGGACGGTCTGCTCCAGGCCCCGGACCGTGAACCGCATCTCGATGCCCTGAGCCGAAATCCCCATGGATTCCATGCCGAACTCCTCCCCCTCTGCGCGGGGTGACGTATGACGGCGGGAAGTTGACTTATCAGATCCTGATAACCGCTTATCACGAAGCAGGCTAGGCACCGTCCACGGAACCCGTCAACCCTCGTGCAGAGCCTTAGCGACGTTGTTTCGTCGCCGAAATGGAACTCCAGTTCGAATCTTATCGGCCATGGAGGTCGGTCCCGCGGTGCTTCGACGGACCGCGGGTCGGCTCAACCGCCGCTGAGGATTCGGGCGTCGCGGAGGCGCGGCAGCGGCTCCGTCCGACGGGCGGGCTCGCGCCCGGCGCCGGCGGATGGCAGGTCTCCGCCGGGCGAGGGCCGGCTATTCTCCGGCGCCCCAACGGGGCGACGGGTTGCCCTGGTGGATGAACGGCGCCCAGCACCTGACCCGGGCGAGGGGCCGCCTGGCCGCCTCGTCCAGCAGGTGGCCGGTCACGCCCGGCGGCGGCGTGCGCGCCGGGTCGAGCATCCACAGTTGGGCGGCGCGCAACGCGTCGGGCGGGGCCAGCCCGCCGGCGGTCAACCCGTGGTGGAACACCGCCATCAGCAGCGCCGAGGCGCTGTCCCGCGTCACCCAGCGGGAGCCCACCGCGTCGGCGGCCCCGCGCGCGAGAAAGGCGGTGGTCAGGGTGAGCGCCTCGTCGTGGTCGCGGGTGCTCAGGTCGGTCTCGCAGGCGCTGAGCACGACCAGCGGCCCGC
This sequence comes from Streptomyces sp. B6B3, assembly GCF_039871525.1. NCBI lineage: Bacteria > Bacillati > Actinomycetota > Actinomycetes > Kitasatosporales > Streptomycetaceae > Streptomyces > Streptomyces sp. B6B3. Next base: position 246,846 of record NZ_JBDPLU010000012.1, on the reverse strand, counting down.
GTTGCCCGGCGCCCGGGCCGCCGGCCGGCCGGTCCAGGATCCGCGCCACGGTCAACGGCCGGGTCAGGTCGAGCGCGGAGACCGTGGGCCGGCCCCCGGCCGAACCGTGCGAGGCGACGTGCAGCAACGAGGCGCCGCCACCGTCGAACGCGTCGAGCAGTTCCTCCGGCGTGCCCGCCCCGCCCACCGGGACCGGCTCGTCCGCGACGTCCCCGTACAGCAACGCGTCGGCGTAACAGGCCCGGTGCAGCGTCGTCACCTCGTCCACCGCCCACAGCAGGCGCAGCGTGGGGTCGGCCACCAGCACGGGCCGTTCGGTGGGCCGGGTTCGTTCCCGGCCCACCGCGGCGAGGAACTGGGCGCCGGAGGAGGCGTAGCTGAAGACCGCCCGTTCCAGGGCGTGACCGCCCTCCGGCAGCCGGGCCGCGTGCCAGGGCACCACGCCGAGGTTGCCGCAGGGCACCAGGACGACGCGCGGCGGGCCGGCCGCCGCGCCGGCCGGGATGCGCCGGAGCACCGGCCCCACCACCTCCCGGCCGGCCCAGTCGCACAGTTCCTCCAGCGCCGCCTCCCACCGCGACTGCTCGGCCGGGTCGTTGGCGCCCGCGGCGGCGGACAGGTACGCCCCGACCGGCCCGTCCGAGGCGTCGTCGAGGCCGGGCAGCCGCAGCGCCTCCTCGCGCCCCGCCTCCCGCCGCACCACCAGGGCGGCGCCGGGCAGCAGGTACACCAGCGCGTCGGCGTCGCCGGCCGCCAGCCCCGCGACCAACTCCGGCACCTCCGGCACGGCCAGCAGGTCCCGCACGCCCTCCCCCAGCGCGTCGAGGGCGCGGCGGCGCAGCGTGCTGGGCACGAGCCGCTCGATGGCGTCCGGATCGGCGGGGACGTCCGCGCCGCCCTCCGACGGCGGCGCGGCGCGCCGCCACTCCGCGGCGAGGTCGCCGCGTCCCAGCGACTCCAGCCGCTCCGGGACGCCGTCCGAGGCGGCCGCGGCCCGCAGCACCAGCGCCCGTCCCGCCTCCAACGCCCGCACCGCCTCCGGCAGGAGCCCGTCCCTCAGGGCCCATCCGGCGATCCGCAGGCCCCGGTCGGCGCCGGCCCGCGCCGTCTCGAGGGCGTGTTCGGCGCCCAGCTGCATGGTCACGTCCCCGGCGACGTGGTGTAACGAGGCCAGCCCGGCCGCGGTCGCCCGCCGCGCGTCGCCGGGCTCCGCCCGCGCCGCGTACGCGCTCGCCAGGCCCCACCGCACGTCGACGAGCGCGCGGACGTGCGCGCCCTCGGTGAGGTCGTCCCGGGCCCGCTCCAGCTCCGCGATCGCCTCGTCCAGCAACGCGCGCTCCCCGGACCGCTCATGGGCGGCCAACAGGAGCTTCGCGACGCCGGAACGGGCGAACGCCCGCGCGTTCACCAGCATCTCCTCGCCCTCCAGGGGCTGGCTCAGGCGCTCGGAGAGTCCGGCGACGCCGCCCGGGTCCCGGTGGTCCAGCAGATCGGTGGCCGACGCCAGCGTCCGCGCGGCGATGGTCAGCCACGAGCGCACGAAGGGCGGGGTGGCGTCGGGGATCCCGAACCGCTCCAGCCGCTCCAGCGCGGTCCGGATGTCCGCGATGCCGCCGTGGGACAGAGCGAGTTCGCACTCGACCAGGACGAGGCCCAGTCGCACGACCCCGTGCCACGGGTCGTCCGTTCCGCCGCCCCGCGCCAGTTCGAGCAGCTCCCCGTGGATCTCCTGGAGAGCCGCCACATACCGCGCCCGATCCTGTTCGTTCGTGACGTTCGAGCGGTCCAGCCGGTGCAGCCGCATCATCAGCTTCATCGCTCCACCGAGTCGCGCCACCTCGGCTTCCAACGTCCCCTGCGGCGCTGGCTGCTGGTCCGGCCGCTCGGGGAAGGTCTCGACGAGCGCCCGCAGCGCGGCGTCCTCGTCCTGGAGATTGCCCCGGATGAGCCGGAGCACCATCGGCAGGGCCGGCAGCAGGGACTCCAACCCCGGGACGTCGTGCGCCATCCGGCGCACCTCCTCGGCGGTCTCCAGCGCGAGTTCGCTGTCGCCGGTGCGGAGGGCCAGGGACATCTTCCCCCAGGTGCCGACCCCGACGGAGTCGCCTTCCGCGGTTTCCAGGAGCTCGATGATCTCGCGGAGTCGGTCGGCCCCCACGGTGCCGGGGGCCGCCAGGTCGGCCTGCAGCACCAGCTCCGCGGCGTCGCGCTCCGGGTCCGGCGAGGGCGGGGCGCCGACGGGCGGGAACGGGGACGCACCGGGGGCCATGCCCTGGGCGAGGCGCAGCAGCCCGCGAATCTGGTCCTGGTAGGGCGCGTTGGGCTCCGCGGCGAAGATCCGCTCGGTGAGGGCGACGAGGCCGCCGAGATCTCCGCCCAGCATCGAGCGCAACTGGCGGGCGACGCCGGCGAGCCTGGCCGTCTGCTCCAGCCACTGCCTTCCCACCCGCAGGGACCGCAGCTCGGTCAGCAGCCGCTCGGCCTCCGCCAGCTCCGCCTCGACCTCGGGACCGGACATCGGCTGCCGCACCGACCACTGGATCAACGCCTCGAACCCGGGCATCTCGCCGGCCGGCCAGGGCACCGGCAGCGGTAACAGCAGCAGCGCCAGCATCATGGTGCCGCGCACCAGGTCCGCCTCGCCGAGTCCGCCCGGCGCGCCGGCCTGCCGCGCCGCGCGCAGCAGGCGGATCGCCTCATCGCGGTCTCGTCGCTCGCCCTCCGTGATGTAGCGCGTGCCGACGACGAAGCCGAGCCGCGCCCGGAGCGTCGCCGCCCTCCGGTGCCCGGGCGCCATCTCCCGCTCCGCCACGGACAGCCGGCGTGTCACCTCGCCCAGGTCGACAGGGAGTCCCGAGTGGAGGTCCGCGTCGCCCTCCGTCAGATCGGGCAGCCGCTGGCCCAGCCGCTCCAGTAACTCAGCGAGGTCATCCATGTCCTGCACCTTCCCGTCGTCGGTCGACCCCAGCCCGTCAGCGCGACGACGGTTCGAGGTCGGGGTCGAGATCGAGCCGCATCCGGCGTCTGAGGATCACCAGGTCCGTGTCCCACAGGGCGGTGATGCGGGTCTGGGCGACGTCGAGCGAGTCGCCGGGCCGCGGCACGCCGTTGGTCAGCCGCATCAGCACGCCGTAGAGGTCGTTGAGCACGTGGTTCACGGTCTGGGCCGCCGCCAGCACCGGTGGCGGGGCGATGAGCTGGACCTCGGCGTAGTGGTCGGCGTGCGTGGCGCGGGCGCGGCGGAGTTCCGCGGTGTCGCCCGCCGACTCCGTGCGGAGCCTGAGGGCGTGCAGCTGGTTGGTCAACGCCACCAGGTAGCGCCGTGCGGCCGTGTTCATGGCGGTGTAGCCGGCCCGGTGCGCCTCGGCGACGCGGCGCTGGTCGAGGCGGCTCAGCTCCTGGGTCATGGTGCGCCGCGCCTGGCGCTGCGCCAGCAGCGCCGACACCAGGGTGCCCAGCACCGCGACCATCGTGATCAGCAGGGAACTCACAGTCTGGTGCACCTGGCCTCCTACGCCGTCGCCCCGTGCGTCCAGTCAAGGCGCGGCGGCCGGTGGCTTGCGGGTCCCGGCTGGGCGTCGTCCGGGCATTTTCCGTCCGACTTCCCGTCGGGGAGCGCGAGAGGCGCCCTGGAGGGAAGGGGAGTTACCGATGATGGCTGGGGCGGGGACGGCCGTGACCGGCACGGTGCCGGGCCGGATCGGGCGCGGAACGAGGGGGCGTCCGATCCGGTCCTTCCCGTGCCGGGGCCGCGCCGGAACCCGAGAGAGGCGGAGAGATGAACGCGGCGGAGATGGTGACCTTCGTCCGGGAGCACCTGGCGGAGATCAGGGCGGGGCTGCCGCCCGACACGTTCGAGACGTTCCGGCGGGCGTTGGGCGACCTGGCCGCGGCCGGTGACGACGAGGACCTGGCCAGGCGCGCCGCGTTCCGGATCAGGCGGGCCCTGTTGTCGCTGCCCTACGACAGCCAGGTGCGGGAGGCGGTGGCGGACCAGCTGCGGTACGCCTCCGGCCCCGACTTCCCGTTGCTCGCCTCGGCCCCGGCCCGGGAGCTGCTGGTACTCCTGGCGGCGCCGGACCCGCCGGACCCACCCGAGGCGGACGACCCGGAGCCGGAGGGCATCGTGGCGGGGGCGCGGCGGAGGCTGCTGGCCGAGCCGTCGCGGTCGGCCGCGGACGTCGACCCGGAGGCCGAGGGCCTGATCCGGCTCGTCGATCCCGACCGCGGCACCCGCTGTCCCGACTTCCAGTTCGATCCGGACGGCGGTGGTCCGCGCCCCGTCGTGCAGTACGTCAACCGGCTGCTGCTGGCCGACCGGGACCCGTGGGGCGCGGCGGACTGGTGGCTCGGCGGCAACGGCTGGCTGGGCGGCGTGCCGGCGCAGCTCCTCGGGCGCGTCCCCGACGTGATGCTCGTCGAGGTGGCCCGCGCCCTGGTCGAGGAGGACGACTGATGCCCGCCCGCGACCCGTACGACCCGCCGCTGAGCATCGTCCCGCGCCGGAAGACCATGCCGGCCGGCACCGTGCTGTGGCGCTGCCACAGCGTCAAGTACCCGGCCCACGCGTTCAAGCCCCAGCCGACGCGTTCGCCGTTCCAGGGCGGCCGGTTCGACGCCACGCTTGAGGAGCCCTTCCCCTACCTCTACGCCGCGCAGCGGCCGGCCGTCGCGCTCGCCGAGGTGCTGCTGCGCTCCCTGCCGTTCGAAGGTCCTGAGGGACAGCGGCTGATCCCGTGGGCGCGGGCCTCCCTCTACGCGCTGACCCGGGTGACCACCGTGCGGCCGCTGGAGCTCGTCCGGCTGGTCAGCGAGCGCGACCTGGCCGCGGTCAGCCAGAGCGGATGGCTGCTGGAGGCCGACGCGATGCTGTACCCGCACACCCGGTACTGGGGACACGCGCTGCGCCGGAGCGCCGACTGGGCGCAGGGCATGGAGTGGCAGTCCCGCCGCTGCCGCCCGCACCGGGCGTACCTGCTCTTCGGCGACCGCTGCGGGGCGGAGGTGCTGCGGGCCACCGAGGCCGGGGAGAACGGGGAGGTCGTCTCCTACGAGCTGGGCGATCCGGCGGACGCCAGGGAGATCAACCGGATGCTGGCCAGGGCCGGGCTGCGCAGCGCGATCGCGTTGCCCGACGGCGGGCCTCACTGAGCCGGCGACGGTCCGGGGTCGATCCGGACGGTGCCGCGCACCCGGCGCCCCAGGGCGAGTTCGTCGCGGTCGTGCAGGCGGTGGCGGGTGCCGGCCGGGGTGAGGCGGTGCCCGTTGAGCCAGGTGCCGTTCAGGCTGCCGGAGGCGCCGCCGTCGGTCAGCCAGGCGGTGCCGTCGGGATCGACGCCGATGGTGGCGTGCCGCCGGGAGACGCCGGGCGAGCGGCTCAGGGCCAGGGCGGTCTTCGGCGCCCACTCCGGATCGCGGCCCAGGCGCAGGGGCCTGCCGGGGCAGGCGGTGGCGCGCAGGGCGGGGGTGGTGTCGAGTTCGAGGACGAGGTGGGCCAACGGGGTCAGGCAGGACGGGCAGTCGGCCGCGGACCGGGTGACCGGATCGCCGCAGTTCCAGCAGAGGCGGGTGCCGAATCCGGGCGCGGGCCCGGCGTCGCACTCCCCCGGGTCGTACCGGGCGTCGGGTTCCGCGTCGGGTTCCGTGTCGGGTTCGTCGGGCGGCGCGTCGGTGCGGGGGAGATCCGGATCTCCCCACTCATCCTCCTCCGGGTCCGGCTCGTCCGTCACGGCGGGTCGGCCTCGCCGCGGTCCGGGTCGATCCACAGCGCGAGGCGCACGCCGCCGTCCGGGTCCTCGGTCACCGCCGTGACCGTGACGGTGCCGCCCTCGGGCAGTTCGGTCTCCTCGAACAACGCCCGCGCCAGCGGGTTGACCAGCAGCGTCTCCAACGCGTTGCCGACGCCCCGGCCGCCGTTGTCCAGATCGGCGGTGCAGCGCTCGGCGAGGTGCGCCCTGGCCTGGTCGGACAGCCGCAGGTGCAGCTGCTGGTCGCGGAGCATCAGCGACTGGATGTTGCGGACCTGGAGCTCGAAGATCGACCGGGCCACCTCGCGGCTGATGAAGTCGAAGACGACGACGTTCCCGCCCAGCCGGTTCATCAGCTCCGGGCGGCCCACGACCTCCACGAAGTGGCGCTTGACGTTCTCGTGGATGGTGGCGGCCAGTTCCGCGTAGTCGGTGCCGGGGTCGACCGCCCGCCGCTTCTCCCCCGTGGCCGGATCCTCGGTCAGCACCCCGAGGTTGGAGGTGAAGATCAGTACGCATTCGCTGAAGTAGGTGGTGATGCCCTGGCCGTCCGTCAGCCTGCCGTCCTCCAGCACCTGGAGGAACTTGTCCAGCACGCCCTTGTCGGCCTTCTCCACCTCGTCGAAGAGGACCACCCGGAACGGGTCGGCCCGCACCTTGCTGGTCAGCTCGCCGCCCGCCTCGTAGCCGACGTAGCCGGGCGGCGCCCCGACCAGCCGGTCGGCGGAGTGCGGCGCGGAGAACTCGCTCATGTCGAACCGCAGGCACGCGTCCTCGCGGCCGAAGAGGACGGTCGCGACGGACTTGGCCAGCTCGGTCTTGCCGGTGCCGGTCGGCCCGGCGAGGAACAGCACGCCGCGCGGCCGGGTGCCGGGGTGCGCGGCCTGCGCGCCGGACAGGCCCAGGGCCGCGCGTTTGAGGATGTCCATGGTGGTGGCGATCGCCCGGTCCTGGCCCCTGACCCGGTCGCGGATGAGGCGTTCGCCGTCGCTGATCTGCTGGCGGACGTGGCCGCGGCGCCACGGGTTGTCCTCGACGCCCAGGCGGTAGATGCGGACCGCGTCGGGCATCCGGGTGTAGTCCAGCCGCCGGTCGCGGGCCAGCCGCCCGCATTCGCGCATGGCGCGGAGCGTGAGGCCGGCCGCGGCGCGGGTGAACGCGCGGCCGGCACGACCGGCCTCGGGCTCCGACAGGTCGGCGAACTCGGCGGCCTGCAGGCGCGCCATCCGTTCGCGGTCGCCCAGGTCGGGGAGCGGCACGCCGATGGTGCGGATGCGGTCGCTGCCGGACACCAGCCACGTCGGCAGGTCCCGCTCGCCCTCGGTCAACCAGATCACCGGGTTGAACAGGTCCCGGCCGCTGCGGGGATGGTGCAGCGGCGCCACGTCGTTGGCGAGCTTCAGGCAGCCGAGGAAGAAGTCGCGCTCGGCGTCGCTGAGTCGGGCGACGTCGGTGCAGATGCGGCCGGCGTACTCGATGAGCAACGCCAGCCGCCGCGGCGCCTCCTGACCCGCCGCGTCGTCGGGCCCCGGCTCGGCCGGGGCGGCGCGCTGCCGGTGGTCGCGCCGCGGCGGCAGGCCGGTGGCCACGGCGCGCAGCAGGGGCTCCATCTCGCGCAACGCGGGGGGCGCGGCGCCGCGCAGCAGCCGGTCCCGGTGGCGGCGGCCCACGGTGCCGCGGCCCAGCACGCGTTCGGCGTCGGGCAGGGCGGCGGCGGGGTGCACGGTGAAGCCGTCCACCACGTCGTACCGGACCAGCGCGTCGTAGCCCTGGTGTCGGAGGGTGTGCCAGAGCAGCCCGGCCATGCCGAAGTGCCGGTCGCGGCCGTGGTGGCGGATGAGGTAGTCGTCCCTGATGTTGCCGTGCAGCACGTACTGCGCGTGGACGCTCAGGGTGCCGGCCAGCTCCTGGGCGAACGCCGGGAGCTCCAGGCCGGCGGGCCTGCCCGGCCGGGGCGTCTTGGCGAGGAGGTCGCTCATGGCCGGCGCCCGCCGTGCCGGCCGCCGGGGCCGTCGTGGTCGCGGCCGTCGTGGCTGAGCTGACGGTAGATCTTGGCCTCGCACCCCTCCGGGCGGCGGTCCGCCTCGCCCGCCGGGCCCGGACGGGTGCCGGCGACCGTCGCCGTCTCGTCGAAGACCAGGTCGAGCGCGACCCCGGCGTCGGCGGCCTCCCGCAGCAGCCGGGCCAGCCGGCGGCCCGCCTCCCGGCAGCGCTCGCGGTCCAACGCCCGCGCCTCGGCGGTCTCCTCCCGCGCGTCCCTGGCCCGGTGCACGGTCTGCACCCGGACGGTGCCCTCGGCGTCGAGGGCGAGGCGCAGCCAGTGCTCCGTGCCCCATTCGGGCGGTGCCCATTCGAGGAGCTCGACGCCGGGCGCCGGCCGGCGGACCGTCACCCTGCTCCCGCCCGCCCGTTGGGCGATCTGCCGGCGCACCAGCTGGGCCACGTAGAGGCGTTCCAGCGCGGCGGTCCGGGCCGCGACGCGGACGCTGATCTCGGCCCGCAGCCGGGGGTCGACGGGGTCGCCGCGTTCGACGATCCGCTCCAGGGTGGCGAGCAGCTCGGGGGGTTCGGGACCTGGTCCCGGCTCCGGAAGCGGCTGGCGCAGGAAGCCCAGCTGCTGGGCGGCCCATTCGGCCGTCTCCCGCCGGTCGGCCGCGCGCCAGTTCGCGGCGTAGACCAGGTCGCGGGCCTCGGTGAGGTGCAGCAGGGCGTCGGCGGGCCGCTCCGGGGCGAGTTCGGCGGCGTGGGCGAGCTGCTCCTGGATCCGGGCGCAGGCGGCGGCCGGGACGGCCGGGTCGAGGCTGGCCAGCAGTTGCTCGCCCGCCTCGACGACCCGGTCGGCCGTCAGGGTCCGGGCGTCCTGCGGCGGCGGGGCGTACGGCGGCAGGGCGTCCCCGGCCTCGCGTTCGGTGCGGGCCTCGGCGTAGGCCGCGAGCGCCCGAGTCCGGCGGGCCCGCAGGCGTGCCACGGCGGCGGCCCGTCGGTCGTCGCGTTGTTCGTCGCGTTGTTCGTCGGGTCGGCCGTCCCGGGCCGCGGCGGGCGACGCCAGGGCCCGCCGGGCCAGCTCGGCCTCCACGCGCCGCACGGCCCGGTCGGTCTCGGCGAGCCACGCGCGGATCCGGTCGAGGCTCATCCGCACCGGGTCGAGGGTCGGCGGCAGGTCGGGGAGTGGCGGCGCGTCGGGCCCCGTGCCGGGGCCCGCGCCGGGACCGCCCGGCGGACGGGCCCGGCGGACGCGGGCGCGGAGGGCCTCGATCCGGGCGTTGGCGCGGCAGACGGCGAACGCGGCGTCCTGCCAGCATCGTTGGGAAGTCCGGGCCCGGTTCGTCTCTTCGGCGCGTTCCCGCTGCGCCTCGGCGGCCCGGAGCGCCGCCGCGGCCAGGAGCTGGGTGCCGGCCATGGCGGCCCGCCCGGCGAGCAGCGCGCCGCTCAGCGCGCCCAGGCCGAGCGCGGCCGGGACGAGAAGGTCGAGCAGTTGTTCGGTCACCTCGGATCCGACGGACTCGACGGACGGGAGGTCGAGGGCGGGGAAGTCGGCGGCGGGAAGGTCGGCGGGGAGGTCCGTGGCGGGCACGTCGGCGGGGAGGTCCGCGGTGGGCACGTCCGCGGGGAGGTCCGTGGGGACGTCCGCGGGAGGGAAGTCGATGCCGGGCACGACGAAGGTCACGTCGGGGATGGCGAATCCGCTGCTCATGATCGTCCCCCGGCCGGTGCCACGGGTGCCGGGCGCCGCCCGGACCAGACTCGTTGCCGGTACCAGGTCCACCACACCACCGCCAGCACCGTGCCCGCCGGCCAGAGCCAGGCCGCGACCAGGAGCGTGCCCAACAGCAGGCCCACCGCCGCCGACACCGCCAGCGCGCCGAGCACCCGGTGGCGCCGCACCGGGCGGGCCGCCCGTCCCCCGGCGTTGATGATCCGCCCGGCCAGTGAGTGGTTCGGGTGGTAGCGGTAGTCGGGGCGGTAGTTGAGGTAGCCGATGCGGTAGGCCGCCCAGAGCTCCGCGGCGAACGTCACGGCGGCGGCCGGCACCGACCACGCCCACGCCCGCACCACGGTTCCCTGCGGGGCCCAGCCCGCCACGTCCGACAGGCCGACGAGGAAGAACCACGGCAGCGTCACCGCCGCGGCGCCGGCCGCCGCCCAGGCGAGCGCGACGGGCAGCTCCCGGGCGTTGACCCATTCCGCCGCCCACCGCTGCTCCTCCCAGAAACGCCGCTCCGCGCGCCGCCTGACCCGCTCGTCCCTGGCCCGCCACGCCTCCTCCCTGGCCAGGCCCGACAGGCGGTGGGCCAGCAGCAGCCGCACCGGGTCGCGCCGGTCGCGCACCAACCGGGCGTACCAGTCCACGGGTTCGGGCAGCTCCCGCAGCTGCCGGGAGGCGTGCTCGTCGAGCTGCGCCCGGCGGCGTTCCGGCGCGGCCACCAGGCGCAGCAGCGCGGCCAGCAGGCGGCGCCCCTCCGCGCCCGTCAGCGCGGTGCGCGCCGCCACGCCCTCCTCCCGGAGCGCCGGGACCTCCTCGCGCAGCGCCGCCACCTCGGCCGGCCAGCGCCGCCGCGCCGCCCGCCACGCCACGTCGGTCGCTGCCAGGCCCTCGCCGCCGGGGCGAGCGTCGAGCAGCGGCAGGACCGGGTGGTGCGCCAGCGCCTCGACGACGGACAGCGCGCGGGCCTCGCCGTCCTCGGCGCGCGCGGCCAGCTCCGCCAGATCGCCGTCCGGGGACAGCGGTTCGCCGCGGTAGCCGGGTTCGAGCGGCGGTGCCAGCCAGGACAGCAGCCGGACGAGCGTGGTGTCCGCCGGGCCGCGGTCCCTGAGGTCCCGGTGGCCCCGGCGCTTCAGGAGGTCGATCAGCGCGGCGAGTTCGGCGCGCGCTGCCTCGTCGTACCGGGGCGCGTCGGTGAACTGCCGCAGCCAGCCCGCGAAGCGCCGGCGGGACCGACCATCGGCGAGGGCGGCGACCATCCGCCGCCAGTGATCGTCGAACGCCATGCCCAGCTCGACGGGGTCGGTGAACTCCCGCCCCATGAAGGGAAACGTCTCCACACCGCCGGCGGGCCCGGCCGGCGACCCGGCCGGCGATCCGGTGGGCGCCGACCAGTCGGCGGCGGCGACGGGCGGCGCGTCTCCGGCCAGCCACCTGCCGACCTGGTCGGCGCCCCACCGCTCGCGCGGGTCCCGGGTCAGCAGTCCCTGGCACAGCAGGCGCCACCGGGCGTCGGTGACGAGGGAGAGGTCGGGCGGCCGGGTGGTGATCTCGCTGTGCACGTACCCCGGTTCGCTGTGCCGGATGGGATGCCGGCCGCCGACCAGTTCGGCGAGGATCATGCCCAGCGACCACCAGTCGGCCTGCGGATGGATCATCTGCCGCGCCGCCACCGCCTGCGGGGAGAGGTAGCGGGCCGTGCCGACCCAGGGCTCGCCGGCCGCCGCGGGACGCTCCTCGGTCGTGAACGCGGAGGAGGAGAAGTCGACGAGGGTCAGCGTGAGACCCGGGTCGGCGAGGTCCAGGGTGCTGAGCACGATGTTGGCGGGCGTGACGTCGCGGTGCACGACGCCCAGGCGGTGCACGGCGTCGAGGGCGGCGTGCAACTGCGCCACCAGGGCGCGCAGCATGGCCGGCGGCGCCGGGTCCCGGTGCCGCTCGCGGTACCGGGCGAGGTCGGTGTTGCCGTGCGACGGCGCGATCTCGTACGGATGGCCGTCGACGGCGCCGGTCTCGACGAGGTGGGTGACGTGCGGCAACCGCCGGGCGCCGAGTACCTCGGCCACCCGCGGATCGGGGGCGCGGTCCCGGTGGTACCACTTGATGACGTGGTCGCCGTCCCCGTCGCTCACCCGGTAGACCGCCGCCTCGCCGGGCTCCTGGGGCCGGTCGCCGAGCCGTTCGAGGAAGCGGAAACGGGAGCGCAGCGGTTCGGGCGGCAACGAGGTGTCGCCCCGGTTGTCGTCGAGGGCGAAGGGCACCTCCGTTTCCACCACGGTGGCGGGGATACCGCCGGGGCCGGCGGGAGGTGTCCGCGGCGGGGCCTGGTCGGTCACGATGATCGCCTCCACGCGACGGCTGAATTCCGCGTTCCGCTCTTCGCTTTCCGCGTTTCGCGAGCGCGCCGGAATCGGTGGATCCGGCTGCCCGGGAACTCCGCGGAACGACAGATCGAAGCGTAGCGACGCCGATTGGGCGACGGTCGGGGAAGTTCTTCCGAACGCCGGTGCTTTTCCGGGCGAGTTCCGTCGGAATTCCGGGCTGCCCGGGTCGGGGCACCCGGCGGGCGGGAACCGGGGAAGCGATCCGGCACATTCCGCGACACGAGAGAACGGGGGCGACGATGGACCCGACCCCCCCGCCCGACCCGACGACGAACCCGGAAGGCGACCCGCCCGATCCGACGGACCCGACGGACCCGACGGACCCGACGACAGGGGCGGCTTCGGGGAACGCGCCGGCGCCGCCGGCGGCGCGGATCAGCGGCGTGTACTTCCCCGTCACGACGCTGGGCCCGGGACGCCGCCTCGGCGTCTGGTTCCAGGGCTGCCCGCTGGCCTGCCCCGGCTGCATGTCGCGGCACACCTGGGACCCGGCGGGCGGGCGTCCGGTGGCGGTGACGGAGCTGCTGGCCCGGTGGCGCCGGGCGCTGGCGGACGGGGCGGCGGGCCTGACCGTCAGCGGCGGCGAGCCGCTGGCCCAGGCGGCCGTCCTGGCCCGCTTTCTGGAGGGCGCCGCGGCGATCAGGGCGGAGGCGTCCGCGACGCGCCGCGCCGACATCCTGCTCTACACCGGCTACACGGACGCGGAGGTGGCGGCGGCGCCGGACCGGCTGCGGGCGGTGCGCCACGCCGACGCCCTGGTCACCGGCCGGTACCGGGCCGCGGCGCCGACCCGCCTGGTCTGGCGCGGCTCAGCCAACCAACGGCTGTCGCCGCGCACCGCGTTGGGCCACGAGCGCTACGCGCCCCACCTGGCGCGGATGGCCGAGGGACCGACGCTCCAGGTCGTCGAGGCCGACGGCGTGGTGATCTACGGCGTGCCAGCGCCGGGCGAGTTGGCGGAGCTGGAGGCGCGGCTGGACCGGGCCGGGACGCGCCTGACGAACCGCAGCTGGCGCGCCCGGTGAGGCCGATGGGGGACGGCGGGGGGCCGGGTGGGGCGCGTCAGGTCGTCGGGTCGGCCTCGACGCCGAGGTCCGCCACGGCCTCCGCGGTTGCCCGGTTCCTGGTCACCATGTGCACCGTCCACCGCGGGTCGCGCTGCAGTTCCTCGTGCACCGCCCAGCCGATCCACCGGGCGCTGACCTCGGGCGGCACCCGGCCGCGCCCCGCGCCCATCAGCGGGAAGCAGATCGACGACAGCGGCGGGTCGAACGCGTCCCGCTCGGCGCGGGCCAGCGCGAAGGACTCGCGGACGGCCCGGGCGATGTCGCCGGGGGCCACCGAGTAGCCGCCGCCCAACGGCACCGCCACCGCCGCGTGGTAGACCCGGCGGATGCCGCGCGCGGCCAGGGCGCCGGAGGAGGTGGGCGCGACCGTGCCCGGCCGGACCGGCAGCGCCGGCCGGTGGTGTTGCCGTACCCAGGCGGCGAGTTCGTCCGCGAGCACGTCCTCCACCAGTTCCCCGGCCGAGTCCCGGACCGCGCCCGCCCAGCGGAGCGAGCCGGAGAGGGTCGGCATGAACGTCTTGGACATCTCCAGGTAGACGTTCTCCGAGGACACCAGGATGTCGATGTCCCGCAGCAGGTCCACCGGGGAGACGTGCAGCACGAAGGGCACGGGCGCGTCGGCCACGGTGGTGGTGAACGCCGTGGGCGGGGACGGATCGTCCCACTGCGGGCGCGACTCGGGGCGCGGCCGGTCGGCGGACTGCGAGCTCCGCGGCGCCGTCCGTGTCGCGCACAACGCCAGCACCGCCTCGGCGAGTTGTGCCAGCACCTTCTCCTCGGGCGCCTTGCGGAAGGTCTCCGGGGCGATCCCGTACACCTCGGCGGCCCGTTTGCGCCGGTCCTGCGCGGCGGCCCCGCGGAACCCCGGCACCAGGCCGAAGGTGTACGCCGCCGCCCGGCCCAGATCGTCCTCCTCGCCGAGCTGCCGCACCGCCTGACGCAACAGCTCCTCGATGCCGGCGGGCGCGTCCTCGTCCCCGGCGCACAACCCGCAGCGCTCGGCGGCGCGTCGCAGGGCCGGCGGCGGCGCGTCGCGCAGCCGGACCAGACCGGGCCGGCGCAGGCCCTTGAGGTCGCTCAGGATGTCGGAGTGGGACGGTGCACGGGAAGTGGATTCGGTGTCCTGACCCATGACGCAACGATAGAACGCCCGGTCCTCCGAAGGGGAGCGCCGGAACGCGTCACGTCCGCCATGGCGGGCCACCTCCCGGGCGGAACCCGGGCGGAACCGGGGTGATAGCCGGGCCAAGGGCCGTTATCCGCTCCGGGCGGGGGTCGTGGCGTGTTAGGGCATGGGTCTAGGCGTATGTCATGAGGCCCGCCGCGACTCGCGAAATCGGGCGGTCGTCGTCGAATCAACGACGCCGAGTGATCGACGCCTCAAAGACCGAACGCCGAATGGCTGGCGGCCCGGAGAGGGGAATTCACGGCGATGATGAGAACCGAGAGCGTGGGACGCGTCGTTCGGCGGGCAACGCCGCCGCCGCGGGCCCGGTGGGCGGCGTCGCTGCACGGCTGGCGGGACGGGCGACACGGTCTGCCGCACGTGCCGCCGCCCCCGGCGCCGTCGGAACCGCGGGCCGTCACGCCGTACATCAGCGAACAACGGGCCACCGCGCGCCGGGCCATCGAGCAGCTGCGGGCCCGGCTGATGTACCGCGAGCGGCACCTCGTGACCGAGATCAGGCGGCGGGCGGCGCACGTGGTGGCCGAGTACGACCACAGGGGCCGGCCCGCACCCGCGGCGCTGGCCGGGTTCGGCGAGCGGGTCGGCGAGTGGCGCGCCCAGGTGGACGTATGCCGCTACCGGGCCACCGCCGTCACCGAGCAGATCAACCAGCAGATCGCGCGCTACTGGGACGCCGTGCGCCGGAACCACCGGGACGTGCCCGACCCGCCCCCGGCCTACCTGGAGCACTGGGGCCCGGCGCCGCTGCTGCTCGACGCGTCCTGGGAGCATCCCGACTCCTGGCTCTGCCCGCCCGGCACCGAGGTCCCCACCGCCCTGGCCCGCGCGCTCGAACTCCTCGACCGCACCAGGACGGTACCCACGACCGCCAGAAAGGAGCGGTGAGATGACCCACCACGCCCAGACCCCAGACACCACGCCCCACGCCGCGAACCGTGCAGCGAACCAGGCAGCGAACCGCACCACCAACCACGCAACGGCCCGCACCACCAACCGCGCAGCGAACCGCGCCAGGAGCCGCGCAGCGCATCGCGCAGCGAACCGCGGTGCGGCCCTGCTGCTCGCGGGCGTCGGCGCCCTCTGCGCCCTCTGCGCCACCGGCTGCGGCCAGGTCGGCGAGGCGCTCGGCACCAGCAGCGACCGCTACGCGACGGCGTGCGCCGTCGTCATCGACGGCTCGGGCTCCGGGCAGGAGGGCCCCGAGGGATTCGACGCCGAGGAGAAGCTGAACACGGCGCTGCCCCGTTTCCTCCAGGACCGGGAGTGCCGCACCCTGGCGTTCGCGCCCATCACCCTCGCCTCCGAGTTCTCCGACTGCCAGCAGGAGACGCTCGACCTGGACCCGGACGCCGAGGCGACCGACGACCGGGAGGAGGTGCGCGCGGCCTGGCGCGCCGTCGCCGCGGAACAGGCGCGCGACCTGCTCGCCTGCGCCCGGCGGCAGCAGCCGGCGGGGTCCGACGTGCTCGGCGCCCTGGACCGGATCTCCCACGCGGCGCCCGGCGGCGACGAGCCGTTCGACGTCCTCGTGGTGAGCGACTTCATCCAGTGGGACCGTTCCTTCCAGCTGCGCGCCAACGAGTTGACGACCGCGGAGTCCCGCACGGCGGCGATCGACGAGCTGGCCGACCAGGGACGGCTGCCGGGCCTCCCCGACACCACCACCGTCTTCCCTTCCGGGTACGGCATGCGCTTCAGCGACGATCCCGCCGAGTACGAGGGGTTCGACGCGTTCTGGACGGAACTCCTGGAAGAGCGGGTGAACACCCATGTCTCATTCGACTATCGGCAGTGACGACGGCGGGCGGCGGCGGCGCCGGCGCCCGGACGCCGAGGGCTCGGCGCGCGGCGTGGCGGGCGCCGGGGCGCGCCGGACACCCCGCGACGAGGAGGCGAACGCCGCGGGCTCCGCGCCCACCCCGCTGCTCGAACGGTGCCGGCGGGAGGGGCGGGAGGCCGCCCGTCGCGGGAGCTTCGACTCCGTGATGCTCACGGACGAGGGACTGCTGCCGCGCCTGGCCGAACTGGCGTCCGAACGCGACCAGCGGTGCCGGGGGTTGGCGCGGCGGGCGGCGGCCGCACGGCAGGCGGCCGAACGCGCGGCGGGCCAGGCCAGGGCGGAGTCGGCCGCGGCCGAGGCGGCCGTGCGCCGCACCGCCGAGGTCAGGGACGAGCACACGGAGCAGTTGGAGATCACCCGGGAGCAACTGGACCGGCTCGCCGCCCGGGCCGCCCGCGACCAGCGGGCCAGGAACGCGCTCGCGCGCTGGACCGAGGCGCGCCGCGGGGGCGCGCCTCGCCGCGCCGCGCCGCCCGGACCGCCGGACCACAACGGGGACGCCGAACGCTCCCGAGACGCCGGGAACGCCGGGGACACCGGTGACGCCGAGCGAGAAGGGCTCGCCGAGCACGAGGGGTTCGCCGCGGCGGAGCCGGCCGGTGACCCGGCCGCGCGGCGGGCGCGCTGGGAGGGTGCCACCAGCGAGTCCGCCATGTCCCGGTGGGGCACCGTGGCCCTGCTGGTCTGCCTGGCCCTGGTCGAACTGCCCATCTACTGGAGCGTCTTCCGCCGTCTGCACGGCGTGGGCGACGCGACCAGCAACCTCCTGACCGCCACCTTCACCTTCGCCGTCGGCACGATCATGATCGTCGTCCCGCACGTGCTGGGCCGCCTCCTCAACCGGATCCCCGCCACCGGCGCGCCCCGGCTGCTGGCCCTGCCGGGTCTGGCGTTGCTCGGCGCCTGGGCCTACGCCTGCTGGGTGCTGGGCGACCTGCGCACCAGCCTCCTCGCCGAGGAGCCCGAACCCTACGTGGCCGACCCCGAGTACCAGGACGCGATCGACCAGGAGCAGCTGGGCCGGGAGAGCGTGTTGGCCGAACTCGACGTCGGCGAACAGACGATGAGCCTGATGTTCGTGGCGCTGCTGCTGCTCTCCGGCGGCGTCGCCTTCCTGCTCGGCATCGGCCGCGCCCACCCGTTCCTCGCCGCCTACCGGGACACGTTCCGGCGGCGGGAGCGCCTGGACGCGGCGGAGCGCGAGGCGGTGCTGGCCGCCCGGCGGACCGGCCAGCTGGCCGACGGCCATCCGGCCGAGTCCGAGGCCCGGCAGGAGGCACACGACGCGGCGCTGCTCGAGGTGATCGACCTGTACGAGGCGGCGGCGCACGCCTACGTGGACGGGGTGGCGTCGGGTTCGGGCGATCCGGCGGTGACCGAGGCCGCGATGCGGCTGTCGGGCAGGTGGCCGCTTCTGCCGCTGCCCGCCCGCCGTCTGAGCGACTGGCGGAACGGGTAGGACCAGCCGAGGGGATGCCGTGACCGACGACAGCGTCAGCAGCGAGGGGACCGACGCGGTCCCGTCCGGGATACGGGACTGGGCCGCCGTGGCCACCAGCCAGGCCGACGTGCTGCTGCGCGGCGGGGGCGAGGGACTGGACCAGGTCGTCGACCAACTCGCCACCATCGAGCGGCTGCTGCCCGCGGACGACCGGGCGCGGGCGGCGGTCGTGCCGCGCCTCGGCGGGCTCCTCGCCCTGCGCGGTCACCGGGGCGACCACGAGGCGGCCCTGCCGCACCTGCGCTGGACCCATCGGAACGGCGCCGACACCGACCCGCTGGCGGTACACGCCCGCCTCCAACTGCTCCAGTTCCTGCGCCCCACCATGCCGGACGGGGCGAGCCTCACCGGCGAGATCGGCGAGGCCGCGCTGTTCGGCGGAGGCACGGGAGGGCTCGAAGACTCCCTGCGCCGCCACACCGCCGAGGTCCTGGAGATCCTGGACCGCCTCGACGCCGCCCCGCTCCCCGAACCGACGCGGCAGCGGCTGGCGTATCTCCGACGCGTCTCCGAAGGACTCGCCCCGGACAACCCGGACTTCGCCGGCACCATGCGCGACCTGGCCGGCGCCGCGCCCGACGGCACCCATCCGGCGTTCCGCATGCTGATGTGGCTGTTCGGCGGCGAGTCCGGGCCCGACGCGGCGGAGGAGCTCGCCAGGTGGGGCGTGACCGGCCCGGACGCCGGCCGGATGGCCGACCTGCTGACGCGGATCCGCGCGGGCGGGGAGGACGACGCCCGGCAGCCCGACGCCCTGCGCGCCGTCGTCGAAGGGCTGGACGAGATGCTGGACGGGCTGCCCCGGAACACCCCGGCACGAGCCGAGTTCGCCAAGATGCGGTCCTACCTGCGGATGATGCTGGGCGTGCTGGACCCCGGTTCCACGGACTGGAACGAGACGGACGCGGCCGCGGCCGAACCGGTGACCGAGGACGCCGAGAGCCCTTCGTGGCCCGGGCGAGCGGCCCAGGAACGGAGCCTCGTCGCCCAGGGCGACATGCTCCGCGCCCTGCGCGAGGGCGATCCCGAGCTGCTCGAACGCGCCGCCGCCCGGATCATCGAGACGATCGACGTGCTCCCCGAGGACAGCCGCGAGGCGCAGTCCGCCCGCGCCGACCTCGCCAGCCTGCTCTCCCACGCGGAGATGCTCTCCGGCAGCCTCCAGGACGCCGACGCCTCGGTGGCGATGACCCGGGCCATCCGCGGCATCCTCGACCGGGACCTGCGCGGCCCGTTGCCGAACGACGCCCTGATGAACCTCCAGTTGACGGTCAGCGGCGCCTTCCGCGAGATGGACCTCGCGAACCGCACCGGCGACCCGTCCGTGCACCCGCGGCTGATCGCCGAACTGACCGGCCTGTACGAGGGCCTGCCGCCGGACGACGAATGGCGGTTCTCGATCGCCCTGGCCCTCGGCAGCGCCCACCGGGAGCACGGCCTGCGACAGCGCGGGCCCGACCGCGCCGACCACCTGCGACGGGCCCGCCGCTACCTGCGGGAGGCGGCCGACCCCGAGCACGCTCCGCCGCTGCTCGCCGCCTACCGCCCCGTCCAGCGCGCCGTCGTGCTGGCCAACGTGGCGACCATGGAGCCCGACCGGGAGGCCTCGGGCGAGGCGATCGCCGCGCTGCGCCAGGCGCTGGAGGGCCCCCGGTTCGTCAGCCACCAGGAGGCGGTGCTGCGGTACTTCCTCGGCCGGACGCTGCTCCAGGCCGCCCTACTGCACGAGGACGTCGGCATGCTCGACGAGGGCGTCACCGAACTGGAGCGGGTCCACGAGCTGGCCGCCGCCGGCCGCGGGGCGGTGCGCGACGCCATGGCGCTGGCCGGGCTGTCCGACGCCTACTTCCTCCGCCACCACATCGGCCGACACATCGGCGCGGACCCCGAACGGGTCGCCGCCGACCACGCCGCCGCGCTGGCCGCCGGGCGCGCCGCGCTGGCCGAACATGCCGCCGACGTGCTGCTGCAGCTCGGCACCGAACACGCCCTGGCCACCGCGCGCAGCGGCGCCAGCCACGCGCTGCGGGTGGCCCACGAGGCCGCGCACGCCGGCCGGGCGGCCACCGCCGTCGAGGCGTTGGAGCTGGGCCGGGCGATGGTGCTGCGGGCCGCGGCCGCGTCCCGGGACGTGCCCGGGCTGCTGGCGGACGCCGGCCACCCGGAGCTGGCCGAGGAGTGGCGCGGCGCCGTGCCCGAGGACCTGCTGCGGCCCGAGGCCGCGCAGGTGTTCCTGCGGCAGGCCGCCGACCAGTCGGGGCCCACGGTGCCGAGCGCGTTGCGGCGCCGGGCGCTCGACGCCTTGGGCGGCCAGGCGCCGCTGGGCACGCCGGGGGTGTCGGAGCTGACCGCGGGCCTGGCGGCGTGCGCCGCGGACGCGCTGGTCTACCTGCTGCCCGCGCTGGGCGAGAACGCCGCCGGCTACGCCCTGCTGCTCCGCCCCGACCGCCCCGAGTCCGGCGAGCCCACGGCGCTGCGGCTGCCGGAGCTCACCCTCGCCAACCCGGTGCTGCGGGCGTACCTCGACGCCGCCGCGGAGCGGTCCCGGCGGAAGGGGGACGCCGAGGCGGAGGCCGCGTGGCGCGCGGCGTTGGACGAGCTGTGCGACTGGGCCGGACCCGCCGTCATGGGCCCGGTGCTCGCCGCGCTCCCGCCGCGCGGGGCCCTCACCGACGACGCGGCGGAGCCTCCCAGGCTGGTGCTGGTGCCGTGCGGCCCGCTCGGCGCCGTCGCCTGGCACGCGGCCCGGGTGCCCGACGGCGCGGAACGGCGTTACGCCTGCGAGCGGGCCGTGATCAGCTACGCCCCCTCCGGCGGCGAGGCGCTGCGGGCCGCGGCCCGGCGGCGACTGCCGGTCGATGACGGGCAGGTGCTGGTCGCCGATCCCTCGCTCACCCTGGTCTGGTCCGAGATCGAGGCCGAGGCGCTGCGCGCCGCGCACTACCCGGACGCGCTGCGGTACGGGGAGTTCCCGTCGGCCGCGGACGGCGACGACCCGCCCGACGCGGCGGGCACCCCCGACGATCTGCTCGCCGTCCTCCCCGGCGGGGCGGGCGGCACGGGCGCCGACGCCGTCACGCCCGCCGTGGTGCACGTCGCCTGCCACGCGGTCGCCGGACTCCGCCCGACCCGTTCCGCGCTCCAGCTGGCCGGCGGCGAGGACGGGTTGACCGTGGCCCGGATGCTGGACCGGGCCGCCGCGCTGCCGCCGGAGGCCGCCGGGCCGCTCGTCGTGCTCAGCGCCTGCGAGACCGACCTCAGCACCCGGGACCACGACGAGGCCCTCACCCTCGCCACCGCCCTGGTGGCCCGGGGCGCCGCGGACGTCGTCGGCTCCCGCTGGGCCGTCCGCGAGGGCGCCACCGCCGTGTTGATGGCCGTCTTCCACCATTTCCTCGCCGACCGCGGCCTCCCCCCGGCGGACGCGCTGCACGCCGCCCAGCGCTGGATGCTCGACCGGGACCGCCGCCCGCCGCCCTCCCTGCGCGACCCGCTGCTCCGCGAGGCCGGGCACCCGGACCTGCACCACGTCCACCACTGGGCGGCCTTCACCCACCAGGGCAACCCGTCGGGCGGCCCCGTCGCACCCGCGGACCCACGGCACCGTTGAGCGGTCGGGCCAACCCCCTAGAGTGACGCCGGCTTGGTTCCGACGCCGGCAGGAGCGGTGATGGGCGGGCGCCCGCCGCGGCGACGCCACCCTGCCGCCGATCACCGAAAGCCACACGGTGACCTTCGACGAGGGCGACGCCGCGGATCTGGAGGTCACCGGGTCCGACCGCGAGGACCGCGACTACTCCGACCACCGCGCCGTCGCCGCCCGCGTCTCCTACTGACCTCCCGCCGGTCGGCTACGGGCCGGTGACCGCCAGGACGAACGGGTAGCCGTCCCGGTTCGGGTTCCGGGCCGGCAGGTCGATCTCGATCCCGGCGTCGGTGCGCCGGAAGTCGAGCGGTCGCTCGTCGCCGCTGCCGAGCAGCCGGATCCGCGCGTCGCTCGCGACCGGCAGGTCGGCCGGCACCGTCACCGTGGGCCCCGCGGGCCAGTTCAGCCCCACGATGTTGAACGCCTCGTCGAACGCCTCCCCGCTGATCGTGTAGCGGAGGTCCGGGTCCTCGGCGCGGGTCCACGTCGTGCTGTCGTGGATGGCGGCGCCGTTCGTGTCGAGCCAGTGGCCGACCTCCAGCAGCCGCTCGGCCTGCCACTCCGGGATCGTGCCGTCGGCGCGCGGGCCGACGTTGAACAGCAGGTTGCCGTTCTTGCTGACGATGTCGACCAGCAGCCGCACGATGTCGGTCCCGGTCTTGGTGGCGCCGGGCACGTCGTTCGTGTCGTAGCCCCACGACCGGCCGAACGTCAGGCACGCCTCCCACGGGTCGGGGCGCAGCGTGTAGCCGGTCTTGTCGCTCTCCAGGACGGCGTGGTCCCGGTGGTCGGCCTCGAACCGGTCGTTGACCAGGACCTCCTTGGGGCGCGGGCGGTTGGCCGCGTTGTTGTAGAAGTAGGCGAGGATCTCGTTGCCGCGCCAGTCCATGTCCTGCGGTTTGAAGATCTCCCCCGCGCCGAGGTCCACGTGCCAGTGCTGGCCGTCACCCCACAGCAGGTCGGGGTCGTAGCGTTCGACCAGGGTCCTGATCATGACGTGCAGGTACTGGGAGACGTAGTCGTCGACGTGCTTGTAGCCGGTGTACGGGATCGGTTCGAGGGTGTAGGCGTCCCACGGCGGGGCGGCGAGCGCCGGATTGTAGAACTCGCCGAGCGAGTGGTAGAGCCCGCGCTTGAGCCGGGAGTGGCGGGCGGCGTCGAAGAGTTCGCCGACCAGGTCGCGGCGCGGGCCCATCATCACGGAGTTGCGGTTGGAGGCCCGGTTGGGGAAGAGCTGGAAGCCGTCGTGGTGCTTCGACGTCAGCACGAAGTAGCGGGCGCCGGCGCGTTCGAAGAGGTCGACCCAGGCGTCCGGGTCGTACCGTTCGGCGGTGAACCGCGGGATGAAGGAGTCGTACTGGTACGCGGTGCCCCACGCGTCCCGGTGGTGCTCGTGCGTGCCGCCCGGGGTCTCGGCGATGCGCATGCCGTACATGTACCATTCGGCGCCCTGGTACGACATCGGGGCGCCCCAGGCCGGGACCGCGTAGGGGCCCCAGTGGATGAAGATGCCGAACTTCGCGGCCTTCCACCACTGCGGGGTGGGGTGGGTCGAGAGGGACTCGTCCGTCGGCAGGTAGGGGCCGGGCGAGCCGCCGGCGGCTCGGGCTCCCGTTGGCAGGGAGGCGGCCCCGACGCCCAGCGCGGTGGCCGTGGTCACGAACGAACGTCGGGTGATGCTGCTGCGGTGCATGTCTCACCTCACGTCGAATCAGATCGACCGGGCGGCCCGATCCGCACCCAAGCCATCCGATCAATTGTCGTCAGATCATGGTGGAAAATCGTTTTAACTCTGTCAACAGCGAGGTAGAGATCTGATCTTTACGCTCGATACACACCAACGAGCCGCCGGCCCTGGTCCGGTGGGGCTTCGCGGGCGCGGCCCACGAGGCCGGCGCCGCCTGCCCCTCCCGGCCGAACGCGACCGTCAGACCGTGACCCTGGTGCGCCCTCCGGACATCGCCGCGCCGATAGCCCATCTCCACCGTGACGAGCCGCTCGCCCGCCTCGGCCCCCACCCGGTGGGCGGCGTCCGGGCGGCGCCTGGTCAGCGCCGGCCCGGGGCTCCCGCCGCGCGCCGAGCCGGGCAGCCGCGGCCGACCGGCCTCCTCTGCCGACGCACGGATCTCCCCGCATCGTCGCCGGTCGGGACGGCCCCGCAACACCCCCCAGGACCCTGGGCCTTCATCCGACGGCCATCTGGGGAGCGGGCTGGCGTCAGCTTCACTCCACAGCATCGGCCGGGGCCACCTGCCCTTTCACCGATGGAGGATGTTCATGGCCAGATCCGCTCGATCGTTGTCCCGCCGTCAGACGCTCTCGCTCGGCGGCGCCAGCGCCGCCGCCGTGCTCGTGGGGACCGGGGCGTGGAACGCCTCGGTCGCCGCCGCCGCACCCCTCAAGGCCGGCAACCCCTTCACCCTCGGCGTCGCCTCGGGCGACCCGCTCCCCGACGGCGTGGTGCTGTGGACCCGCCTGGCGCCCGACCCGTTCGCGGTGGACGGCACCGGCGGCATGCCGGCGCGGCCGGTGCGGGTCGAGTACGAGGTCGCGCGCGACGAACGGTTCCGCTCCGTCGTCAAGCGCGGGAGCGTTCTGGCCACGCCGGAACTCGGCCACTCGGTGCACCCGGAGATCCACGGACTCGAGTCGGACCACGCCTACTTCTACCGGTTCCGCGCGGCCGGCGAGATCTCGCCGGTCGGCCGGACCCGCACCGCGCCCGCGACCCACGCCAACCCCCGCGAGCTGAACTTCGCCTTCGCGTCCTGCCAGGCCTGGCAGGACGGCTACTACACGGCCTACGAGCACATGGCCGCCGAGGACCTCGACCTCGTCGTGCACCTCGGCGACTACCTCTACGAGTCGGGCGTCGGCACCAACCGGCGCGGCGTCACCGTCGACCCCCGCTTCCACGGCGAGACGTTCGACCTGGCCCGCTACCGGCTGCAGTACGCGCTGTACAAGTCCGAGGCGCCGCTCCAGGCCGCCCACGCCAGCTTCCCGTGGGTCATGACCATCGACGACCACGAGGTGGAGAACAACTGGGCGGGTGACCTCTCCCAGGCCGACACCGAACCCGACCAGGACCCCGCGGTGTTCCGCCAGCGCCGGGCCATGGCCTTCCAGGCCATGTACGAGAACATGCCGTTGCGCCGGGCGCAGATGCCCGCGGGACCCGACGTGCGGCTGCACCGGCGGCTGACCTACGGACGCCTCGCCGACCTCACCATGCTCGACACCCGCCAGTACCGGGACGACCAGCCGTGCGGGGACGGCGAGTCGGCCGACTGCGTCGACCGCTTCGACCCGCGGCGCAGCATCCTCGGCGAGGAGCAACGCGGCTGGCTGCTCGACGGGTTCCGTCGTTCGTCGGCCCGCTGGCAGATCCTCGGCAACCAGGCCCCGATGGGCCAGACCGACAAGGACGCCAGCGACGAGACCACCCTGGTCTGGCTCGACCCGTGGGACGGCTACGTCGCCGACCGCGACCGGGTGCTGGCGGCCGCCGCGGACCAGGACGTGCGCAACCTGGTGGTGATCACCGGCGACCGGCACCAGAACTACGCCTGGGACCTCAAGCGGGACTTCTCCGACCCCGACTCCCCCACGGTGGCCAGCGAGTTCGTCGGCACCTCGATCAGCAGCGGCGGCGACGGCTCCGACATGACCACGGACGGGGAGACCTTCCTGGCCGCCAACCCGCACATGAAGTTCTTCAACTCGCAGCGCGGCTACGTCCGGGTCAACGTCACCAGGGAGCGCTGGCGCAGCGACTTCCGCGTGCTGCCCTACGTCACCCGCCCCGGCGCGCCGATCTCCACCCGCGCCAGCTACGTCGTGGAGGACCGCCGCCCCGGCGTCCAGGCCGGCTGACCGCCCGCTGACGAACGACGGATCCCTCCTCAGGAGGCCGATGAAGCGCCCGCCGAAACCCCTCGGCCGAGGCGGGCGCTCCGGCCGTCCCCCCGCGCCGCGCCCACGGCCACAGCCGCGCGGCGCCGAGCAGCGCGACGCCCGCGGCGGCGGGCAGCCACAGGCCCCACGAGGTCGGCGAGCTCGCCGAGGCGCCGGCCAGCACCCAGGCGGCGTTGCCGGGAAGAGTCCCGACGCACGTGGCCAGGGCGAACGGCGGCCACCGCATCCGCGACAGGGCCGCGGCCAGGTTGACCGCCGCGAACGGCAGCACCGGCACCAGACGCAGCATCAGCACGCTGCCGAAGGCCCGGTCGGACAGCCGCCGGTCGAGCGTCCGCAGCCGCCCCCAGCGCAACGCCACAGGACGCAACGCGTCGCTCCCGAGCAGGCGCCCGGCCGCGAAGCCGAGCAACGCGCCCACCGTGGTGCCGACCACGGCCACCAGCAGGCCGAACCCGGCCCCGAAGAGCGCCCCCGCGCCCGCGCTCAACGCCGGCTTGGGCAGCAGGGCGAAGGTGCCCACCGCGTAGACGCCCACGCACAGGAGCCCGACGCCCACGCCGGGAGCCTCGTCGCCGGACCGCCGGTCCAGCACGTCGCCCACCCCCGTGCCGAGCACCACGCCCGCGACCCCCGCCACGACCAGCCCCAGCAACACCAGCCGCCCCCAGGGCGAAACGACGGCCCGCGCGGCGCGGCCCGCCAGCCCCGGCGGGCGCGCCGCGGACGGCGAGACGTGGTCGACCATGATGCGGGCCAGTCTCTCCCGAGACGCCCGAGCCGTCGCGACAGGGGTGACCGCGCGGCTACGCGCGGAAGCGCTCCCGGTACCGGGCCGGGCTGAGGCCGAAGTGCTGGCGGAATCGACGGCTGGCGTAGTTGGGGTCCGGCCAGCCCACCCGGCGCCCGATCGCCGCGACCGGCAGCTCCGTCTCGATCAGCAACGCCGCCGCACGCTCCGCCCGCAGCCGCCCCAGATAGGCCATCGGCGGCACCCCCATCCGGCGCGTGAAAAGCCGCGCCAGCCGCCCCGGGGACAACCCGGCCGCGGCGGCGAGCCGTTCGACCGTCCACGCGCCCGCCAGGTCCGCCTCCAGCAGCCGCGCCGCGGCCGTCACCGCCGGGTCCGGCCGCGCGACCTCCGCGCCGCCCGCTGGCAGGGCCCCGCCGAGCACGGCCAGCAGCAGCCCCACCCGCACCTCCCGGGCCGCCCCGCCCGCGGCCAGCGCGGCCAGACACGACTCCGCCAGGGCCAGCCCGGCGCCGGTCAGCCGCGGCAGCGCGGCCGCGCCGTGCAACGCCGCGGCGAACCGGGGGTCGGCCCGCAGCCAGGCGAGCTCGTGGCCCAGCACCTCCGAGCCGATGTAGACGTTGTGGACGGCGAGGCCCGCGCAGGCGACGTAGCCGTGCCAGTCGCCGGGGCGCAGCAGCACCACCGAGCCGCGCCTCAGCGGCCGTTCGCCCGCCGCCGAGACGTGCACCGCGCTGCCGCCCGTGACCACCGCGAGCTCGAGGAAGTCGTGGCTGTGCGGCGCGGCGGCCCGCGTCAGGAGGAGTCCCTCGGCCACCACGTGCTGCTCGCCCGGCGGGAAGACGTCCGCCCTGCGCACCCGATGCACGACAGGATTGTGCTACAGAACGGGCGGTTTCGTACTGTGCAGACCCACGGGCACCCCGCGACCGTGGGACGCATGACATCCACCTCGGACACCTCAGAACGCCCCCGCACCACCCCTGACACGCTCACCGACGAACAGGTCGCCCGCTACCGCCGCGACGGTTTCGTGCACCTGCCCGGGGTCATCTCCCGGACCGACGCCGCCCGCTACGCCGAGGCCGCGGGCGCCGCCCGCGACCGGCTGAGCGACATCCACTCGGGCGCCGCCTTCACGCAGCTGCTGCAGCTCTGGCAGCACAGCGACGCGCTCCGCGAGCTGACGCTCGACCCGGGCCTGGCCGGCCTCGCCACCCGGCTGGCCGGCACCCCGTTGCGGCTGTGGCACGACCAACTGCTCATCAAGGAGCCGCACAACGGCGCCGCCACGGAGTTCCACCAGGACCAGCCGTACTGGCCGCACGCCGGCTCCCGGCACGCGCTGTCCGCCTGGGTGGCGCTGGTCGACGTGCCGGCGGAACGCGGCTGCATGACGTTCATCCCCGGCAGCCAGCACCTGGCGGGCCTGCGCGCCCAGGACCTCACCGACCACGACGACCTGATGAACCTCGTCCCCGACCTGCGCTACCGGCCGCGGGTCACCGTCCCGCTGCGGGCCGGCGACTGCACCTTCCACCACTCCCGGCTGGCGCACACCGCCACCCCGAACCACACCGACGACCCGCGCATCGCGCACGTCGTCATCTACATCGACGCCGACACCCGCCTCGCGGCCGAACCGGCGCACCCGGTCACCGACCCGCTCGGCCTGGCGCCCGGCGCCCCGCTGCCGGACGAGCACTTCCCGCCCTTCGAGCCGCCGTCCCACGCGGCACAGTCCGACGCGGCACCGGGCGGCGACCGCTAGAAACGCCGCGGTCGTCGCCCGGGCCACGCCGAGTCCGGCCCGCCCGGCGGCGCGTGGCGGCTGCCGAGGGCGGCTACCGCGCGCCGCCGGGCGGGTGACGGACGGTGGTCCGGTTCATTCGGCCACGAAGGTGGTCACGCTCTGCGCGGGCAGCTGGGCGGTGAACGCGCCGCCCGACACGCCGATCGCGCTCTGCGGCGCGAGGTTGCTGCCGGAGTTCGTCATCCAGGACGACGCCCGGGTCGCGCCGCTGCCGGTCAGGACGAACCGCTGACTGACCGACGAGCCGTTCTTGTTGACGGCGACGATGACGATCCGGGAGCCGCTCTTGTACGCCGAGGTGTAGACGTTCGACGCCGGGTTGGCGGTCGCGTCGACCCGCACGTGTCCCGGGCGGACGAACTTCGAGAAGTGCGCCATGTTCGCGCCGCGCTTGCTGATCTGCCCGTCCTCCCGCATGGGGCCGTAGCCGCGCCGGATGTACCACCACACGTACGCCTGGAACTGCCCGTCCACCAGGGCCCGGTGGATGTGCTCGCCCACGTCGAGCGCCTGCGGCCACAGGTCGGCGGAATCGCTGCTGTTGGGGTAGTACAGCTCGGTCATCCACAGTTCCTTGCCCGCGCCCCGCTGCTGGAAGAGGGGGTAGGAGAAGTTCCCGAACGAGGTGCCGTACAGGTGGGCCCCGAGGATGTCCATGTTGGCCAGGGCCGCGGAGTCGTTGAGGATCGGGTCCGAGAAGCTCTTCACGTACTGGAAGGACTCCGGTGCGATGACCCGGGTGCTGATCGATCCGGCGTTCTCCTTGAGGAACCGGATCATCTCGGTCGGGGTCCACGCGGTCCAGTCGTGCGCGTAGTCGGGCTCGTTCTGCACCGAGACGCCGTACAGCTCGACGCCGTTGCTCCGCATGAAGGAGACGAAGTCGTTCAGGTGCTGGGCGTAGGCGCCGTACTGGTCGTAGCGCAGTCGGCGGCCGCCCGAGAAGTTCTCGATCATCGACGCGGGCGGGTTCCACGGCGACGCGATGACGGTGGCCCCCAGTTCGACCGCGCGCCGGGCCGTGGCGACCTCGCGGCTCCAGTTGTTCCGGTCCTCGTGCACCGGGACGCGCAGCACGGTGAAGCCCAGCTGCCCCGTGCCGTTCCCGAAGGCGGTGTCCCGCTGGGCGGAGGTCAGGTCGCTGATCCACACCGTGTGGTTCATGCCGCCGAAGCCCCGGATCGTCTGCCGTTCCGCCGACGGGTTGACGACCACGTCGGCCAGCGCCGCCGCGGCCGGCGTTCTGGCCGAGGCCACGGCCGGCGTCCCGGCCGCGAGGACCGGCAGGGCGCCCATCGCCCCCAGCACCGCCCTCCGACTCGGCGACTCCGGCCCGGACGCCCCGGATCCGTTGGTCTCGCGGACTCCGTCGGCTCCGTGGGCTCCGTGGGCTCCCTGCGATTCGTGCGATTCGTTCCGGCGTAGCGTCATTGCTCCTCCTGATCACGCCTCGATGGACTCTCCGAATGGGAGCGCTCCCATCTGTGGCATGACCAGGGACTCGCCGTGGTGCGGAGGATGGGGGGCGGGGCGCTCACATCATGCAACTGTTCGAGCATGCGAACTCTGTGCAGAATGCTGAATCGTTGGGCACGCTAACGACCCAACCCACCACCGTCAACCCATCGGCGACGAGTTCCCGCCGCCCGCCCGGCGATCGCGGGGCGGGCCACGCATGTGAGAGGTCGGTGACCGCCACCACGTCGCTGGTGCACATGTCATGGACATTGTCGGGGCGATGCGTGCGGACCGCCGCCGGGTGGGACGCTCTCCCAATGCTGCTGCCTGTCCAGTGATGTGATGCCTCCTCCTCGCGGGGTCCCAAGGACCCGAGGGGGCACAGACTCGGGAGAGTTCATGAGAAGCAGGTCACGTTTCCCGTCGTCCCTGGTCGCGTTCGCGGCCCTCGCCTCGCTGCTGTCCTGGGCGGGCCCGCAGCCCGCGGCCGGCGCAACGTCCGACGCCGGAGTGTGGACCGTCGAGGAGCCGCCCGGCGGCCCGGACTCCGGGCTGTCGGCCACGGTCGAACTGACCGCGGACGGCGCGCTCTCGCTGTCCGTCCAGCGCGGCGAGACCTCCGTCCTCGGCTCCTCGCCGCTGGGCCTGACCACCACCGAGGCCGACTTCACCACGGGCCTGACGCTCCTGTCCGAGGAGACCGCCACCGTCCAGGAGACGTACGCGACGCCGGCCGGCAAGCGGCAGCAGCACGACTCCGAACTGCGCGAGCTGACCCTGGCGTTCGCCACCGCGGACGGCGCCCGGATGGACCTCGTCGTCCGGGTCGCCGACGACGGGGTGGCCTACCGGTACGTCGTCCCCGCCGAGGGCGCCGACGACGAGGTGTCGGTGACCGGCGAGGCGTCCGCCTTCCGGGTCGCGCCGGAGTCGCCCGCCTGGCTGCACACCTACCCCGGCACCTCGAACTACGAGACGCCGGGCGTCGAGACCACGGTGGGCGAGGCCGCCGGGACCGAGTACGCCTATCCCGCGCTGCTCCAGGTCGGCGACGACGACTGGTTGATGCTGACCGAGTCCGACCTCCTCGACCAGTACGGCGGCACCCGGCTCGCCCTCGACGGCGCGACGGACACCTTCCGCGTCACGCTGCCGGAGGAGGCGGCGACGTCGGCGGGCACGATGCACACGCCGTGGCGGGTGGCGATCGTCGGCGACCTGGCCCAGGTCGTGGAGTCGGACCTGGTCACCGACCTCGCCACGGACTCCAGGGTCGACGACGCCTCGTGGGTCGAGCCGGGGGCGGTGGCCTGGTCCTGGTGGTCGGACTCGCAGAGCCCGACCAGCCCGGAGGCCCAGCGGAGCTTCGTGGACCACGCCGCCGAGGTCGGCTGGCCGTACGTGCTCGTCGACGAGGGCTGGAACGCCGACTGGGTGCCGGAGCTCGTCGACTACGCGGCCGACCGCGGCGTCCGGATCATCCTCTGGACCCGCTGGGACGCCCTGGAGACCGAGGAACAGCGCCAGACCGCCCTCACCCAGTGGAAGGACTGGGGCGTGGCCGGCGTGAAGATCGACTTCATGGACTCCGACAGCCAGGCGCGGATGGCCTGGTACCAGGAGGTGCTGGCCGACACCGCCGCGTTGGAACTCATGGTGAACTTCCACGGCTCGACGCTGCCGCGCGGCATCCAGCGGACCTGGCCGCACGTGCTGACCATGGAGTCGGTCCGTGGCGCCGAGTACTACAAATGGGACGACGCGGGCGGCCCGGTCCACAACGTGATCCTGCCGTTCACCCGCAACGTCGTCGGGTCGATGGACTACACGCCGGTGACGTTCTCCACGGACGCCCGGAGCACCTCGGACGGCCACGAGCTGGCGCTCTCCGTGGTGTACGAGTCGGGCTGGCAGCACTTCGCCGACAGTCCCGAGTCCTACCGCGAACACCCGCTGGCCCAGGAGTTCCTGGCCGGGATGCCGACCACCTGGGACGAGACCCGGCTCGTGGCCGGGCAGCCAGGGGAGCTGGCCGTGGTCGCGCGCCAGCACGGCAGCGACTGGTTCCTCGGCGGGATCGCGGCCGGCGGGGCCCGGACGGTCCCGGCCCCGCTGGACTTCCTGGGCGAGGGAGAGTACGTCGCCGAGATCGTCCACGACGACGGGAACGGCGGACTGGCCAGCGAGACCCGGACGGTGACCCGGGACGACACCCTCGACATCACGACGGCGGAGAACGGCGGTTTCGCGGTGCGCCTCTCCCCGGAGCCGGCTGAGCCGGAGTCCGGTCAGGCCGGGTAGGCGTGCGTCTGGGCGGCGGCGACCGTCGCCCAGACGTCGAGGCCGGGACGCAGCCGCAGTTCTGCGGCGGCGACGGTGGTGACCTCGGCGGTGAGCCGGAGGTCGCCGGTGAGGTCGGCGCGGATCCGGTCCCCGTGGGTTTCCAGTCCGGCGACCCGGCAGCGCCAGAGATTGGCCGCGACGCCCCCGGCGCCGGTGCCGGTGCCGGGGGCGTCGGGGCGGTCGTGGTGCAGGGTGACGGCGCTGGGCGGGAAGGCCACGAAGGCGGGTCCGGTGAGGTGTTCGGCGGTGGCGATCGCGGCGCCGCCGTCGGTGGGGTCGGTGTGGACGGCGTGGCCGTCGGCCCGGCCCCGGTAGAGGTTGAGGCCGACGAGGCGGGCGATGTAGTCGGTGCGGGGGCGGCGGGCGATGTCGGCGGGCGCGCCCTGCTGGACGGTGTGCCCGTCCTCGATGACGACGAGGCGGTCGGCGAGCACCATGGCGTCCAGCGGATCGTGCGTGACCAGCACGGCGACGGCGTCGAAGTCCGCGAGGTGGTCCCGCAGGTGGCCGCGGACGTCCAGCCGGGTGCGGGCGTCGAGCGCGGCCAGCGGCTCGTCGAGGAGCAGCAGGCGGGGGCGAACGGCCAGGGCCCGGGCGAGCGCGACGCGCTGGGCCTGGCCGCCGGAGAGCCGGCGCGGTTTGGCGGCGGCGTGGTCGGCGAGGCCCATGCGGTCCAGCCAGTCGGCGGCCAGGGCGCGGGCCGCGGCCTTGGGCGTGCCCTGGCAGCGGGGGCCGAAGGCGACGTTGTCGAGGGCCG
Source organism: Streptomyces sp. B6B3 (assembly GCF_039871525.1). Taxonomy (NCBI): domain Bacteria; kingdom Bacillati; phylum Actinomycetota; class Actinomycetes; order Kitasatosporales; family Streptomycetaceae; genus Streptomyces; species Streptomyces sp. B6B3. Next base: position 214,729 of record NZ_JBDPLU010000012.1, on the reverse strand, counting down.
ACAGGTGCGGGAAGAGCAGGTAGTCCTGGAAGACGACGCCGACGGGGCGGGCCTCGGGTGGCGTGCGGTCCAGGTCGGCGCTGTCCAGGCGCAGATGGCCCGCGGTGAGCGGGGTCAGTCCCGCGAGGGCGCGGAGTGCGGTGGTCTTGCCGGCGCCGTTGGGGCCGAGGAGGGCGACGACGTCGCCGGGGGCGGCGGCGAGCCTGAGGTCGAGGTGGAAGGCGCCCCGCCGGACCACGAGGTGGGCGTCCAGCCCACCCGGATCCGGCCGGGGGACGGCCCGCGCCGTGCCGGTGTCGTCGGGGCGGACGGAGTGGCTGGTCATGGCGTGGTCAGCCAGCGGTCGCGCAGGGCGGCCAGGACCGCGACGGAGACGGCGAGGAGGACGAGGCTGAGCACCATGGCGGCGGCCGGATCGCTCTGCAGGGCCAGGTAGACGGCGAGCGGCATTGTCTGGGTCCGGCCGGGGAAGTTGCCGGCGAAGGTGATGGTGGCGCCGAACTCGCCCAGCGCCCGGGCCCAGGCCAGCACGGCGCCCGCGGCGACACCCGGGGCGATCAACGGCAGCGTGACCCGGCGGAAGGCGGTGAGCCGGGAGGCGCCGAGGGTGGTGGCGGCCTCCTCGTAACGGGGGTCGGCGGCGCGCAGCGTGCCCTCGACGCTGATGACCAGGAACGGCATGGCGACGAACGCCTCGGCCACGACGACGCCGGTCGTCGTGAAGGGCAGGGTGATCCCGAACCAGGCGTCCAGCCACTGCCCGACGACCCCGTTGCGGCCGAAGGCCAGCAGCAGCGCCACGCCGCCCACCACCGGGGGCAGCACCAGCGGCAGGGTGACCAGGGCGCGCACCACGCCGCGCCCGGGGAAGTCGGTGCGGGCCAGTAGCCACGCCAGCGGCACGCCGAGGAGCAGGCTGACGGCGGTGGCGGCGGTGGCGGTGAGCAGCGACAGCCGCAGGGCCTCCCAGACGTGGGAGCTGCCGAGCTGCTCCGGCAGGCTGTGCCACGGCGCCCGGACGAGCAGGGCGACCAGCGGCAGCAGCAGGAACGCCAGGCCGACCAGCGCGGGCACCAGCAGCGGCACCGGGACCCGGCCCCGCGCGCCGGCGGCGGGGCGGTCGCGGGGTTCTCCGGTGCGGGTGCGTAGGGCGGCGCCGGGCTGGTCGGTCCGCGTCACGGCGCGAGGAACCCCGCGTCGGTGAGCACCCGCTGGCCCTCGGCGGAGGTGGTGACCAGGTCGATGAACGCCCGGGCGGCGTCGGCGTTCGGCGCGTCCTGGAGCTCGACGATCGGGTAGTCGTTGACGGCCTCGGCGGACTCGGGGAACGCCACGCCGTGCACCGCGTCGCCGGCGGCGTTCACGTCCGTCCGGTAGACCAGCGCGGCGTCGGCCTCCCGCAGTTCCACCTTGGTCAGGGCGCTCTTGACGTCCTGCTCGTAGGAGACGGGGGTGAGCTCGATCCCGGCGGCGTCCAGGACCCGCTGTGCGGCGGCGCCGCAGGGCACCTCGGCGTCACACAGCACGACCTGCAGCTCGTCATCGGCCAGGTCCCGCAGCGAGGCGATGTCGTGGGGGTTGCCCGGCAGGGTCGCGATCTGGAGCTGGTTGCGCACGAAGACGGTCGGTTCGCCGGCGGCGCGGTCCGCCTCGGTGACGATCTCCATCGTGGCGGGGCTGGCCGAGGCGAAGACGTCCGCCGGGGCGCCGCCGGTGATGCCGGCGGCGAGGCTGTCGCTGCCGCCGAAGCTGAACTCGACCTCCGTGCCGGGGTGGGCCTCCTCGAAGTCCTCGCCCAGCGCGGTGAACGTCTCCTCCAACGAGGCCGCGGCGAAGACCGTCACCGTGCCGGACGGCCCACCCGCCGCGTCGGACGACGACGCGTCGGAGCCGGAACCGGAGTCGGAGCAGGCGCTCAGCGCCAGCAGCACGGCGGCGCAGGCGGCGGTCAGCCGCACCATCCGGGGCGCGTGACGGAACTTCTCTCGGCCGTTCACCCGCTCATCATAGAGCCGCATCTGCGAGGCAGAACATCCCCGTCTCCTCGCACAGGCAAGGTGAATCGGGAGTTCGGTTCGCCGGTGCGGTGTCGGCTGGCGCGGCCGTCAGGTCCGGTCGATGTGCACGCTGGTGGCCTTCACCCGGGCCGTCGCCTCCACGCCGACCGCCAGGCCGAGTTCCTCCACCGCCTCGCGGGTCAGCAGCGACACCAGCCGGTGCGGCCCCGCCTGGATCTCCACCTGGGCCGCCACATCGCCCAGTTCGACGGCGGTGACGATGCCGGGGAACGCGTTCCGCGCGGAGGTGTAGGGGACCTCCTCGCCACCCGCGCCGCCGGTCCTGGCGACCTCGACGCAGAAGGCGGCCAGGTCCCGGCCCTCGATGACCCGGCGGCCGCCGTCGTCGCGGTGGGTCGCCACCCGGCCGGCGTCGGCCCACCGGCGCGCGGTGTCGGCGCTCACGCCCAGCAGCCGCGCCGCCTGGCCGATGGTGTAGTACGGCATCTCCCGCATCCCTCCCGGATCAGGCCGCACAATACCGGCGGCCGGCCGCCCGCGAACGGCGCCGGGCGGCGCGTCAGCCCCGCGGCCCCGCCGGCGTCCTGGCGCAGAGGTACCGCCGCGCGAGCAGCAGTCCGGTGCCGGTCAGCGCGATGCCGACGTAGACCGGCGCGAGGTGGACGAGGTCGGTGTAGCGGATCGCGCCGTGCACCGTCACGGCCGGCAGGAAGCCGGCGGCCGCCGCCGCGGCCAGGGTCCAGAACACCCAGGCCTCGCCGCGCCGCCAGCCCCACGCGCTGAGCAGGACGATCGCTACACCGGCGGCCATCAGCGCGCCGCCGAACCCCGCGCGGTCGTGCGCGATGAAGGGCACGAGCCGGGGGTTCACGGCCTCCAGCGACCGCGCGCTGGTGCCCAGGAAGGTCAGGTCGGTCGGCACGAAAACCCCGGTCAGGCCGACCACCGAGATCACCGCTCCGCCGACGAACAGCCCGGCTCCGGTGACGATCAGCAGCAGCTGGCCGGTCAGCGCCCGGCGGCGCTCCGGCTCCGGCCCCTCGGGCGCCAGGCGCCACCGCGGCGCGTGCGGGGTCCGGCGGACCGCGAGCACGAACATCGGGAACAGCACGAGGGCGGTGGCCGTGTGCAGGGGTTCCACGAAGCCGGTGGCCAGGAAGTAGAGGAGGGTGGGGAAGGCGATCGCCCCGGAGAGCAGGTAGACGTCGCGGGCCCAGGGCCAGCCGCGCCTGATCCCGCCCACGGCGAGGCCCGTGTAGAGGGCGCCGAGCGCCACCATCGTGCCGGCCATGGTGATCCGGTCGTGCTGGAGGAAGTGCACGACGTGGTGGTTGGCGGCGCGCAGGTCGTGCGGCGTCATGCCGAGGTAGTCGCGGTCGTACCAGAGCAGCACCGGGCCGAGCGTGATCGCCGCGGCGCCGAGCCCGGCGACCGTCATGCCGAGCCCGACGAGCAGCGCCCACCACCAGGCGGGCCACCGGCGCGGATCGCGGCCGACGTCCCGTAACGCCGGGGCGGACGCGGTGGGCGTCGCGGCCTCGGCGACCCGGGCGAACCAGGCGGGTCCGGCCGCGACGAGCACCGCGGGCCTGGCCAGCACGACGGCGCCCGGCTCCCCGAGCGCGGCGGCCGCGGGGGTGATCGACGGGTCGGTGACGGGGACCAGACGCGGGTCGTCGCCGCTGGTGAACCCGTCGACATGCGGCCGGAGGGCGGCCTCGGCCGCCGCGTCCCGGGCGCGCACCACCACCGGGATCGAACGGCCGGCGGCGGCCTCGCGCACGGTATCGGCGTCGGCCGCCGAGACGGGCGCCACCTCGACGAAGCCCGCCCCGAGCGGCGGCATGGCGCGTACCGCCTGGTGGGCGAGCGACGGCGGGACGGACAGGCCGAGGCGGGCGGCCACGGGCACGCCGGCGACCTCGCCGGCCAGCCGCTCGGGCGGGTGGCGGTGGCCGAACCCCCGGGCGATGAGCCGCGCGCCGGCGGGCCGGGAGCCGATGGCGGCCAGCAGCCGGAGTGCCGTTCGCCGCGACCGGCGCCGGCCGAGGACGGCGGCGGCCGCGCCGCGCAGCGGGTGGTACGTCCAGTCCGGCATCAGCGACCCCCGCTCTCCGTCGTGGTCACCAGGATCCCCGTCGGGTCACCGACTCGGGTCACCGGGTGGCGTCCAGTCAAGCACCGACGCCATGGAACGCAGCGTCGCCCGCCTCGGCGTCAGCCGGGCGGCCGCGTCGCGCAGCAACACCGCGGGCGGCCACGCCAGTTGACCGATCGCGCCGAGCCGGGCGGAGCGGCGCGTGACGGCCCGGGTCCTCGGGCGGCGCAGCCGGTCGTACGAGCGGAGCGCGGCGGCCACGTCCGGGGTGCGGTCGAGGCAGTGGGCGAGGGTGACCGCGTCCTCCAGCGCCTGGCAGGCGCCCTGGCCCAGGTTGGGGGTCATGGCGTGGGCCGCGTCGCCGAGCAGCGCGACCCGGCCGCGGACGAAGGAGGACAGCGGCGGCAGCTCGTACAGGTCGTGGCGGAGCACCGCGTCCGCGGGGACGGCGGCCAGCAGGGCGGGGACGGGATCCGGCCAGGACCCGAACCGGCGCAGCAGTTCGGCGTGCTCGGACGCGCTCGCGCCCGTTCCCCCGCCCGCCGGCAGCGACGCCGTGGCGAAGCAGTACATCCGCCCGCCCGGCAGCGCCGTGTAGCCGAACCGGGCGCCGCGGCCCCAGGTCGCCGCGCCCTCCGCGGGCGGCTCGGCGAGCGGCTCGGTGACCATGCGCCAGCCGGTGTAACCGGCGTACCGGGGGCCGGCCGCGTCGGGCCACAGCGCGCGGCGGACCGTGCTGCGCAGCCCGTCGGCGCCGACCACGAGGTCCGCCCCCGACTCTCCCCCAGCGTGCTCGACGACCGGGCCGTGGCTCCCGTCGCCGGCGTCGCGGACCGCGGACACCCCGCTGCCCGGCCGCAGGCTGTCGGCGGGCAACGCCTGGGCGAGCACCCGCAGCAGCTCCGCGCGGTGCAGGACCACCAGGGGATGGCCGAAACGGCGCACCAGCTCCGCGTTGTCCGTGCGGGACAGCCAGCGGCCACGCCGGTCGCGTAGCCCGCCGGCGACCTCGACGGCACCGAGTGTCCGGACCGCGTCGGCCAGGCCGAGCGCGTCGAGGGCGCGCAGCGCGTTCGGCCACAGCGAGATGCCGGCGCCGATCTCGGTGAACCGCCCGGCTCGTTCCAGCACCTCGACGCGCCAGCCGCGGCGCCGCAGGGCGACGGCCGCCGCGAGGCCGCCGATGCCACCGCCGACGACGGTCGCGGCGCGCTGCGGCATGGGGGCCTCGCTCTGCTTGCTGAGGGCTTCCTGGGGCGCGGCACGGGACATCGGGCCGGGCACCGAGCCGGTCACGTGGCCGGCGATCCGGTCCCCGGGTGGTGAGCCCGGCCGAACGGCCGCGACGCCCGGCTTCCGGGACGTTCAGTCGTCGATGCTCCACGGCATGGCGATGCCGAACTTCCACAGGTAGATCGACAGCAGCACGGCGCAGATCACGAGGCCGACCGAGGTCAGGATGATGTTGCGGCGGCGGACCCTGGGGTCGAGGGCGCGCTGCGCGAAGTCCGAGACCTTGCGCTTGGTCCACCGGAGCACCAGCTGCGCCCAGACGAACTCGGTCCCCCAGATCGCCATGCCGGCGAATATCACCAGCCAGCCGGGTCCGGGCAGCGGCAGCATGATCACGCCGGCGACGACCACCACCAGACCGACCAGGAACACCCCGACCTGCCAGCCCAGGTGGAGGGCGCGGGAACTCTTCACGAACCGCGGAGCGCGGGAGCCGAGCGGCTTCTCCTTCTTCACGGGCTCTCCGACCGTGCTCGGACCTTCCGGGACCGGCACGGCACCGTCATCCGGCGCGGACTCGACGTCGCGTCCCTGACCACGGGCGATCCCGTCGGGACTCTGCAGATCCATGTGGCCCATCCGAAAGGTCAACCCCCTTAGTGGCAGCCGGCACCGCCAACCCCGAGCCTGTCACTAAGTGACAGTGGAGGCAAGTAGCTGGAGCTCACATCGACACGCGTCACATCCGCCCCAGGCGCACTCCCGGAACGTGACGGGCGCGACACTCAGGAGGCGATCGGATCCCCCACGGCCCCTCCGGTGGCCTCGCGGACGGCGTGCGCGACCCGTTCCGGGGCGTCGGCGAACTCCCCGAGGTCGGCTCCGCCCAGGATGGCGGCGCCGATGTCCTCGTTGATGACCCGCAGGGCGGCCGAGGCCGCCGCGGCGTGCAGCCGCACCCGGAGGTCCTCGGCCGGGATCCCCAGCCGGCCCGCGATGATCCCGGCCAGCTCGCGCTCCACCTGGTCGCAGGCCATCAGCCAGGCGGTGCGGAGCGCCGGCTCCCGGTCGGCCAGCAGGATCATCCGCATCGCGAGCCTGATGTCCGCCAACTCGACGTCACTGGCCTCACGGCGGTGCCTGGCGCTCTCCGCGGCGAAATGCTGTTCGAGGGAGAGGGCCGGCGGCCAGCTGCGCAACGTGGCCATCTCCCATTCCACGCCCTGCGTCACGATGGGCTCGGCGCAGCTCTCCTTGCTGCGGAAATGCCGCCAGATGGTGCGCGTCGACAGGCCCACGGCCTCGGCGATCTGGTCGCCGCTGGTCGCGTCCACGCCCTGCTCCCAGAACAGCCGGGACGCCTCCCGCGAGATCTCCAGGCGCAGGCGATGGCGGCGCTGCTCACTCATCCCGCCTCCGCCGCGCTTGGCCGATGCCATGCCGGTCGCTCCGCTCACGCTCGGGTCGAATCACGCTCGGGCTGAATCACGCTGGGATCGAATCACCAAGTGTCATATTGACAGTAAGTGACGCACATGACCAGCTCGGTGCGCCAGCCGACGATCACGCGCGCCGGCGGCTCCGCCCGCACAACCCGGGCGCGCCGCCCGGCCGTCCCGTGGTGGCCGGCGCGCGCGCTCGTGCAACCGCTCCCGGGGTGTGCGCGTCCCTCGTGGTACCGCGTACCGCGCGGTGTGGACGGCGGACCCGAGCTCTCGGAGGCGGTGCGGTGATGTGGGGGCGACGCGAGGAGACGCCGAGGGCGCGGCGGCCCGCCACCTGGCGGCGGGGGCTGGCCTGGCTGCTGGACTTCTCGCTGGTGGTGGCGGCGGCGGTGGGTCTGGGGATCTTCACCTTCCACCGGATCAGCGCGATGGTGACCGACGTGCCGGGGCTGGTCGGCACCGGCGCCTGGGAGTTGCTCACCTCGGGCGGTGACCCGACCGGCGCGGGCGAGGACTTCGGCCGGTCGGTGTGGAACAGCGCCATCGGGGCCGTGCAACAGGCCTTCGGCGCCCTGGTGTTGGCCACCTTTCTCTACCAGTGGCTGGCGCTGGCGTTCACCGGTAGCACACTGGGCAAGGCGCTGCTCGGCCTGCGCGTGGTGACGCGCGGCCAGGAGGGCGGCCGGCTGAGCCCGGGGCGGGCGGCGCGCCGGGCGGCGGTGACGACGGTCGCCGACGTGGGGGTGTTCTCGCTGGCCTGCTGCCTGCTGCTGAGCGGCGGGTTCGCGGCCTCGGCGGTGGTGTGGTTCGCGGCGATCGTGCTGTTCTGGGCCAACGCGCTGCCGAGCGCGGTCGGTTCCGGCCGGTCGCTGGCCGACGGCGTGGCGGGCAGCGCGGTCACCGGCGGCATGCTCCGCGCCGCCGCGACGGCCACCGTCAACGGCACCCGCGCCGTCATCGCCTCCGGCCGCGCCGTCCGCTTCCGGCGCGGCGACGTCCCCGAGGAGACCGCCGGTTCCCCCGGGCCCTGACGGCCCCGACCGCGCCGGCCGGCGCGGTGGTCACCGCCCCAGAACGCGGTCCAGCGCGGCGCCCAGTTCGGCCGCGCCGGTGCACCGGATCGCGGTGATCCCCACCTCCTCGGCGCCCGCCACGTTCGCGGCCCTGTCGTCGACGAACACGGCCTCGTTCGCGGCGCAGCCCATCGCGTCGAGGGCCTGCCGGAACACGTCCGCGGCGGGCTTGGTGGCGCCGAACCGGCAGGAGAAGAGCAGGGCGTCGAACCGGGACGCGACCTCGGGCAGCTCCGTCGGCAGCGCGTCCAGGAGCAGTTGGTCGTTGTTGGTGAGCAGGGCCGTGCGCAGCGGGCGCACGCCGTCCACCAGCGCCAGCACCCGCGGATCGGGTTCGAACGCGCGGCACCACAGCTCCCGGAGGGCCGCGAGATCCCCCGGATAGCCCAGCCGTTCCCGCACCGTGCGGTGGATCTCCGCGGCCGAGCCGAGGCCGCGGTCCCAGCGTTCGACGAGCCCGGACGCGTACAGGGCGCGCTCCACCCGTTCGGCGCTCACCCCGCACGCCTCACCCAGCGCCTCGGTCCGCCGCCGCGGACGGAACCGGCAGACCACGTCCCCGAGATCGAAGAAGACCACCTTCGGCTGCATGCGTGGACGATACGCCGACCCACCGGGCGGGAACCGAGGAGGGCCGGACCCGCCCGGGGATGCGGCGCCGGTCGACGCGCCGGCGAAAACCCCTACCGCGGTGGGCCGAAACGGCGGAGACTCGACCCATGACCGACATGGGGGCGTTCCGGGAGGCGGTCACCGCGTGGGCGGCCGGCGGCCCCGGCGAGCTTGGTGAGACGGCACGCGCGTGGGCGGCGCGGCTGCCCGTCCGGACGGCCGTCCTGCTGGAGGGCCCGAGCGACGTCGCGGCGGTCAACGCGCTCGCCGCGAGCCGCGGTCGGGACCTGGCGGCCGAGGGCGTCTGCGTCCTGTCCATGGGCGGCGCGATGAGCGTCGGACGCTTCGCCCACCTCCTCGGACCGCCCGGCCTGGGCCTGCGCCTCACCGGACTCTGCGACGAGGCGGAGCTCGGCTACTACGCCCGCGGCTGGGAGCGGGCCAGGGTCGCGCAGCAGGGCATCTTCGTCTGCGCGGCCGATCTGGAGGACGAGCTCATCCGGGCGCTCGGCGTGACCCGGGTGGCGGAGCTCGTCCGCGCGGAGGGCGACCTGCGCGCCCTGCGGACCTTCCTGCGCCAGCCCGCACAGCGGGAGCGCACCTCACAGCAGCAGCTGCGGCGCTTCCTCGGCACGAAGAAGGGCCGCAAGATCCACTACGGCCGCGTCCTCGTCGAGGCCCTCGACCCCGCCGACGCACCCGCTCCCCTCGACGATCTGCTCGCCACCCTCTGACCACCGGGGCGAGCAGGAGACCCTCCCGACCAGCCGCGGCGGCCGGGTCGCGGCGTGCCCGTCAGTCCTGGGCCTCGCCCGTGGGGGCGCCGCCCACCCCGTCGTTGACCTCCCACCGGTCGTTGTAGCCCAGCGGATAGTCGTACGCCGGCCGCCCCTCGTTGGCGCTCAGCCGGAACGGCTCCCCCTCGTCGTCGATCCGCACCGTCCCGCGCTGGCCGCCGCTGGACCACTCCAGCTCCAGGTACCAGCTCACGTCGTACGCCTGCGTGCCCGCGGCCACGTAGTAGACCTCGGGGTCGTTCTCGCTCACCGAGTACGGGAAGTCCCGTTCGCCGCCCTCGGGGGTCACCTCCGGCCGCCCGGCGTCGAGGTCGACGCCGAAGTGCCTCGTCTCCACCGGGCCGCCACACCCGTCGGTGCCCATGACGTAGTCGTTCCAGGTCAGCGGCGTGTCCTTGCCCACCACCCACACGTTCAGCCCTTCCAGGACGACGGTGTCCTCCCCCGTGCCCTGCACGGTCAGCCGCACCCACTGTTCCCCGGCGGCGACCCCGCCCAGCGCGGTGACCCACCCCCGCGCGTTGTCCTCGGACGGCGGCGGGGGCACCTGGGCCGGTTCCTGGTCCACCAGATAGTGCGCCTCGCACTGGCTGGGCCAGTCGTACGGCTCGACGACGACGGTGGGCGCGGTGGCATCGCCGGCCTCCGCACCACCCGATCCGCCCGCGGCGGCCGAATCCGACGCGTCGGGGTCGGGGGAGGCCGAGGAGGGGGACTCCGAGGAGCCGCCGCCCGACGAGGCGCCGGAACCCGTCTCGGTGTCGGACTCCGGGTCGGCGCCGCCCGCGGAGGCGTCGCCCGCGGGTCGCCGCTCGGCCCCGCCGTCGCCGACAGCCGCCTCGTCGCCGTTGCCGCCGGCGTCGGCGTCGCCGGGGAGGAGGCTCGCGATCAGCGCGGCCGACAGGGCGACCGCGGCCACGCTTCCCCCCGCCAGCACGGCGACGCGCCGACGCCGCCCGGTCACGGACGCGCCCTTCGACTCCGCGTCCGGCACCGAAACGGGCTCCGACTCCGACTGCGGCTCCGGCCGCGGCTGCGGCTCCGGCTCCGGCTGCGGGTCCTCGTCCGTGGCCTCGGCCCGCTCCTCACGCGCCACGGTCGCCTTCTGCCGTCGTCGGGCATCGGCCAGCACCCATCTCCGGTGCAGCTCGACCAGTTCCTCGGGAGTCGCCCGGCACACCCGCGCGAACCGCTCCACGGGCGCGTAGTCGACCGGAACGGCCTCCCCGCTGACGTACCGGTGCAACGCCGACGCGCTCACGTGCAGCCGCTTCCCGAGCACGCCGTAGCTGAGCCCGGACCGCTCCTTCAACTGCCCGAGGAGCTCCGAAAAGCTGTCCCCCGCCATCGCTTCCCCTGCCCTCCACATCCCGGATCCGCGTCCCAGGGGCACCGCGTTCCCCCAGGTCAGGGCCACCACGGGCGTCCCAGCCGTCCCGAAGGCCCCGGCAACCGTGGAGGCCGGGACGGAACACCCCACAGGCTGGGGTCAATCCAAACACGCCGCTCCCGGCACCCGGTTGAGCGGCCCACGACAACACCCGTACCGACACCAGGGGGACCACCATGCCCGCACGCACCGGCCTGCTCGCCACCACCGCGATCGCCCTCGCCACGCTGTTGCTGACGGCCTGCAACGGGGCCGACGCCCAGGACGAGGGAGCGTCCACAACCACGACCGGCGGCACGAACGAGAGCGAGGAGTCGACCACGGGCGGCGACCCGGAAGACGGCGGCGACGAGTCCGCCGAGTCCACCGGGTCGACCGGCACCACGGGCTCCACCGGCTCGCAGGACTCCGACTCCGACTCCGGCTCGGACGACGGCGCCGACGCCGACACCGACGCCGACACCAGCCGGAACGATCCGTGCGACGGCTCGAACACCGAGACCACCGTCACCGAGGTCTCCAGGCCCATCAACCACATGCTCGTCACCGTCACCAACACGGGCTCGGAGAGCTGCGACCTGCTCGACTACCCGGTCCTGCGCTTCGAGGGCGCCCAGTCGGTCCCGCCGGTCTTCGAGGACTCCCAGCCGCAGGCGGTGGTCACCCTGGCCCCGGGCGAGTCGGGCTACGCGGGCGTGCTCCTAGCCGCCGCCGACGGCAGCGGCCAGGAGCACTACACGGCCACCACCCTCGAGGTCATCTTCGAGACCGGCGGCGCCGACGGCGAGAGCGCCAACCCGGCCCTGCCCGAGGACGGCATCTCCTACGACGACACGCTGACGGTCACGTACTGGCAGCGCGACATGGCCGACGCCCTCACCTGGTGACCCCCGCGCGGCAGAAACCTCACACGGCGACGAACCAAAGCCCTCTTCCGACTGTCAAACCCTCTCGTTGGAGCAGAACCGTGATCCGTAACCATCTCGTGGGAGGACAACCGTGATCCGCAGGAGCATCGTGAGGACATCCGGGGCGATCGCGCTGGTCTGCGCCGTGGCCGGAGTGGGGCTCGTCGGCTGTGAGGATCCGGAGCTGGACGGGGACGCGGGATCGTCCACCGGTTCTCCCTCGCCGGAAGGCGACGGGGACCTGCTCACGGGGACCGAGCAGATCACGGTCGGAGACCACTCGGTCAACGTCTCCTGCTCCGGCAGCCCGGCCGACGACCGGCCGGTCATCGTCCTGCTGCACGGCGGGGGCGACGATCTGACCACCATGGCCGACCTCCAGGAGACGCTGAGCGGGAACGGCCGGGTCTGCTCCTACGACCGACTCGGCGCGGGCGCCAGCGACCAGCCGGACGGCTCCCAGGACATGGACGACATCGGGGAGACCCTGACCGGGGTGCTCGACCGGGTCGCCGGGGACGACCCGGTCGTCCTGGCAGGGCATTCCATGGGCGGGCTGATGGCCGCCCGGTACGCCCCCGACCACCAGGACAGGGTCGCCGGACTGGTCCTCCTGGACGCCACCTCGCCGACCGCGGTCGGCGACCTCGAGAACCGGATCCCCGAGTCCACCACCGGCCCGGCGGGCGATCTGCGCGCCCAGGCCCTCACGGTGTTCGAGGGGGAGAACCCGGAGCTCTTCGTCTTCACCGACGGGGAGGTCCGCTCCGCCGGCGACATCCCGGTGCAGGTGGTCAAGCACGGCCAGTCGCAGTTCGCGGAGGTTCCCGAATACGGTCCCGGCCTCGAGGAGGACTGGGTCGCGGGCCAGGAGGCCTGGCTGGCGGTCTCCACCAACAGCGAACTGAGCACCGCCGAGAACAGCGGGCACTACATCCACGTCGACGAGCCCGAGATCGCCGTCGAGGCCATCGAGACCGTCACCTCCCAGGCCGCCGACGCCGGCTGACGACGGGACACCCGGGGCCGCGCCCGGCCGGCGGTCCTCGCGACCGCCGGCCGCGTCTGCGAGAGGGAACCGGGAGAGTGAACGGGGCCGCCGTGCCCGGCCGGCGGACGACCGCCGCGAGGCGCGTCATCCGCGGTCGGCGGCCACCCGCGTCTCCCGGCTGTGCCAGGCGGCGTACTCCTGCCGCACATAAGCCCGGGACCCGCCCGGCTGGTCCCACACGATCGATCCCGGCACCAACGGGCCCGCCACGTACCGCCCACCGAGGTCGTGGTCGAGCCCGCGCAGCACCGCCGCCGCGACCCCGGCGCGCAAGGCGACGTCCTCCACGGCGGCCAGGTCGAGGACGCCGCGGAACCAGTCCAGTTCGAGGTCCCGGGCCTGCCGGTCCAGCACGGCCGCCTGGCGCAGCAGCCCCAGCCGGCGCCCGCCACCGTCCACCGGCCGCCCCGCCCGGTCCCGGGCGGCGGCGCCCCCGGCCGTCAGCGCCACCAGACCGGCCCGCTCCTCGGCCAGCGGCGGCGCGGCGCCGTAGGCCTGGCGGTAGTCGGGCGCCGCCCGAAGATGCGGCACCTCCCACACGGGCCAGGTGATCCGGCACAGCACGCACCGCAGGCGGGCCGCCTCGATCGGGTCGCCTCCGCCGACCAGATCGACCTCGGTACTGGGGCACTCCGGACAACAGATCGCACTCGGCACAGGCCAAGCCCTCCCCCGTTCCGGCCGGGCCGAGCGGCCCGGCTGTTCGCGGGCGATGTCTTCCCGCCGCGCCTCGCCCTCATCCCGGGCGGGCGGCAGGACCACCCTCGGACCCGTCCGCGCGCCGCGGCGGCGGACTTCCGGCGAGCCGTCGGCCGACTGGGCATCGTCGCAGGTCAGCGACGTGTTATCGGGGTTGACAACGGTCACCAGTACCGCCTTTGACGCGGCGCGCGTGCCGGCCTCACCATGCACGTGTGAACAGTCATTCAGACGACCTCGTCGCCGCGGACGGATGCGCCGTTCGCGTCGTCGACGCCGACCGGGTCCACGCCGTCCGCGCCCGGATGCCGGCCGAGGACGAACTGACCGACACGGCCGACGTCTTCGACCTGATGTCCGACCCCGGGCGGCTGCGCCTGCTGATCGCGCTGCTGGAGGGCGAGTTGTGCGTGTGCGATCTGGCCGCGGTCACCGGGCTGAGCGAGTCGGCCACCTCCCACGCGCTGCGGTTGCTGCGCGCCCACCGCGTCGTCACCGCCCGCCGTTCCGGCCGGATGGCCTACTACCGGCTGGCCGACGCCCACGTGCGCATGCTGCTCGACCTGGCCGTCGCGCACACCGAGCACACCGAGGCCATCCACCCCGAACGCACCGGAGACCGCTGATGGGCCACGGGCACGGACATGGGCACGGACACGGGCACAGCCACGGCCCCGGAGCCGCCTCCGCCACCGGCCGCCACCGAGGGCGACTCGCCGCGTCCTTCGCCCTGATCGCCAGCTACTTCGTCGTCGAACTCGCCTACGGGCTCATCTCCGGCTCCCTGGCCCTGCTCTCCGACGCCGGACACATGGCCGCCGACGTCGTCACCCTCGCCGCCGCCCTGACGGCCACCCGCATCGCCGCCCGCCGCGACACCACCGGACGGCGCACCTACGGCTCCTACCGCGCCGAGGTCTTCGCCTCGGGACTGGCCGTGCTGCTCATGCTCGGAGTGGCCGCCTACATCGTCGTCGAGGCCATCGGCCGTATCGGGACCACCGCCGAGGTCGAGACCGGGCCGATGCTCGTCGTCGGCGCCCTCGGCCTGGCCGTCAACGTCGCGGCCCTGCTCCTGCTGCGCGCCGGCGCCTCCGAGAGCCTCAACGTCAAGGGCGCCTACCTCGAGGTCGTCGCCGACACCGCCGGGTCGGTCGGCGTCATCGCCGCCGGCTGGCTGGTCGCCGCCACCGGCCAACCGGTCTGGGACACCCTGATCGCCCTGGCCATCGGCGCCTTCGTCGTCGTCCGCGCCCTGATACTCGGCCGCCAGGTCCTCGCCGTCCTGGGCCAGCACTCCCCCGAGGGCATGAACGTCGACACGATCGCCAACGACCTCGCCACCATCGACGGCGTCGCCGACGTCCACGACCTGCACCTGTGGACCCTGACCTCCGGCATGCCCGTGGCCACCGCGCACCTGGTCACCCACGACGACACCGAGAGCCACGCCGTCCTGGACCGGGCCCGCGACGTCCTGCGCCAACGCCACGGCGTCGCCCACGCGACCCTCCAGGTCGAGCCCGCCGACCACCGCGGCTGCGACGAACTCGGCTGGTGAGCCTCGACGCCCGTGCGGCGGAGCGGAGGGAACGCGGAAGCGGGGGGAACGCGGAAGAAAGTGGAAGAAAGTGGAGAATGTTACCCTGCCGCCCGGCTATCAGCCTCTGATAACTTCGGCTGAGTATTCGTCTTCGCCCACCGGTAGTTGAGGTTCTGGAGCGTCCCAGTGCCCAAGACCGCCCCGCCGCAGCCCGTCCCCGTCGCCGCGACCAGCGTCCGGGGCGTGCTGGTGTGCCTGGTCGCCGTCGTGGCGGCGTTGGCCGCGGGCGTGTTCGCCTCCGAGTGTGCGGCGGCCCTGGTCGCCACCCACCCGGGCACGCCGCCGGGGTTCTCGACATCCTCGACGTCCTCGACCATGACGACCACGGACGCGGGCACGCACGCCGGGACGCACGCCGCCGAGGGGCAGCTGCCCCGGGCGGTCTGCTCGGACACCCACGACCCGGCCCACTGCGACCGGCTGGACGTCGAGACCGTGGCCGTCTCGCCCGACACCGCGGCCTGGCGGCTGCCGGCCGACGACCGGTCGGCCCGCACCTCGTTCCACATCGCGGCGACGCCCGGCCCCCGCGCCGGCCCCGACCTCGGCTCTCCCGACCTGCACCAGCTGCAGTTGCTGCGCGTGTAGTGCGGCCGGCGAGGCCGCGCCCATGCCGCCTCGCCCTCTCGCCCACGACCGCTCACTCAGCCCGCGCGTGCCACCACGACGGGTGACGAACCCCGGAGAGGGACAGATCCCATGGCTTCCAAGACGTCCAAGTCCGCCGAACGCCGCGCCCGCGTCGAGGAGATGCGCCAGGCCGAACGCGCCCGCGACCGGCGCAACCGAATACTCACGATCACCGCCGTCGCCGCGGTGGTCGCGGCCACCATCGGCGGCGGCTACCTGGTCGTGTCCACCACCCAGGACGACGAGCAGACCCAGGTCGACGAACAGGCACAGAACGACGACCAGTCCGAGGACGGCGAACAGTCGGAGGAGGAGCTGGCCCAGAAGGACGCGGCCGCGCCGGAGGGGGTGGTGAGGGGCGAGCAGACCTGGGGGGACCTGGGCCGGGACCACACGGAGGAGGACGTGGACTACCCGATGAGCCCGGCCGCGGGCGGCGACCACAGCTCGGTGTGGGTCGACTGCCAGGGCAGCGTCTACGACGAGGAGATCCCCGAGGAGAACGCCGTACACGCCCTGGAACACGGCGCGGTCTGGATCACCTACAGCGACGAGGCCGCCGAGGCGGACGTCACGTCGCTCGGCGACCGCGTCTCCCAGACCCCCTACACGTTGCTCAGCCCCTACTCCGACCAGTCCTCGCCGATCACGCTGACCGCCTGGGGCCACCAACTCGGCGTCGACCGGGCCTCGGACCCGCGGGTCAACGAGTTCCTGGAGGAGTACGTCCAGGGTGAGCAGACCCCCGAGCCGGGCGCCACATGCGCCAGTGAGCTGGCTCCGTGAGCCGGCGCCGGTGGCTGGCCTTCGGCGGCGCCGTCGCCGGCGTGTGGCTGGTGCTGCTCTCCGTGCTGGCGCTGCGCGGCCTGCCGGAGGACGAGGCCTGGCCGACCCCGGTGCCAGCCCCGGCGCCGGCCCCCGCCGAGGACTCGGTGGACGCGGGCTTCGCCCGGGACATGGCCGTGCACCACCAACAGGCGGTCGAGCTGTCGTTCATCGTGCGCGACCGCACCGACGACGCCGACGTCCGCCGCCTCGCCTACGACATCATCAACACCCAGGCCAACCAGCGCGGAATGCTGCTGGGCCGGCTGGACGCCTGGGACCTGCC
The DNA here is from genome assembly GCF_039871525.1 of Streptomyces sp. B6B3. NCBI lineage: Bacteria > Bacillati > Actinomycetota > Actinomycetes > Kitasatosporales > Streptomycetaceae > Streptomyces > Streptomyces sp. B6B3. The sequence continues at coordinate 198,061 of NZ_JBDPLU010000012.1, read as the reverse complement.
CACCATCTCCGAGGAACCGCCCATGGCGTGGATGGACCACGCGATGAGCCACGAACCGCACGACGGTTCCCTCATGCCAGGGATGGCCACCAACACCGAGCTGGACCGGCTGCGCCGGGCGGAGGGCGAGGCGGCGGAGGTGCGCTACCTCCAGCTGATGACCGCGCACCACCAGGGCGGCGTCCACATGGCGGAGGCCGCCGCCAACCAGGCCGAGGACCCCACCATCGCCAGACTGGCCGAGGGCATGGTCAGCGGCCAGCAGTCCGAGATCGACCTCATGGCCGACATGCTCACCGAACGCGGCGCCGAGCCTCTGCCGTAGCGCGCACGGCGCCCACGACCCGCCCGGGCCGTGGGCGCCCGCACGGCCGGTACGGTGAGCGGCGTCCCGTCCCGTCCCGACCGAGGATTCTCCCAACGGTGAGCACTTCCCAGACCCGTGTGGACGCCGGACCGGGCGCCGCGGTCATCCTGATCACCGGCGTGATGGCGGCGGGCAAGTCCACCGTGGCCGAGCTGCTGGCCCGGCGGCTGCCCCGGGCCGCCCATGTGCGCGGTGACGTCTTCCGGCGGATGGTGACGTCCGGCCGGGCGGAACCGCTGCCCGAGGAGACCGCCGAGGCCAGGGCCCAACTGGAGTTGCGCCACCACCTGTCGGCGCTGGTGGCCGACGAGTACGCGCACCACGGCTGGACCGCGGTGGTCCAGGACATCGTCCTGGGAGCGGACCTGAGCCGGTACGTCACCAGGGTGCGCACCCGCCCCCTGTACGTCGTCGTGCTGGCTCCCTCCGCCGCGGCGGTGCGGAGCAGGGAGGCCCGGCGCCCGAAGACCGGATACGGCGCCGGCTGGACGGTCGACGCTCTCGACCACACCCTGCGCGAGGAGACCCCGCGCCTCGGGCTCTGGCTGGACACCTCGGCCCAGACCCCGGACCAGACGGCCTCGACGATCCTCGCCGACCTCCCCGCCGCCCGGGTCCAGCCCGGCTGACCCGGGTCCGTCACCGCCCTCCGGTCGCGTCGCCGTCGGTGGCCTCGGCGAAGGCCAGCCCCAGCAGGGCGAGGCCGGCCGTCTCGTAGCGGCCCTCGGTCGTGGCCTCAACGTCGAACCCGTGCGCGACCACGGGCGGGTAGCCGATGAGTTCGAGCGCCCGGCTGGGCAGCGCCTGGCGGGATGCCTCCTCCGACTCCCACAGCAGCACGGCTCCCCATCGGTTGGTGCCGGGGTCGGAGAGCCACATCTTGAAGCGGAGCCCGGGCACCTCGGAGAACGCGGCGACGGATTCCGCGCGCAGGTACTCGCGCAGGGACGCGATGGTCTGGCCGGAGGCGGACAGGTCCCACCAGACGATGTCGGCACGCATGCTGGTCCTTCCCTTCAGGAGCCGGGGCTGTCGCGCGGGCCGGGGTCAGGCCGCGGTGGCGGATGGGGTGGCCAGGGCCCGAGGGCGGGCAGCCCGTCCGCCGCCACCGGCGGCACCGCGGGCGGGCGTCCGGCCAGCCAGGCGGCCAGGTCACGGACCCGCCCGGTGACCACCCGGCCCGGAGCGTGACCGACGGTCCACTGGCGGCGTACGTCCTCGGCGCGCACGCGCGTCCCCGCGGGCAGGCGGCAGCGGAGGAAGTCGACGGCGTGGCAGGCCAGCGCCTCGGGCCAGTCGTCCGGCCGCACGCCGAGATCCAGGTCGACCAGGTGGATCCACACCTCGCGCCAGCGCGCCCATACGGTCGCCGCGAGCTCCGCGTCGCGAAAGGTGACCGGACGGCGCCAGTCCGCGTCGCCCGCGCGTGCCCACGCCGCCTGGAGCCGGGCCGTGTGGCGGGCGAGTTCGCGGCGGTGCTCGTCGGCGCCGCGACCGGCGGTCGACTCGATGATCGCGTCGCGCTCGTCCGTGCCGCCGTCGTAGGTCGCCACGAGTTCCCCGCGCAGGGCGTGCTCGGCCAGCCGGGCGAACATCCTGGCGTTGTCGGTGAGGTGGGCGAGCACGTGGCCGCGCGACCAGCCGGGGAGGGCGGACGCCTCGGCGACCTGCCGGTCGTCCAGCCTGGCGACGAACTCGGCGAGCGTGCCGTGCGCCTCGACCACCGCGGCGACGGGTGGTTCCATGAACGGTCCCTCCACGAACTGGTCAGCGTCGCAGGGCGGCGATGGTCTCGGCGGCGCGGTCGAGTTCGGGTTCGGTGTTGTAGTAGTGCGGTGAGAGCCGGACCATCGGGTGGGCGCCGCGGGCCTCGGCGTCGAACTGGGTGTGCTCGGGGTTGGTCGTGCTCACGTTGATCCCGTGCCGGGCGAGTGCGGCGGCCACCCGGTCGGCGGGCACGCCGTCGACCGTGGCCGTGACGATGGCGCAGCGGTGCTCTCCCCGGTCGTGGACGGTGACCCCGGGCAGCTCCGCCAGCCGCGTCCGCAGCGCGGCGCCGAGCGACAGCGCGCGTTCGCCGATGGCGGTCAGGCCCAGGTCGAGGGCCTGGCGCACGGCGGAGCCCAGGCCGAGGACGGCCGCGTAGTTCCGCTCCCAGGTCTCGAACCGGCGGGCGCCGTCCTGCCAGGTGAAGCCGCGGTGGCCGTCCCAGGTGGCGGACGCGATCTCGGTGACGAACGGGTCGAGCCGCTCCAGCAGCTCCGGGCGCACCCACAGGAAGCCGGTGCCGCGCGGCCCGCGCAGGAACTTGCGGCCGGTGGCGGTGAGCAGATCGCAGCCGATCCGTCGCACGTCGACCGGGAACTGGCCGACCGACTGGGTGGCGTCCAGCAGGAACGGCACCCCCGCGGCCCTGGCGATGCGGCCGACCTCGGCGGCCGGGTTGATCAGGCCGCCGCCGGTGGGGACGTGGGTGACGCCGATCAGCCGGGTCCGGTCGTCGATCAGCCCGGCCAGCGCGGTGGTGTCCAGCTGCCCGCTGGCGTCGTCGGGGACCACCACGATCTCGGCGCCGGTGCGCCGCGCGGCCTGCAGGAAGGTCAGCACGTTGCTGCCGTACTCGGCGCGGCCGGTCAGGATGCGGTCGCCCGGCCGGAAGGTGAGGGAGTGGAACGCGGCCTGCCAGGCGTGCGTGGAGTTGTCGAACAGGGCGATCTCGGCGGGGCGGCCGCCGACCAGCTCGGCGAGGTCGACGTAGACCCGGTCGACGCGGTCGCCCTCGCGTTCGGCCGCCTCGTAGCCGCCGATCTCCGACTCCAGTTCCAGGTAGCCGGTCATCGTGCGCAGCGTCTCCCGGGAGAGCAGTCCCGCACCCGCGTTGTTCAGATGCACCCGATGCGCCACTCCGGGGGTGCCGCGGCGCAGGGCCTCGATATCCATGCGGGCCACGCTGCCCCATTCCTCCACGTCAGTAAAGTGAATCTTTCCGAGCCTTACTGATCACACGAGCTGATGAATCTGGCTGACGAATCCGAAGAGGGGGCGACCACATGTACCAGCTACGCCGGCTGCAGATCCTGCGGGAGTTGAAGCACCGCGGCACGCTGGCGGCCGTCGCGACGGCCCTGTCCCTCAGCCCGTCCGCCGTCTCGCAACAGCTGTCCGCGCTGGAGGACGAGGTCGGCGCGCCGCTGCTCCAGCCGCACGGCCGCCGGGTGCGGCTGACCCCGCAGGCCGAGATCCTCGTCGCCCACACCGAGGCGGTGCTGCGCCGGCTGGACCAGGCCGCGGCCGACATCGCCGCGTCGTTGGCCGAGGTGACCGGAACGCTGCGGGTGGCCGGGTTCCAGACGGCGGCGCTCGCGCTGCTGCCCCGCGCGCTGACCTGGTTGCGGGACACCCACCCGGGCGTGCGGGTGACGTTCGCCCAGGCCGAGCCGGACAGCGCGTTGCCCGCCCTGCTCGCCCGCGACTGCGACCTCGTCGTCGACGAGGTCTTCCCCGGCCGGCCGCAGGCCCGCGCCGCGGAGGTCGAGCACCGGCTGCTGTGGCGCGATCCGATGCGGCTGGCCGCGGCCGATCCGGCCGATCCGGCCGAACTGGCGGAGCTGGCGGAGCTGGCCGGGCGGTCGTGGGTGATGGAGCCGGTGGGCACCCCGGCTCGGCAGTGGACGACGGCGGTGTGCCGGGAGGCCGGGTTCGAACCGCGCGTGGCCTTCGAGACCGCCGACATGCTGGTGCACGCCGAACTGGTGGCGGCCGGGCACGCGGCGGCGTTCCTGCCCGACCTGCTGTGGTACGACCGCCGGCCGCCCGTCGCGCTGCGCCAGCTGTCCGCCGACCATCACCGGGAGGTCCTGGTCACCGTCCGCAGCGGGTCGGCCGACCACCCGCTCACCCGCGCCCTGCTGGCCGCGCTGTCCGCCGCGGCGGACGACGCCCGCGCCGCCGCCCGCCGCCACCTCGCCGACCGCGGTGAGCGACCGTGACCCCGCTCAGCTGACGGTCACCGGGCGGTCCTCCCGCAGTTCCTCGAAGAGCCGTTCCGCGCGCTCCGCGTCCCACCGCACGGCGCTGCCCTTCCGCGTCCGCAGGCCCGTGTCCGCGACCGGAACGTTGATCCGCGTGCCGTCCCCGCCCGACACGCCCCGCAGCGCCTGGAACATCGACGCGAGATCCGGCAGGCTCATGCCCTCGTCGACGATGAGCATCTCCAGGCCCGCGCGGACGGCCGGGACGAGCCGCAGCGGGTTGAGCAGGGTGCCGGGCGCGGCGGCGCGTTCCGCCAGCGCGGCCAGGAACCGCTGTTGGTTCCTGGTGCGCCCGAGGTCGCCCTGCGCCTCCTGGTGCCGCTGCCGGACGAACGCCAGCGCGTCGGCGCCGTCCAGCGTCTGGCAGCCGCGCTCCAGGTCGGCGCCGGAACTCTCGTCCCTGACGGCCTGGTCCAGGCACATCTCGACGCCGCCGACCGAGTCGACGATGTCCACGAAGCCCCCGAAGCCGCTCTCGGCGTAGTGGTCGATCCGCACGCCGGTGTTGAACTCGATGGTGCGTACCAGCAGTTCGGGGCCGCCCAGGGAGAACGCCGCGTTCAGCTTGTTGCGTGCCGGACTGTGGCGTTTGCCGGTGTCGGGGTCGAGGTACCCCGGGATGGTCACCCACGAGTCGCGCGGCAGGCTCACCATCGTGGTGCCGTGCGCGCCGGTGTGCAGCAGGATCATCGAGTCGGTGCGGCGGCCCTCGACCGCGCCGGTGTGCAGTTCCTCGGTGTCCTCCTCGGACAGGCCCTCGCGGCTGTCCGAGCCGACGACGAGGTAGGTGGTGCCCCGGCCGTCCGGGGGGCGGTCCCCGATCTCGCCGAGGTCGACGTCGCGGTTGAGCGTGGTGTCGGCCCACAGGTAGGTGCCGGCGGACGCGACGAGCAGCGCCACGACCAGCACGGCCGTCGCCCGCACAAGCCTCCGGGGCCGGGAGCCGACGCCGTTCCCGCCGTCCCGGCCGTGGCCGCCGCGGTAGCCGTGGCCGCGGTCGTCGCGGGCGGGTCGCCGGTCGTCGTCGTCGGTCCAGGAGTCCATGCGCCTACTCCGTCACTCGGTTGCTCAGCTGCTCAGCTGCTCGGTCGCTCCGCTATCTCGCCAGCACCCGCCGCCGCGGCGTCCGGGCCCGGCCGTCCAACTGCGCCCCGGCCGACCCGGAACGCTGCATCCGGTGCCACGTCAGCCGGGTCCCGAGCAGGGCGCTGACCAGGGACTGGATGATCGCCAGATACATCAGCTGCCGGTACACCAGGATCTGCACCGGCATCGCCCACAACGTCCGCAGCCGCTCCCTGTCCAGCCTCAGCGCGTATCCGGCCCCGATCAGCTGGACGACGAGGAAGGCGAGCCACACGGCGAGCGCCTCCACCGGATCGCGGAAGAGCACCCCGTACAGGGCGACCACGTCGACGATCGGCGCCAGCAGCGGCAGGGCGACCTGGAAGAGGGTGAGATACGACAGCGCGCGGCGCCCGAAACGCCCGGCCGGGCCGACCTCCAGGACGCACCGGCGGTGCTTCCAGATCGCCTGCAGCGTGCCGTAGCACCAGCGGTACCGCTGCCGCCACAGCTGGCGCAGCCTGGTGGGCACCTCGGTCCAGGCGATCGCGGACTCCTCGTAGACCACGCGCCAGCCCGCCCGCCACAGGGCCATCGTCAGGTCGGTGTCCTCGGCCAGCGTGTCGTCGCTGACGCCGCCGACGCCCATCAGCGCGTCCCGGCGGAACGCGCCGATGGCGCCGGGGACGGTCGGCATGCACTCCAGGACCTCGAACATCCGGCGGTCGAGATTGAAGCCGGTGACGTACTCCAGATGCTGCCATCGGCCCAGCAGCCGCCGCCGGTTGCCGACCTTCGTGTTGCCGCTGACCGCACCGACGGCCGGGTGCGCCAGCCGCTGGATGAGCCGGTGGATGGCCTCCGGTTCGACGACGGTGTCGGCGTCGACCATCACCACGACGTCGCAGGTCGCGTAGCCCAGGCCGGTGTTGAGGGCCTCGGCCTTGCCGGCGTTGGGTCGGCGCACCACCGACACGCGCGGGTCGTCGATCCGGGAGGCGATGTCCGCCGTCCGGTCGATCGATCCGTCGTCGATCACGATGATCTGCAGGAACGGATGGGTGGAGGCGAGGAGGGAACGGATGGTGGCCTCGATCCCCGCCTCCTCGTTGTACGCGGGGATCAGGACGGTCACCGGCTCGTTGACCTCGCGCAACCAGGGCGCGCCCGGCCGGAAGCGGTTCTGGCGCCGCACGTGGGCGCGGGCGAAGAGCATGAGCAGCAGCAGCCGCAGCGTGGTGAGCACGCCCGCTATGCCGAGCGTCCACGCCATGGTCTGGACGAGGACGTGCCCGACGCGCTGGGACCAGATCAGGGCCTGGCCCTGTGCGTGCTGGACCGGGGACGCCCGCGTGGTGGCCGGGGGCAGGTCGAGCGCCTCCGTCACCCTGGTGAACTCCTCGACGCCCGGGTTGTCGAGGAGCTTCGCCGACTCCTCGTAGCCGGCCTGCGAGTCGCTGTACTGGCGCACCAGGCCGCCGGCCGGCTTCCGGTACGGGCCGTCCGCGCCGACCAGCAGATAGCCGTCGGCCGCGGCCCGCCGGGCCGCGGTCCACTCCCCGCCGCACATCGTGTCGACCTGGGTGGTGTTCGGCAGCCGCAGCAGGCTCGTGTTGACGCCCGCGGTCCCGGCCAGCGCCGCCTGCGTCAGCGACAGCTCGAACCGTGCCCGGGTGGCCGAGACCGAGCCGAGGTCGGCGCCGGTATAGGTGTACGAGCCGATCTCGTGACCCTCGTCACGGATGCGCCGCACCAGCTCCGGGTGCCGGACCGCCTGGGCGCCGGAGAGGAAGAAGGTGGCGTGCGCGTCGTGCTCGCGCAGCAGGTCGAGCAGGCGCGGCGTCCACTCCGTGTCGGGCCCTCCGTCGAAGGTGAGCGCGACCGTACGGGCGGGCATGTCGAGGGTCTCCACCCGGTCCCCCGCGATGCGCAGCACCGGATCGCCGGTGTCCGCCGCCTTCGGTATGGGCCGCGTACAGTCCTGCTTCGTCTGGGCGGCGGCGACCTCGTGGGTGGTCCAGCCCTCGAAGAGCAGCGCCGCGGCGACCGCGGCGAGTACGAGGAAGAGCAGCAGCCAGTGCCCTCGGGGATCGCGGCGCTTGGCGTGCCGACTCACCAGACGGTGCCTCCACGCACGGCCGTGCCGGAGACCGTGTCGGACAGCTTCCCCTCGCTGCGCTCCTCCAGGGTCCCGGAGAACGCGGCGGCCAGCATCAGCAGGTACCCGACGCTCGCCAGGCCCACCACCATCGCCGCGTACCGAATGACCCGTCTCCGCCGACGCGACGCGTCGACGAATATCCGACGCCCCTGCCCCTCCCGCCTACGACTGCTCCGACCTGTCTTCACCATACGGCGGGAGTGTAGTCATACGGGTAGGGCCCCGTGGCGGCACCTGGAACCCGCTCCTCCGGTTCACCGGGGCGCGGGGCCATGCTCCTGTGGCCCATGTCACATGCGGCTCCTGTCAGCGATCGGCGCGCTGTTCCGCTCAAACGACCGGGAGCACACCACCGACAGGAGCGACACATGAAGCACCGCATCCTCGTCCTCGGCGCCGGCTATGCCGGGGCGTACACGGCCGGGAACCTGGCCCGCCGGCTGTCCCCGGCGGACGTCGAGATCACCGTGATCAACGCCATGCCGGACTTCGTCCAGCGGCAGCGGCTGAACCAACTGGCGGCCGGCCGGGAGATCAAGGCCCCGCAGCTCAGCGACGTCTTCGCGGGCACGGGCATACACCTCCGCGTGGCCCGGGTCACCGCCGTCGACCCCGAGCGCCGGATCGTCGCCGTGGCCGACGCCGACGGTGGCGGCGAGGTCGGCTACGACACGCTCGTGTACGCACTCGGCAGCCACGTCGACGACCACGACGTCCCCGGCGTGGCCGAGCACGCCTTCGACGTCGCCGGCCGGCCCTCGGCACTGCGCCTGCGCGAGCGCCTGGACCGGCTGGACGAGCGGGGCGCGGGAGGGAGTGTGCTGGTCGTCGGCGACGGGTTCACGGGCATCGAGACGGCCACCGAGATCGCCGAGTTCCGGCACGGCCTGTCGGTGACGCTGGTCGCCCGCGGCGAGGTGGGCGCGCGGCTCTCCGCCCGAGCCCGCGACCACCTGCGCCGGGCCTGTGACCGGCTGGGCATCACCGTCCTGGAGCACACCAGCGTCGAGGCCGTCGAAGCGAGGCGGGTGCTGTGCGCCGACGGCACCGCCCTGGCGTCCGACGCGACCGTGTGGACGGCCGGGTTCGCGGTCAGCCCCATCGCCGCCGCCGGCGGGCTGGAGGTCACCGAACACGGTCAGATCGTCGTCGATCGCACCATGCGGTCGATCTCGCACCCGAACGTCTACGCCATCGGCGACAGCGTCCACACCCTCGGCGACAACGGCCGGCCGCTACCGATGAACTGCGGCTCGGCCGGTTTCACCGGCCGGCAGGCCATCGAGGCGATCGTGGGGCGCCTGACCGGCCGCAGGATCGCGAACGTCAAACTGGTTCACCAGTACAACGCCATCAGCCTCGGGCGACGGGACGGGATTGTGCATCTGATCGACGGCGAGGCGCAGCCCAAGCCGACGCACCTGGGCGGCCGGAAGGCCGTGCGGATCAAGGCGGGCATTCAACGGGGGGCGCTGTGGGGCACCTCGCACCCGACCTTCGGCCTGCCCAAGCGCAAGCGCCGCCTGACCGCCGCGCCGGATGCGACCGCCGAGAAGTCGGCCACCTAGCCGCCTGGGGGGTGGTCCGCGTGGACAGCACCGCCGCTGACCCTTTCGGCACCAGTCGGTTCGAGGCCAGCCGGAACCGGCTGGCCTCGCTGGCGTACCGGCTGCTGGGCTCCGCCGCCGACGCCGAGGACGCCGTGCAGGACGCGTTCCTGCAGTGGCAGGCCGCCGACCGGCAGCGGATCAGGGTGCCGGAGGCATGGCTGACCAGGGTCGTCACCAACCTGTGCCTCGACCGGCTCCGCTCGGCACAGGCCCGCCGGGAACGCACGGTCGGCGCCTGGCTGCCCGAACCGCTCCTCGACGGCGACCCGATGCTCGGCCCGGCCGACACCTTCGAACAGCGCGAATCCGTCTCCCTCGCCGTGCTGACGCTGCTGGAGCGCCTGGCGCCCGTCGAACGGGCCGTCTACCTGCTGCGCGAGGCGTTCTCCCACAGCCACACCGAGATCGCCGAGATCCTCGACATCACCGAGTCCGCGAGCCAGCAGCACCTCCACCGGGCCCGGCGCCGCGTCACCGCCACGCGCCGCCGCGGCGGCGAGGTCGACCCCGCGTCCGCCCGCGGGATCGTCGAGGAGTTCCTCGCCGCCGCCGCCTCGGGCCGCACGGAACGGCTGGTGGCGCTGCTCACCGACGACGCGACCGCGATCTCCGACGGTGCCGGCCTGACCGAGAAGCTGCTGCGGTACGACACCGCGCGGCGCGTCGCCGCCGTCGCCCGGGCCGGTTTCACGCCCGCAGCCGCGAAACGGCGATTCGCCGGCGGCTCGCCCGCCATCCACTACGCGCTCGTCAACGGCGCCCCCGCCATCCTCTTCGTGCTCGGCGGCCAGGTCATCGGCGCCGTGACGTTCGACCTCACGGGCGGCAGGATCGCGACCGTCCGCGGCATCGCCGCCCCCGTCCGCCTCGCCCGCCTCACGGAGGCCTGGCGGCGGCGGGAACCGGACACGCCGCTCGTCGCCCGCTGGTGAACCGCCGTCAACGGCGATCCGCCCCGGTCCCGTTCCCGTTCCCGTTCCCGTTCCCGCGAGTATTCAAATTTGACTAGACTCGGGGGCATGCCCGAGAAGACCATCCCGATCCTGCCGTGCCGGACCCTCCAGCCCGTTCTCGACTTCTACGCCGCCCTGGGGTTCGAGGTGACCTTCCAGCAGCGGAGCCCCAACCCGTACGCCGTCGTGCGGCGCGGCGGCATCGAGCTGCAGTTCTTCGGGATGAAGCGGTACGAGCCCACGGAGTCGGTCAGCACGTGCTACGTCCAGACCGACGACGTGGACGGGCTGTACGCCGCCTTCCGGGCCGGGCTCAGGGCGGCGTACGGGAGGCTCCCGACCCGGGGTCTGCCCCGCATCGGGCCGCTCAAGGACATGTCCTACGGCGTGCGGCAGTTCCTGATGACCGATCCGGGCGGCAACTGCGTCCGGATCGGGCAGCCGACGAGCGAGGACCAGCACCACCGGACCGCCCCCACGGAGACGTTCGCCCGGGCGCTGCACCGCGCCTCCCTGTTCGCCGACTCGAAGGAGGACCCGACGGGCGCGGCGCGGATCATCGACCGGGTGCTGCGGCTGGAGGACGAGCGGCCCACGCCCGTGCAGCTGTTCCGCCTCCTCGTGCTGCGCGCGGACGTCGCCGGACGCCTCGACGACGAGGAGACCGCGACGTCCGCGCTCGCCCGGGCCGCCGCGATCCGGCTCACCGCGGCGGAGCGCGAGCGGATACCCGAGGACCTCGAACGACTCGAGGAGCTCCGGACCCACCGCACCGACGCGCCGCCGACCGACTGATCGGGGCCACCTGCCACCCCGACCGCGCGGCCGCTACGCGCGGGCGCGGCGCAGCAGCCAGAGGAAGTACGGCGTGCCGATGACGGCCGTGAGCAGTCCCGCGGGGAGTTGGTCGGGGGCGATGACGGTCCGTCCGAGCAGGTCCGCCAGGACGACGAGCGCGCCGCCGAGCAGCGCCGCGACGGGGAGCACCCACCGGTGGCGCCGGCCGAGCAGGGTGCGCGCGGCGTGCGGGGCGACGAGTCCGACGAAGCCGATGGCGCCGACCGCGGCCACGGCCGTTCCGGTCAGCACGACGCCGCAGCTCAGCAGGGCGAACCGGACCAGGGGCACGTTCAGGCCCAGCACCCGGGGGGTGTCCTCGTCGAGCGAGACGAGGTCCAGGTACCGATGGCCGGCCCAGGCGAGGGGCAGGACGACGAGGCAGACGACGGCCAGCGGCACCAGATGCTCGTAGGAACGCCCGTACGTCGACCCCGACAACCACGTCAGCGCCTTGGCCGCGCTGAACGGGTCGGTGGCCACGATCACCATGGTGACCAGGGCCGTCGTCATGTAGGACACCCCAACGCCGACGAGGACGAGCCGGTCGGAGGCGAAACCGCCGCGCGCCGACAGCGCGAAGATGACGGCGGCGGCCACCGCGGCCCCCACCCCGGCGCTTCCGGTGATCGCCCAGAAGCCGGCGAGCGGGGTGATCGTCACCACCAGAACGGCGCCGAGGGACGCGCCTCCGGTGACGCCGATGATGCTCGGATCGGCGAGCGGGTTGCGGGTGACCGCCTGGATCGTGGTGCCCGCCACGGCGAGCGCCACGCCCGCGAGAAGCGCCGCGGCGAGCCGGGGCACCCGGGTGCTCAGCACGGTGCTGACGAGCGGGCCCGCCTCACCGCGCGCCCACAGCACGAGGTCGCCGAGCAGGAAGGTCCGGTCACCGACGAGCGCGGCCACCACGACGACGCCGACCAGACCCGCGGCCAACGCCCCGACCAGCGCCGCCCGGTGGCGGACGCCGGTGCCCGAGACCTCCAGCGTCGACGCCGAGCCGCCGATCGGGCTGGCACGCAGCCGCAGCGCGAGCGCGACCATGACCAGCCCGCCGAGCAGGGACGTGACGACGCCGGTCGGCACGCGGACCGCGCTCTGCGCCCCCATGACGGCGCGCAGCAGGACGTCCGCGCCGAGGATCACCCCCACGCCGGTCAGCGCCGAGATCGGAACGAGCGCCCGGTGCCGGTGCAGCCCCGGCACGTGGGGGACGAGGAGGCGGACGAGCGCCGGGGCGGCCAGGCCGACGAAGCCGATCGGGCCGGTGGCGGCGACCGCCGCGGCGGACAGCAACACGGCGACCAGGAGAACGCCGAGTTGGGTGCGGCGCACGGGGATGCCGAGCGACCGGGCCTCGTCGTCGCCGAGCATCATGACGTCGAGCCGCCGGCCGAGGAGCAGCAGGACGGTGACGCCGGCGAGAACGACCGGGGCCATCACCCGCACGGTGCCCAGGCCGTTCTGGCTCAGGGAGCCCGCCGCCCACGCGTACAGGCCGACGCCCTCCTCCGGGAAGAGGATGAGCAGGGACGTGGTCAGGGAGGCCAGGGCGAGGGAGACCGCGGTGCCGCCGAGGACCAGCCGCACCGTGCCGTACTCGCCGCCGGTCAGCGCGAGCACCACGGCCGAGGCCAGGAGCCCGCCCGCGAACGCGAGTCCGATGTCGCCGGCGAGGGGCAGGGACAGGCCCGTGGCGGCGCCGACGACGAGTACGAGGTGCGCGCCGCCGTTGACCGCGAGGACGTCGGGTGAGGCCACCGGGTTGCGGGAGATCGACTGGAGGGCGCAGCCCGCGGCGCCGAGCGCGACACCGACCGCGAGCCCCGCCGCCAGCCGCGGCACGCGTGACTCCACGACGACGGCGGTCTCCAGGCTCGCCGCGCCGGATTCGCGGCCCAGCGCCCAGGACACCAGGTCGGCGAGGCCCACCGTGGCCGTTCCCTGCACCAGGTGCACCGCCGACAGCAGCACCAGGACGAGCAGCAGGGCCGCGGTCAGCGCGACCAGCCGGCCGCGCGGGGGCCGGGTGCCGGCCGGAGTCGACGCCTCGGGCAGGGAGGTCCGGGCGGCGAGCGTGCCGGTCGTCGTCACCCGGGTCAGCCGGCGGCGTCGACCGTCGCGTCGATGAACTGGATCATCGACGCCGGGCCACCGAACATCCAGATGGCGTCCGGGAACCGGACGGCCTCCGCGGCGAACGGCAGCGAGTTCCACAGGGAGTTGTCAGCCAGCGTCTCCTGGAAGACGTCGGTCTCGCTCGCGCTGGCGATGTACCAGAACGCGGTGTCCTCGGGTAGCGCGGTGAGCCCTTCGACATCCGTCTGGCCGAGCCCGTAGACCGGGTCGAACTCCAGCCCGTCGACCTCGTTCCAGGCGTTGGCGAAGCCGAGTTCGCCGAGGACCGCCCCGAGCAGGGAGCCCTCGCCGTACGGCCGGATCGAGACGGCCCCGCCGGCCTGGTAGCCGTCGCTGAACGCCACGGTCGCGCCCTCGTCGCCGGCCTCCGCGATCGCGGACCGGCCGTCGGCCAGGGCGGTGTCGAACTCCTCGCGCAGCCGCGGGACCTGGTCCTCGGTGCCGGTGGCCGCGGCGACCAGCTCGATGTTCTCGAACATCGAGCCGATCGGGTCCTCCGCGTCGCCGCCGGGCATGACGATGACCGGGATGCTCTCCTCGATCTGCTCGACGGCACCCTCGACGAGCTGGTCGGTGACGAGGACCGCGTCGAGGTCCAGCGTCGCGAGGGTGTCCAGGCTGGGTTCGCCACGGGTGCCTATGTCCGTCGCCTCGCTGTCGAGTTCGACGGAGCTGTTCCACGTCTCGAAGCCCTCGATGTCGGAGACGCCGACGGGCTGGACCCCGAGCGAGATCAGGTACTCGACGGCGTTCCACTCCGTGACGGCGACGCGAGCGGCCGGGCCGTCCAGGGTGATCTCCTCGCCGCGGGCGTCCGTGAGGGTGACGGGCTCGGCGGACCCCTCGGGGGCACCGCCCTCAGAAGGGTCCTCGGCCGGGTCCTCGGTGGTGCCGCACGCGGTCAGGGTGCCCGCGAGGGCGAGGACGGCGAGGGCGGATGCGGCTGACTGTCTCATCAGGTGTTCCTTTGGGATGGCGCGGAGTCTCGCGAAGGGTCCAGGCGGTCGTGGTGGCGTGCCCGGGCCCGGGTGTGGATGAGGCCGGAGACGGGGTCGTGGCTGACATCGACGTCGATGCCGTAGGCGGGGGTGAGGAGGCCGCGGGTCATCACCTCGGCCGGCGGCCCGGCGGCGACCACCCGGCCCTCGACCAGCAGCACGACGTGGTCCGCCACCGCGGCGGCCTGGTCGAGGTCGTGCAGCACGAGGCCCACCGCGATGCCGTCGCGGTCGGCCAGGTCGCGGACGATGTCCAGGAGTTCGACCTGGTAGCGCAGGTCGAGGAAGGTCGTCGGCTCGTCGAGCAACAGCACGGGCGTGTCCTGGGCGAGGCAGCTCGCCAGCCAGACCCGTTGGAGCTGGCCGCCGGACAGGCTGTCCACGGGCCGGAGCGCGAGCTCGGCGACGCCGGTCATCGCCATCACCCGACGGACGACCTCCGGGCCCTCGGCGTCCCCCGAGCCCCTCCGCAGCCGGTGCGGATGGCGGCCGTACTCGACGACCTCCCGCACGGTCACCCCGCCGGGCGTGGGTCGCGCCTGCGACAGCAGGGTGACCCGGCGGGCGAGTTCCCGGGGCGAGAGGTCGCGGATGGACGTGCCACCGTCGCCGCTGCCGAGATCGATCCTGCCCGCCATCGCGGGGTGCAGCGCGGCCATGGTGCGCAGCAGCGTTGACTTCCCGCTGCCGTTGGGCCCGATGAGCGCGGTCACCCGCCCGGCGGTCAGCCGGACCGAGGCGTCGTCCACCACGGCCGTGCCCCGGTAGCCCGCCCGGACCCCCTGGGCCCGCATGGCCGCCGGGCCGGCCTCCGCTGCGTTCACTGTCACGCCCACTAAGGTAAGGCATACCTAAGCTCGGCTCGCCTCGGGCCTCCGGCGGACGCCCTCGACCAGGCGATCACTCGTTCGGGTGAATTTTTGTTCTCCGCGGCAGCCCGGGCGGCTCCCTGTCACAGCGTGGGCGGCAGGCTGACGGCGCCGACCACCTTCTTCCCCCGAGGGAGCCTCGATGGCGAACATCCCGCAAGATCTCCGGTACACCCGGGACCACGAATGGGTGCGCACCG
Organism: Streptomyces sp. B6B3; assembly: GCF_039871525.1. Classification (NCBI taxonomy): domain Bacteria; kingdom Bacillati; phylum Actinomycetota; class Actinomycetes; order Kitasatosporales; family Streptomycetaceae; genus Streptomyces; species Streptomyces sp. B6B3. Next base: position 182,828 of record NZ_JBDPLU010000012.1, on the reverse strand, counting down.
AAGGCGCCACCGCCCGGGTCGGCATCACCGACTACGCCCAGCGGCAGCTCGGCGACATCGTGTTCGTCGAGCTGCCGGGGGCGGGTGACAGGTTCGAGGCGTCGGAGCCGTTCGGCAGCGTGGAATCGGTGAAGTCGGTGACCGAGATCTACGCCCCGGTGGCCGGCAGCGTCCGCACCGTGAACGAGACGCTGAGCGAGTCGCCGGAGGACGTCAACTCGGACCCGTACGGCGACGGATGGCTGATCGAGATCGAGATGGCCGACCCGAAGCGCCTCGACGACCTGCTCGACGCCAAGGCGTACCACGACTTCTGCGCCCAGGAGGAAGCCGACTGAACGCCCGAACCCGCTGCCGCGCCGGACTTGTTGCAGGCATGCCAATCGGCTGGCTACAGTCCCACCGGGGCTGGGGCCGTCCTCAGCAAGGAGATCACCCGTGCGTCTCTTACGGACCCGTGTCCTGGGCCGGTCATGTGTCGCGGCAGCGGCCGGGGCGGTGCTCGTCGTGCCGCTCGCGTCGGCGGCCGGCGCCGCCGACGGCGGCGCTCCGTCCACACCGGCCGTCCTGCCCCTCCCCGCCCTGGAGCCCGGCGAGTACGTCACCCTCGACGGCACCTTCCAGGCCCCCGCGCTCACCACCACGGTCTCGGGCCGGGAGGACCCCGGACTGCTGCTGACCACCCCGGCCGGTCCGGACGGCGTCGCGGCCGCCGCGCTCTACGACAACGCCGGCCAGGTCGTCTGGCAACAGGACGGCGTCTACCTCAACCTGGAGCAGGTCACGTACCGGGACCGGCCCGCGCTCGTCCTCTACGACTCGATGCGGGCCGCGCACCTGGTGCTGGACGAGTCGTACACCGAGGTCGCCGCCATCCGGTTGCAGGGCGGCCCGCCGACGGACGGCCACGACATCGCGTTCAGCCCGGACGGCTCCCGCGTCCTGGTGCAGGGCTGGGTCGAGGTGGAGATGGACCTCAGCCCGTGGGGCGGCTCCGCCCAGGGCACGGTCATGAACACGATCATTCAGGAACAGGACGTCGAGACCGGCGAGGTCACCCTCGAGTGGCGCGCGCTGGACCATCTGTCGCCCGGCGAGACGCAGGAGCCGCTGGTCGGCCCCGACCTCTTCCATCTGAACTCCCTGGCCTACGACGACGACGGCGACATCCTCGCCGGCTTCCGGCACACCAGCACGGTCTACAAGATCGACAGCGACAGCGGCGAGATCATCTGGCGGTTCGGCGGCGAGAACAGCGACTTCGCCTTCCCGGGCGGCGCGGCCGACATGCCCAGCTACCAGCACGACGCGCGGCGGCTGCCGGACGGCTCGCTCTCGGTCTTCGACAACGGCAACAGGCACAGCACGCGGGAGTCGCGCGGCGCCGTCTACACCCTCGACGAATCGTCGATGACGGCCACGCTCACCCAGGACCTGCGGGCCGACCCACCGGTCTTCAGCGGGATCATGGGCAGCAACCGGCAGGCGCCCAACGGCAACCAGCTCGTCAGCTACGGCGGCACCGGCCTGATGGTCGAGTTCGCCGACGGCCAGGCGGTCTTCAGCGCCCAGTTCGACAACTACGCCTCGACCTACCGGGCCGAACGCACCACCGCCGACTGGACGGGCACCCCGGCCACCGCGCCCGAGGTCGTCGTCGGCGAGGCGGCCGAGGACGGCAGCCGCACGGTGAACGTCAGCTGGAACGGCTCAAGCGAGGTCGAGAGCTGGCGGATCCAGGCCGGACCGACCGAGGACCGGCTGACCACCCTGGGCACCACGCCGAAGACCGGCCTGGAGACGGCCGCCGAGGTCACCGCCCCCGAGCACGCCGACGTCCTCCGCGTCACCGCCCTCGACCGGAACGGCACCCCGCTCGACAGCCGCACCCTCACCGTCACCCCCACCTGACGCCAACCGCCGCACCGTCGGGGGCCCGCGGCTACCGCTGGGGCACCAGGTCGCGTCGGTACCAGGTGCCCGTCCTGCCGCCGAGGTCGGCCGGGGCGGCCGGGCCCACCGGGACGAACCCGGCCTTCGTCAGCACCCTCCGGGACGCCACGTTCTCGCTGGCCGTGGCCGCCCGCAGGACGCGCAGCCCGTGCCGCGACGCCGCCAGGGCGCACAGCTCCCGGACGGTCGCGGTGGCCACGCCGCGGCCCGCGACGCGCTGCGCGACCCGGTAGCCGAGTTCGGCGCCGCCGTCCTCGAGGTCGTACAGGTTGAACCGGCCCAGCACGGAGCCGTCCTCGGCGACCAGCACGTGGAAGGCACAGACGCCGGCTTCCTGCTCGGCCAGCAGGGCGCTGTACCGGTCGGCGAACCGGTCGAAGTACTCGTCGCCGCGGTCGGGGACCGCGGCGGCGAAGTAGGCGCGGTTCGCCAACTCGAAGGCCAGGACCGCCGAGGCATGGTCGGGCCGCAGCCGCTTCAGCTCGGGCACCGCACGACACTATCCGGACGGCGCGCCGAGGCCACCCGAATTTCGGCTGGTCAGTCGTCATCCGACGCGGACACTGCCTGGGTGACGTGTCCGTACCGTGGACGGCCCGGCCGAGCCCTCCAGGTGCGCTGACGGGCGGGACGCGGACACCGGACCCGCCCGGACCCGGACCCGGACCCGGACGGGGCTCCAACGGAGGCGATCGCTCAGGAGCGCGGCGCCGTGGCCCGGATGCCGGCGAGCACCACGCCGACGATGCGATCCGCGTCCGCGCGGGCGAACCGGCGCATGCCGCGGTTGACGATGAGGTGCACCGGGCCGGAGATCATCTCGCCGAGGAAGGCGCTGTCGACCGGGGGGAGCTCGCCCCGGTCGACGGCGGCGTCCACCCGTCGCCGCATGGCGGCCACCCGCTGGTCGAGGATCCTGGTCAGCGCCTGGACGGCGGGGCGTTGGCGGGCGGGCTGGAGTGCCTGTTCGAGCGTCTGGCCGAACGGCGTTTCCAGGCCACCGGCGAGGGCCACCAGGAAGTCCACGAGGTCCCGGTGGATGTCACCGGTGTCGGCGACCGAGGCGAGGTCCTCGGCGTAGCGCAGCAGGGCCTCGACCACCAGTTCCTCGCGGTCGGGCCAGTTGCGGTAGACGCTGGTCTTGTGCACGCCGGCGAACTCGGCGACCTCCTCGTAGCGGAAGCCCGCGATGCCGTCGCGCGCCACGAGTTCGACGGTCGCGGCGAGGATCTGCGCTCGCACCCGCGCGTTGCGGCCACCGGGGCGCCGGGCGGGCGGCCCGTCGGCGGTCCCGTCTGCCATCGCCGCGCTCACCTCCCGTTCTCCGCTCGGGTGCCGATTGTTGCCAGGCGCGCGTTGCGGTGCAAGCCGGTGGTAGGTAACCTCGCTAAAAGCGACAGTTTGTTTCTTTAACAGTCGCCCTCCCACGCGGCGAACACCTCAGCGAAACCTGGAGCGCACACGTGAACATCCTTGTCTCCGGAGCCGGCATCGCCGGGCTCGCCTGCGCACGCGAGCTCGGCACCCGCGGCCACGACGTCACCGTGGTCGAGTACGCCCCCCACCTCAGGATCACCGGCACACCCATCGACATCCGCGGCGACGCGATCGAGGCCGTGGACCGGATGGGGCTCCTCGCGAGGATCAGGAAACAACGGATCCGGATGTCCGAACACACCCAGTTCGTCGACAGCGAGGGCGAGCCCGTGGCCCGGATCCCGATGGCGGAGATCAGCGACTCCGACGACGACATCGAGCTCCTCCGCGAGGACCTCGTGCGGATCCTCGCCGACGCGCTCCCGGACACCGCGACGATCCGCTTCGGCGACTCCGTCGAGACCCTCGCCGACGCCGACGCCGACGGCGCGGACCGCGGCGGCGTCGACGTGCGTTTCGCCTCGGGCCGCACCGGGCGGTACGACCTGGTGCTCGGCGCCGACGGCCAGCACTCCGCGGTACGCGGGCTGGTGTTCGGACCCGAGGCGGACTACCTCCGGCACCTCGGTGTCTACCTCGCCCTCGCCGACCTCCCCGGCGAGGCGGGATCCGAGGGCGCCAACTCGATCTACAACGTCCCCAGCCGGATGGCCGGCGTCTTCCGGTACCGGGGCAAGGCCGTCGCGGTGTTCCAGTTCCGCTCGGAACCGATCGACCACGACCACCGCGACCTGGACGCGCAGCGGAGGATCCTCGTCGACGCCTTCGCCGGCCACCGGTCGTGGCGGATCCCGGAGCTGCTCGACGCGGCCCTCGCCGATCCGGGTCTCTTCCTCACCTCCGCGAGCCAGATCCACCTGCCGTCCTGGTACCGCGGCCGCGTCGCCCTCGTCGGGGACGCCGGATACAGCCCGGCCTTCCTGTCCGGCCGGGGCACCTCACTCGCGCTCACCGGCGCCCGCTTCCTCGCCGAAGCACTCGAACGGTGCGGCGACGACCACACCGCCGCGTTCGCACGGTACGAGGCCCGGCAGCGCCCCTACGTCGCCTTCGCCCAGGACCGCGTCTACAGCGGTCGCGACCGCATGCTGCCCACCACCTGGGACGCCATCGCCGCCCGCAACGAGGCGCTGCGGGCCCTCGACGCCGGCGCGCCCTGAACCCGGCGGGCCGCTCGCCGGGACCTCACCACCAACGCGCTGGAGAGCACGCACCGTGACAGACACGCTGGAAGAGCCCACACTGGAAAAGCCCGCCCCCGGCGTCCAGGAGCACCGCTGGAGCAAGCGGCTCGTTCTCTGGGCGGCCGTTCTCACCCTCGCCAACGTCCTGGCCGACGTGGCCATCGGCTCGCCGATGATGGTCCTGCCCCAGTTACTGGAACACCTCGACACCGACCAGGTCGCGTGGCTGAACGCGAGCGCGATGCTGGCCGGGGCCATCTGGTCGCCGCTGCTCGCGAAGAGTTCCGACCTCTTCGGCACGCGCCGGATACTCGTCGGCACGCTGCTCGTCGCCTGTGCGGGAGCGCTGGTCTGCCTCGTCGCCCCCAACGTCTGGATCTTCCTGGTGGGGCGCTTCCTCCAGGGCGCCGCCTTCGCCGCGGTCTTCATCACGGTGGCCCTCGCCCGCCAGATCTGCACCCCGCGGGTGGCGATGGCCCTGGTCGGGCTCGTGACGTCCGGCTCGTCGATCGTCGGGGTCATCGAGCCGTACCTGATGCAGCCGGTCATCGAGGAGCTCGGCTACCGGAGCGTCTTCCTCACGGCGGCGGTACTCGCCGCGGCCGCCGCGCTCTGCGTGCGGGCCTTCATCCCGGAGTCGCCGATCCGCGGCGCCGGCCGGATCGACCTGGGCGGGGCGTTCCTGCTCGGCGGCGGCCTCGGCGCGGTGCTCGCCTACATCAGCCTCGGCAGGGATCTCGGATGGCTGTCCGGGGGCATGATCGCGCTGCTCGCGGCCGGTGCCGCCGCGTTGACCGGTTGGGCGTTCCGCGCGCTGCGACTCGACGAGCCCATCATCGACATCCGGGCCCTCAGCCGCCCGATCCTGCTGACGCTGCTGGCCCTGGTGCTGGCGGCGGGCTCCTTCCGGAGCATGCTGCAACTGACGGGCCTCGTCGCGCAGGTGCCCCCCGACCTGGGGCTCGGTTACGGGCTGGGCGACGGAGAGTCGGTCGCGGTGCTGCTCGCCACGCCCAACGCCGGCATCGTGGTCGGCGGCATATGCGCCGGCTGGCTGGCGGGACGGTTCGGTCCCACACCGCCCCTCCTCGGCGGCATCGCCGTCGGGACCGTGGGAACCTTCGCGATGCTGGCGGGCGTGTCGGCACTCCCGCTGGCGATCGCCTGCGGCGCCGTGGTCGGCATGGCCGCCGGCGCGATCGGCGCCTCCGGCTACAACCTGGCCACCAGCCTCGAAGCACCCGAGCGGCAGGGCACGATCGCCGGCCTGGTGTCGGTCGTGCTCGCCCTCGGCTCGGTCGTCTTCACCTTCGCCGGGGGCGAGGTGCTCAGAGCGACCCTGGTTCCCGAGACGCACGCCGACGGCGCCGCGGTGAGCTCGGCGACCGGCGTGTACCTCTACGTCGCGATGGCGGGGGTCCTCTTCCTCCTCGCCGCGATCCCCGCGATCCTGCTGATCCGCACCCGGCCTCCCACGCCGCCCCTGCCCGGGGCACCGCGGCGACCGGCCTCGCCCGCGGCCGGCCGGCGGCCCGGCGGCGCCGTGGCCGACCCGGCCGGGTCGACCCGCTGGGAGAGCCCGGGGGCGCCTCAGGCCCGCAGATAGGTGAGGGCGGCGAGGACGCGCCGGTGTCCAGGGCCGTCCAGACGGAGGTCGAGCTTCTGGAGGATGCTGCTGACGTGTTTGTTGACCGCGGCCTCGGTGACGTACAGGTCGCCGGCGATCTCGGCGTTGGAGCGTCCCTGGGCCACGAGGGCGAGCACCTCGAGCTCCCGTGGAGTGAGCCGCCGCAGGGGATCGTGCCGTCGGCCCAGGAGTTGGCGTACGACCTCGGAGTCCATGACGGTCGCGCCCGCGGCCACGCGTGCCACGGCGTCGGCGAACTCGGCGACCGCGCTCACCCGGTCCTTGAGCAGGTAACCGATGCCGCTCTCGCTGCCGAGGTCGAGGAGGTGGGTGGCGTAGGACCGCTCGATGTACTGGCTGAGCACCAGAACGGGCAGGGCAGGCCGGTGGGTACGCAGGGCGATGGCGGCGCGGAGCCCGTCGTCGCCGTGGCCCGGCGGCATCCGCACGTCGGTGATGACGATGTCGGGGGCGTGCTCGTGGGTCGCGGCGATCAGCGCGTCGGCGTCGCCGACGGCCGCCGAAACGTGGTGGCCGAAGCGGGTCAGCACGCCGATCAGGCCGTCCCGCAGCAGGGCCGAGTCCTCGGCGAGCACGACGTTCAACGGCACGGGAGCTCCACGTGCAGCAGGGTAGCGCCGCCCACCGGGCTGGATATCCGCAGCCTGCCGTCGGCGGCGGCGACGCGGTCGGCCAGGCCGACCAGCCCGGTGCCCGCGGCCGCGTCGGCCCCGCCCACGCCGTTGTCGCGGATCGTCAACGTCAGTACGTCCGCGCGCACCCGGGCGTACACCTCCGCCGCCGTGGCCCGGCTGTGCTTGGTGACGTTGGCCAGGGCCTCGGCGACGACGAAGTACCCGGTGCTCTCCACGGCCACGGGCAGCCGGTGCGGCAGCTCGACGTCGACCGTCACCGGCACCGCGGAGCGCGCGGTGAGGTTGTCGACGGCCGCGGCCAACCCGTGGTCGGCGAGGGCCTTGGGGTGGACACCGCGGCTGAGCTCGCGGAGCTCGTGCACCGCCGAGGACAGCTCGCCCTGGGCGAGGGCGAGCCGCTCGGCCACCGGCGAGCCGGGCTCCGCGTCCAGGAGCGCCATGCCGAGCATGACGTTGATCGACACCAGCCGCTGCTGGGCGCCGTCGTGCAGGTCCCGTTCGATCCTGCGGCGCTCCGCGTCGAAGGCGTCCACCAGCCGGGCCCGGGAGGCTCGGATCTCGTTCAGCTGCCGGCCCGGTTCGCCGTCCCTCGGTTCGAGGAGCAGCCGGGTCAGCGCCGCTCGGGCGCCCGCCCAGGCGGTCACCGTGTAGGGCGCCGCGGGCAGCAGGCACAGCCCGACCACCACCCACGGCCAGGCGCCCGGATCGTCCACCGGCGACGTCATGAGCAGCACCGGCAGCCCCAGGGCGAAGCCGAGGACGAGCAGATCCATCCACCACAGGGCCGTCGACGACACCGCGGTGAAGCCCAGCTCCCGCCAGGTCGCGGGCTCCCGCAGCCGGGTCTCCAGCCAGGACCGCACCCCGGGACGCTCGGGCCGGCGGTGCGGGTCAGGTGCCGGATCCAGGTCCACCAGCCGCAGCCGCCAGCGTTCGATCCGGGAGACGAGGATGCCGGACAGCGCCACCGCCAGCAGGATCACGGCTCCCACGACCACGATCAGGGACACCAGCCCGGCCACGGCGAGGACCAGCAGCACGGTCAGCGCGGTCGCGCCGAAGGCGACCCCGGACACCAGGTACGCGAGCGCGCGCCACGGCCACGCCGAGGTCAGGAACCTCAGGGGACGCTGGGCGAGAGCCTGCCAGGCCGTTCGGGAACGCACCCGGCGAACATACCCGGACGTCCCGCCCGGGTCGGTAGTGCCGGCACTACCTCCGGACTCCCGTGCACGCCAGTGCCGTGCCGGCCCGTCTCGGCTGCGATGGGAACATGCGAACCAGCACAGACGACAGCGCCGGCAGCAGCGCCGACCGCAGCACCGACCACAGCACCGACAGCACATCCCGCGGGACGGGCGGGCCGGGCCGGTGGCGCCCGCCGCGGCTCGGGCGTGCCCGCCGCGACGGCAGGCGACGCGGGACGGGCAGGCTGGTGGCGGCGGCACTGGCGCTGGCCACGGCGGCGTGGTGGTGCCCCTCGGCCACCTCGGCGGCCGCCTCCTCGCCCACCCCCACGTTGGACGGCGCCTCGATCGACCGCTACGTGCACGCCTACCTGGAACGGACCGACCTGCCCGGCGCGGCGGTGGCGGTCACCAGGGGCGACCAGGTCATCAGGGCGGCCGGCTACGGGCACACCGCGGCCGGAGACGCCATGACCGCGCGGACCCCCGTGCCCGTGTCCTCGCTCTCCAAGTCCATGACCGCGCTGGCCGTCATGCAACTGGTCGAACGAGGCGCCGTCGACCTGGACCAGCCGGTCCGGCGCTACCTGCCCGAGTTCACGATGGACGACGCCCGGGCCGCCGAGATCACCGTCCGGCAGCTCCTCACCCAGACGTCGGGCATGGCCGACTCGGCCCACCCCGACCTGACCCGCCCCCAACCGGACACCCTGGCCGAAGCGGTCGCCGCCCTGCGGGACGCGGGTCTCGCCGCGGACCCGGGGACCGCGTGGAACTACCACAACACGAACTACGCCGTCGCGGCACGGCTGGTCGAGGTCGTCGGCGGACGGCCCTTCGCGGACTATCTGGCGGCCAACGTGTTCCGGCCGCTGGGCATGTCCCACACCGCATCGGTCGACACCACCGACGACATGCCGGAGCACGCCCGTGGCTACGTCCGCGCCTACGGGATGCTCTTCTCCCGCGCCCACCCGCGCTGGTTCGCCGCCGGAGCCTTCGGCGTCGTCAGCACCGCCGCCGACCTCGCCGACTGGCTGATCGCGCAGCACAACCACGGCACCTCCGCGGCCGGCCACCGGGTCGTCTCCGCGGCGAGCATCGACGCCATGCACACCCCGCCCGAGGGCCGGGAGTACGCGATGGGGTGGTCCGTGAGCCCGTCGGGCGAGGAGCCCCGGCGGATCCAGCACACGGGCCAGCTCCTGACCCAGAACTCGATCCAGACCCTGCTGCCCGACAGCGGCATCGGCATCGCGATCACGACCAACACCGCGATGGTCTCCGGGGACGACGCCGCCGTCATGCTGGAGGGGCTGATCGACCTGGCGGAGGGCAGGTCCCCCAGCGTGGGGACGCCGTTCAGCATGCGGGCCGACTACGTCCTCGCCGCGCTCACCCTGCTGGCGCTCGCCCTCGGCACGCTCGGGGTCGTCCGGGCGTCCCGCTGGGCGCGGCGCACCGCGGACCGCCCGCTGTGGCGGGCGGCCCTGCGCACCCTGCCCCATCTCCTTCCCCTCCTCCTCTTCGTCGAGCTCACCAGCCTGGTCGGCCTGTTGACGAACCGGCAGGGGACGCTGGCCCAGCTCATGTACATATGGCCCGCCCTCGTGATCCTCACGGGCACGGCCGCCCTCGCCTCCACCGCACTGGTCACCGCGCGCACCCTCGCCGTACTCCACGTCCGGCGACGCGGCCGGCTCGGTAGGGACCGCGCGGGTCTCGGCGGCTGGGGCAGGCCCCGGTTGTCGGTGACGGGCGGTAACTTGTCTGGTGGCACGGCAGGTCGGTCGACATCGGGGGATTCCTGTGCGGTACCGCTTCACGTCCTACCATCCGGCGAGTGACGCCGAGGCAGCCGTCACGGACGGCACCAGGCTGGGCGGCCTACCGCACTGGCTGGAGGAGCCGCGGTGGCCGGTCGACCCGTACGAGAACGAACTCGCCTCGTTCATGGGACAGTTCCGGGTCCCGGCGGCGGACGGCGGCGGGTACGGGGACCGGATGGTGTACCTGTTCGCCATCGGGTTCTCGGGCGAACACGCCACCGTCGTCCAGCCGGGCGGGCAGGTCACCGAGTCCTTCGAGACGCGGCCGGCGGCCACCGGCCCAACCGAGCTGGAACGGGCCCACCTGCTGCGGGTGGAGGAGGAGATCGACTTCTCCCAGGTCGAGCGGGACATGGAGTCGGTCGAGGACGAGGATGAGGACGACCGGGAGGAGCGGCTGGAGGAGCTGCTCACGGAGCGCCGGAAGGACGCCGAAGGCAGCATCCGGATGAACCAGCTGGGCGGCCCCGACGTGGTGCCGGTCTGGTTGCAGGGCGACGACCCGCCGGGCGAGGACTGGCAGTTGGTCGCCCAGCTCGACTCCTACCAGCTGCCCTTCGAGGTCAACTTCGGTGACAACGGAGTCGGCTACCTGTTCCTCTCACCGGACGGCAAGAACGCCGAGTTCCTCTTCCAGAGCTGCTGACGACCGCTCGTCAGATCAGGGCCCGGTGGCCGCCGCCGCGAGGAGGCGGGCGAGTTCGTCGGGTCGGGTCAGCATGGGCCAGTGGCCCGAGCTGATGTCGGCGTACTCGACCTGCGTGGCCCTGGCGAGCTCGGGCACGTCACCCGCGTCGACGCACTCCTTCGCCTGGGCGGGTGTGTACTCGGGGCACACGAGGACGACCGGCACGTCGAACCGGCGCGCGTCCGTCAGCCGCACCACGCCCTTGGCCACGCCCGCGGGCACGGGGACCGCGGCGGCCTCGAACGCCCGCCTGGCCTCCGCGTCGAGATCGGCGGCGTCCGGCCCCTCGAACGGGCCCCAGCCCGGGAACGGCATGGCGCCGTCCACCAGCTCGAAGAAGTCGGCGTACGACTCCCCCTCGGCGGACGGGAAACCGCCGACCAGGGCGACCCGGGCAACGCGCTCCGGTCGGCGGTCAGCCGCCAGCCAGGCCAGGGTGCAGGCCGCGGAATGCCCCACCACCAGGGGCTTCTCCGGCGCCGCGTCCACCGCCGCGAGGACGGTCGCCACCTGGTCGTCGAGTGTCGCGGAGACGGAGCCGTCCCCCTGGCCCGGGAGCGTGAGCGGCACGGGGCGGTGGCCGAGCGCCGTGAGCGCCGACGCGACGTCGTCCCAGACGGATCCGGCGAGCCACAGCCCGCCGATGAGCAGGATGTCCATGGCGTCACCCTAGGACCGGTTCCGGACGATCGGCTGCCGGAATTCCCGGTGGCCGACTACCCTGCCCGAGTGCCGAACGACCTCAGCCCCACCGCCCGTGCGCTGCGCACCCTCGACATCCTCCAGAGCCGCCCGGGTACCACGGCCGGCGAACTCGCCCGCGGGCTGGGCGTCACGGAGCGGGCCGCGCGCCGGTACGTCGGGATCCTCCGGGAGGCCGGCATCCCCGTCGAGTCGGCCCGGGGACCCCATGGCGGCTACCGGCTCGGGCGCGGGACGAGACTGCCGCCGGTCCACTTCACTCAGTCCGAGGCACTGGCGCTGGTCATGGCGGTGCTCGACGGCCAGCCGGCGGCGGCCGACCCCGACGCCGACCCCGACGACCGTGTCGGTGCCGCCCTGAGCAAGGTCATCAGGGCGCTGCCCGAGAGCATCGGCCGCGAGGCGGCCGCTCTGCGCGCGTACGCGGCGGCCGCGCCCGACCGTCATTCGGCGGCCCGTCCGGATCCGGCCACCACCAGCACACTCGTCGCCGCCGTCGCCGCCCGGCGGCGCGTGGTGGTCGCGTATCGCGGCGAGTCCGGCGCCGAGTGGGAGGCCGAGGTGGATCCCTGGGCGGTCGTCGTCCGCCACGCGCGCTGGTACCTGCTGTGCCACTCCCACCGCGCGGACGCGATCCGCACCTACCGCGTCGACCGGATCCGCTCGGTCCAGCAGACCCCGCACGGCTTCCAACCGCCCGAGGGCCTCGACCCGGTGGCGGTGCTGGAGGAGAACCTGGGACTCGGATGGCAGTTCCCCACCCGGGTGGCGTTCGACGCTCCCCTGGCCGAGGTCGCTCCCTGGATCCGCCCTCCCATGGGACGACTGGAACCGTCCGCGGACGGAGCCGGGTGCGTGCTCGTCGGCAGCACACGCAATCCGACCATGTACGCGCAGGAGTGGCTGGCGACCGTACCGTTCGCCTTCCGCGTGGACGGCGGCCAGGAACTCCGCGCCGCGGTCACGACACTCGCGGCACGGCTCACCGCCGCGACCGAGTAGCCAAGCCGTGGTTCGTTCAGCGCTGGGCGGTGATGCGTGCGGTGATGCGGTCGGTGTCGGTGCGTTCGGCGGGTGGTAGGGGCCGGATCGCGTGGGCCTGGGCGAGGAGGCGCGCCGCCTCCTGGGGGTCTCCCGCCAGCGATGCCGCGCCCGCCAGTCCCTCGGTGGCCAGCGCCACCGCCCGCGGGTCGCCGGTCTCGCGGGCCAGCGCCAGGCTTTCCTCGTGTCGGGTCCGTGCCACGTCGGCGTCGCCGCGTAGCTCCGCGGTGTAGCCCAGCTCGGCCAGGACGTACGCCAGGCCCGAGCGGTAGCCGTCCTGGCGGTGGGCGGTCTCGGCGGCGCGCAGGTGTTCCTCGGCGGCGTCCAGTCGGCCCTGTCTGCGGGCCGAGGCGCCCAGGCCCACGCGTGCGTGGACGACGCCGTGGTGGAAGCCGTGTTCGCGGGCCACCCGCAGGGCGTGCCGGTAGTGGGTGTCGGCCTGTCCGTAGTCCGCCGCGAGCGCGGCGATCCTGCCGAGCTGCGACGTCTCCTCGACCACGACGGGCCAGAGCTGGAGTTCCTCGGCCGACGCCAGGCCGGCGCGGTGGAGTTGGCCGGCGTGCTCGTAGTCGCCGTCCACCTCGGCGAGCACGCCGAGGAGTTGGAGGGCGCGGGCCTGGCCCCAGCGGTCGCCCGTCTCGCGGAACAGCGCCAGCGCTTCCTCGCCCTCGCGGCGCGCGGCGTCCAGCGTGCCCTGGCGTAGCGACTCCCAGCCCAGGACGCTCAGGGCCGCCGCCGTGCCCCAGGGGTCGTCGAGGCGGCGGAAGTCCGCCAGCGCGGCGCTCACCAGGGCGATGGCGGCGGGGAGTTCGCCGCCGTCGGACCGCGCGAAGCCCAGTAGCCAGCGCTCACGCGGTGACAGCTGGTCGCCGGGTGGCTCCACGGGACGGTCCGGCATCCGCTCCCACGCCTGCAGCGCGGCGCGCCACACCAGGGCACCGGCCCGATCCCGGCCTGCCGTCCCGGCCGCGTCGAGGGCGGCGCCGAACGAGCGGTGCGCCTCGCGATACCGTCCGCGCAGGAACCAGTACCAGCCCAACGCGCCGCACAGCCGCAGCGCCGTCGGCCCGTCGCCTCGTTCGAGGGTTCGGTCCAGGGCGGCGCGCAGGTTGGCGGTCTCGGCGTCGAGTCGGGCCAGCCACTCCCGTTGCCCGGGGCCGCGCAGCTGGCCGTCGGCCTCTTCCGCGAGCCGCACGAAGTGCCGGGCGTGGCGTTCGGCGCACTCGGCGGCCTCGCCCGCCTCGGTCAGGCGCTCGCGCGCGTACGCCGCGACGCTCTCCAGCATCCCGAACCGCCGCGGCCCGCCGGCCCGCGGCGGCAGCGTGACGAGGGAGCGGTCCGCCAGGTCGGCCACCGTGCCCGCCACCTCGCCCGGGGTCACCCCGGCCCCCGCCGCGACGGCCTCGGCCGTGGCGAGGTCGAACCCGCCCGCGCAGGTCGCCAGGCGGCGCAGGACGGCACGCTCGCGGCCGTCCAGCAGGTCCCAGCTCCAGTCGAAGGCGGCGCGCAGGGTGCGGGTGCCCGAGCCCAGCAGGTGGAAGCGGTCGTCGAGGCGGGCCGCCACCTCGGGCAGGCCGAGGGTACGGGCCCGGGCGGCGGCCAGCTCGATCGCCAGCGGCAGCCCGTCCAGCGCGCGGCACACCGCCGCGATCGCGTCGGCCTCCTCCTCGCCGCCCACCCCGGCGTCGGCGTCGGCGTCCGACATCCGCTGCCGGAAGAGCCGGACCGACGCCTGCGGCGGTAGCGGCGGCACCGGCCACAGCCGTTCGCCCGGCACCGCCAGCGGCTCCCGACCGGTCGCCAGGATCCTCAGCCCGGGCACGCTGCCCAGCAGCGCCACCACCAGCCTGGCCGCCGGCGTGGCGAGGTGCTCGACGGTGTCCAGCACCAGCAGCAGCCGGCCCCGGGTGCGCAGCGCCCGCCCCAGATCGCCCCGGACGCCGAGGGTCACGGCGATGCGCTCGGTCAGCACAGCGGCGTCCCAGCGAGCCCCGGCGGCGTCGACGCCGGCCAACTCGACCAGCCACGCACTCTCCTGCCCGGCGGCGGCCTCCAGCGCCAGCCGGGTCTTGCCCACCCCGACCGGGCCCGTCAGCGTCACCAGCCGGTGGGACCGCAGCAACGCCCGGACCTCGCCGACCGCCTCGTCCCGCCCGACCAGCGCGTTCAGCGGCGCGGGCAGGTGGGAGGCGAGCGGTTCGACGGGCTCCGGCTCCGGCGCCCGGGGCGGAGCCGCCGGCCCGGCCAGCGCCGGGTCCTGACGCAGGACGGCCTGGTGCAGCGCGGCCAGCTCCGGCCCGGGGTCCACGCCCAGTTCCTCGGCGAGCCGGTCCCTGATCAGGCGGTACGCGGCCAGCGCCTCGGCCTGGCGCCCGTCCCGGTAGAGCGCGTGGATACGGACGGCGTGGAGGCGCTCGCGCAGCGGGTGGGCCTGGAGCATCGCCGAGAGTTCGCCGGCCAGCGCCTGGTGCTCGCCGCGCGCGACGCGCTGCTCCGCGAGCCCCTCGAACGCCGTGACGCGCTGTTCCTCCAGGCGTTCGGCCGCGGCCCGGGCGAACGGCGCGTCGGCGTAGCCGGCGAAGGCGGGGCCGCGCCACAGGGCCAGGGCCTCCTCGTAGCGGCCCTCGGCGGCCAGCGCGCCGAACGCCGCCGCGTCCACCCGCTCCGGCCCGGCCCGCAGCCGGTACCCGTGCGGCGCGGTCTCCACCAGCGCGCGGGCGCCCGGCTCCGCGTTCTCCAGCGCGCGCCGCAGCAGCGCCACCTTCGACTGCAGCGCCCCGGCGGCGTTCGCCGGCGGCAGACCCTCCCACAGATCGTCGACGAGGGCCTCGGCCGGGACCGCGCGCCCGTGATGGGCCAGCAGGTCGGCCAGCAGCGCACGCACCTTGGCGCCCGGCACGGCGACCTGGCTGCCGGCGTCGGTCCAGACGGCCAGCGGGCCCAGCACCCCGAAACGCACGGGGTGATCGTAAGCAGACGGTAAGTCGGTCACAAGCGGTCCCACCTAGCGTCATGGATGTCCCCAACGGCACACCATCCAGGGAGAACGCCATGCCGGCCACGTCCACACCCGCACAGTCCGTCGTGATCTACCCGCGCCCGGGCGCCGACCCGCACAAGGACCGCATCGTGTTCGCGGGCGGGGGGCGCCGCGTGACGCTGGTCGCCGTGCCCGACGAGGAGGAGGCCGCCCCGGTGGTCGCCGGTCTGGTCGCCGAGGGAGCCGGGCTGGTGGAGCTGTGCGGCGGGTTCGGACCGGTCGGCGCGGCGCGGGTGATCGCCGAGGTCGGTGACCGGGTTCCGGTCGGGGCCATCGGCTACGGCAGCGAGTCGCTGGCGGAGATCTCCCGCTTCCACCTGACGTTCCTGACCGGCCAGGTGCAGTCGGAGCTGTTCCTGGTGCTGGTGCCGGGCGCCGACCCGGACCGCGACCGGGCCGTCCTCGACAACGGCGGCGGCGCCACGTTCACCGTGGTGGCGGTGCCGGACATCGAGGCCGCCGAGCGGGTCGCGGCGAGTACGCGGGCCGGACTCATCGAGATGTACGGGGGCCTCGGCGCCGACGCCACGGCCCGCGTCCACGCCGCCGCCGGGGGAACACCGGTCGGCTCGATCACCTACGGCATCGAGTCGATGGACGCGGCCGCCGCCTTCCGCGCCACCACCGACGTCGAACGCCACCCCTGAGACCAACGGCCTTGCACCGGGGATCAGTCACGCCCGGGGCGCGTCACCAGCGGCGAGAGCGCGGCGGCCGCGCACATCGGCCAACCGCGGACGATCCCCGCCTCCCGCCCCCTCCCGCGGCCACCGGGCACCCGGCATTCCCGGCGCCCGTCTTCCGCCTGCATCGTCGTGCCCGTCGTGCCCGTCGTGCGTCCGCGGTACGCGGCTACGGCGCCGCCGCCTCCCCGTAGCGGCGGGCCAGGTGCGCGAAGGCCTCCCTGAGTTCGGCGGGCCGTACTCCGTGGATGTCCGCGTCGAACCGGCCGATGGCCGCCGCCAGGCCGATCCACGACCAGGAGCCGAGGACCAGCCGGCAGCGGCCAGGGCCCAGCTCCTCCACCACCCCCTCGTGGGCGTACGGCGCGACGTCGGCGGCGGCCAGGTCGAGGATCACCTCGCCGCGGCAGGGCCAGTCGGCCACTCGCTCGGCGCCCTGGAACCTGCTGGTGATGAACGCCGCGACGTCGCCGCCAGGCACCTCGCGCGGGGTGAAGCGGGGGCCGGTGGGGCGCGCGGGCGCGATGCGGTCGACGCGGAAGGTGCGCCAGTCCTCGCGGTCGAGGTCCCAGGCGAGGAGGAACCAGCGGCCCGACCAGGTGACCAGGTGGTGGGGCTCGGCGCGGCGCCGCCCGGTCGGGGTGGGACCGACGGGGGTGTAGTCGAAGCGCAGTACCTCGCCGGCGTGGATGGCGGCACCGAGCGCGGCGAGCACCTGGCCGTCGGCCTGGGCGGGGCGGGCCCCGGGCGGCAGGACCGCCGTGACCTGAACGGTGGCGATGCGGTGCCGCAGCCGGGCGGGCAGCACCTGCCGGAGGGTGGCGAGGGCGCGCGCCGCCGCGTCACCGATGCCGGCGGTCTGCAGCGCGACGGCGAGGGCGACGGCCTGGTCGTCGTCGAACAGCAGCGGAGGCAGCCGGGATCCGGCGTCCAGCCGGTAGCCGCCGCCCGGCCCCTTCGCGACGGTGATCGGGTAGCCCAGCTCCCGGAGACGGTCCACGTCGCGTCGGACCGTGCGCGGACTGACGCCCAGCCGCGCGGCCAGGTCCGCGCCCGGCCAGTCGCGGCGGGTCTGCAGCAGCGAGAGCAGCACGAGCAGTCGTGCGGACGTCTTCGGCACGCGCTTCATCCTGCCGCAGGTAGCGGACACATCCTGACCGCTACCGCTGCGATGGTGGGGTCACCGATCCCCGTACGCGCCGAAGGAGCCGACCGCCATGCCCGTCACGACCACCACCCACCTGAACTACCCCGGCGAGGCCCGCGCGGCGCTCGACCGCGCCGAGGAGATCACCGCGCTGTGGGAGAAGCCGTCGGCCGGCGCCACCGTCGTGCGGCCGCTGCGGCCCGCCGGGTGGGCGCCGCTCCACGGCATGCTCACCGACCGCTTCGGCGTCACCTGGGTCCTGGACGTCACGGCGTGACCGCCGTCCTCACCACCCGCGCCCTGGGCCGCGCCACGCTCGCCCGGCAGTTCCTGCTCGCCCGCACCGACGCCCCGCCCCTCGCCGTCGTCCGGCAGCTGTGCGGCCTCCAGGCCCAGGAGCCGCAGGAACCGTTCACCGGGCTGTGGTCGCGGGTGCGGGACTTCGCACCATCGACGCTGAACACCCTGCTGACCAGCCGGGACGTCGTCCGCACCCACCTGATGCGGCGCACCGTCCACCTCGTCGCCGCCGACGACGCGCTGGCCTGGCGCGCCCGCCACGACGCGATGCTGCGCCAGCGGGTGGTGTCGACCTACCGCCAGGAGCTCGCCGGGATCGACCTCGCCGAGCTGGCGGCGGCCGGGCGCGCGGTGATGGCCGACGGCCGACCCCGCACCATGGCGGAGCTGGTCGGCGCGCTCGCCGACCGCTGGCCGGGGCCGCCGCGCCGGGCGCTGGGCGAACTGCTGGTCTCGGCGCTCGTCCCGATGGTCCAACTGCCGCCACGCGGGCTGTGGCGGGCGAAGGGCGGCGTACGCAACGTCCCGCTCGCGACGTGGCTGGGGCGCGAGGTCGACCCGCTCCGCCCCGACGACCCCGCCGACGCGACCGGCCAGGCGCTGGTACGCCGCTACCTCGCGGCGTACGGGCCCGCCGCCACCGCCGACCTGCGCGCCTGGTGCGGGCTGGCGGGGCTGCCGGCGGCGGTCAAGGCGATGCGCGAGGAGCTCGTCGCCTTCCGCGACGAGCGGGGCCGCGAGCTGCTCGACCTGCCCGACGCCCCGCGCCCGGACCCGGACACACCCGCCCCCGTGACGTTCCTGCCGGCATTCGACAACGCGATACTCGGCTACGCCGACCGCACCCGCATCATCGACGACGCCCACCGCGGCCTGTCGGTCGCCGGCGAACGCGCCGTCCTGGTCGACGGCCGCGTCGCCGCCACCTGGACGCTCCACGCGGCCGCCCTCACCGTCACGCCGCTGCGCCCCCTGTCCGCGGCGGACCGCACGGCCGTCATCGAGGAGGGCCGGGCGCTGGCCGCCTTCCTGACCGACGACGCCCACGACCGCGTGCGCCTGCTCTCCGTTCGTGGCGGCAACGGGGCCGAACCCGGTGGCGGCGTCATGGGTCCCCCGGCATCCACGCCACGCGGGGACTGACAGCTTCGCACGAGCCGACCCGCGCCCGACGCGGAAGCGGAAGCGGAAAACGAGGAGACTGCCGGCGGCCGGTGTGCCAGGGTTCGAGAATGGAGACGTCCGACGTTACGCGTGCGATGGCGGCTGCGACGTCGGTCGTCGCATCGCTCGGCCTGCCGGTCAGCGACGCGATCGTGCTCCACAACTCGAACAAGCTGGCACTGCGACTGACGCCATGCGACGTCTTCGCCCGGGTCGCGCCCGTGGGACAGGAGGTCGCCCGGTTCGAAGTCGAGCTCGCCCAGCGGCTCGTCGAGGTCGGATGCCCGATGTGTCCGTTGGAGCCTCGGGCGGAACCGCGCGTGTACACGCGCGATGGCTTCGCCGTGACGCTGTGGACCTACTACGAGCCCGTGACACCTCGCGTCTCACCGGCCGACTGCGCCAAGGCGCTGGAACTGCTGCACGTCGGCATGCGCAAGGTCGATATGCCGAGCCCACGGTTCACGGACCGGATCACGGACGCGGAAGAAATCGTCGCCGACCCGGATCGCTCGCCGGAGCTCGCCGACGTGGAGCGCGTCTTCCTCAGCGGCAGACTGGCAAGCCTGCGACGAGCGATCGAGGCGCGCGGCGCGGCGGAGCAACTGCTCCACGGCGAGCCGCATCCGGGCAACGTGCTCGGCACGAAGGACGGCCCGTTGTTCATCGACCTTGAGACGTGCTGCCGTGGACCCGTCGAGTTCGACCTCGCCCATGTTCCCGAGGCGGTCTGCGAGCACTACCCGAACATCGACCAAGGGCTGCTGGACGAGTGCCGACAGCTCGTCCTCGCGATGGTCGCGGCGTGGCGTTGGGACCGTGGCGACGAGTTTCCGAACGGGAGGCTGTTCGGAGAAGAACTCCTGCGCGCGCTGCACGACGGTCCTCCCTGGCCGACACTGGACACGATGAACAAGCGACTGGGCGGCCCGTAGAAGTCGACGAAGGTCACGTGAAAGTGGCAGGGACCAAACGGCGAGGCGGCAACCGACGGGAACCGCCCGCCCGAGTGGATCAGCGACGCCATGCGCGCGGGCCCCCGGCATCAGTACCTTCGCCGCCAAGCCTCGCATGACGCTGCTACACCACCACGCGGGAATCGCGCAGGAGCCTATTCGGAATCATCGAAGGAGAGCGGCTCGTAGGCGTGGGCGTACTCGGCGAGGAATTCCACCGCCGAGGCCGGGAGCGGGAGATCGATGTCGACCGAATACTCCAGGACCCGCTTCCTGGGGTAGTAGCTCCAGAACTGATAGTCGGGGGATCCGTTCTCCAGCATGCCGGGATACCGCCCGCGGCTGCCGAGGAGGTCGAGCAGCTCCGGCAGCGTCGCCGATTCGATGTCCGGGCCGGGGTCCTCGGGGAGGGCGACCCGCTCACCGCCTTCCGCGACGCGGGCCGGATCTCCCTGGCCGAGAGCGCGGAGTTGCTCCGGGCCGAAGGTGACCCAGGAAGCCTGTGCGGTGAGCACGAGCCAGCTGTCCGTGGTGGTGTTCCGGTGGATGGCGCAGTCGGCGTCCCGGTGAAGCTCCTCACCGTAGTAGAGGCCGGGCTGCTCCAGCGTGTGCTCGGCCCCCTCGCCTCCCTCGGCTGCCACGGTGATGGGGCGGCCCCGGCCGGTGAGGATGCCGGCCAGCTCCTGCCGGAAGGCCTCGCGATGTTCCCACCGCTCAAGGCAGGAGAAGTGCAGCGGGCCGTGGAAGAACTGGTGGCTGGGGTTCCAGGTGGTCCGCAGCAGCCAGTAGCTGTGGACGATGCCGGTCCATCCCGGGATCTGCAGGACGAACTCTCCACAGAGCCGACACGATGTCGTGTCATCGTCCATGGCGGGGAACACCTCCTTCATTCGATCTCAGGCTATCAGTCAGCCAATTCTGGGGACGGGAACGATGAATCCGCGGTCGTTCACCGGACCGCCCGACGGGAATGATCCGGGTGGCAGGTCGAGAATTCCGCCGCCGTCGAAGAAGCGGAGGTTCCCGTCCCTGCTGACCACCACCTCGACATGGTCGGAAACCTTGTTCGCAAGGTCCCGACTCATACTGTTCGCGATACCACACGCCCGCTCGATATCGGTGGGTGGCCCGGGCATGCGGTCCTCCGGGTGAGTGTGGGCGATGAAGTCGTAACCCTGGCCGCGCAGTTCCCGGGGAATCGCCGAAGTGCGTTCGGCGCCGCGGAACAGGCGCAACTCACCGTCCCGGTTCTGGATGATCGCGTGCTCGACCCCGCTGAACTTCTGGAGCTCCGTCAGGTGCGAGACGTTGATCTCTCCGGTGCGAATGCCGACATGGCCGTGCGACTCCAGCCCTCGGACCAGGTTCTTGGCCTTCGGGGACAGGTCCCGGTACGGGATCTGTCCGCCCGGCATGCGGGCCGAGCCGCGGATCGCGTCGCTCATGCCGCGGGCGTCGACCGGCGGGACCCCCGGGCCGGGCCGGCCGCCGGGTTCCGGCGGTGGCTCGGCCGCGGCGGGCGGCGCCGGCGGGGGTGCCGGGGGCGGCATCGGTGGCGAGGCGCCGGCGCCCGCCGGCTGCAGGGCCGGCGGAATGACCATGGCCGAAGGACGGCCACCGGCCCAGTAGTTGTACAGGGTCCAGCCGGCCCAGCCGAGGCCGGCGGCGCCGCCCAGACCGGCGGCGCCGACCCAGGGGGCCGAGGAGTGACACCCCGGGTCGGACAGGTCTTCCAGGTCCTCGATGATCCCGGTGAGGCCGTCCCCGTCGTCGGCGCGCGGGGCCTGTTGTCGCTCCGCGTAGGTGAGCCCGCCGCAGGCCGCCTGGGCGGGCCCGGCGCTCAGCAGCAGCGGCACCGCGGTCCAGCAGGCCAGGGCCGCGAGCTTCGCCAGCGCGGCGACGGCGCGGCGCCTCACGGGGCCACCCCGACGTTCGGCCTGGGGAACGGCACCGCGCCCTCCGCCTTCAGCCGCAGCACGCGCTCACGCAGCTGCGCCTCGTTACGCGTGTCGTAGGGGTCGACCTCGTCGCGCGAGGTGTGCCACTGGAGCATGCCGAGGTCGAACTGGGCGGCGTGCAGCCGGGCCAGGCGGCGGTAGGCGCGCAACCCGCCGCCGCGCCGCAGCGCGTCGACCTTGATCCGGAACCGGCGTGCCGGGTTGAGCAGCGCCGGCAACTCGTCCCAGGTGACCGCGCCGTGGCCACGCGCCGCCTCGACGGACAACTCGACCGCGAGCCCGGCGGCCTGACCGCGCAGCCCGCGCCGCAGCAGCAACAGGTAGAGCAGCAGCAGCGGCCCCTGGAGGAGGAGGATCGCGACGGGGAACACCACCAGCACCCAGACCGCGTCGCTCGCGTCGGGGAACCAGTCGCCCACCTCGTGCTGGAAGTAGCGGAGCAGCAGGTTGTTGGTCGCGTGGGTGCCGATGGCGGCCAGGAAGCCGCAGGCGATGACCGCCCGGCGCGCGCCGGGCGTCCGCAGCTGGCGGGCTATGCCGAAGCCGGCACCGATGGCCGCGGTGAACGCCGTGTGCGCGGCCATCAGGCCCAGGGACTGCCGCAACCAGTACTGGAGGTTGGCGTAGACGCCGTCACCGGAGGTGATGTAGAGGACGCTCTCCATGTAGTTGAAGCCGAGCCCGGCTGCGGCCCCGATCACGACCCCGGAGACCACGCCGTCGAAGTGGCGACGGAACAGCAGGAACAGCACCGCGATGGCCGCGCCCTTGCCCAACTCCTCGAACACTCCGGCGCCGACGTACATCGCGGTGGTCACGGTGTGGTCCAGCTGCGCGGCGCCCATCTCCTGCGTCACCAGGTAGTTGGGAAGATAGGCGCCCAGCCAGATGCCCATCGTGGCGCCGAAGCCGCCGCCCATGAACAGCCCTCCGCCAAAGGCCGCCAGCGGCAGCCACAGCGGCATCCTGCGGTACCGCTGCGCTCCATGGATGGCCAGGACGCCGAGCACGGTGCTCGGCAGGCACCCCAGGAGGGCCAGCGTGGTGAGACCGGGCGAGACGAAGATGTTGGTCAACGCCACCGCGACGGCCGCGAACGGCAGCAGCAGCAACGCGCCGACGGCTGCCTGGCAGCCCCGGGTGAAACGCCGCGAGCGGCCGGCGCCCGCCAGGGCGACCAGGCCCACCACGGCGGCGGCCGACCAGCAGGCCGGGAAGCCGTGCACCATCAGTCTGCCGAACGGCCACGCGACGACGTTCTCGTTGAGCACGCTGAACGCCCCGTCGCCCAGGAGCGGGAGGGCGGGGCGGTTCAGGTCGATCAGCATCTCGATGCCCACCCCCACATGCATCAGCACGAGGATGAGCAGCACGGCGCGGGCCCGGGTGTCCCGGGGCCCGGCCGTGGCGGGCACGGTGGGCCATGCGGGCGGTGGCCACGGTGGTGGGTGGGACGGGACTGGCGGCGGGCGGAAGGGGGGCGGCGCCGGCGCGTTCGCGGGCACGGTCACGGCGCCTCCGGTGACTCGCCGAGGAGCTCGGTCGGCAGCGTCCACTCGTCCGTCGGGAAGTCGGAGAAGAACGACGGGTCGATGGTCGGGAAATCCGTGGGGAAGTCCGTGGGGAAGCCGGACGGATAGTCCGTCGGGTAGGTCGGAAACCCGGTCGGCAGCTCGGTCGGCAGGGCGGTCATCCAGTCCGTCGAGAAGTCCGTCGAGAAGTCCGTCGGCAGCTCCGTGAGGAAGTCGGTCGGAACTCCCGAGGGCCAGGCCGTCGGCATGGGCGTGTCGGGCTGGCCGTTCAGGTCGGGCTCGGAGTCGATCACCAGCGCGAACAGCAACGCGACGCACGTCGTCACGGTCCCGACGAGCAGGCCGTAGATGGCGAAGAAGCGTACGTGCGGCCGTCGTTCGTACCCGGGCCGCTCGGCTCCGTCCGCCCCAGCCTCCGGCTGCGTCGGCGGCTGCGCTGGCGACGGGAAGGCGGGCGGCGCGGGCGGCCCCGGGCGCTCTCCGGGCGCGTGCGCCCCGCCCTTCCCGCCCTTGATGTTGACCACCAGTCTTACCTCCCGCAAGCAAACGCACAGCATAACGAGGAGAGTTGGCGGCCTGAAGACCCCGGTCGTCTCCCCAGCATCCGCGTGGTCGGCCGGCTTCACGTGATTCCCGACCTCGGATGGACCCGTAACCAGCGAACTGCTTCGGGATGGGTCTCGGGAGGAGGCTGACCGCGGTGTCGAGTCAGTGCCGTTCCGGGTCGAATTCCATCACCTGCGTGAGCCGGATGTTGTTGCCCGAGGGGTCCCGGAACGACGTGTCGATTCCGTACGGCTGCGCCGTCGGTGGGTCGTTGAACTCGACGCCACGGGCGGACAGCTCGTCGTACGCGGCCTTGCAGTCGTCGGTTTCCAGAAACAGTGTGCCGCCCGCGCCCTTGGCCACAAGATCCGACAGCTGGGCCCTGCTCGCCTCGTCCAGCATCGGCTGGCCCGGTACCGGCATCAGCACCAGCGCCGGACCGTCCGCGCCGGGCGGGGCGACGCAGAGCCACCGGAAGCTCCATGCCTCCATCGTCACGTCCGCCCGGACCTCCCAGCCGAGTCTCCCGGTGTAGAAGTCGAGCGCCTTGTCCTGGTCGTGCACCCAGAACTGCGCGTTGGCGATCCTGATCCTCGTCATGGCCGCTCCCTGGTCGGTCGTTCGTTCAAGAACGACGCTAACCAGCCGGTACGCCCGCGTCTTCTCGAAACGTGCGGTTTCGCGGCCGCCCGTAAGCCATCGCGACACACCGCGGGATACGGACATGCCGTGCGGCGGGCGGGTGTGCCACCCGGTAGGCCTGCGGCGTCATCCCGTACACCCTGCCGAAGGTCGTCGTGAACGAACCGATGCTCCGTACGCCGACAGCGACGCCGACCTCGGCCACCGTCCAGTCGGTCGCGAGAAGCAGAGCCGCGGCCCGCTCCAGCCGGCGGGTCAGCAGGTACTGGTGCGGCGACTCCCCGAACGCGGCCTTGAAGCAGCGGCTGAAGTGGGCCGGGGACAACGCAGCGGCCGCGGCCAGGTCGGCCACCGTGAGCCCATCGGAGTAACGGGCGTCCGCGAGATCCCTGGCGCGGAGCAGATGACGAGCGATCGGAACGTGGCCCACGGGCCCCATTCTGCGGTCCCCCGTCTCATGCGGTGAGCCGTCAGACTCGGGCTTTCACGCGGCGCGCCATCCGCGGCTTGGTAGGACGGCGGCGGAGTCGTCTCGCAGACACGCGACGCTTCCACCGGCGAACGAGGCGCTGTTATGGTGCGGTGCCGCGGGGGGGGCGGAGTACGGCGGGGAGCCAGGTTGAACATTCGGTCCAGGATCGGACAGGTCGCGGACCTGCCGCCCGTGCTGGCGGCGGTCCTCGGGATCTTCGTGCTCGCCCTGATCGTCGGACTGGTGTGGGCGCTGCTGTGGCTGCCGGACCACACGAAGCTCAGGAGCCCGGCAGCCCGCGAGCGCGCGCGGCGTCGCAAGGAGAGCCAGAAGCGGCAGAAGAAGCTGCGTTCGCGTCGGGAGTCCCTGCAACGCAAGGCAGACCGAGGCTGATCGGTGCCCGCCACGCCGCGACGAGCCCGCCCTCTTCCACAACGCCGCACAGAACCAGATCTGGCTGGCGCCGGCTCACCGGCGACTGAACGCCGCGTCGTCAACGACCCTCCCCGGGCGGCCGTGCGGCACATCAGCCCCCAGCGTCATCTCCCGGTGCGGTACGCTCTCGCGGCCCACGGCCGGCGACGGCGTCCGCGAGGGGCGCAGCCAGGTCTCCGTGGTCTGTAGTGTGCGGAAATGACAAGAAGCGAGCGGCTCGCGGAGCAGCTGGACCGGCACTGGCGCAGGAACCTGCGGCCGCGGCTGGACGGTCTTACCGATGAGGAGTACTTCTGGGAGCCGGTGCGCGGCTGCTGGAGCATCCGCCCACGTGACACGTCGGCCGCACCGGTGTCGGCAGGTTCGGGGGAATGGACGATGGACTTCGCGTCCCCTGACCCGGTGCCGGCGCCGGTGACCACGATTGCCTGGCGGCTGGCGCACGTCATCGTCTCGTGCCTGGGCTATCGGGTCGGATGGCACTTCGGCGGCCAGGACGTCGACTCCCAGACGTTCGCCTACGCGGGGACCGCTGACGAGGCGCTGAAACAGCTCGACGAGATCTACGGGAGATGGAACGCGGGGGTCCGCGAGCTCTCGGACGCTGACCTGGAGAATCCGCCCACGGTGGGTCCCGAGCGGTCTCCCATGGAGGGCATCGTCCTGCACGTCAACAGGGAGTTGATCCATCACGGCGCCGAGGTTTCCCTGCTGCGCGACCTCTACCACTGGCAGGACGGAGCCGTACCGCGCCGAACATGACTTCTCGGTTGGCGGGCCCTGGCATGAGCATCCCGCACAGGCGTCCATGCTCATGCTGTTCGTGGGCGGCTGTCCGCGGCCCGAGGAGTTGTTCGTTGACGCCTCTCTGGTGCACGAATCTCTGGTGCACGAAGTCCGCCGAGGCTGGATCTGCCCGAACAGCGCAAACCTTGCCGCCGGAATGTGTCGTTCGAGGCCTGGCGGCAAGGTATGCGTTGGGGAATGGCTCCGGCGTTCGTCTCCATGCGCGGACGGAGTGCACCGTCCCGTCGCGCGCATTGCCGCTAGATGCTTGACCCGCCGCCCGAGGTGTTGCTCCACCAGGCGCTGTAGGAGTTCAGCGAGTACCGCTTCTGCACGCCGCTGGTCGAGGTGATCTCGATGCCGAACTGCATCGTGTCGAAGGTGGTGTTGCGCAGGAGGTTCTGCGACGCGGCCCATCGCCAGACCGCCGAGGCGTCGATGCTGCCGGTGTTGCTCTGCTGGGCGGGGATGAGCTGCAGGACGTTCCAACCGGGATCGGCCTGCCAGACCGACGCGTACAGGACGCCGCCGATGGTCACGTTGGACGCGATCTGCCTTCCCCAGCCGCCTGCCGACCCCCCGGACCAGCTGGTGAAGACCATGATCTCGTCCTGGTTGCCGGCCGACCAGATGTCGCTCGTCCAGTTCCACCAGTCTTCGCCGGAGACGGGAGCCGACGACGTGTTGTACCAGAAGCCCGCCGAGTTCAACTCCGACAGCGGCGTCTGGGGCCGGACCGAGGTGTTCGGGTAGGACTTGATCCCGCCGCCGGAGTGGTTCGCATCGACGTACCAGGACTTGATGCTGTTGACGGTCAGGCACTGCGTGCCGTGGTTTTCGCCCCAGATGTTGTTGTAGATCGTCCAGGTGCCCTCGGTGTGCTGACCCCACCGGTCGCAGGTGGAGGATGCCTGGGCCTGCGCCGGAGACGTGAAGCTCAGGAACCCGGCGATCACGGCGACGATCAGGGCCAGCCGACCGAACCCGGCCGACATGCTACTGACGGATTTCATCTGGATCCTTCCGCGACATGTTGACTATTGACATGGGCATGTTGGATTTCGATGACAACGTTGTCAATACGACGCCCATGTTTTGATCGATTCAATCGACACAGCAGGACCTGGTGTAAAGAGTCCGAGCCGATCAGAACGCGGCGATCCCTGCGGGCGACTTCACGGCTGGGTGCGTCGCTCGGCGGCGTCGAACGCGGGCGCGAGCGGGGACAGCGCCGCGCGGAGTTGGTCGGGCAGTGAGCCGGAGGGCACGACCAGTCCCCCGGCGCCGAAACTCCCGGCGGCCCCCGCGTTCCCGGCCGGCTGGAGCCAGCCTTCCAACGCGATGCGAACCGCCGCGGCCACGCTCGCCGCGAGAACGCGGGCCGTACGCGCTCCGGCGTCACCCAGGCGTTCGGCGATCACCGCCGCGAGAGAGGGCTCGATGCCGGCGGTGGTAGCGAGGAACGCGTCGCGCAGCGCGGTCCGGGTGGTGATCAGCAGCAGCGCCTCGCGTTCGCGCTCACCGGTGTTCGTGTACTGCTCGACCACTGCTTCGGTGACAGCGTCGGCCAGGCGCACCGCCGCGGGCCGGGCCGCGACGGCCGCCGCGATCCGGGCCTCCCGGTCCGCGGTGACAGCGGAGACGATCGCCTGCTCGCGGCTGGCGAAGTAGTTGTTGTAGGTGCGCGGCGAGACCCCGGCCGCCTCGGCGATGTCCTCCACCCGCACCTGGTCGGGTCCGCGCTCCACGGCCAGCCGCAGGGCCGCCTCGCGTAGTGCCTCGCGCGTGGCCTGCTTCTTCCGCTCCCGAAGCCCTGGTGGTGGTGTCGTCACGGCGTCAGCGTCCCACACGAAGATGCGCGCACGCAAACTTGCGTGCACGCATTTTTCCTGTCAGCCTCGACCCGCCCGAGACCGACAGAAGGGACGCCACCATGCGAGCAAGAGGAATGACCTACGACACCGGATTCGTCGTGCACGGCCGGACATCCCGCGAGCACTTCGACCCCGCGGTGGTCCGGCGCGAGCTCGCCATCATCCGCGACGACCTGCACTGCAACGCGGTCCAGATCATCGGCGGCGACCCGGACCGACTGGAGTTGGCCGCCGGTGCCGCCGCCGAGCTCGGCCTGGAGGTCTGGTTCTCGCCCTATCCGCTGGAGCTGGATCCGGAGCAGATCCTCACGCTCTTCCGCGACTGCGCCGAGCGAGCGGAACGGCTCCGTCGGCGGGGGGCCACGGTCGTGTTCGTCGCAGGGGTCGAGCTGAGCGTGATGAACCGCGCGTTCCTGCCCGGAGAGAGCCCCGAGGAGCGGGTCGAGCAGCTGATGAGCCAACCCGAGCGGCGGGCCGAAGCGATACGCGAGCTCGGCGTGCGCATCAACGCGTTCCTCCGCGACGCCGCGGCCACGGTCCGCGAGCGCTTCCAGGGCAGGCTCACCTACGCGTCCATCCAGTTCGAGCAGGTCGACTGGGCTCCCTTCGACATCGTGACGTTCGAGCTGATCCGCTCCGCCGAGGTCGCCGACCGGTTCCGGGACGCGGTGCGCACCCTGGCCCAGGGCCCGAAGCCGCTCGCGATCACCGGGTTCGGCACCGCGGCCTACCGCGGCGCGGGAGACCGCGGTGGGCGGGTGCTGGAAGTGGTCGAGCACGACCCGGAGACCAGGGCCCCGGTACGGCTGAACGGCACGTACGAGCGTGACGAGGCCGGCCAGGCCGCGTATCTGAGCGAACTGCTGGAGATCTTCGAGACCGAGGGCGTGGACAGCGCGTTCGTGTTCCTGTTCGCCTTGTCCGGCTATCCGCACCGCCCGGACGGCGACCCCAGAGACGATCTGGACCGGGCCGGCCTGGGCATCGTCAAACTCCTCGAAGGGCGCCGGGGGCGGACCTACCCCGACATGGAATGGGAACCCAAGACCGCCTTCGCAGCAGTGGCCCAGCGGTATCGGAGGTGACAGGCCGCGAGGTGGGTGGTGGGTTCCTTGTCCGAACAGTTCTCCCAGGTCGCTGCCACGGAACGGGGACGGATCGACCAACACCGTGCGGAACCTTTCGCGGCTGCCCCGCCCGACCCCGAGTCTGACGCCCTGCCGCGGCTGAGGGTCCGCCGCGGAGAAAGCGGAGGGAAAGCCATGCGTACGAGTCTCAGCCCCTGACTCAACAAGGCCTGTGGCGCGGAGCGGGTCGCCGCGCTGCGCTGCGGGGAACGAAAGGGACAGCGGTGAAGCTACGACGTCGCGCGGCACGGGGCACGATCGCGGGGGGCCTCGCGGCAGTGCTGCTCGCGGGGATCAACGGATGCGGTGGCGAGGATGGGTCGGGGCCGCCCGAGAACTCCTTCGGTGAGGGCGGCTCGGCGGCCGGGCCCTCCGAGAGCTCGATCATCGCCGGATGGGACGACGCCTGCGCGGTGCACGATGTCGAGGCGATCAAGGAGTTCATGGGCATCCGCGCGTTCGGCGTCACGCCGGGCGAGGGCGAGGCGGGCGGCGGCTTCACCACCGACGTCGCGGACTGCGACGTCCCCGCCTTCGACATGCCGCTGTGGGAGCAACGCCTGGCGACGGGCGAAACGGAGACCGAGGATTTCCTCGCCGGGTTCATGTACCTGCGCGTCAACTACTACGAGACGGCCGACACGTGGGATGAGGCGTACCGCGCCGCCCACGACGCCTGGGCGGAGGACACCACCACCGTCGACGGCCGCCTGGTGATGGACGAGCGGACCCTGACCGGCGACTGGGACGAGGGAATGCTCTTCCTCGGCGGCACCGTTCCCGACTCCTTCGGCACGCAGCGCATCGTGCGCGCCGTGATCTTCGACGGCGTGTGGTCGATCACCGCCGAGATCAACTACGACGCCGACCCCGTCATCTGGTGGGACGAACAGGCGGAGCAGGTCTATCCGTTCACGGACGAGGAACTGGCGTCCTGGGTCGGCGAGACCTACCTCCCGCAGGTCCACGCGGCCGTGGTGGCGGCGATCGAGGAGGGCACGGGCGCCTGACGCGTCGCTGCCCCGCGCGGCCACCCTCCGGGCAGGTGGGGCGGGGTGGGGTGCCGGTGGACACCCACTCCAGCCACTCCGTCCACTCCCGCGCCAGGTCCGGGTCGGTCGTCGACGGCACAACGTCCTCGACGGCCCCAACCCGTGCCTCCTGGCGTACGCACACTCGCCTGCCCGGAGCACGTCAGCGCCGCGTGGTTGAGCCCGGACGGCCGCCGCGCGGTGACCGGCGTGCTCGGACCACACGGTGCGAGTCTGGGACTTGGACACCTGGTACCGCGCCCCCGGCCTCCTCGGAGCCGAGGACGAAGCCCGCCGGGGACCGTTCCCTCTCCTTCGCCCTCGTCCCACAAGGACGTAGGTGACGCTTTCGTCTCACTTTGCCGGCGGACGAAGCCGCCGCCACCGGCCGCGTGACCCGTTACGTCAGACTGGGTCGAACGGTGGTGGGTGGAGGAGACGAGGCCATGGACTTCCTGGTGTTGGGGCCTCTGGAGATCCGGCGGGACGCGCGGCGTGACACGGTCCCCGGGCGGCTGCGGCGGAGCCTGCTGGGTGTGTTGTTGGCGCGGGCGAACCAGGCGGTGCCGGCGGACGTGCTGGTCGACGCGTTGTGGGGGGAGCGTCCCGAGGAGCGGGCCCGGCAGCGGCTGCACCTTCATGTGCACCGGTTGCGGACGGTGATCGGCGACGGGGATCGGCTGCGCTTCGACGAGAACGGCTACCGGCTGCGGGTGTTGCCCGGGGAGCTGGACGCGGAGCGTTTCGAGACGCTGGTCGCGGAAGGGTTGGAGGTCGCGGGTGGGGATCCGCGGCGGGCGGCCGGCGTGTTGCGGGAGGCGTTGGGGCTGTGGCGGGACACGCCCTTCGCGGATCTGGACGTGCCGCTCCTCGCGGACTGGGCACGCGCGTTGGCCGAGCGTCGGCTGGTCGCCTGTGAGGCGTTGTTCGAGGCGGAGGTGGCGTGCGGGCGGAGCGCCGCGGTGGCCGGGGAGTTGGCCACCTTGGTGCGGGAGCATCCGTTGCGGGAGCGGTTGCACGGGTTGCTGATGATCGCGTTGTACCGGTCGGGCCGGCAGGGCGCGGCACTGGAGGCGTATCGCTCTGCGCGGGACACGCTGGTGGCCGAGCTGGGTCTGGAGCCGGGTCCCGAACTGCGTGACCTGGAGGCCCGGATACTGGTCGGGGAGCCGGTGGAGGTCGGCGCCGAACAGGAAGAGGAACCGCGCACCGCCGTGCCCGCCCAGCTTCCCGGCGACGTGACGGGGTTCGTGGGCCGGGAGGTCGAGCTGGCGGAGCTGGACGGGTTGTTGTCCCCCGACGCCGCGGGCGCGCGGGGTGTGGTGATCTCGGCGGTCGCCGGCACCGCCGGGGTGGGGAAGACCGCTTTGGCGTTGCGCTGGGCGCACCAAGTGCGCGAACGGTTCCCCGACGGGCAGTTGTACGTCGACCTGCGCGGCTACGGCCCCGACCAGCCCGTCACGCCGCAGGACGCGCTGGCCGGGTTCCTGCGCGCGTTGGGCCTGGAGGGCGCGGCGATCCCGCAGGACGAGGCGGAACGAGCGGCGCGGTTCCGCACCCTGCTGGACGGGCGGCGGATGCTCGTCGTCCTGGACAACGCGCACAGCGTCACGCAGGTACGGCCCCTGCTGCCGGGCAGCCCGACCTGCTTCGCGCTGGTCACCAGCCGCGACGCGCTGGCCGGACTGGTCGCCCGCGACGGCGCCCACCGACTCAACCTCGACCGCCTGCCGTTGCCCGACGCCCGCGCCCTCCTCCACGCAACACTCGGCGACCGGGCGGCGACCGACCCCGCCGCGACGGACGCGCTGATCGAACGCTGCGCTCGCCTACCCCTCGCCCTGCGCATCACCGCCGAACTGGCCAGATCCCAACCCACCCGGCCGTTGGCCGACCTGGTCGAGGAACTCGCCGACCAACAGGGCGCGCTGGACCTGCTGGACATCGACGGCGACCCCCACACCGCCGTACGCGCGGTGTTCTCCTGGTCCTACCAACGCCTCGACCCGCCCGTGGCCCGAGCGTTCCGACTGCTGGGCGTGCATCCGGGGCACGATGTCGACGCGCACGCCATCGCCGCCATGGTCGGCGCCGGGCCGCGGGAGACCCGCCGCGCCCTGGACGCCCTCCTCCGCGCTCATCTCGTCGACCAGATCGGCGGCAGCCGCTACCAACCCCACGACCTGCTGCGCGCCTACGCCGCCGAACTCGCCGCCGACACCGACGGACCCGTGGAGCGGGAGGCGGCCCTGGGCCGGCTGCTGGAGTACTACCTGGCCACCGCCTCCGCCGCCATGGACGTCCTCGTGCCGCACGAGACCTACCGCCGGCCCAAGGTGCCCGCCTGGAACGGTGAGGCGCCCCCGCTCACCTCCCACGACCACGCCCGGCGCTGGCTGGACGCCGAACGGGCCAACCTACTGGAGACCACCCGACACGGCGACGACGCCTACACCATCGCCGCCGCGCAGACCATCTGGCGCTATCTCGTGATCAGTGGCCACTCCCACGAGATGCTTGCCCTGTGGAACCGGGAGCTTCGGGCGGCCGAGACCCTCGGCGACCCGCTCGCCGAGGCCCACGCCCGCACCCACCTCGCCCTCTCCCTGAGCGCGACGGGCCGGGGCCGGGGCGACGAGCGCGTGACCGCCCATCTCCAGGCGGCCATCGACGCCTATGAACGGGCCGGGGAGCCGGAGCTGCAGGCCGTGTCGACGAACAACCTGGGGACCGTCGTACTCCGGAAAGGAGAGCTGACCGAGGCCACACGGCAGTTCGAGCGGGCGCTGGAGCTGATCGGCCCGACCGGACGGTGGACGGTTCGCCGCGCCGCCCGGGTCAACCTCGCCCTCTGTCTCCAGGGCCTCGGACGCTATGAGGAGGCGCTGAGCACCCAGGAGGCCGCCCTCGTGCTCTGCCAGGAGCACGGCGACGAGACCAACGAGGCCAACGTGCTCGTCGGCCTCGCCGAGACGCACTACCTGCTGGGGCAGCAGGACCAGGCACGCGAGCGGGCCCTCCGCAGCTTGGCGCTGGCCCGGAAGACGGGGTATCGGGGCGTGGAACCGGAGGCCCTGCGGCTCCTCGGCGTGCTGTGCCGCGACCAGGGGGACCATGAGCAGGCGATCCGCCATCAGACCGAGGCGCTGGAGATGGCCCGGTCCGTGGGCATCGTGAACTCCCTCGTGGAATGCCTGATCGAACTCGCGGCCACCCACGTGGCGGTCGGGGACTCCGCGCGCGCCCTAGCTGTGTACGACGAGGCGGTGGCCACCGCGACCGAGGCCGGCCACCGGAAATGGATCGCCCAGGCGCACGCCGGCGCCGCCGCCGTCCACGCCGGACTCGGCGACCACGAACGGGCACGCGAACACTGGCACCAGGCACTCGACCACTACGAGGCGCTCGACCTGCCCCAGGCGGACGAAGTACGGCGCCGGCTCACCGGCGACCCTGCCCGGGCGGGCGCCGACACCAGTAGGTAGTGAGCCTGGAGGCCCGCGCCAGAACGGTTGGGCTGACCGGGAAGACACGAGCACCGCACCGAGCGCCGCCGCCCGCGCGGAGCGGGGCGGCGGCCAGGTGCCCCGCGATCGGTAGACGGCGCCACCAGAGGGACGGGCGATCGGCCGGCTACACCAGGCGCGCCTGTATGCGGGTCTGAGCGGTATCGGTATGTGTGTCTGCCTGGGGGTGGGGGTTTCCCCCGTCTCGGTTCTCCTGCCAGCCGGATCGTGGTGCTGAGCTGGAATTTCTAGCGTGTGGGCATGACTTCGGCTAATAACAGGGCTCGACGGCGTCCCAAGCTCTTGCTCGTGGCGGCGGTGGCCACCGCGTTCACGCTGTCCGCGGTGACGGCGTCCGCGATCAATGCTCGTTCGGCGGACGGTCAGCGGCAGGATGAGCAGCGGCTGCAGGACGGTCTGGACGCTTTGACGGCTCTCGGCATCACCGGGGCGCAGGCCCGGCTCATCGATGAGGATGGTGGCCATGCCGTTGCCACCAGCGGTGTCGCCGACCTCGACACCGGTGGGCCGGTCTCTCCCGAGGGACACTTCCGGATGGGCAGCACGACGAAGACCTTCACCGCCACCGTCGTTCTACAACTGGTGGGGGAAGGCAGGCTTTCACTCGATGACACCGTGGACCGCTGGCTGCCTGGCGTGGTTCAGGGCAACGGTAACGACGGTAGCCGGATCACCCTGCGGCATCTGCTGCAGCACACCAGCGGCATCGACGACTCTTCCTACCCGTATCCCAGGGCCGCTCAGGAGTACTACGACACCCGCTTCAACCCGACTCCGCCGGAGCAGATCGTGGCCGACGCAATGACCCACCAACCGCTGTTCGAGCCCGGCGAGGGGTGGAGCTACGCCAACACCGGCTATGTCATCCTCGGCATGGTCATCGAGGCGGCCACGGGCGATCCCTGGTATGAGGAGGTCGAGGCACGCGTCATCGAACCGCTCGGTCTCACCGGCACCGGCTGGCCCGGCCGCTCGCCCGACCTGCCCGACCCGCATGCGACCGCATACATGCGCTTCGCCGCTGACGAGCCGCTGATCGACGTCACCCGGCTGATCAACGTCGACGCGTCCGGAGGACTGATCACCACCACGGACGATCTCAACCGGTTCTTCCGCGCCCTGCTCGGCGGAGACCTGCTCCCGCCGCAGCAACTGCGGCAGATGAAGGACACCGTCGACACCGACGAATCGGTCCAGAGCATCTGGCCCGGGGCCACCTACGGCCTGGGCATCATGAACATCCCCCTGGAATGCGGCGGAAGCTACTGGGGGAACAGCGGATCCGACCCGGGGTGGGGCAACGACAACGGCGTCACCGAGAACGGCCGGCGCAGCGTCGTGGCCTCCTGGTCCACCGAGGACGTCACCGACCCCGATCAGGCCCGGCAACAGGCCGAGGCCTTCGTCGCCCTGACCAACGATGCCCTGTGCTCCACCACGTGATCTCAGGACGCCGAGCCCGGGAGCCTCGGCGGAGGTTGGCGCCGGGCCGGGAGGAGCGTGAACGTGGGCGGGTGTTAGCTTCCTTCCCGTGGTGGATCACCAGGACGAGACCAGGTCGGCCTACGACGGGGTCGTCGAGCTGTACGTGTCGAAGTTCGCCAATCGCCTGGAGACGCAACCGTTCTCGCGGGCCATGATCGGCACCTTCGCCGAGTTGGTGCGCGAGACGGGGAACCCGCGAGCAGCCGACGTCGGATGCGGTCCCGGGCATCTGACGGCCATGCTGCACGACATGGGGCTGGACGCCTTCGGGCTCGACCTCTCCCCCGCCATGATCGACCACGCGCGGCGGGCCCATCCGGCACTGCGGTTCGACGAGGCGCGGATGGAGGCCCTGCCGGTCGAGGACCGCGCGCTCGGCGGCGTGCTGGCCCACTACTCGCTGATCCACACCCCACCCGGCGAGTTGCCCGCGCTGCTCACCGAGCTGGTGCGCACTCTGTCACCAGGCGGCCTGCTCCTGGCCTCGTTCTTCGCGACCGACGGGGGACCGGAGCCGGTCCGTTTCGATCACAAGGTGACGCCCGCCTACAGCTGGCCCGTCGACGCGTTCGCCGAGCTGCTCATCGGGGCTGGACTCGTCCCGTTCGCCCGGCTGCTCCACGACCCGGCCTCCGAACGCGGCTTCCTCGACGCCCACGTGCTCGCCCGCCTCCCCGAGGGCGTCTGACCCGCTCGAAGTGACCCAGCCGTCTCACGCGGGAGCCGTCCCCGGCGTCACGCGCGAGGCGGACCGGGGGCGAGGAGCAGCGCGTCCTCCGGCGGAGTGACGTCGACGCGCAGCACGTGAGTCCCGTACGGGTGGAAGAGGGCGATCTCGCCGGGCGAGAGCGAGGCGGTGGTCCGGGCCTCCTCGGCGCCGAGGAGGCGGTCGGCCGCCTCGGCGAGCCGGCGATCGAGCACGATCACGGCATCGGGCGCGACCCAGAAGCCGGAACGCGGCGGTGCGGCGTTGGCGACATGTACGACGGTGCGCCAGGGCCCGTTCGCGGTCGCGCGGCTCGGGGGGCGGCGCAGGTCGCTGACGAGGGCCTGCGGGCCGTCGTCCACGGTGGGCGGCGCGGGGGTGCGGCCAGGCCAGGCGGGGACGGATGCGGCGACGTCGAGGCGGCCGCCCGCGGCCTGGACGAGGCCGGCCCAGGGCTCGGGCGTCCGGGTGGCGGCGGTGACGCGAGCGCCGACGGCCAGCAGCCGCAGCGCCAGGAGCCGGGCGAACAGGGCATCGCCCAGCACCCCGATGCGGGTGCCGGCGGGGCCGGGGGCGGGCAGCGCGACGGCGCGGCCGGTGGCGTCGGTGCCCAGGTGCAGCCCGGGGGCCGGGGCGAGCCGGAAGGACCGGAAGGACCGGAAGGAGGAGCCGAGGGGGTCGCTCCAGGGGGTGCCAGGGATGGCCGCCAGGTCCGGGGCGGTGCTCGGGGCGGTGTTCGGGGCGGTCATCGTCTCGCTCCTGTCGTGCCGGTCATGGCGAAGCCGGTCACGTCGGCCAGCGGATGTGACGGGTAGGCCAGGGGCAGGGTGGCCAGCAGCCCGGCGGCCTGGTCGGCGACGGGCGGGCCGACGGCCCCCGAGCGCAGCAGCCGGTCGCACTCGTCGGCGGCGTGCCGCGTGGCGGTGCTGACGATCCGTACGGCGGTCCGCACGCGGATCCCGCTGGGGGTGGGGGCGGCACCTCCAGGACCCCCAGAGGGAGGGCCGTCCCGGTCGATCGTGGCCGCGATCACCACGCGGTCGGCGGCGCAGCTGGCGAGGGTGCCCAACAGCCTGGACCACGCCGCCTGTCCGCCGATCTCCGCGGTGACCGTGCGGTGTGTGGCGGCACCCGCCCAGCTTCCCGCGAGGGCCCTGCCCTCGCCCGAGGCGTCGCCGAGCTGCCGTAGCAGGTCCCGTACGCCCGCCGCGCCGAGCGGAACGCCGGGAACGCCCGCGGCGGCGAGCCGGGCTCGCAGCCTCGCCAGGGCCGACGCCACGGCCGCGTGTGCCCCGGCCGCGCCGCCGCCGCGCCGTTCGGCGGCCTCGGGCGCCGCGAACGACTCGTAGCGCAACGCCAGCCAGGAACGCACCACGATCGGACGGCCCCCGGTGGGCAACTGGCGGTAGGCGGCG
Source organism: Streptomyces sp. B6B3 (assembly GCF_039871525.1). Lineage (NCBI taxonomy): Bacteria > Bacillati > Actinomycetota > Actinomycetes > Kitasatosporales > Streptomycetaceae > Streptomyces > Streptomyces sp. B6B3. The sequence continues at coordinate 145,698 of NZ_JBDPLU010000012.1, read as the reverse complement.
GTTGGCCGGTACCCGACGTGCAGGTCCCAGGGCGGCAGGCCGATCTGCTCGATGAGGAGCTGTGCGGCGGCGGGGCGGGCCGGATCCTCCTCCAGCCACGTGGCGACGATGCCGGCCGGCAGCTCGGGCAGGGCGCCGCCGGGAAGCTCGATGACGGCGACGTAGCCGCGGCCGTCCGCCATGACACCGAGATCCGGGCCGTTGCGGTCGGCCACCTCGGTGATGTCGAGGGCGGGCAGCAGCGTGTGCGCGAGTCCCAGGCTGCCGTCCGCCCCGGTGCCGGCCGGGGTCAGGGCCTGCCGGCGGAGGCGGTCGAGCAGGCGCCGGTCCGCCCAGCCGTCGCCGTGCCGCAGCAGCGCGCCGGCCAGGATCGCGAACGCGGCGCAGGCGAGGACGTATCGCCAGGGCCCGGTGACGGCGACGGCGCATGCGGCAACGCCCAGGCCGGTCTCCAGGGCCACGAGCCGGCCGCGTCCGAAGCCGGCGCGGCGCCCGGCGTTCATCGCTCCTCCTCGGCGACCGTGCCGCCGGTCTGTTCCCGGGCCGCCGCCTCCGGGTCCAGCAGTGGGCCCGTGGGCAGCAGGCGGGCGAAGCCGCTGGGCAGCGACGGCGCGTCCGTGGGCCGGTATCCGAGGCGTTCGACCGCGTCGGGGGAGGCGATGGGATAGGCGATGCCGCTGTCGGTGATCAGGGTGTAGGTGCCGCCCGTGCCCGACGAGGTGGTGGCTCGGACCAGGGCGCCCGAGCCGACGGGCAGGTAGATCTCGTCGACCGTGCCGAGTCGGTCGCCGCTCGTGGCGCGCACGGGGGTCAGGCCGTCCGGCTGCGGCATCGTCTCCGGCAGGTGGACCGTGGCCTGCCACGGGGTGTCGCCGGGCGGGCTGCCGGGCGGGGTGCTGACGCAGACGGGCTGGTTGCGGCCCGGTTCGTCGGCGACCGGGGACGTCTCGGGCCAGGCCGGGTCGCCGGGTGGACGTCCGTCCGAGCGGGGGGCCCGGGCGGCGTCCGAGGCGCTGACCTCGTGATCGTCGACGTCGGTCGCGCCCAGCAGCGTGTGGACCAGCTCGGAGACCGGGACCAGGCCCGCCGGGCGCACCACGTAGTACTGGGGAGACCGCGGGTTCTGATCCCCGACGCCGGTCGAGACCAGGTCGCCGACGCCGGCCTCGAACGGCAGGGCGGTGTCCGGGGTGCTGCCCACGCCGCCGCCCTGGTCCGGGATGACGATCTCCGGTCCTTCGGGCACGGTGGCGAGGATGCTCCGGGGCAGGCGCACCGGCTCCACGCCCTGGAGACCGAGGATGTCGCCGATGGCGGGCTCGACGGCGTAGCGGCGGCCGGCGGTGAGCAGCCACAGCTGGCCGTCCTCCGCCTGGGTCAGCACGGTGGCCCCGCCCGCCGGGGCATCGGCGCGGGGAGCAGGTGCGATGTCGGGGACTGAGACGTACAGCACGGTCTGGGTCGGGTCGCCGCCGGTCTCGGAGGGGGCTGCGCACACGGTCCAGTCGGCGACGGCCAGGTCGTCCTCGCCGGGCAGCGCGTCGGGGGCGCCGGGGATGCCGACGGGGAGTCCGCGGGGCGCGTCGTCGATGGTGCCCTGCTTGACGGTGGTGGCCTCGCCGCCGCCCACCAGGAGGGCGGAGGCGAGGTTGAGCGCGGGATGTACCACCCCGTCGCTGACGACGTAGCGGTCGCCGCTGCCGCTGGCCAGCACCGCGCCGGAGCCCGGCAGGTCGGGACCGCTGCCGCCGCCGAGCCAGCCGGCGATGCCGAACCCGGCCATGATCAGGATGCCGATCGCGATGCCGCCGCCGAGGGCCCGGTTGAGCCGGCGGCGGGGGTCGAGGGTCGCCTCGTCGGCGCCCCGGACCAGGCTGGTGATCCTGCGGCGGTTCTCGTAGGCGTACGCCTCTGCCTGTTCGCGTGTGGTCGCCATCAGCGGGGTGTCCCTGTCCGGGAGGGGGAGAAGGGGGATGTGGGCCGGGGCAGGGGCCCGGGCCGGTCGGTGGTGCCGTCGAGCACGCCGGGGCGGGGCTGCGGCGGCCCGGCGGGTGGCGACTCGCACGGGTCGGGGCCCGTCCGCCAGCCGCGCCGGGCGGCGCGGCGGATGGCCGGGCTGGCGGCCAGGCCGAGCACGACGGCCAGGACCAGACCACCGCTCCAGGCCAGTGCCGCGGCGGCGGTTCCGGAGAGCAGCGGCTGGCCGGCCGGCATGGCCTGGACGGGGACGTCGCTGACCGTCGCCCCGTCGCCGTTTCCTCCGCCGCCCAGGTCGGTGAGGGCGCCGAAGGGGTCCACGATGCCCGCGCCCGTGTGGTCGTTGCGGCCGCCGCCGACGGCCGTGGCCGAGTCGATCATGCGCCGTACGACCTCGGTGGCGGGCATGTCGGGGAACCGGGCGCGTACCAGCGCCGCCACACCGGACACCTGGGCGGCGGCGAAGCTGGTGCCGGACTCGACGCGGTAGCCGGAGCCGCCGGGGGCGGCCACGACGAGGTCCTCGCCGTAGCCGGCGAGATCGACCCAGGGGCCGGCGTTGGAGGAGTCGAGCGGCTGGCCGTCGTTGCCGACCGCGCCCACGGCCACCACGCCGTCGTAGGCGGCGGGGTACATCCTGCCCTGTGAGACGCCCGCGTTGCCCTCGTTGCCGGCCGCGGCGACCACGACCACGTCGTTGGCGACGGCGTTGGCGACGGCCTCGCGGATGGGCTCGTGATCGACGGGGATGGCGAGGGAGAGGTTGATGACGCGGGCCCCGTAGTACACCGCGTCGTCGATCATCGCCGCGAGCATGCCAGGGGTGGCCCGCTCGACGCCGTCCGCGCTGCGCACCGAGTAGATGTAGGCGTCGGGGGCGACCCCCGCCATCCGGTCGCCCTCGGTGCGCTCGGACACGATCAGCCCGGCCACCGCCGTGCCGTGGCCGAGGCAGTCCTGGGTCGGCATCGGCGTGGTGCGGACGAACTCGCGCTCGTCCGCCACGACCGTGTAGGTGCTGGCGTCGGGCAGGACATGCATGACCAGGTCGGGGTGGTCGCCGTCGACACCCGAGTCGATGACGGCGACCCTGACGTCGTAGCCCGTCGACAGGTCCCACGCCTGCCGCAGCCCGAGCTGGTCGATCAGCGGGTAGGGACCGGCGTTCTCCGGCAGCGGCTCGCCGGTCACCTCGGTGCGGCACTCCTCGGCGGCGGCGCGGGGCGCGACGCCCGGGACCGCCAGCGGAGCGAGCACGCCGAGGGCGACAGCGAGGACGGCTGCGGCGGCGAGTGCGGGACGGCCAAGCGGCCGTGGTGAAGGTCGCTGCGCTACGACGTACCCCCGCACGGGCCCGGGGCTGTGTCGATATGCGGCTCCGCCGCGTGGGCGCGACCAGCCACGACGCCGACGCAGCCGCAACCGGCCCGTGGCGGCACTTCCCGCGGAGCGCTGGGCGGCGGTGAGGGGCCTCATGTCACACCTTCAGGTCGAGAAGGGCCGCGTAGACCCCCCACACGGCGAGGACGAGCGGCACGACGGCCAGCAGGAGCCCGGTCTCGACGAGGTCGAGCGCCCGGGAGAGCCGCGGGTTGATCCGCTGCCGGCCGGCGAGGAGGCCGGAGCCGCCGCACACCAGGGCGATCAGCAGCCCGGCCGGCAGCATGACGCCCAGCAGCGGCACGGTCGTGTCCACCCGGTCCACGACCGTGACCGCCCCGGCCCCCGCCGCCGTCACCAGGGCGGTGATCAGCGGCACCGCGGTCTGTGACGCCTCCCTGAACAGCCGGCAGCGCAGCAGCGTCAGCAGCACGAGCACGCCTCCCACGACGGAGGGCCAGAGCTCGGTGGAGGCGAAGAGCACCAGCGTGCCGGCCGCGACCACCAGATGGCTGCCGACCAACATGCCGGTCAGCAACCGGCGGGCCGCTGCCACCCGGCCCCGCAGCCGGTCGTGTTCGAGCTGGCTCGGCAGCTCCTCCAGGTCCTCGGCGGAGGCGGCGATCCTGGGGGCGGGCATGCGGGCGACGCGCAGCGCCAGGGTGGGCCACACCGTGGTCAGCACCAGGGCCAGCGGGGCGGCGATCGTGGCTCCCTCCGCGGGCGTCGCGCCGTCCCAGATCGCGCACGCCAACGCCCCGACGGCGCCCAGGAGTCCGCCGGTGACCAGCGCGGTGAAGGTGCCGTCGCCGCCTCCCACGAGGGCGGGGCCCAGCGCGCCGACGCAGGCGAGCACCGCGCAGGCCAGCACCAGGTGGGCGGCGGTGAAGCCGTCGACGAGGCCAGGCTCGGTGCCCAGGAGCCGGCAGGCGCCCACCATCGCGGCCGGGGCGGCGAGCACGGCGGCGAAGGTGCCTGCCCCGGTGTCGCCGAACGCGCGGGACATCAGCACCGCGGTGCCGAGCGCGAAGAGCGCGACTGCCAGACCCAGCCAGCCGGGCAGCCGGCCGGGGGCGGAGGCCAGCGCGCCGCAGACGGCGAGCACGGCGATGGCGGCGAGCGCGCCGGACGCCCGGCGGGTGGCCTGGGCGGGCCAGCCGCCGCGTACCCCGTGCTCGCCGATGACCTCGACGACGTCGTCGTACACCGGTGGCGTGGCGTCGTCCACGCCGTGGCCGAGGAAGAGCAGATCGCCCTCGTGGACGCGCTGCGCGGCCAGCGAGGCGGCGGGGTCGAGGAGCGTGCCGTCGGTGCGGCGCAGCACCCAGCCGCCGTGCCCCGCCCCGCCATCCGGGTCCGGATCCTCGCCCGCGTGCCGCAGCAGGGTGAGCATCAGCCGGGCCAGCGGGACGGCGGCGGGCACGGCGAGGTCGACGCGTCCGGCCGGTCCCGCGACGCCGATGCGGACAAACTCGGTCGGGGAGGCAGGCGGGGCGGGCAGGGCCGGAGCGGCCGTGGGCGGTGCGGTGGGTGCCGGCGTTGGCTGCCCGGTGAGGGTGCCGCTCATGTGGGGTCCTGTGTGGTGGTGCGGGTGGTCAGGGGCGATTCGGCGCGGACGAGCTGGACGGGAACGGTGCCGAGCCTGCGGTGGAGCAGCAGGCCGCGGCCCTTCCTGCGCTGGGCGGACTTGATGCCCCAGATCGGCATCTCGTCGCTGGGGATGCTCATCAGCACCGCGGGGTAGTTGAGCTCCTTCATCCGGCCGAGGGTCGGGTCCAGGGCGGCGCGGGCGGCGCCGCCGGCCTGCCGGGCGACGAAGACGTGCAGGCCGATGCCGCGGGCCTGGGGCAGGAAGTCGAGGAGCGGCTTGAGCGGGTTGCCGCGCGAGGTGGTGACCATGTCGTAGTCGTCGACGAGGACGTAGATCTCAGGGCCGGTCCACCAGGAGCGGTCGCGGAGCTGTTCGGGGGTGACGTCGGTGCCGGGCAGGCGTTTCCTCAGCCCTTCGGTCACGCCGCCGATGACCTCCACGGTCCGCTCGTGGCTGGTGGAGTAGCCCAGCAGGTGCGGTCCTTCGAACTCGCGCAGCATCGTCATGCGGTGGTCGATGACGACGAGCCTGGCGCGGTCGGCCGGGTAGGTGTCCACGACCTGCCGACCCACGGCGCGGAGCAGCGAGGTCTTGCCGGACTCGCTGTCCCCGATGACGATCATTCCGGGGTCCTCGCCCGGGGTGAGGACGACCGGTTCGAGCCGGTTGCCCTCGACGGCGACGGCGACGCCGGGCCCTTCGGTGACCCGTGCCGGGACGTCGGCGACGGGGAAGACGGTGGGCAGCAGCCGCACACCGCGGGCGCGCGGGCCCTGCCACGCCTCGTCGACGCGGCGCACCAGGTCGGCGACGCCGTCGGCGAGTCCGTCGTCGGAGTGGACGCCGTCGACGCGCGGGACGGCGATGAGGAAGTGCAGCGCGTCGTGGTCGATGCCGCGTCCCGGGCGTCCGGCGGGGACCGTGCGCTGGGCCTTGCGGTCCACCTCGGAGTCCAGGGCGTCGCCGAGCTTGAGCTCGACCTTGGTGCCGACCAGGTCGCGCATGCCCATCCGCATGTCGAGCCAGCGGTTCCCGGTGATGACGAGGTGGATGCCGTACGTCAGCATCCGCCCGGCCAGCGCCATCAGCAGCTGCTCCAGCTCGGGGTAGCTCTGCCGCAGCACGGCCCAGCCGTCCACGACGAGGAAGACGTCTCCGAAACGGTCCAGCCGGTCGTCGGTGACGCGTCCTTCGGCGCGGGCGGCGCGGTAGCCGGCCATGGACTCGATCCCGAGCTCGCGGAAGCGGGTCTCGCGGCTCTCCAGCACCTCCATCACCTCGGCGACGGTCCGGTTGACGGACTCGGCGTCGAGCCGTCCCGCGACGCCTCCGACGTGCGGCAGCCCGGCGAGGGGGAAGAGGGCGCCGGAGAAGTCGAGGCAGTAGAACTGGACTTCCTCGGGGGTGTGGCGCAGCGCCAGGGAGGCGATCAGGCTGCGGACGGCCGTCGACTTGCCGCTGTGCGGGCCGCCGACGATCGCGACGTGGCCCCCGGCGCCGGAGAGGTCGATCGTCAGCGGGTCGCGGCGCTGGTGGAACGGACGGTCCAGGATGCCGATCAACGCCGTGAGCGGCGGGCTCGCGGGGGAGGCGCCGTAGCCGCGGCCCGGCCGTACGGCGAGCTCGTGGTGGAGTGCGTCCAGGGGCGCGGGAGCGTCCAGCGGCGGCAGCCAGACCTGGTGGGCCTGCGGGCCCTGCCCCGTCATCCGCTCCACCATGACGCTGAGCACGGTGGTGCCCATGTCCTCGTCGTCGGTGAACTCGTCTGGTTCTGGCTGTGGTCCTGGCTGTGGTCCTGGCTGCGGTTCCGGCTCGGGTGCGAGCTCCTCGACGGGCACCGGGACGTGCGAGGCGGGGAAGGGCCGCACGCTCATCGCGCCGCCGAGGGCGGCGCCCGTGCTCTCCCCCGTGCGGTAGGGGCCGGACACATAGGCGGCGCGGAACCGCTTGAGGGTGACGGTGTCGGTCCTGAGGTAGCCGTGTCCGGGGGCGCTGGGCAGGCGGTTGGCGTCCGGCACGCCGATGGCGGTGCGGCTCTCGGCCTCGGAGAACGTCCGCAGCCCGATGCGGTACGACAGGTGCGCCTCAAGTCCGCGCAGCCGGCCCTCGTCCAGCCGCTGGGAGGCCAGCAGCAGGTGGAGGCCGAGTGACCGGCCCAGGCGGCCGATCTGGACGAAGAGGTCGGCGAAGTCGGGCTTCTGGGCAAGGAGTTCGGAGAACTCGTCGACCACGACGAACAGGCTGGGCAGCGGCGGCAGCTCCGCGCCGCGCTGCCGGGCCCGCTCGTAGTCGCGCACCGAGACCAGGTTCCCGGCGTCGCGCAGCACCTCCTGGCGGCGGTTCATCTCGCCGGCCAGCGCCTCCTTCATCCGGTCCACCAGGCTGAGGTCGTCCTCCAGGTTGGTGATGACGGCGGCGACGTGCGGCAGGTCGGCCATGCCCGCGAAGGTGGCGCCCCCCTTGAAGTCCACGAGCACGAGGTTGAGCTGGTCGGAGGGGTGGGTGGCGGCCATGCCGAGGACCAGGGTGCGCAGCAGCTCGGACTTGCCTGAGCCGGTGGCGCCGACGAGGAGGCCGTGGGGGCCCATGCCGTTCTGCGCGGACTCCTTGATGTCCAGCTCCAGCAGGCCGCCGTCGGCCGAGACGCCGAGGGGGGTCCGCAGCCGGTCGCGCATCGGCCGGGGGCGCCACAGGGCGTCCAGTTCCAGGTGTCCGGGGTCGGCGATGCCCAGCAGGCCGGGCAGCGTGTTCACGACGGCGTTCAGGTCCTCGGCGTCGGCGGTCGCGGTGGCGTCGGGCCGGAAGCGGGCGAGCTGCTCGGCGAGGGCGGCGGCCTCGGCGACGGAGAGCGCGTCGGCCTGGCCGAACTCGTCCCGGATGTCGCCGGCCCGCACGGTCAGCGTGCCCCCGGTCGCGTCGAGCCGTACGCCGTGGGCGTCGGTGAGAGCGGTGGCGCGGCCGGCCACGTCCAGCACGGTGACGCCCTGCATCCCCCCCGCGTCGAGCAGCGCCTCGGTGCCCGTCACCAGACCGTCGTCGACGACGACCAGCAGGTGCGGCACGTCGGGGTCGGGCTCGGCGTCGCGGTTGAACCGGGTGCGGCGGGTCAGCTCGGCACCGAGCCAGTCCTCCAGCACGGCGAGGGCGGGGTGCATCATCCGCACCGGTCCCGCGTGGTCGGTCTCGTCGGGGTGGTGCGTGTGCGGCAGCCACTTCAGCCAGGACCACGCGGGGGCCTCGACGTCACGCGCGCACAGCACCACCCGCAGGTCCCGGGGCGAGTGGAAGGTCACGGCGTGCGCGACCACCGCGCGCAGCAGCGCCCGCGCCCGGTCCGGGTCGTCGCCCGCGGTGACGGCGAGCGCGCCGAACCGGCGCAGCGAGAGCTGCACCGGCAGGCCGGGCACCACCGAGTGCGCGTCGATGAACTGCTTCAGCCGCACCGCGCAGAGCGGATCCAGGTCCTCGACGGGCGCGGTCTCCCCCGGCACCAGCGGGGTGGCCAGGAAGCGGGGCCCGGTGCCGACGCGCACCATGCCGAAGTCGGCGTCGCCGCTGCGCCGTTCCCACAGCCGGCGGCTGGCGGCGACCGACCACAGCGTGCCGGGGGCGGCGGCGGCCCACTCCAGGGCCTCGCGCTGCGCCCGCGCGGTGCCGCGCACCACGGCGCGGGTGCGGTCGAGGTACCGCAGGTACTCGCGGCGTGCGTGGCGGGCGGCGCTCTTGGCCGATCCCCGCTGCCGGAGGAGCGAGCCGACCACCATGGCCAGGCAGGACACCAGGAACATGGTGCCGACGATGTAGCCGATGGGGCCGCGACCCATGGTGAGCATGTACAGCACCGAGCCGAGGCCGCTCAGCGCGGGCAACGCCGTCATCCAGACGTTGTTGTCCTCGGGCCCGGGCAGCTCCGGCGGCGGCCTGAGCACCAGTTCGCTCGTGGGCACGGCGGGGCGCGTGGCCCGCGCGGGACGCCGGACCGTGACGGTGGTGGGCCCGGTCGTTCCGCTCGGGACCAGCTGGACCGGCTGGACCGGGTGGTGTGCCGTCCGGTCAGCCATCATTCGTACTCCAACTCGGCCTGCCGCGCGTTGTCGACGTCCCCGGTCACGCCGTGGCCGATGCCGCCGATGAGGTTGTCCAGGGGCTCGTTCGGCCCGGCGCCGACCCGCTCGATGTAGTCCGTGTCCATCTCCGGAAGTTCATCGTCGGTGCCGTACGCGTCGATCGCCGCCTGGGCGACGGCGCGGTCCATGTTCTCCCTGTTGATGGCGCCCTCCTTCTGCTCGAAATCGTCCAGCGGCGCCTGGGCGTCGTAGGTCGGCAGCGAGGGCTGGAGGAGGAAGTAGCCGGCACCGGCCAGGCCCACCGGGATCTGCTGCGGCCCCGGGGCGAGGCTCGCGGCCCACAGGGCGGAGCCGACCGAGGCCTTGGCGAGGTTGTTGGAGAGCGTCTTGTCGTCGCTCGTCTCGCCGATGGCCGAGGTCTCCCCCTCGTTGACGAGCGCCGTCAGGTAGCCGACGTTGTTGAAGGTGCTCTCCCGGTTCCCCTCGGGGGTGGCGCCGGTGTAGTAGTCGTGGGCCATGGCGTACTGGATCTGGCCGACCCCGGCCTTGAATCCCTCGTTCACGTCCTGTTCGGTCTCGGCCATGAGGTTGAAGATCCCCTGGCGCTCTTCCCGCGAGTAGTGGATGCCGCTGTCGTCGCCGTAGTTGGCGACGTCGTCCATGTGCATCAACGTGGCGTCGGCCAGCGCGCCCTGAAGTGCGGTGTGGTCCTCGGGGAGCGCGCTGTTCCTCCCGAGGATGTCGTCCTGGTGGTCGCCCCCGGCCGAGGCCAGCACCTCGTGGGCCGCCTCGCGGTAGAGCATGCCGGCCTCGCTGTCGCGGTCGACTCCCTCGGGAACGGTGGTGCCGCTGCGGATCAGGTCGGCGGCTCCGGTGCTGTCCTCCCAGTGCTGGCTCAGCAGGTCCTCCCGGAACGTGTCGTCGGTCAGCAGTTCGGCCGAGGCGACATCGTTGAGCGCGGCGGCCTGCAGCATGCCGCTGCTTCCGGTGTTCTCGGTCCAGGAGCCCTCGCTGGACAGCCCGCTGTACTGGAGCGAGGACCTCTGCTGCACGTCGACGGCCGCGGTCGCCAGGTCCTTGCTGAACTGTTCGCCGGAGGCCACGGTCGCGGTCGACATCAGGTCACCGAAGCCGTTGAACGCCTTCAGGTCGTCGGCGAACGCGTCGGAGCCCGGCGACTCGCTGAACATGTCGCCGTCCTCGTAGTCGTACACGAAGGGGCGTATGGCGTCCGGGATGCGCTCGCGGCCCTCCTCGGTCGACGGGTCCAGGCCGCCGGCGTCCGGGTTCATCAGCAGGTTGAGGCCGTTGGCGACCCGTTCGATGCTGGAGAGCTGCCAGCCGGCCTCCCCCGGCTCCAGGCCAGCGGTGTCGTCCTTCAGCTTCCCCAGGGCCGACAGGTCGTCGGCGTCGAGCTGCCCGTAGAACGTCTCGAGATAGGCCAGCTCGCTCGCCGACAGCTGCCTCGTGGGGTCGCCCGGGTTGTTCGGGTCCTCGTAGATGCCGGCGACGATCGCGTCGAGCGCCTCGGTGTAGCGCAGCAGCTTCTCGCTGTCCGGATGGTCCTTCGCCAGTTCCTCGGAGAGGCCGTCCGCCGCCCAGTCCGCCATCTCCTTCGTCGTCCACAGCCCCAGGGGGCCGTCGGAGAGGTCGTATCCCAGCTCGCCGAGCTCGACGCCGTAGCCGGCGAGATCCATCCGGTACTTCTCGATCTCGTCCTCGATGTCGCCGTACGCCGTCGTCGCGTCGTCGGCCGCGCGGCCCAGGTGCTTCTCCCTGATGTCCAGAGCCAGGCTCTCGGGCAGGGCGTACATGCTGTTCTCCGAGGGGGAGACGCTGATGGACTCGCCGTTGTGCGAGACCGTCAGGTCGCCCGCGGAGCGCCCGTTCCCGGCGTTGCCGGCGCGGAACGCGCTGCTCAGCGCGGACTGCCAGGCGTTCCACTCCGTCACCGCGGCCTCGACGTGGTCGTCGTACTTGCTCTGGAGGCCGTCTCCGCTGGTCCCCTCGCCGATGATCACGGCCTCCACGTTGTCCCTGGCCTCGACGGCCCGCCGCATCGCCCTGACGAGGTAGTCGGTGACCTCCCCCATGCCCTCGCCGTTGTTCTGGAGCTCCCGGAAGGTGTGCTCCGTGCGGTCCTCGCCGTCCACGATGGCGCCGCCGTCGTGCGAGCCCGCCTCCTGGGACTCGGCCGTGGCCCGCTGCGCCAGGTTCCCCGCGGTCGCGCCCTCCCCGGAGGCCTGGGAGTAGGCGTTGGCGGTGTTCGCCATGTCATCGACGTCGATCTCCTCGCCGAACTCCCGGTTACGCGTCCACGGCTTCTTCCCCGCCTTCTCCTCAACCTCCTCGGTGGAGAAGTAGAGGAGCATGCTGGGGTCAAAGTCGGCCATCAAACCTCCAAGAGCGTTCCTCGGCACCGCGCGTGCGGCCGGGCGGGGGACGGCCCGGCCGCACGCGGGCGCGCCGCACCGCGCTACATGCCGTCGGCGATGCTGCGATCCACCGCCGCCGCCTCGCCGACGGCGGCGTGCGCGGCGTTGAGCGACGCGTCGGCGTCGACCTCCAACTCGTCGCCCAGACCCGCGACCTGGTGGTCCGAGGCGGCCATGTTCTCCCGGCCCTCGGCGGCCCGGGCCACCCCCTGGGACTGCTTGTCACGGGTGGCGGTCACGGCGTTGACGAACTCGTCGGCCCCGGCCCAGCTGGCGGCGTTGGGAGCCGCGCGCCCCAGGTAACGCCGCGTGGACTCCGCCGCGTCGGCGGAGCTGACGCTGCCCTGGGCGGCCTCCCGGAATCCGTCCGAGAAGTAGTGCAGGCCGTCTCCCGACACGGGCGTCTCCTTCCTTTGTCTTCCTTTGCCTTCCTTTGTCTTCCTTTGCCTTCCTTTACTGCCCGACCACGCCGCCCGTGGCGCCGCGCCGGGTGGCCCAGATCTCCGGGTCCTCGGTGAGCTCGGTGGGCGGTGCGGTGCGGCTCTCTTCCTCGTCCGGGGCATGGCCTCCCCTGGCGGCGCCGGGAGCGGGCGGCGGCACCGCCGCGCCCGGTCGGCCCCCCGCCAGCGGGAAGCGGGCCGGGGCCTGCCGGGAGTGGGCGCGCCAGGTGCTGGACGGTTCGCCGATGGCGCGGCCACGGGCCGTCGCGCCCCGTCCCCCGCCCCGTCCCCCGCTCCTGCCGCCGCCCTGGGCGGCCGCTCCCGGCGGCGGCATGAGGGAGCGCGCCGCCGCGCCCTGCGCCGCCGCGCCACGGCCCGCGAGGGCGGTCGCCCCGCCGCGTGGCGTGGCGCCGGTGACCGTGGTCCGCGCAGCGCCGCGGCCGTACGGGCCCACGCCGCGCTGTGCCGCCGCGCCCGGCGGGGGAACGAACGGCCGGCCGCCCTGGGCCGCCTCCTGTAGCGCGAAGCGGGTGGCCACCCGGGCGTTGCGGTCGAGGTTGTTCACCGCCTGCCGCATCACCTGGCCGCGCGCCGGCCCCGTGTGGCCCACGCTGGGCGGCATGATGCCGCCGTACAGACCCGCCAGGCTGGCGCCGCCGGCGCCGCCCACGGCGGCGGCGCCGGCCGTGAGTGTTCCGGCCCCGGGAGTGGCGAGCGCCCCGGGGCCGCCGGCGAGGCCGGCGAGCTGGGTGGCGTACTCGGTCACCTCGCCGAACGGCTGCCCGGTCACCGGGTCGATCCACCGGTTCGCGTCGGGGTCGAACTCCCGCCCGGTCGCCGGATCGACCAGGTAGCCCGTGGTCGGGCTCTGCACCCAGCCGGCGAAGTCGCCCTGCTCCGGGCCGAGGACGCTGGCGTGGGGGTACTCCCCCGCGCCGATCCGGCTGCCGTTGGGGGCGGCGTAGTCGGCGGCGGCTCCCTCGGCGGAGGCCGGGGACGCCTGCCCGGCGGCGCCACCGGCAGCGATCCCGCCGGCCACGCCGCCACCGGCCGCCGCGGCCGTGGCGGCCGCGCCCGCGGCGGAAGCGTCGGCGTAGCCGCCGGCGGCGGTGGTCGTGCCCGCGCCGCCGCCCGGCGCCCTCGGCGCCTCGCCTCCGATGACCCTGGCGAACTCCTCACCGAGCGCGTCCAGTTCCTCGTTGGCCCGGCGGATCAGCTCCTCCTTCTGCTGCTCCGCCGCCGCGGTCTTGACGTTGATGGCCATGCCGGCGTCGATCGCCTCGATGTCGCGCCCGAGTTGCGCGTCGACCTCGCCGTACTCCTCGTCGAGCTGGACCGCCCGCTCGGTGGCCTGTGCCGACCGCTCGGCGGCCCCCATGAGCTGATCCGCGATCTGCCGGGCCACGGTCCCCGCGCCGTCGGCCCAGCCACCGGCCTCGCCGAGCCGGTCGGAGAGGATCAGCAGTCCCTCGCCCGGCTCGGTCTCCGCCTCGGCCGCCGAGACGGACAACTCGCCGCCTTCGGTGCCGGCCGCGCGCGCCAGCGCGTCCCATGCGGCCCCGGCGGCCCGCATGGAGACGTACTGTGCGCTGGTGACCTTCCGGATCGCCTCGTAGAACCGGCCTTCCGTGTCTGCCATGCGCGCCTCAGCGCCCTTCTGTCGCCATGCGGTCCACGAAGGTGGAGTACGCGGCGTCGTGGGCGTTGGTCAGCGTCCGCCGCGCGGCGGCCTCGTGACTCTCGCCCGTGTCGGCCGCCGCGGCCGCGCTGCGGCTGATGTCGTCCACCGAGACTCCCGCTCGCTCCAGTTCGGTCAGCATGGTGAGCGCGGCCGTCTCCAGGGCCGCGGCGGCCCGGTCCGCGTTCGGCACTTCGCCGAACATGCCCGGGTCCGAGGCGATCTCGGCGAACCTCGCCCGCATCTCGGGGAGTCCGGCCTTCCTCCCGGCCCCGCTCTCGGCGGCCCGCAGGCCGTCGAAGTTCATGATGGTCATGGATCAGCGACCGCCCGCCGCCGCCCGCACCATCGCGGCGCCGCCCTCGCCGCCGATCGACTGGACGTTGCGCATCGCGAGGTTCTGCGACGAGACGCTGTCGTCGAAGCCGGTCGCCTCGCGGCGGAAGATCTCGTCACGCTCCGCGAGCACGGTGCCGACCTGGGCGTCGACCAGGCCGTTCTCGATGAGCTGCGTGATCTGGGTGCGCACGTTGTCCCAGATCGCGATGTACTGCTCCTGCTGACCGGAGGTCTGCGACTGGATGCTGGTGAGACCTTCGTTCCTGAAGTGGATCATCCCGTTGGAGCCCATGGTTCCTCGGTCCTGTCCGTGTGTCGGGGCGGCTGGTGTCAGATCTGAGCGGCGATGCTCAGGTCGGAGGGGGTGGTCGGGGCAACGACCTGGCCCAGGGCGTTGTGCGCCTCGTCGTCGGTCTCCCGGCCGGTGTTGGCCGTGACGCCGAGGTCCTGGGACAGGCCGTCGAGCGCGTTGGCAAGCGCCTGGCCGGCCCGGCCGAGGTTCTCGTAGGTCTCCATCGCGGTCGCGGTACCGGCACCGTTGTAGGCGGTGGCCATGTTGGCGCTGTGTCCGCCGATGCCGGTGGACACCTCGGCCATGTCGGTGAACGCCTGGCCGATGATCCCCTTGACGCGATCGACCTCGTCCGGAGAGAGCTTGACTTCCTCGTACTCCATTGCCGCCTCGCTTCGGCTCGATGCAACCTCGATACGACTCCGTTGGCTTGCCGGTCGTGCCGGCCCGCCGACGCCGATCATCAGGTGAATCGTGCTTGCGCGGCCAGACGTGTGTGCCCTGACACAACGTCTAGGAACGTTCCATGGACGTGACCTGGTGAAACGGCGCGGCGAAGGAACGATCCGAGGTGTTGCGGACGCGTTCGTCCAGGGCCCGGATCGGGCCCTCTGCGGAACCGAATCACCGCGACTGTCGCTCGGAGGACACCGTCTACGGGGTCTACGGGGCCGCCGCGCGCGCGGCGTCCGTCGCGTCGCGCAGGGCCCGCCAGCGGGAGTGGAGTCGCGCGTAGCGCTCCGCGCGGGCGGCGTCGGGCTCGACCCTGCGCGGGGTGCCGACGAGGCGTGAGCGGATGGCGTCCAGGTCGGTGCACAGCCCGGAACCGAGCAACGCCAGCGCCGCGGCGCCGAGCAGGGTCACGTCGGGCTCCGGGGAGACCAGGAGCGGTCGGCCGAGGATGTCGGCGCGCAGTTGCGCCACATGGGCGCTGCGGGACGAGCCGCCGGCCAAGGCGACCGGCAGGCTGCCCGAGGGATCGAGGTGGTCCGTTCCCTCGCGGACGGTGAAGGCCGCCGCCTCCTGGGCGGCTCGGAGCAGGCACGCGGCGTCGTGGTCGGGATGCTGTCCGAGCACCGCTCCCCGGGTGCCGGACCGCCAGGTCGGGAAGCGCGCACCTGTCATGCTGGGCAGGATGGTGAGCCCGTTCGCACCCGGGGGCACCGCGGCGAGGTGCTCGTCCGCGACCGTGCCGACCAGGGAACGCCACTGGGCGACAGCGCCTCCGGTGAGTCCGGTCGCCCCACCGGCGACGAATCGGCCGGGCAGGACGGCGGGGTTGAGTACGGCACTGTCCGGTACGTCGTCAGGGCCCGGGAGCAGCCGGCCGATGACATCGGTGGTGCCCGCGACGTCGGCGATGACGTCGTCGGCTCCGCCCAGGAGCAGGCCGATGCCGACGGAGCCGTCCGGGCCGCCGGCGATCACGGGAAGTCCGGGCGGCAGGCCGGTGACCGCCCCGATCTCCCCGGTGAGGGTGCCGACCACCGACGTCGGCTCCGACTGCGGCGGCAGCAGTTCGGGGTCCAGGTCGATCTCACCGAGCAGGTCGATGTTCCACGCGCGACGACGCACGTCGGAAGCCAGTGTGTAGGCAGCGCTGATCGTGTCGGCGGCGAGCCGGCCGGTGAGCCGGGCGACGAGGAAGTCCTTGGGCGACAGCACGGCGTGCACCTTCGAGGCGAGTTCGGGCTCCATCCCCATCAGGTAGGCCAGGGCACCGCCGGTCAATGCCGGACGGCCCGCGGCGTGCAGCAGCCGCCGCACCGTCGCGTCGCCGAGCGCCGCGAGCCGCGGCACGCCCTGGGTGTCGGCCCAGCCGCCGCTACGGCCGACGGGCCGGAGGTCGGAATCGACGGCGACGGTGCCGATATGGGCGGCGATGGCCAGCGCCGCGGGAGCCGGTCTGCCGGACACCCCCGCCAGCGCGGCCCGTACGTCCCGGTCCAGCGCGGCGGCGTCGAAGGCGTCGCCGCCGAGTCCTGACGTGCGGGCGATGTGCTGGTGGGCGAAGACCTGCCCCCGGGCGTCCATGGCGACGGCCCGCACGGCCGACGTGCCGACATCGACCGCGATGACGTGTGCGCTCATTCGGCGTCGATCCGCAGGAGGAAGGGGAACCCGGGCAGTGTCCAGCTCGTGGTGAACTCGACGATCTCGCCGCGCGATCCGTAGGTGGTACGGCGTACCTCCAGTGCCGGCGTGCCTGGTTCGGTGCCGAGCGGGTCCGCCCGCTCGGCGGTCAACAGCGTGGCTGTCATGGACTGGTCGGCGTAGCGCAGCTCGACACCGAAGCGTTCGGTCAGGGTGCGGTACAGGGAGTCGTCGAGCAGCGGCTCGCGGCACAGCGACGGCGCCACGGAGTAGGGGATCCAGGCGTCCTGGAGCGCGGCGGGCGAGCCGTCGATGAGGCGCACGCGGGTGAGCCGGTTGGCCGTGTCGTCGTCCATGCCGCCGAGGGCCTCGGCCACGTCACTGGGCATGGGCGTGGCCGCGCAGTGGATCAGCCGGGAGGACGGCGCACCACCCGTGCCCGCGATCTCGTCGGCGAAGGAGCGCAGCCGGTTGAGCCGCCGCCCGCGCTCGCCGTGGCCGCTGACGAACGTGCCGCTGCCCTGCCGCCGTACGACGAACCGGTCCGAGTCGAGCAGGTCCAGAGCCTGCCGCACGGTCATCCGGCTCACGCCGTACTGCCTGGCCAGGTCCGTCTCGCTGGGCAGCCGCGCCGCGGGGGCCAGGGTGCCGGACCGGATCTGCGAGACGAGGTCGTCATAGATCACCTGATACCTGGGTGCGCGCGACATGATCAGATGGCTCCCGACCCACGCAGGTGGGCCATGTCCTGAGCGGACAGCTTGAGGATGTCCTGGTAGACGTACGTGTTGTCCTCGCCGACCCGAGGTGGAGCCTTGCGGACCATCGGCGGGGTCTTCTCCATCTTGATCGGATTACCGGGCATCCGGATGTTACCGAGTTCGGGGTGTTCCGCTTCGACGATCATGTCCCGAGCGGCGATCTGCGGTGACTCGGCCACCTCCGCGACCGAGGCGACCTTGGCGTAGGGCACGCCCACCTCGTCGAGGATCCGCGCGAGGACCTCCGTCGTATGGCCGGCCGCCCATGCGCCGATCTCGCCCTCCAGGAACTCCTGGTGTGTCATCCGGCCCTCGACACTGGCGAAGCGCGGGTCCTCGGCCAGGTCCCGCCGTCCCATCACGGCGCAGAGCTTCGGGAACAGCGAGGCCGTGCCGGCCTGGATGTAGATGGGTCCGTCGGCGGCGTCGTAGACGTTGACCGGTGCCGTCAGCAGGTCGCGAGACCCGCTGCGCGGCATGTCCTGGCCGAGCATGAGCTGGGACATGAGGCGGATGCCGAGCGCGGAGAACATCGTGTCGAAGGACGCGACGTCCACGAGTTGGCCCTCGCCGGTGCGCTCACGGTGCAGGATGGCCAGCAGGGCCCCGATCGCGCCCTGGTAGCCGGTGGTGTAGTCGGCTATGTAGGTGCCGCTGAGGGTCGGTTTGCCGTCGGGCTCGCCGGTCATGCTCATCAGCCCCGAGGACGCCTGTGAGATCGCGTCGAACAGGGCGCGGCGCGAGTCCGGACCGGTCTGGCCGAAGCCGGAGATCGACACCAGGATGATGTCCGGGTTGAGCTCCTTCATCCGCTCGTAGCCGATGCCCATCTTCTCGATCGTGCCCGGACGGTAGTTCTCCACGACGATGTCCGCCCACGCGATCAGCCGCTCGAGGATTCCGAGTGCCTCGGGGTGGCGGGTGTCCAGCGAGGCGTCGTACTTGTTCCGGTGGTAGAGGAACATGTAGATGCTCTCGTCCCTGTGGTACGGCCCGTGGTGCCGGGAGTCCTCCCCGCCCGGCCGCTCGATCTTGACCACCTCGGCTCCGAAGTCGGCCAGGACCTGCGTGCAGAGTGGGCCCGCGATGAACCGCGAGAGGTCGAGCACCTTCACGCCGTCGAGGGGTGCCGGGGTCGCGTTCGGCATTGCCGCTGTCACCTGCCTTCCACTGCCTTCCACTGCCTTCTACTGCTTCTTCCGCGCCACGAACGACGGGTACGTCCAGGCGTTGACATCGCGGTCGATCGGTACGTCGAGTATCACCGGCGTACCGGCCGCGAAGGCGTCGGCGACGCGCTGCCGCAGCGTGGACAGGCTGGTGACGACCTGGCCGTTCACGCCCATCGCGCGGGCCACCATGCCGAAGTCGACCGAGCCGAAGTCGACGCCGGTGGTGCGCCCGTTGAAGTGCAGCTCCTGTTCCTGCCGGATGTTGCCGTAGCTGGAGTCGTTGAGGACGACGACGCAGACGTTGCCGCCGACCCGTGCGAGCGTTTCGATCTCGCCCAGGCTCATGCCGAGGGAGCCGTCGCCGATCAGGGCGAGTACGGGGCGCTCCGGGTCGATCAACGCTGCCGCGATCGCCGACGGCAGCGCGAAGCCCATGTTCCCGAAGCCGACGGGCTTGATGTAGGTGTTGGGCCGCTGGATCTCCCAGAGGAACGACCAGACGCCCGGGTTGCCGGCGTCCGGGATCAGCAGGGTCTCCTCGGGCGCCACTTCGCGCAGCGTGCGGACGATGTCGGCGGGCGAGAGCGGGCCCTCCGCGCTGGTGTCCGTCACCTCGGAGCCCTGCCACCAGTCGGTGCGCGCCTTGTCGAGTGAGCTGATCCACTCCGCGCGCCCGGCCTTCGCGGCGTCCGCGTGTCCGGCGGTCGCGGTGACCAGGGCGCGGGCGAAGGAGCCGAGGTCACTCACCACGCCCTGGGTGATCTCGGAGTAGTAGCGCCCGATCATCGCCGGCTCGACATCGACCTGGATCACTTCGGGGAGGGCGCGCCGCCAGCGTGTGGTGGACACGGCGTTGAGGCTGTTGCCGAGCGCGAGTACGAGATCGGCGTCGCCGAGGACCTCGCCGGAGAGCGTGGTACCCATGCGGCTGACGGCCCCGAACACCAGCGGATGCGTGGTCGGCACGGACCCGATGCCGTTGAAGGTCGTGACGACCGGGATGCCGAGCGCGTCGGCGAGCGCCAGCACGTCCTCACTCGCCCGGGCGCGGTTGCCGCCGTTGCCGAGCCAGATGACCGGCCGTTCGGCGCGCAGCACCCGTTCGGCGACCCTGGCCAGCGCGACGGGGTTGGCGGACGGACGCTCGCCGACCCACGCGCGGCTCGGGTGGACGGCGGGCACCACCGGCGGGTTGGGCACCTGACCCTCGATGGTGTCGCGGGCGAAGTCGAGGTGGACAGGGCCGGGGTTGCCGGTGAGGGCGTTGACGTAGGCCTCCTCCATCGCCTGCTTGATGGACGAGCCGTGCGCCACCAGCCGGGAGTACTTCACCAGCGGCTTGAGCAGCGCCACGTGGTCGGCGTTCTGGGCGTCGTCCTTGTGGATGTTCTCGCCGTTGTTGTTGCAGGTGAGGACGATGCCTGGGCTGGAGTCGCGGTAGGCGCCGCCGACGCCGGTGAGCAGGTTGGTGGCGCCGGGGCCGGTCGTGGCGATGCACGCGGCCGGCGTGCCGGTGAGCCTTCCGTAGGCGTCCATCATCACGGCCGCGGCGTTCTCGTGCCGGGTGTGGACGAGCTGGATGCCGGGGGTGTCGATGATCGCGTCGGTGATGGCCAGGGTCTGGCCGCCCACGACGCCGAAGACGTACTCGACGCCCAGGGAGGTCAGAAGGTCGACGACCAGCTGGCCGCCGGACTTGGAAGTGCTCATCTGCGAAGATCCGCTTTCTGTGTCGGTGCGGTGCGGTGCGGTCAGGGTGCGGGAACGGTCACGGCGGCCCAGCCGGCGGTGAGAAGGCGGTGGTCGGCATCGCGGCGTACCCAGATCTCCAGATCGACGCGGAGACCGCCGTCGACCGGGGTGACGGCGGTGACGACACCGGTCGAGGTGAACGGCTCGAACACCTCCAGCGGCGCCAGGAACTTGACCCGCAGCCATCCGGTGGTGAGGAAGGACGGCCCGGCGCGGAGGGTGAGCAGCTGGGCCAGCACGCCGAACTGCTGCTGGCCCTGCACGATGGGCACCCGCAGGCCGCCCGCTCGGGCGATGTCGATGTCGTTGTGGATGTTGCGCACGTACTCGCCGATGCGGCTGAAGACCGCGGCCTGCTCGGCGGTCACCGTCTTGTGCAGGGGCGCGAGTACGTCACCGGTGCGTACGTCAGGGCCCAGCGTGTCGACGGTCCGCGCGCCCTTTGGTACCTCGCCGGTGACGCGGCGTTCGGGTGACGCCGAGCCGCGTCCGCCGATGGCGCCGGGGTCGGTCCTGAGGATCTCGACACCGCGATGGCGCACGATGCTGCGCCCGTCCTCGCCCGTGGCCGCGGCCTCCATGACGACGTAGCCCTGGCCGCGGCGCCGGTAGGCCTCGGTGTACCTGCCGCTGAGGGCGACGACCTCGTCCAGGACCGCCGGGCTGTCGAACCACATCTGTTCCTCGGTGTGGTATCCGACGACCTGGCTGGCCGCGTAGACGAGGGTGAAGAGCTGTACGAGGTCGTTGCCCAGCAGCGCCGCGTGCCCGACGCGCCGCCCGCCGAACGGGCTCCCTGTCAGGTGCCAGGGGGAATGGTCGTCGTGGGTGAAGGCGTACCGTTTGATCTTGTGGTCGTCGACGACGACCCGCACGGTGCCGAGGTCCTCGGGGATGTCGAGGTTCTCGAACTCGGGCTCCTTGAGTCCCTCCTCGAGCCTGTCGGTCGCGCCGGCGCGGCGTGGGTCGGTCAGGTCCCGCCAGGGACGGGGCGTCGGGTCCGTCATCGTGCCCTCTCGGTCTCTTCACCGACACGGGTCATGTCGGCCCTGTTGGTCTCGGGGGCCATCACCGCGCACGCCAGTCCGATGAGCAGGGCCACGACGGTGATGAGGGCGATCGGCCAGGGGTCACCGTCGGTCGCCGCCAGCAGACCGGTCGAGGCGAGCGGCCACAGTCCGATGAGAACGCTGGGGATCTGGGCCGACAGCGAGAGTCCCGTGTAGCGCACCTTCGTGCTGAACAGCTCGGCGAAGAAGGCCGGTTCGACGCCGTAGACGGCGCCCACGCCGATCGCGTACGCCACGGCGTAGACCACGTACATCAGCAGCAGGGCGTCGGCGTCGAGGATCCAGAAGAAGGGAAAGGTGACGACGACGCCCACGAGGGAGCCGGCGATGAAGACCTTGCGCCGGCCGACCCGGTCGGACAGCTTCCCGAAGAAGTAGTACGTGTAGATGGCGAGCGCGGCGGCGATACTGCTCGCGACGAGGACGTGGGTGCGCGAGATGTCGGTGTAGTTCTCGGCGAACGTCAGGCCGATGGTGAGGATGATGTAGCCGAAGACCGCCTCGCCGAGGCGCATGCCCATGGCCAGGAGCAGTGGCCTCCGGAACCGTTTGAACAGCTCGGCGACCGGCATTCGCTCTCTCGCCCGTTCCTCGGCGGGCTGCCTCTCCAGCTCTTCCTGTGCGGCCTGGAAGGCCGGTGTCTCGGTGAGCTTGAACCGGATGAACAGGCCCACGACGATGAGAACAGCGCTGAGCAGGAACGGGACGCGCCAGCCCCAGCTCATCAGTGCGTCGTCAGGCAGCAGGGACACGGCCGCGAAGATGCCCGTGGACAGCACGAGGCCCACCGCGTTGCCGATCTGCGGGAAGCTGCCGTAGGCACCCCGTTTGTGTGCCGGGGCGTATTCGACGGCGACCAGTGAGGCGCCTCCCCACTCGCCTCCCACGCCGAATCCCTGGATGAGCCGCAGCAGGACGAGCAGGATCGGAGCCCATATCCCGATCTGAGCGGTGGTGGGCAGGAGGCCGATGAGGAACGTGGAGGCGCCCATCAGTATGAGCGTCGTGACCAGGGCGGCCTTGCGGCCGAACTTGTCACCGAAGTGTCCGAAGACCACTCCTCCGACGGGGCGGGCGAAGAAGCCGACACCGAAGACGGCGAATGCCGACAGGGTGCCGATGATCGGGTCGTCCTCGTTGGGGAAGAAGAGGTCCCCGAACACGAGGGCGGACGCGGTGCCGAAGATGAAGTAGTCGTACCACTCGATGGCGGTGCCGACGAGGCTGGCGATGGCGGCACGTTTGGCGAGTCTGGTCCGCTCCTGCTCGACGGCAGGCGGGGAGGTGGCTGTTTGCGCCATGGATGACTCCGTTGTCGATCACACTGACGTGTGGAGGCGGAAAGGACGGGGGGTCAGACCAGGGGCGCGGGGCGCCTCGGGTCGGTGTCCACGCGGGCGGAGGCCCATCCGAGCGCGGTGCGGGTTCCGTCGGCCTTGTCGACCCAGACCTCCAGATCGAGCCGGTCGCCCGTGACACCGGCGACAGCGCCGCTGGTGGTGAGTTCGTCGCCGACGAAGGCCGGTGAGACGAAGCGGAGGTCGAGTTCACCCGAGGTGAAGAACGCCTTGCCGAACACGTCGACGAGGTTGGTGATGATGAAGCCGGTCTGCTGCTGGGCCTGGACGATCGTGCGGTCCAGTCCGGACTCCGCGGCCTTTTCCGGGGCCGTGTGCACGTTGGCGTAACCGCGCCCCGCCCAGGAGAAGACCGACATCTGGTCCTGGGTGAAGACCGTCGTCCGCCGCGGCAGGCCGGCGCGTGCGGGAGCGTCGAGGCGGGCCAGGGCGAGGGCGGGGACGGCGGTGTCCACCGTGCCGAGCACCGTGCGTGACCGCGCCTCGCCCGCTGTTCGGTTCTGCCCGGTGACCTCGCCGGCGACCGTCCGCATGATCTCCCTGCCGACGTGCCGCACCAGCAGCCGGCCGTCGGCACCGTGGGCCTCCGCCTCCAGGACGACATAGCCCTGACCGCGGCGCTCGTACTTCTCCGTGTAGCCGCCCTCGATCGTGACCGTCTCACCGACCCTGACCGGGGAGTGAAACGTCAGGTGCTCGTGCGTGTGCAGGCCCTGGGCGGTGTTGCCGTCGTAGTTCTCGTAGAAGAGGAACAGCAGGTCGTTGGCCAGTACAAGGGGGTGACCCACCGGGCCGCCGAACGGGGAGTCCTCGAAGTACCAGGATCCGAAGTCGTCCTCGCTGTAGGCGTGGTCGAGCACCTTGCGCCGGTCCACGGTCACGGTGACCGGGCCCATCGGCTCGGGAATCTCGACCAGTTCGTAGCGGGCTTCCTTCAGGTGCGATGTCTGCGACTTCATAGTCACCTCCGCGTCGTAGTCCGGCGAGGCTTAACTTGTCTAGACGACTAGTCTTTACGCTACGTTCGCAGAATCAGCTGTGTCAATGGGTCTCCACCGACCCGTGGCGCCCCTCTTCGAGCCGGTCCGACCGGTCGGCGTGGACCGCACCGCAGCACGAATCATCACGACGCCGCCGACATGCGGGTCAGCGAGGAGACGCAGGCCGCACCCGAGGAGACGACTTCGGGAGAAGGGGACCGTCCGAGGCGGACAGCGACTGGGGCCTGGTCGCCCTCCCGGGAGAGCGGCTACGGCGAGATGTGGGCCCGGGCGCGGGAGAAGGTGCTGCCGCCGGAGGCGCCGCACACCTCGCTGGCGAAGCGGCCCTACGACCTGAGCCACACCGCCGTGTCGGCGTGGCTCGCGCCCGGGGTCGATCCGCAGACGGTCGCCGAGCGGGCCGGGCACGGCGTGGCGGCGCCGTTCCCGGCGTACGCGAAGTTTATCGACAAAAGCGGCGAAGTGGCCAAAAGGCTTACTCCCGTCGCGACAACCGCGCCTACCTGCGGCGACGTGGTATCAGGGCAACCATCGCGCAGCCCGATGACCAGCCGGGCCCACCGCAAGCGGCGGGGCCGGGCAGGCGGCCGGCCACCCGCCTTCGACAACGCCCAGTACCGCCGCCGCAGTGCGGTGGAGCGGTGCGTGAACAAGTGGAAACAGCTCCGCGCGGTGGCCAGCCGACACGACAGGCGCGACTACATCTTCGACGGCACCCTGACCGTCACCGCGATCGTCATCCGGCTCCGCGACACCGTCCAGAAGCCATCAGAAACGCCCTAGTGCAGCGCCGCATTGATCTTGCGAGGATCATGCGGTGTGCACAAGCCGTAACGACCCCACGCTGAGCACCGAGCCCCGCCGTGCGTCGCTGCGGCGGGGCTTCGCGGGCCCGTCGCTCAGGTAGCCCGTTCCGCCGGGGCTCAACCGTTCAGAGCTCCGGCCGCGTCTCGCAGCGCAGTGAGAGACAGCCGTAATCGCCACGGGGGGATGGAGACACCGCATGCTACGAGGCACCACACGGCGCGTTCTGGTCGTCGTGGTCTCGGTGGGCGCGCTGGCCGCCACGCTCGCCCCGGCCGGCGCCAACGAGTCGCACGTCGGCACGCAGGCAGCGCTGGACGCGATCACGGAGGGGGGAACGCCCGGCGCGCTCGCCCGGGTCGACGGCCCCAGCGGCCCCCGCGACGTCTGGTACGGCGCCTCGGGCGTCGCCGACCTCGACACCCGGCGACCGCGCCTGCCGCATGACCGCTTCCGTGCCGCCAGCATCACCAAGCCGTTCACCGCCACCGTGCTCCTGCAACTCGACGCGGAGGGGGAGCTCTCCCTCGACGACAGCGTCGAGGAGTGGCTTCCCGGGGTGGTGCGGGGCAACGGGTACGAGGGCAGCGAGATCACTCTCCGCCAACTGCTCAATCACACCTCCGGCATCTACAACTACAACTACGACCCCGACTTCCTCGGCCGGTTCACCGAGGAGGAGTTCTTCGAGAACCGCTTCGAGGGTGCGACCCCTGAGGAACTGGTGGGAATCGGCCTCTCCCATCCGCCGGTGTTCGAGCCGGGTGCGGGCTGGGAGTACTCCGACACGAACTACATCCTGGCGGGCATGGTCATCGAGGAGGCGACCGGCCGAAGCTACGCCACCGAGGTCCGGGAACGGATCATCAAGCCGCTCGGCCTGCGCGGGACCTCGCTGCCCGGGACGTCCCCGGCCCTGCCCCCGCCGCATGGGCGGCACTACTCCACGCTCCAGTTGGCTGTGGACGAGCCCGATCCCGACGCGGCCGTCCATGACGTCACCGAGTTCAACCCCTCCGTGGCCTGGTCCGCGGGTGAGATCGTTTCCACCACCCGTGATCTGAACCACTTCCTCGCCGCGCTGCTGCGGGGCGAACTTCTCCCTGACAGCCAGCAGGAGGAGATGTTCACCGGGGTACCCAGCGGGGAGGGGGAGACGTACGGCCTCGGCGTGAGGTCGTGGAAGCTCGCGTGCGGCGTCACGGTCTGGGGCCACGGGGGCATGGTCCCCGGCTCGCTGTCACGGCTGGCGGGCACGCGCGACGGCGAACACGTGCTCTCACTCAACCGGAACGGGGACTGGGGGGACGAGGCCCTGGAGGACGCCGTACTGGAGGCCGAGTTCTGCGGCGAGTGACGCACCGCGCACCGCGCACCGCTGCGCGGCGCCGCTCACACCGGCCGCCTCGCTGTCACCCTCTGGCCCACAACTGCCCCACAGCGGAGACGTTGCGAACCTTCACCGAGCCGGTGGGTCAGGTGCTGGGCCGCCCCGTCCTCGAGATGGTCAGCCCGTCGGGATCTCGATCCTCACCCACCGGTGCGGGTCGGTGCCGCACGGACCTGAACCGAGGCACCGCGCCCACCGTATCCGTTGCGATCCTCGGGCCCGAGCCAGCTCTGCGTCGTGCCCCGGTTCCGGCGTCAACGCCGGAGACGGGGCACGACCTACCGCCCTATGCGGTGCTCATCGGATGTCGACGTCGATGCAGGCGTAGAAGGCGTTCGGCGTGTCGGCGATGTTCCACACCGCGAGCACCGTCTGCCGGCCGGACGCCTGGAGGTCAACGGTGTGCGACAGCTCGTTCGGCGGCATGACACCGCCGTCGTCGAACTCCGCGACCTTCTGTCCGTTGACGTAGTACTGCCAGGTGCTGGTGGCGTGGTTGGCCTGCAGAGTCCAGTGGAACTCAGTGGTGCGGCTGACCGGGGTCGCGACCCACGGCTTGCTGTTGTCGTTGAGGTCGGGGAACCGCGAGTTTCCGCCGTTGCATTGCATGCTGCCCTTGGGCGCCTCAACGCTCCACGGCTCGTACTTGATCTGCCCGCAGTCGACGGTTCCCTGGTAGCACTGGGCCTGCCGACTCGGCGGAGAGTTGATGTAGCCGTGCGCACTTGCCGTGTTCGCCGGCAGGGTGACCGCGATCAGCGGGGCCACCGCGGCACCGATTACCAGGGCCAGCCTTCTCTTGGCGTGCATGGAGCACTCCTTCACGGAAAGGAAGCCGCCTGAACGGGGAGGAGAGGCCGGTGCGCTCCCTTGCCGGCCACCTTCTGAGCGACTTCGCTGGGTGGGGGGACCTGCAACAGGACGTCGTCATACGGTGAATGGCGCAGCCGCCCCGTGAAGTTGCTACGGCTGTCACCGATTCCGTCCTGTTCCACATACGCGGCTCGGACACTAGCCGTCTTGACTGTACGCGGTCAAGAGGTGGGGTGGTCGACGAACCGAGGCCGCCTTCGCCTGACTTCAGGAGAGAAGCCGGCCCGATACCGGCGTTCCACGACACCCGGCCGCGGTCCGGATCCTCGTGGACGGGCACGGCCGAGGCGCACGACCGGCGCGGGTTGAAGAAGCGTTCACGCAAGGCTGTCCGGCTGGTGCAAGGCCGGAAACTCGTCTCGTACCGGCTGCGGCCGACGGACCGGACCTTCACCAACCACCTGGTGGAGGAGCACGACGGCCGGGTCGAGGCGAGCGGCACGACCGGCCGCGGCTCGGTGTTCACCATCAACCTGCCGCGCGTCGCGCCGCCCACGATCGACGTGTCCGGCGGGCGGTGCCATCCCCGAGCCCAGGTGGCCCCGGGCGCCGGCCCGGTCGGGACCGGGGGCATCGGCGACTCCCCGCCCGCCGGACTCCGCGCGGCGGAACCACTTTCCTGGAACGCGTCAGCGGATGTTGACGTCCACGCAGGCGTAGAAGGCGTTGGCGGTGTCCGCGATGTTCCAGATGGCGAGGACCTTCTGGTCGCCGCGGATGTTGCCGAAGTTGACGTTGTGGGTCACGGTCGTGCCGGGGACGGCGCCTCCGTCGTCGAAACTGGCGACGAGGGTGTTCCCGACGTAGTACTCCCAGGTGCTGGTTCGGTGCTGGACCGTCAGCGTCCACTGGAAGGTGGTGCTGACGCCCACGTTGTGGCGCTGCCAGCCCTTGCTGTCGTCGTTCAGTTCGGCGAAGCGGGCCACGCCGCCGTGGCAGTTGCGCTGGCCCTTGGGGCCTTCCACGCTCTGCGGTTCCCACCGGATGTCGCCACAGGAGACGACGCCGGCGGCACACTGCGCCTGCCGGCTCGCCGGTGAGTTGATGTAGCCGTGGGCGCTCGCCGTGGAGGCGGGGAGGCTCACGGCGATGAGCGGCGCGATGGCGACGCCGAGCACGACGGCAAGTCGCCTTTTCTTGTGCATGACAACTCCTCTGCTTCGTGCCGCCGGTGTGGACCGAGTCGGGCTGGAGGTCCGTCGCGATCCGCGGCGGCGAGGTGGGGGGTGCGAGAGGCGGAGAAGGCGGTGAACCGCGCAGATGATCCTCGTTGCCTGCTGTCAACGACCTTCACTCTCCGTTTGGTCTAGACCATGACATCCCGACCCGCGAAGGGCAATAAGTCGGTACAAGATTCTTGCGGAGCTGGGCGCGTTGGGCTGGAAACGGTCCGCGCGGCCGAACCGGCCGCCGCTCACTACCCGACCGACGCCCTCAGCCAGGAGCAGCAGACCCAACTGACCGCCTGGCTCGCCCAGCGCAACGCCCGCGTCGCAGCCCACAACCACTGCCCACCCCTCCAGGACAACCTCGCCGACCGCCTCCGCACCCTGGACGCCGCCTTCGCCCGTCGTCCCGACCGAGACCACGAACTCCGGCGCACAGTCGAGATCTACGAGGGGGCGCTGCGGCAGTAGATCAACGGGCAGCTCCCGCTGGCTGGCCCCACCACTCCGTGACTTCCCTTCTGCTCTGATCAGTGTGTCAGCGGCCAGTTGGCTTGGCCGTGACACCGCGTCCGGCGGGCGGCCGTGGGTGACCCTGTGGTGAGCCACCCGGCGAACGCGGCATGCCTTCTGGTTCCCCATGGGCTTTGCCGCAGCCGGACAGTTGACCAGCAGGGACCACCTCCCCACGAACCGGACAACATTCATCCGGAACGGTGGCAGGAGGACACCCGGACCTGGAACCGCTGCTGGACTGGGCCGGCCGCGACACCTGGGGCTACTACTACGTGGTCTCGTTGGCCACCGACCCGGTCGAGTCGAACCGGGTCTACGCCGCGGTCGGCGCTTACACCATCGACTGGGACCCGAACAACGGCGCGGTCCTGTACTCCGACGACTACGGCGAGACGGCAAGCAGCGTCCCGGCGAGGACGACATACGCGCCTGGCGCGGAACGACCGGCCAGGGCCGACCTGTTCGAGTGTCGGCGGATCACGAGCAGCGTCCGAGCAGATCCGGTGGACATTCCCTGTGCTCGGCGTTCCACACGCCCTGTGCCCGTGGACGAAGCCCATGCCTTCGTCCACCTCCACCCGTCAGACGAAGGATGGCTCGCTGCTCTCTCGCGGCTTGGTGGTCATCCAGCTGTCGAACAGGACGACCAGCGCGGCCGTCACGCGCGGGTCCCACCCATCGGCCAGGATCTCCAGGCTCCGCTTCGCGCCACGGTAGTCCAGCGCCACCGGGCCCCCGTCCACGCCGCGCCATCGCGTGCGACGGGGGCGCGCCACTCCCTCGAAGCTGCCGCCGAACAACGCGAACGGGTAGGTGATGACCACCAGCACCGCCTGCACCGGCGAGAACGCCCACCAGGCGCACCATGACGCGATCCCGCCCTTCGAGCCGACCACGGCGGGCCGGTCGGTCGGCCCGAGTCGCGTGACGGTCCAGCGGGCCCGCCGGAATCGCAGGAGCGATCCCGCTTGGCGGCGGATTGTGGCCAGCGGTGTGCCGTCCGCCGCACGCACCTCGTAGTCCGAGGCTCCGCCCTTCGCCGTGGACACGGTCTCGACGTGCGTGAACGGTTCACCACGCTCCGGCGTCCGCCAGAGGGTGAAGTCGCGGGCGCCTTCGCGCCGGGCCGCGAGGTAGTCCCTGACGGTGCCGCCCGGCGGCAACCGCCGCTCGGGGTAGCCGAGCACCTCGTGGGGGCCGTTGAGCCGCGCCCAGTTCGCCCCGCCGTCGCTCGCCCCGACCAGGGTGCCCAGCTCGGCCTGGGATTCGGGGTCGATCGCGAGCCACAGCGATGTCGTCATGCGCCCGAGGCTACCGTCCAACGCCTGGCATGAGTCGGCTGCTGGGAAGCCCCGGCGGCGGGACCGGTCCCCGCTAAGACGCGATAGGACGCTGTTCAGCCGATGCGTCGCACCGAGAGGACCGCCATGTCCCGCCGCCTGTTACCGCTGCTGTTCACCACCCTGCTGCTGTCCGCCTGCGGCGGAGGAGGCGACAACGGCCCCACCGCGCCCGCATCGACGCCTGGGGGAGCCACCGAGGACGGGGAGGCCGCGGCAGATCCCGAGCTGGATGCCTGGATGGGGGACTTCTGCGCGGCCTACGACACGTTCCTCGACGCCTGGCTGGAAGTCTCCGTCCTGGTGCGGCCCGCCCCCGACCCGACCACTGAGGCAGACCGTGCTCCGCTGCTGGACTTCCTGACCGCCATCCAGACCGCGCTGGCCACGGGCGATGGCGCCGCGGCCGATCTGCCCGAACCACCCGTCCCGGCCGGGAACGACGTCGTGGACCACTACCGGGCCGACCTGGAAGACCTCCGCGTCCAGATCGCGGAGTACGAGAACAACGCTCTGCTGCTTCCGGCAGACGCCCTGGACAACGTCTACATCCTGAGCGGCATGGAGGTCGTGACGTTCCTTCCCGGTGGGGAGGACATGTCCGAGTACCTCGCCGACCACTCCGACCTGGCCGCCGCCCACGAGCGCGCTCCCGCCTGCGGCAACTGAGCGGAGCCCACGCCGGGCACCGTCATGGTCGTCGGTGACGAAGGATGGCCACGTGTGGCTCCGCCTGCCGGAGGACGAGACCGACGCCGCCCTGGCCGAGCACCCGAGCGGCGAACGCGTGGTCCGGCGCGGCACGCCGATCGGCTTCCGCGTTCCGCTGCAAGCCGCCCACGGTCACTCCGCCCCACCTCGAACTGTGCGTGCAAGTCGACTCGGACCAATCGCCCATCCCAGCCTGTCGGCCCGGGCGGCGTGGTACGTTCCAAGCCGCTCGAGCGATCGGCACCGCCCTCCCGATGAGGACCGCCGTGACGTACACGCCCCCGTATGGCCCGTCTCTGGCACCCCCGGGCCACCGCGCCTCGGACGTAGCCGACCATGGCCCCACCCAGCCGCCTGCCGCAGCCGCCGCCACTGGCCCCGCACGTCCAGTGGCACTGGTCCACGCACCAGGCCCAGACGGTGCTGGCCAGCGACAACCTCGGCGCGATCCTGCGTTTCCACCGCTCCGTCCACGCCTTGAACCAGACGGCGCTGGGCGACCTGCTCGGCTACGACAAGACCACCATCTCGGCGCTTGAGCTGGGCAAACGCAGGATGGACGACGTTCCCTCCCGGCGCTGGTCCGCCTACGCACGGAGATGGCAGCCTGACCACGGCAACACGCCGCCCCGGTACTGTTCGCCACGCGCCCGGTCGACCGTGGACCCCGTCAACAAGCTACGAGCGCGGTCCCCAGCGACGCGCTAATCCTGGCCTCAGGTTGATCGGGGACGATGAGCGGCACAAGCATCGACTGGAAGGGGGCGGGCCGGCGTGCGGATCATGATCGCGGATGATGAAGCGGCCATCCGTGAGTCGCTGGAGCGGGTGCTCCAGGTCGAGGGTTACGACACCAGCACCGTCGCCAACGGTCTCGCCGTGCTCGACGGGGTCGGTGGGGCCGGCGGTGACACGCTGGATCTGCTGATCCTCGACGTGATGATGCCCCGCCTCGGCGGGTTGGAGACCTGCCGGCGGTTGCGGGCCGCGGGTCTGGATCTGCCGGTGCTGATGCTGACCGCCCGTGACCAGGTCTCCGACCGGGTCGCGGGGCTGGACGCGGGCGCCGACGACTACCTGCCCAAGCCGTTCGCCGCCGAGGAGTTGCTGGCCCGGGTGCGGGCCCTGCTGCGCCGGCGCACGCCGACCGACGAGGAGTCGCAGATCCTGTCGTTCGCCGATGTCCGGCTCGATCCCGACAGGTTCGAGGCGTGGCGGGGCGGGCGGCCGCTGCGCCTGACCCGGACCGAGTTCTCCCTCCTGCAGGTCCTCATGCGCAACGCGACCCGGGTCTTGACCCGCGACGCGCTGTTCGAGGCGATCTGGGGCTTCGACATGAGCGCCACCGCCAACAACCTCCAGGTATACGTGAGCTACCTGCGCCGCAAGATGGAGGCCGAGGGTGAGCCGCGATTGATCTACACGCTGCGCGGCCTGGGATACACGTTGCGGGAGACTCCTCCGTGAGCAGGCCCGCCGGCCGGGAACCGCGCCGGCTGACCCGATGGTGGCGCCGGCGGTCCCTGCGGACCAGGCTGACGGTGATCGCGGCGACGGCGATCGCGGTCAGCGTGTTCGTGGCCTTCCAGGTGGCCAGCGAGCTACTGGACTGGGAGCTGCGGGACACCGCCGAGGATCAGCTACGCGCCGACTCCCGCGTCCTGGCGACGAACGCGCAGCGCGCCGGTCTGGCGCAGGTCCAGCTACCGCCGTATCCCGGATCCGGTCATCTGGTGCGGGTCATCCTGCCCGACGGCTCGACCCGGACGCCGGCCGGCCAACCCGCGCTGCCCCCCGTCAGCGAGCACGCCGGGCGCGTGGCGCAGGGCGCGTCGGCCGACCTGATGGAGTCGAACGACAGCGACGACGACGGCTACCTCATCTACACGCTGCGGGCGGGCGACGGCGCGGTCCAGGTGGCCCGCGTGGCCGACGACAGTCCGATCAACCGGTTCGGGTTGGGCATGCTGCTGATCGGGCTGTTCTGCGTGGTCGGCGGCGCCCTTGTCGGGCGGACCGTGGCGCGGACCGGGCTGGCACCGATCGACCGGCTGACCGCCGCCGCGGTACGTGTCGCGCGCACCCGGGATCTCGACGCCGACATCCCGGATGAGGGCGGTGGGGAGATCCGGCGGCTGATCCAGTCGGTCAACGACATGCTCGCCGCGCTCCGGGACTCCCGGCGGGACCAGCGGCTGCTCGCCGAGGACGCCGCCCACGAGCTCAAGACCCCGCTCACCAGCCTGCGCCTCAACGTCGAGCTGCTGATCCGGCTCGATCGGCGCGGCACCCTGGACAGCGCACTGCCGGCGGAGAGCCGGACCCGGCTGCTCAACGATCTCGGCGCCCAGGTGGCCGAGTTGAGCACCCTTGCCGCCGAGCTGACCGACCTGGCGCGCGGTGACGTCAGCGACGAGAACACCGAGCTGCTCGACCTCACCGACGTGGTGGTGGCCGCCGCGACCCGGGCGCGTTCCCGCGTGCCCGACATCGAGGTCGCGCTCGACGTGACCTCCGTGTGGGTGAGCGGGCGTCCCGCTGCGCTCCAGCGGGCGGTGCTCAACCTCATCGACAACGCCGGCAAGTGGTCCCCCGCGGACCAGCCGGTCCAGGTCCGGCTCCGCGCCGAGGGCGCGTCGGCGGTGCTCGAGGTCGACGACGCCGGGCCGGGAATCGACGCCGCCGACGTACCGCGGGTGTTCGACCGGTTCTACCGTGCCGACAGCGCCCGGGCGTTGCCGGGATCCGGTCTGGGGCTGTCGATCGTGCAGCGGGTCGTCGACGCCCACGGCGGCCGGGCCACCGTCGCCCGCTCGGCACGCGGTGGCGCCCTGCTTCGGGTCGACCTTCCGGCCGCGGCCCCACCCGCCCCGATCGCGCGGCTCACCGCCGGGGAGGACACCGCGGTGCGCTGACCCGCCCCGGCGGCGCGGCGCAGGACCAAAGGGCGGCGGCCGTCGGGCATGGCCCCGCGCGGCTCACCGTGGGGGCACGACACCGCGATGCGCCGACCCCGGCCCCGGCGGCGCGGCGCAGGACCAAAGGGCGGCCGTCGGGCCCATGAAAAGATCCGGGACGGGCCTGGGTCCCCGTCCCGGATCTCGTCCGTGCCGCCGCGCTCACCGTTGCAGCGCGGGCTCCTCGTCGTCGGCGAGCGGCTGTTGACCGTCCGGCAGCTCCGCCGCTGGACGGGACAGCCGGCTCGGCCACCAGATCCGCCGGCCGATCAGCAGGGTGAGGGCGGGCACCAGGACCGACCGCACCAGCAGGGCGTCGAGCAGCACGCCGAAGGCGACCAGGAACCCGACCTCGATCAGCATCACCAGCGGAAGTGTGGCGAGGACCGCGAACGTGGCCGCCAGGACCAGGCCTGCCGAGGTGATGACGCCACCGGTAGCGGAGAGGGCTTTGAGCATGCCCTCTCTGGTGCCGAGGCGCACGGTCTCCTGCCGGGCCCGGCTGGCCAGGAAGATGTTGTAGTCGACGCCGAGCGCCACCAGGAACAGGAACGCCAGCAGCGGCACCGAATAGTCGACGCCCTCGAACCCGAGGATCGTGTCGAAGACGAACACGCTGCCGCCGAAGGCCGCGGCGAATGAGACGATCACGGTGGCCATCAGGACCAGCGGGGCCAGGA
The DNA here is from genome assembly GCF_039871525.1 of Streptomyces sp. B6B3. Classification (NCBI taxonomy): domain Bacteria; kingdom Bacillati; phylum Actinomycetota; class Actinomycetes; order Kitasatosporales; family Streptomycetaceae; genus Streptomyces; species Streptomyces sp. B6B3. Next base: position 111,854 of record NZ_JBDPLU010000012.1, on the reverse strand, counting down.
TCGCTCGGAGCAGCAGCCCGAGGACGATCAGGACGACGGCGAGCACCAGCGGGATCACCAGCTTCTCGTCGCGGCTGGTGGTCACCTCGGTGTCGAGGTTCTCCGCGCTCGGCCCGCCGACGATCGCCTCCGCCCCGCTCACCGCGTGCACGGCGGTGCGCACCCGCTCGATCGTGTCGTACTCGGCGACGGTGTCCGGCGCGTCCGTCGGGAACACGGAGATGTTGGCCCAGCCACCGCTGGTCTGCTCCGGGATGGCCAGGGCCACACCGCGAGTGTCCTTGACGATGTCGAGCACCCGCTCCTGGTGCGCCGGTCGCGTGAAGATCGTCATCGGCTGGCCGCCGAGCTCCGGAAAGTGCTGGCGGAGAACGGTGAAGCCGGTGACCGACTCCGGCGCGGACACGAACTGGTCCTGCTCCCGCAGGGCGCCGGTGTTGCCCGCCAGCCCGAGGGCGAGCACGCCGAGAACTCCGAGCGAGCCGAGCGTCGCCACCCACCGGCGGCGGCTGATGGCGGCGCCAAGCCGTCCCCACAGCCCCGGCTTCTCCTCCATGGCCGTGCTGAACCGCGGGATGGCCGGCCAGAAGATCCGCCTGCCGAGCACCACGAGCACCGCCGGGAACAGCGTCAGCATGGCCACCAGCGCGCACAGAATGCCGGCCGCGCCGATCGGGCCCAACCCGCTGGTGCTGTTCAGGTCGGCGACGAGCAGGCAGAGCAGGCCGGCGACGACGGTGGCCGCGGACGCGACGATGGCCGGCGCCGCGCCGCGCAGCGCGTGGACCATCGCGACCCGGACGTTCTCGTGGTGGTGCAGTGCCTCCCGATATCGAGCGATGAGCAACAGCGCGTAGTCCGTGCCGACGCCGAACACCAGGATCGTCAGCAGCGCCGAGTTCTGGTCGTTGACCACGATGCCGAAGCCCTTGACGAGCAGGTAGACGGTCGCCATCGCGGTCAGTGCCGCCGCGCCCACGGCCACCAGCGGAATCAACCACAACACCGGGCTGCGATAGGTGAGGATGAGCAGGAGCGTGACGACGACGACGGTGGTGAGCAGGACCTGCACGTCGATGCCGTCGAAGACGGCGTCCATGTCGCCGTCGATCGCGCCCGGGCCGGTCACGTCGAGTTCCAGGCCGGCGGGGCGGTCCTTCGCGGCATCACGCAACGGGCCGACGATGGCCTCCGGTGCGCCGTAAGTCGTGCTCACCTCGAGGGTGAACATCATCGCCTCGCCGTCGGTGGAGGGTCTCGTCGGTGGGCCCTCGTCGTCGCCGCCGGCCGGGGCCGCCACCTTCGGCGGGTACCGCTGGGCAAGGGTGTTGTAGTGGCGCTCGACCGTCGCGCGGTCCGCGTCGGTCATGCCGCCGGCGCGGTGGTAAACGAAGACGAACGTGTTGTCGTCACCGCCGGGGAGGCTGTCCTCCAGTACCGCGACCTTGGTGGACTCGGCGCTGGCCGGCAGGGTGTCCGCGGCGTTGTCGGTGGTGACCGAGCTCAACTTTCCGCTCAGCGGCACCATGAACGCCGCCAGCACCAACCACAAGCCAATCACCAACCACGGCACCCACCGGCCTGCCAACCGACCGGCCGGCGCTTCCCCGGACGGCGCTGCGTTGACTGCCATCACTAGCCTCCTACACACGGATCACATCGCTTGTCTGATGCCTGCTTCCTAACGAGCGAACCTGAGACAACCGTTAGAGCCTGTGAGTAACCGGCGTCCGTTGTAGATGGTGATGTTGATCAACGATGTCCTGTGAATCGTCCGCGCCGCTATCCGTCGGACACCTCGGATACCGAGTGGGAGATACCTCGCCGTACATCCGGTCAGGGGCACTCGGGCAGGTGCCGGCGGGCGCCCGGTCCTGTATCCACGGCGTGACATCGTGGCTGGACCACGACGGTGATCTGCCGGTGTTGGAAGGCACTTTGATCTGCCCCGTCGTGGACCCCCTGCCGAGCGACAGTGACCCGAAACCGCTGTGGTTGTGGTCTTCACGCGTGGGCGCGTCATCCTCGCCTGTAGACCGGTTGGCAGACGTTCTTGCGCCGCTTCGACCGTGAACACACGTTTCGGTTTGTCAGGCAGACCCTCGGCTGGACCGTGCCGAGGCTCCGCGACCCCCGCGCTGCGTGGCGGTGCTGTTCCGGGTCTACGCCAGGTTCATCAGCGACAGCGACGAGGCCGCCAACGCGAGGATCTCCGCCCGGCTGCGGCAGCGTTCCGGTGGCGGCTGAGGCGCCGATTCTGTCCCACGAATGTCCCACAGAGGCTGGTCAGCAGGCGATCAGCGGTGAGACATAACGGGACATAGAGGGCGAACAGCGTGGAGCATGTTCGAGGGGAATGACGAAGCCCCTGCTCCGCGTTTCCGCAGGTCAGGGGCCATTTGGTGCAGGGTGGCGGCGCTAGGATTCGAACCTAGGAAGGCTGAGCCGGCAGATTTACAGTCTCCGCCTCCCAAGCCCCTGACCTGCGACTTTCCCCTTTGCTGTGCCTCCTGTCCCACAACTGCCCCACAGCAGCGTCCGGGGGTCGAGAGCCAACGGCGATCGGGCTCGCTGCTGGAGTAGCAAGTCCGCGACACCTCCGCCAGCGCGGAGCAGATCATCCGTACCAGTGATGGTCACTCAGCGTCCCCGAGGCACCTCCGCAGCCGTGCACGTACTACGCAGGGCAACGTCTGAAGTCATGCCACCGTCGCCTCTTCCCCCTCACTGCCTTCGTTCAGCCGAGGTAGCAGCTGGGAGAGTAACCACACAGCCCCGTTCCCCTGTTCTCCGTGAGCCATCTCGACAAGCGTAAGCAACGTGGACGCCCGGCTGCCGTCCCTCCGATACACCACAACGGTGCGGTCCTGCCGCCTGGGGATCTCGCACGGAACATGACCGTACCCTGCCGCCCGCAAGCCGGCGGAGATCTCCTGGACCACGTTCTTCTTCGCCTTCTTGTAGCCGACCGCGTCCCTGAGCGCTTTCACGGTGACGACCGCGTAGCCGTCCTGCTTTCTGACAGCCTGTTCGATCTCGCTGAGGTCCATACGTGTGCCTCCCCCTGTAAGTGATGGGAGCGTAGCGAGAACACGAGGGCGTGGAGACCAGAACGGCCAGATCGATCCGCCGCTCGGGACACTTCCACAGGCGCGGAGCGGACATGCGGCGCTTAGTGCTGGGGCGGGGACGTTTCAGTGTTCGGTGTTGCCGTCAGGCGTTGCGGTTGATCTTGAGATGCGTGAGTTGTTGTTGGGTGGCCAGTTCCAGGCCGGGCTGCAGACCGGCCGTCTGGCTGTATTCACGCCACTGGATGAGGTCAGTGGTGCGGGGTTGACGTTCGCCGAACAGACCGATGATGAGAGCGGCGCTGAGGGTGCGCAGACGCTGTTCGAGCCAGTCCCTGCGGGCGAGAAGCGTCTCTACGGTACCGGTGGGCCGGTGGCCGGCCAGGGCCCGCACGACCCGGGTGCCCTCACTGGTGTACCAGTCGCCGTTGTCGGGATCGCGGGTCAGTCCCGAGCCGCACAGGAGCTGTTGGGCGGGCAGAGACACTCCGACAGAGGCATCCAGGGAGCAGTCGTGGCCGTCGGCGCTCCAGTTGTACTCCTGGACAGCCGGCACCGCATGCAGCGGTCGACCGTCGGCGTCACAGGCGATCTCACGCGGATTAATCGTGAGCTTTGGGGCTGTGCTGCCCGCGCTCGATTCCCCGCTCCAGCGTTCCGCCAGCTCGCGCAATTGCTGTTCCCGTGTGGCACTGTGGCCATATCCGAGCTCGCTTAGAAGGTCGAGGTACTCGCGTGCCTCGGTGACATCGTCGTCCCTCATGGCCCGGCGTGTAGAACGGGCGGATGGCTGCGGCGCGGGCGTGCCCGACGGTGGCGTGTCGGTGTCGGCGCCGTAGTCGATGAACCGCATTTCGTGATCACGGTCATCTCGCTCAGAGGAGTGCCAGGAGAGGTCGGCGAGGTAAATGCCGTGCCAGGAGGGGATCTCGGGCATCCAACGGCCCATGAGGGTACACGAGGCAAGGAAGTCCATGGCGGGCTGGTAGTGGACCTCATCGAGCAGCCAGCTGTGGATGAGGTGCCACTGTTCGGCTTGCCCCTTCCACTCGGGACCGCCGACGCTGTCCACCACGTACTCGAACAGGACGACCCATTGCTGGCCCTGGTCGTCTTCGCGCGCTGCGAGCCTGCCCAGATCGGGCAGCCCACTGTCTTGTTGCAGCCAGTCGATGAGCTGATCGGATGCAGGCAGCACGGGCGGAGGTGGATGCCATCGCCCGTCGAGAGCGGCGGGCGGAAAAGTGGCCCGCCCGGCGTCCGCTCCTGTCGTTCCTTCGGGCTCGCTATCGGTGGTCGGGGACAGCGGATGTGCGGCAGGGGGCAGGGTGGGGTCGATGTCGGGCAGAAGCAGAGTCCCGGCGCCCGGGTACTGCCCGGGGTCACCGGCATGCGCTTGGATGGTGTACCGGTAATTGGCCAGGCGCTCCACCAGCTCGTGCAAGCCCAACCACTGGTACTTCTTGCCGATGCGTTCGGCTTTGTGCCCCTCGCGTCCGCGGCCCCCACCGCGGACGTTGTCGAAGGCAGCGAACCGTTCGGGGGTCCATCCGCGCTGTGCCGCATTGTTGAAGATCCAGCGGCTGGCCCAATCCTTGTCGACCGGTGTGTCCGCCAACTGCTCCTGGCTGGTCGGTGGCTGTGCGCACTGCTCAAGCAGCTGGTGCTGTTCGTCTGACAGCACGCGCCGGGCCCGCCAGCGTTCGGACAACAACCGGGCCACTGCCGGCGGCGTGCCCAGCACGTGGCGTACGGAGGCAGGCAGGCTCTGGGCGAAGAGCGCCACCCGGTCTGGCACCAGCACCGGAGGCTGGTCACGCCGCTGGTAGGCAGGCACCGGGGCGGGCTCGGTCAGGGGCAACTCGCTGAAAGTGTTGACGGCTGGCCTCACCTCGTAGCTCACGAAATCCGCCAGACCCAGCAAGGAAGCACGCAGACTCCCCCACAACGGCTCATCGTCCACGTCCCGGGACGGGTACTGGGCGTCGATACTCGCCTCGTCCGGGGCCGGGCCGGGGTCAGAGCAGGGATGTGGGTGGCTGCAGCGGGCGGCGGCGTCGGCCGAGATCAGCCCAGCCTCGAACGCCTCACGGACCACGCGGGAGGCGGCATCGCACAACAGCGCGTTGACGGACGCGTGGGCGGGTGACGTGGCGTCCCCGTAGACGTGGGCAAGCAGGCGCGAGGCGACGTCTTCCAGCAGGGCCGGATGGCCGACGTTCCCTCTGGTACGGGCCACCACACCGTATGCCACGGCGGCGAGCCGCTCGAAAACATAGGGGTCGTCGACCGCGCGCGCGTCGGTGTGAAGGAACCGGTCCAGCAGTGCGGTGAGAACATGTGGGTATCCCAGCAGCAGCTGTGCCAGGGCCTTAGTAGCCCGGTCCCGCAGGAAGCGGTTGGAGGAGGTGAGTGTCCACACAAGGGTCGTGGCCGCCAGCCGCACCACCTCCGGCTCCGGAGGCTGATGAGCCACCGCTGCCGCCACGGTGCTGCCCGCACGCCGTGGCGTCCACGATTCGGCCGCTGCAACCTGACGGGGGCGTAGATGCTGCGGGGTGGGCAGCTGCTCGGCCCAGCGCAGCAGGCGATGCAGCGCCCCAGACCCGTCAAGCGCGTCGTAAATCGCGATACCCCATTTGACATCCCGGTCCGCCGGCGCCATCGCGCACAGCGTGCGGTGCAGATGGTCGGCGTTGAGATGGTGACACGGCTGGGCGGTCACGCCCAGCGTCGCCTCCAGCACCGTGGGCCCCAGGTCGAATCGGTCCACCGCCTGCTCGAGCAGGACGGCGGTCCGCTCACTGACACTCCGAGCATCGCGCAGTGCCAGCGTACGCAGCAGGCTCACATACAACACGAACCCGTTGTGCTTTCTGTGACCATCGGTGGTGTACTGGCTGGCGCCCAGGAGGTCGATCAGCTCCCGGCCGGTTCGCTCGGCCAGCAGCACTGTGGCCGCCTCTACCAGAGTCGGGGAAGCGGCCTCCAGCCAAGCCCGCAGCGGCGATTGGTGGGTCAGCACGCCCGTTGAGGTGGCGGCCTCCACCTCGACGGCGTGCTTGGCCAACATCGCGTCGACGATGCGATCGTCACTGAAGGCCTGGTACCCGAACCCGTATCCGCCTTCCGGACGCCCGTCGACGGTGAAAGAGCGCTCGCTGGCCAGCACCCCGTGAGCCACCATCTGCCCGAGCAGGGTGTTTGGCCACTCTGTCAGGTGCGGGGCGAAGGTCTCAGTGATCGTCTTCACCTGCTGCCGGGACAAGACCTCGCGCCCGGTCTGGGCCATACGCCAGGCCAGTTCCTTCACCGTGCACTGCACCACCCGGTCACCTCCATCCAGGTGCAACACGAGGTCAATCTGGCGGGCTCTTCGCTCCAGGAAGCTGTCGAACACAGCGCTGCGGTGCTGGGTGCGCGCCGCGATGCCCCGCTGCTCCTCCGGCAGAGCGGCCAAGCTCTCGCAGTAGAGCTTCACAAACAGAGGATTGGAGAAGGCCGGCGCGAGCAGCGGCGTGCGCGGCAGTGCCGACGGCGCCTTTTGCAGGTAACTTTCTAGTGCTTCCACCTCATGCCCGGCGAACCCCGGGTGATCGGTGCACGGTACGTGATGAGCCGACAAGTCGGTCGGCAGCACCACCTCCTTGAGGGACGACCGGCACGAGACCACCACCGCCACATGGTCGTACGGTTCCGTCTGGGCCCACAGCTGCGGCAGCCGGCTTCGCCATCTACCCGGCTCCTCCGCATCGTTGAGCGCGTCGATCATCAGGAGGAAACGCGCACTGCTTGCTGCTCCGGCTGCATCCAGCGCCTGCAGCAGCATGGTATGCGGCACGTCACCCAGGCCCAGCTGCCTTGCGATCTCCGTCAGCGGATCCTCGGCAGCCATCAGCTCGCCGAAGACCGTCACGGCGGGCCGGCCGGCTTCAAGCGCGCGGCGCGTGGCATCGACAAGCAGATGTGTCTTGCCCTGCCCCGCTTCACCCAGCAGTACCCACGCCTTTGCTTCAGCCGCGCGTGCCTCGTCCGACCTACACAACACAGACAGCCGGTCGAGCGTTACGATCAGGAGCCGGAGCGCCTCTCGCCGGGCGTTCCGCTGGGGGTTCTCCTTCGAATCTTCACCTGCTAGCTCAACCCATTCCCGCTGTACCCGCCGGACTTCCACCAGCAGCTCTGAGGCCTCATCAAGCGCAGCGGCCATACGGTCGGCGGGCAGACCTGCGGTAGCAACCGACTCCGCCGCCTGGTGCACTTCATCAGCGATGCGTGACAACCGGGCAAACTGGCCCTCCAGCCTGGTCGCCACCGATGCGAGCTGACCAGCATCTGCGTCCCGCGCAGGCGCAGGCCCTGCTTGCCACTTGACCCGAGCCTCGGACGCAGCCGTGCGGAATACCTCCACACTCCGCTGCACGCGCTCGACCAAGGGCCCCGCCATGGCACACGCGTCCAGTGTCGAGGCGATGGGCAACCCAATGTGATGCTGGGGCGTGTAACGGTCGCTGGCGATACGGGCCACGCGCTCGAACTGCTCTCTCAGCCACTGGGCACCCAAGGCACGCTGCTCGAAGAAGAACCACAGACGTCCCTCGTTTCCCGGGGCCAACAGCTGCTCCAGCAGTTCCCCGCTGCCGAGGAGCTCCACCTTGATGTCCTCGGTCCCCTCCAACTGCGTCTTCCAGCCGGCGACCGATGTCTCCCACTTCTGACGAGCACCCACCACCGGTCTTCCTTTGCGCAAATGCGCCGGATCCGGCAGATCGATGCACACCATGAACACCATGCGGGTCACGTTCCGGCGCAGCCGGTTCTTGCCCACGGCCTTCAAGCTCTCCCGCGCCAGAGGAAGAAGATCATCAAGCTCATGCACATACTTCACCTGAAAACCGTGCACCCGCCCGTCCGGTGCCAGGTTGTACCACTCCACCCCGCCGTCCGGTGCAGCCGTCTTAATGGTCCGCCAGCCAGGTTGAGCCGGCTCCCGCAACTGAAAACACAGCTCCTCGAAGGCACGGTCCTGGCTCCCAGCCCAGGACCGGATGCTGCGCCAGTCAACCGGATGAGTAGCTTGACCGTCGAACAATGCAGCCCCCTGCACTCACGTAGATAGAGAGGACGAACAGCCTATGCGACGAGGAAGGCGCGGAAGGCTGGTCGAGGCTCGGGCGGCGACCGGAAACCGTGACCGTCCACCGCCCCAACGCTCGGCATCCGCTATGGCGACACCACCCGCCAGACCAGCATCTGTCGGCGACGGGTGAATCGTGGTTCTGGCGCAGACCTTGTGGTCGGTAACGGTCCGTAGTTGTCGCTGGGTTTGATGGCGGCGGAGAAGTTGCCCGAAATCAGCCGTGCTCGGTGCTCGTTCGGGTGATGGTCACGGGCCGTGGGAGAGATCACGGTCGAGCTGACGGAGTTGCTGTTCCCCGGCGTTGCCGACGTGGCGATCACGTCGGTGGAGGTGCGGCCGGAGGCCATACGCGTTGCGGCGTGCGGCACCGCGTCCGGTGTGCGCTGGCCGGTCGTGCCGGGGCTCGTCTGGCCCGTCTGCTGGGCATGACGGCCGGTCGAGACACCCTGTTGCGGCTGGTCCGCGCCCTGCCCGACCCGGACAGGGCCACGCCGCGGGTGCTGGGCGTGGACGACTTCGCCTTCCGCAAGGGCCACACCTACGGCACGATCCTGATCGACATCGACACCCACCGACCCGTCGACGTGCTCCCCGACCGCGAGCCGGCCACCCTCGCCGCCTGGCTGGCCAGCCACCCCGGCGTGGAGGTGATCTGCCGCGACCGCTCAGGCGCATACGCCGACGACGCCCGCACCGGCGCACCAGAAGCGATCCACTGCGCGGGCCGCTGGCACCTCTTCCACAACCTGGTGGAGGCCGTGGAGAAGACAGTCATCCGCCACCGAGCTCTGCTCCCCGAGCCCGAACCTCCCGACGACCAGCCTGCACTGACCGCCGAGGACGTCCAGGCCGCCGTGCCCACGGCCCCGGCGACGGCCACCCCGCGCACGTCCGGGCGGATCAGCGACCGCACCCACGAACGCCACCAAGCCGTCCATGACCTGCACTGCCAGGGCCTCAGCCTGCGCGGCATCGCAGCCCAGCTCGGCCTGGCGCGCAACACCGTCCGCCGCTTCCTGCGCGCGGCGAGTGCCGATGACCTGCTGGCGGGAAAGTGGACCGGCCGCGCCTGCAGCCTCGATGCGCACAAGTCCTACCTCCACCAGCGGTGGGCCCAGGGCTGCACCACCGCCCGCCGACTGTTCGAAGAGATCCGTGACCGCGGCTACACCGGAGGTGAGAGCGTGGTCAAGGAGTACGTGCGGCGGTTGCGCGAGGCCGTTCCCCAGGAGAACCGGCCACCCCGTCGGCATCCGTCCGTGCGGGAGGTGACCAGCTGGATCACCCGCCGGCCAGACCGCGTCAGCGTCTGACCGCCATCCTCGGCCGCTGCCCGAGCCTGGAGAAGACCGCCCACCACGTCCGGACCTTCGCCGAGATCATGGCTACACGCCACGGTGAGCAACTGGAGGAGTGGATGGCCAAGGTCCACACCGACGACCTGCCGGACCTCCACTCCTTCGTCGCGGGCCTGCGTCAAGATGCCCAAGCCGTCGTCAACGGCCTCACCCTGCCCTACAGCTCCGGAGCCGTCGAAAGCACGGTGAACAGGATCAAGATGCTCAAGAGGCAGATGTTCGGCCGAGCCAAACTCCCCCTCCTCCGCGCACAAATTCTCCTAAGCTAACACGCAGTCACCACACCAAAAGACCTGCGACAGAACCACCTTCGCGCCGTCGCCGACACCGCAGCCGGGCCTGTAGCTCGGCGATCTGTCCTCGCAGGTCGTCGGTCAGCAACCGGCGGCGTCCTGTTGTATGCCGAGCCCTTCGAGGAAGGGCTGGATGTTCACCCAGTCACCGCCTGCTCAACGCGCCAGGTGGGAACGCCTGCGTCGGTGAGCCGGCGGGCCATGACATGGGTCATCGCCCAGTAGATGTGGAAAGCGGACGAGGCCGGGTAGTGCTCGTAGTCGCGGACCAGGTGCCGATGGATTATCAGGATTCCGTAGCACTGCTCGACCCTCGACCGCTTCGGGGAGCGGAACGAACGCCTTCTCCTGGGATTGCGCTCGACGATCTCGACATCGATGCTTAAACCGGCGTTCGTGGATGATGACCTGGTTCTTGAAGCCCTGGTCGACAGGGCCTTCTTTGCGGTGCCGTCGGTGTGCTCGGCGACCTGGTTCAGCAGGGCGATGCCCGCGGCGTTGTCGTGGGTGTTCGCGGCCAGCACGGCCGCGGCGATGACCAGGCCGAGCACATCCACGGCCAGGCCCCCGTCTGCGGGCCGGCACTCTCTTCTCCGGATCCCGGCCGGTGGTCGAGGCGGGGACCGAGGCGGCTGCGTGGACGCTTTGGGCGTCCAGGACCACCAGGGTCGGGTCCGGTAATCGACGAGCCCGCCCGCAAACCTGGCAGCGCAGGAGCTCGTGAATGACCAGGTCGGTGTCGTCGTCGCGCCACGCGGCGAAGTAGTAGTAGGTCGCGCTCTTCCGAGGCAGATCGTGCGGGAGATAGGTCCACTGGCAACCGGTCCGGCCCTGGTAAAGGATCGCGTTCACGACCTTCCGCATCGCGTAGGCACCCTGGTGGCCACTCACCGACCGGTGCCGATCCTTCCAGGCCGTGATCACCGGCTCGATCAGAGCCCACTGCTCGTCAGATAAGCCGCTCGGATACGGATTGCGTTCACTCTCCCCCCATCACCCCATCAGACCAGCGGGATCGGACCTGTAGATTCCGCCCACGCCCACCCCATCCGGCGACGACAGAACCATGCAAAGACTCATGAACCACCCTCTCGGAGGTCACCAATGTTGCGCGTGCCTGAATGACTCTGTCCCGGCCTACCGGGCAGGAGGTTCGGAGGCCTGGACGTACGGGGGCAGGTCGAGGAGGATCTCCCGCCGCTCGTTTGTCGATCCGCTGACTGCCGCGACCGAGATGCAGGCGCTGATTTCGAAATCGGTGCTCACATTGTTCGGGGTGCGGGCGACGAAGAGGAGCTGGTTCGCTCCTGCAGGCAAGGTGCCGTCGGCGGAGTGGAAGTCCCAGAAGAGCCCGCGCGGCTCGATCCGTCCTGCGACGAGATAGGGCGCGAAGTGCGCCTCCGGAACGGAGAACCAGAGATCGTCCGCCTGCTCGTGCTCCGGCGAGGCGCCTGGCGAGAGGTCGACGAGGCCGGTGACGTGGCGAGATTCCATGATCGATCGTGGGAAACCGGACACCATCTCGACGTCCTCCGTCGTGGGCGTGATCCTGAGCCGGGTCCAGCGCAGCACGAACGGGTCGGAGGTATGCACTCGAAGGCCGCAGGAGACAAGGAGCACACCGTCGGTGTGGTGGAGGGCTTGGAGTCGGCAAGGCCGGCACTCGACCTTGTCCTCGACGACGAGAGCGGAATTCGCTTGCGTCACTCCGCGTGTGCTCGGCTGTGGACGAAGTACAAGGGCTCGGGAAGCGTCGACGAGCGGGACGTGCATCGCCTGGTTCCATAGCTGGTTCATCGGTCTGCCCCCAGCGCTCCGATGTGCACGAACGGGGCCCAGTAGTGGGGGTGGCTAGTTTCCTCAGCGAAGACGGACCGTGTCCGTCCGAGCGCGTCAGCCATGGAAGCACCGGTGTTGATCCGGTGTTCGTAGAGCGTAGTCAGGAACCGAGCAGTCGCCCGGTCGTTGACTGGCCACAGCGATCCTGTCACTCCGGAGGCACCGGCGGTAATGAACGCCGAGGCGAGGCTCTGGGTGTGGCCACCCTGGTGTGCTGCGGCATCGGCCGTCTCGCAGGCACTGAGGACGACGTGGGTGGCGTTGAGGGGCGCCAACGCCATCTCGAAGGCGAAGACCGGCCGGTCCTCGAGCAGGAGTCTCGACAGATGCGGCGCACCGGGTTCGAAGGCGGCGTGGCAGGCGATGTGGAGGATGTCGTTGTGGGCCGTGCCATTGAGCAGGTCGCGCGAGGTGGCCCCTGGGTCGAGGACGATGTTCGGGGATCGGAAGTGCGCTCCGATGGCCTGCAGTTCTTCACGAACATAGGACAGTTCCGGCAGCGGGGAGTAGGCAACGGACTGCGTTCCGAGCCCGGTCCAGCTCGACGTTGCCGTGAGGGGGCGTTCCCCGCAGCTCATGCCGGCCCGTAGGTCCATCGCTCTGGTGCTGTAGGTCACGGCCTTGCCGCGGAAGGGGTGCATGGCGTGAAACGGCATGCTCTGCAGTTCTGCGCACGGCACCACCACGATCGCCGTGGCCTCGTCGATTAGATGGCCGACCGGCGCGAGCAGGCGCCGGGCCGACTCGTCGAGGGCATCAGTCGGCAGCAGATCGCGACATTCCCGGGCAGCGCTCATCGCCAACAAGCGCAGTTCGAGCCTGGGCGTCGCAAGTCGTGCACAGATCAGTGATTCCGAGGTCACGGCGAACACGTACACATGTTCGCCGATGGCCGCGTAGGACACCAGCAGGGTTCCTGGAGTGACCGCGCGGCGCAGGTCCGCTATCTGTGCATCGACCAATTCGCGAGAGGCGGCTCGCGCTTGGGGAATCCGACCGAGCATGTCGTTCCGAAACAGTATCCAGTCGCCTTGGTCCTGGCATTCTGCCAAGGCGAGACGATCCCCCGTGGCGAGCGCGTCGCGGGCATAGCCGACGAGTCGCGATGCCTCCGCGGCGATCTCGTCGCGGACACCTGCGCTGAGCGCCGACTCGTACGCCTCGCTATCCCTAGGCAGCAAGACCGATCCGGATTTGGCCAGTTCCCAGACCACGAATGCGGAAGCGTGCTGACGGGCCTCGATCAGCGCGTTTACGGACCTGGCGAAGAGCGAATCATAGCGATCACGGGCCTTGCGCCGGAACCGTGCAGAGGAGTACGTGGAAATTTCCTCTGTGGCACGGATCGCAGCTTGCAGATAGTCCTCCGCTGCGGCAGCTGCGCCAGACCGGCGGCTTACAAGGTCGGCACGCATGACAGCAGGAGTGAACAGAGACTCTTCCGGATCGGTTGCGGACCAGGCATCCGCCTCCGCGAGGGCCGCTTCGACTCGTCCCAGTTCACTGAGGCAGAACATGGTCTCCGACCGGATCCGCTTTGCCCACAGCTTGTCCGAGGCCTCCGGTCCTATGGCGCTCAGTGCCCGGTCCGCGTGACGGAGTTCGGACAGCGACTCAGTCTGCAGACCGAGGCCCCGGAAAATGGTGGCCCGACCGAAGTGGATCGCGAGGAGCGCGCCAGCGTCACTGTAGTCGCGTTCGGCGTTGGCGGCGCGATCGATCGCCGCCAAGGCGTCATAGAGTCGGCCCATTTCGCCCAGAACGTTGCTGAGAGCCACGTAGGCGCGCGGCAAACGGTGCGGTTGACCGACCCGCCGCAGGACGGTGATTGCCTCGACGACCATGCCTAGCCGTCGCTCCGGTGCCTCGCCTCCCGCGCTTGCCCGGGCCAGACTCAGGAGGTTTTCCGCCAGCACGGCTGTCGGCTCCACACGGCGGAGCGCCGCTACAGCCTGGCGCAATCCCTCCGTCAGTAGTTCCTCGCTGAAGCCTCCACCTTGGAGTCCGGACATGAGCACGCTTGGCGGTAGAACAAGAACGGGCGCGCCGATACCTATTGCGGAGATCGATTCTTTCTTCAGGGCTACTGCGGCCAACGCGCCGTCGAGGCCAACCCGCAGCAAGTCCGCCATGAGCTCGTCCTGGTCTTGGGCGGTCACCGGCGTTCCTTGAGTTTCCAGAGTGTCAGCAGCATGTGGTTGGAGAGCACGTTCTCCGGCTCCTGTTCCTGCGCTTTGAGGGTCGCCAAGGTCGCTGCGCGGAAATCTCCCAACAGGAAGTGAATCAGGCCCGTGTAGGCGAGAGCGGTCGTATCGTCCGGGCGTAACACCAGATAGCGGTTCAGCGACGCCAACGCGGTGGTGCGGTGCCCCAGGGCCAGCTCGGCCAAGGCGATCTCGTAGTGTGCGGTGGACGCGGAGGACGTGAGGTCCGCGGCCATGTGCAGGGCTTGGACAGCTTTGGAAAGATCCTTCCGCTGAGTGTTGCTCAGCCTCTCAGGAGGCACCAGGAAGTCGGGGAGCGCCGCACGGTAGGCCATGCCCAGGCCGAACCATGCCCGCGGCGAGTACAGGCTCCAGGCCAGGACGGGGACTAGGAGGTCGATCGCATCGTGCCGGCGCCCGGCGAGCACCAGGCGAAGTCCTGTGTCCAGTTGGCTGGCGATCTCTTCGTCCGAGGGCTTCACTTGGTTCAGAGCCCGGAAACGGTACTCAGCCAGAACGCCACCGACTCCTTCGGGATCTCGCTCATGAGCCCGCTTGAAGCTAACCATGCTCTGCTCCGGGCTCAGCAGCGTGAGCTCGTCACCAAGTTGGATCAGGGCCATGGCACGCCGCGCCGCGTCTTCGCTCTCATCGTCGACCACGTTGGTGAGGGTGTCGACCGACGCCTGGTAATCACCGGATGCTACGTAGACTCCAACCAGGTGGCGCTTGGGCAACGGATGCGCGACACCGGTCGCAACCGCGCGAAGAAGGTGCTGCTTGGCCCGCTCCCGACGACCGAGCCGCTGTTCGAGCTCGAAGGCCATCAGATGGAGGTCGCAAAGGCCTGCGGACAGATGGGCAGTAGTGAAGGCGGTGTCACCCTCGAAACGCTCGACAGCGTTTAGGAAGACCCCGCGCTCTGCGGCTGCTGCTAGTGCGATCTGGTGCTCGACCTGGATCAGGGCGGCTTCCAGTCCGGCACCGGAGCGCAGTGCTTCGGCCGCTGCAGTCAAGGCGGTGCTAAACGCCAAGCTGATCCGGCCGGACCGGGTGACTGCGTCGTCGCCCAAGGCTCCGAGGAGTTCCCAGTCGGGCGTAGCACAGCCCTCGTCAGGCGAAGTGCTCATAATCAGCATCGCCGAGAAAGACGGGCCGCGACTGTGCTTGAGCCGGCTGCGGGGGTGGTGGCCCGTCCAGCCGCGTATCGAGTGTCGCCCGTCGCAGCAGCCGCCGCCGTACACTCTTGGCTCGGAACAGCGGTGTCAGTTCACCGTGCCCGACTACCTGGGTCCCTATGTTGCGCGACGCGGTGACGCGCAGCGCGGTCCGGCCCTCGAACTCCGGCGCCCCTGTTTGAGAGCGGAGTTCGATTCCGCCCTGCCCGGCGTCCGAGATGAGCACTGTGCCCTGCTCCGCGCGGATGACCTCAGTTACGACCACCAAATCGTCCTTCCACTCGCCCGCGTCGGATAGGGAAAGGATCTGCTCTTCCAGGGCCAGCAGGTCCTCGATGGCCTCAGCTACACATGCCTCCGCCTGGAACCACACGGCCCCTTCACGCGAGAACCTGATGGACATCGCTGCCCCCGCCGGAACATCCCATGGACCCGATGCCGCTGAGGCCGTCCCGCTGACCGTCACCTCAACACCGCCTGACGATGCGTACGCGATCGTCCCCATCGTTTTGCTCGGTCTCGTCTCGAAGTGCACCCCGAAGTCGGCAAGCTCGCCCAACCGTTCGAACCGATGCCCGGCCATCCGCCCGACATCCCCGAGCCCGATCTGGAGGGTGGGAACCCATGTGGCGGAGTAGCCAAACCTTTCCCGGAGTTCTTTGGTGTACCGCGCGCTGACGCTCACTCGTCCGGCTCCTCCGACCACCACAGACGCCCCCTGAGCAGTGAATCAAGGCCCTCATGCTAGGGCACCAGAGTTCGTCGCTGAAGAGCTTCGTCGGGATACGGGCCCAGGATGATCATCCTTTCGAGTGATCGAAGTGCGCGAACATGTTCGTACCCCAGTGCCCGGCCTCATCCAGACCTCATCCAGAAGAGGAAATCGGCTCACGAACCACCCTCTACGAACCCCACAGCCCACGGGAGAGCACCTCACGGGCGCAAAGCCGACCAGTGTCACCTGGGCAATCGCAGCCGCCAAGCCCTCGCTCACGCGAAGGCATTGCAGCGACGGACATTGGGGGGAGACGCCGTACATCCGGGGCCAAGGCAGTGGCCACTCGACAGCGACAGTCTGCTGGTCGAGATCGAGGCGCAGGATGCCGCCGTCGTTGGTGTACACCTGACGCCAGGCGGCGTAGCCGGTCGTGATCACCTTCTCCCAGTCTGCAGCGCGCAGGATGCTCACCTCCAAATGGGAGGTCATGGTGGCGTTGGTCATGAAGAGCCCTTGGTCGATGTGGCGGACATGCTCGGAGTAGCCGCGGCGGCAGCCTAGGAGAGCACGAGGGCGGAGATACCTTGTTCTGGAGGTCAAGGTCGATGCAGTGAGAGAGGACGACGATGTACCAGGGGACGTCGCCCAGTTCCTCGCGCAGGGCTTGACTCCAGGCCGGGCCCGTCACGCAGGCGCTTCTCGTAGACGGTGACGACGGACCCGACTTCGCCGACCGGGACACCTCCGCAAGCTGACACCCGGCGCCCGCGGGCGGCTACCCCGTGTTCACCACCGTCTCCAACGACCCGATCTTCCCGCGCCCTCCGCGTCCATGCGATCGGAGTTGCCCGCGGACGGGGGATTCGGCCGGGGCATCGAGGGATGGTGGGCCGAACGGTTGTTCCCAACGGCTGCCCCGGGACAAGCCCACGACCGGCGGCACGGTCCGCCGCAACGCTGCGTCAGCGCGGTCGTCCGACCTGCTGCCGGCTGGCGAGCGGTAATGGTTCGTTAGCTCCGTTGCGGGCCCTCATGGGTGGGGGTAAAGGAGTCCAGCAGGACATCAAGATCGAGGACCAACATGAGCGAGTACTTGTTGAGAGCTGAGAGACACCTGAAGATCTGGCGCGCGGTGGCCTCCTCCCGGTCAAGGTTCGAATCGAAGTCCCGGATCATGAACAGCGCGTCGTAGTCCTCGAAGGGGAGATCAGGCTCGTTTTCGTACTCGTGAGCTAGTTCCAGCTCGATCGCGGCATGCCCGATACTCGCCGCGAAGTTGATCACTTCGTGCTCCACGGGAGCCAGGGAAACACCGCAGCAGCGTCCGATGTCCGCCACAAGGGCTTCCACCGGCTGCCGAGGACGGATGAAGATGTTGTGATGCCGACTCACTGTCCACCTCTACGGCCAGATGATGTTGTAATCACGACCTATGATCCTGATCGAGTCCATCCGACCAACGTTGTTCCGCAGGAACCTTTCCAGACCCTGGCGCGCCTGGGCTTCGGTCAGGTCACTCCTACTCGCGTTGATGATCGCCTCACGCGCTTGATGCTTGGCCTTGTTGAGGTTGTTATTGATCGCGTTCTGGCCGGCGTTGGGACTGAGCGTTTTGAATTCAGTTCGCACACCGTCAACCAGGGCATCTGGCGTCCGAACGCCCGGGGTTGTCGATTCCTTCAGCGCCTTAACGCTTCTTCCTTCTGATGCCAGAAGGTCGGCGATCTCACGCTCTTCCGGATTGAACCTCTTCTCGGATTCGTCGATCCTACCCTTGCGTCCTCCAGTTGATGAACTCCCTGAGCTGGGTCCACCACCTCCCTCGCTTACCTCGTTGTAGGCGATGGCTGTGCCCACGCCGAGGACACCTGCGGCCAGGGAGGCGTTGATGGCCGTCGCGCTGAGGACGGCGCCGCCGGTGGCGGCACCGCCTGTGATACCGGCGAAGGCGAGGGCCCCCGGCGGGCAGAGCGCGAAGAGACCGACAGCGAAGAGGGCCAGCCCGAGATAGAAGAGGAAGTTGTCCAGGGCGGCGATGAGTGAGGCGCGGTCCGTGTCGACGATCTCGGCGTCGAGGGGGGTGCCGACCAGGCGTATGTACAGCAGCCAGCCGCCCGCGATCACCCCGCCGGCGCCAGTGAGGATACGGAAGCCGAGCGCGGCGACAGGTTCGCCGAGCGGCTGGGCGCGGGTGGGACGCCAAGCACGGACGAGGAGGACGAGCACGACGAGGGTGAAGGCCAGCGACGCGGCGGCGCAGCCGAACAGGACCCAGGTACCGGGTGAGCGGGTGAACCACTCCCCCAGGGCGTGGGTGGAGGGGAAGTTCCCGGCGGCGAGGTAGAGCAGGGCCGGCAGCGCCAGCAGCAGGGGTATCGCCAGGAGGGGCCAGCGGCGGCGCCGGGCGGCTCGGCGGGCGGCGCGGATGCGGGCGGGGTCCCAGCGGCCGTACTCATGGGCGTGGTCGAGCAGCGCGGCGGTCTGACCGACGGCCTGGCGCAGCGGTTCGATGCGATGTAGGTCCTCGGTGCGGGTACGCGCGGCGGCGTACAGCAGGCCCCGGCGGGCACGCACGAAGCGGGACACGCCCAGCGCCGTGTACGGCAGGTGGCAGTTACCGGCACCGATCAGCGCACCGGCGCGGCCGGGACGTTCGCCGGCCAGCAGGACACCGGGGACGGTGGCCTTGCCCCACCGCAACGCTCGCCAGTCCACGACCACCGCGCCCAGCAGGCTCGCCATCGCCGTCGGGACCAGCAGGTCGTCGGCCCAGCCGACGGCGTCGTAGCCGTTGTTGACCGCCCAGTGGTGCCAGATCGCCGCCCCCAGCGGCGCCACGGCCAACGCCCGGCGCCACCCACGAGACCGCACCAGCAGCCCGACCGCCAGCCCGTCCAGCACGCCCCACGGCACGTGCCGCACGGTCCCGATCGTGCCGTCCCAGCTCAGGCCGATCTCCACCACACCGGTAGAGGAAGGCAGCCAGGAGAACAGCACCTCCTCCACCGACGGGTAGTAGGCCGCGTTCAGACTCAGACCGGCCTGCCCCATCCAGCCGCCGTCCGGCATGGAGGTCAACGAGTTCGGGTCCGGCGGGTTGTTCAGCAGCGTCTCCAACAGCCCGAAGCCCGACCCGACCGCCGCACCCAGGACCACCCAGTCCGCCAGACCCCACTGCCGCCGACGCACGCTGAGGAAGCAGGCGGCCAGCAACAACGGCACGGCCTTGGCCACCTCCTCGGCCACCGGCGCCACGCTGCGCGACAGGGAATCGGTGACCTCCTCCGGGACGCCGCCGGCCTCCACCGCGATCCGCCACCAGCCGAGGGAGAACAGCAGCACCAGCACGCCGGAGCCGTACACGCCGACGACGAACGCCAGCAGCACCGTCGAGAGGCGGGTCGCCCGCACCGGCCAGGCCACCACCGCCAACTGCAGCACGCAGTAGACCGCCGCCCCCACCATCACCAGACCCACCCCGGCCGCACCCCCAAGCGCTACTCTGCGTGGATCAGTTGTTGCGTCAGAGGTTAGGGGTGGTGGAAGGGTCTTCGCTACTCGTCTGGTCCCGGTCGTGTACACAGTTGGCTGGAGCTTTCCGCCAACCGGTCGACGAGGGAGACGCTCGGCGCCGGCCCCCTCGCCCTCTTCCTTGGCCACATCGTGCCCACGTCACACGTTCTGGGGAGCCCTTCCAACGAGCTCTGTCGCCACCTCCACGAGCGCGGCACGGACTCCCGGCGGGCTGAGCGGAACGCCGCGATGGCCGGGACACCTCCGCGAGCACCCCGAGCACGTTCGTCTCGACGGTGGAGTCGAAATCGGTGGCGGGTTGGGGCCCATCGGTGGTGCCGGCGTTGTTGATCAGCACGTCGATGCGATGCAGTGCCGGCCCACGGGTGGGCGCTCCGAAGGTCGCCCGCACCATCACCGACCGGTGGACCGCCGAACCCGATCGCACACGAACCCCGCCGGGCAGCACGGTGGACAACGACCGCACGTTCCAGCTCATCGAGGTTCGAGCCGACCACATCCATGTCGAAAACCTGCTCGATCTCGGTAACAGCCTGTACCACCGCGTGGAAGACCTGCGCTGGACACCCGGCCGCCGACACCGCCTCGCCCCGCTGATGGGCTTGTCCCGACGCCTGCCGAGGCAGGTGCGAAAGGGGCAGCGAGGACACTAGGTTCAGGTCGTATGGCCAACGAGACGGGCAGCAACCACAACAGCAAGGGCGCCTGGAAGGTAAGCAAGACCATTGGCGGCGGCCAGGACACCGACTGGGAATACTTTTGGGATCCCGACGCCACTGCGATGAGCGAGGCGGAGCATCAGCGTCTGCTGGCCCTCATCTTCAGGCCAGCGGTAACGGCACTGGCTGAGTCAGCGGCCACTGAGCCGGACGACGTTGTCCGGCACCGCATCCAGGATCAATGCCCGCTTCAGGCAACGGGACACCTCCACGAGCGCGGAGCGGACACTTACTGATTTGCGACGCTGTGGCTACTTTGCCACTTCTTGACTACGAGTCTGTGCAACTTGTCCGACGGCCATGCCGACCAGCGTAAGGCCGTCGAAGTTCGAATAGTCGTTGTCGCTGTGCTCCAACGGGCCCGGAGTGGGACAGCCGTCGGGTCAGCAAGCCGTGAGGCACCGCACCCCGAAGGCCACCCGATCGGTACGCCTCGCTCATGTCCGCTGCTTCGGTGCGGAGAGTTCGCTTGGCGGGCCGTCAGCCTGGTCGTTCACCAGGTCAGCGGCTCGCGGTCGTAGAAGAGCTGGCCGGTGGTGTGGGCGGTTTCGGGGAGGGTGGCGAGCCAGACGGGGGTGTCGGCGCCTTCCTCGACGTCGCGAGGGGCGTGAGCGCCGCCCATGTCGGTGCGGGTCCAGCCGGGAGAGGCGGCGTTGACCAGGACGCCGGTGCCGGCCAGTTCGGCGGCCAGGAGGCGGGTGAGGGCGTTGAGGGCGGCTTTGGAGACGCGGTAGGCGGGTTCGCCGGCGGCGTCGGTCATGTGGTGGAGGGAGCCGAGGTTGCTGGAGATGTTGACGATGCGGCCGTAGCCGGCGGCGACCATGTGGGGGATGACGGCGGTGGCGGTGCGCCAGGCGCCGAGCACGTTCGTCTCCAGGGTGGCGGCGGCGAGGGCGAAGTCGGGGCCGGTGGCGGGTTGAAGGCCGTCGGTGATGCCGGCGTTGTTGATCAGTACGTCGATGCGGCCCAGTGCTCCGATGGCGTGGTCGATGGCGGTGGTGATGCTGGTGGGGGAGCTGACGTCCAGCTGGAGCGGACGGGCATGCGGTCCGAGGGCGCCGGCGGTGGCTTGGGCGTCGGGCAGGTGGCGGGCGGTGACCCAGACGTGGAAGCCGCGGGTGAGGAGTTGGCGGGCGATTTCGGTGCCCAGGCCGCGGTTGGCGCCGGTGACCAGGGCGACGCGGGAGCTGTTCGGGTCGTTCGTCATGCCAGGGCGGTCAGGTGCTCGTCGAGCGCCGTCACGTGCGGGCTGTCGTTCCACGGGGTGAGCGAGGCGCGGAAGTCGGTGACGCTGGTGGTGCTGCGGGGTGAGTAGGAGCGGTGGGCCAGGGTTGCTGCCTGTCCGGCGAGGTCGCAGGCGGCGTCCAGGTGGCCGGCCTGGAGGTGGGTGCGGGCGGCGCGGATGAGGTAGATGGTGCGGTCGCGGACGTAGGAGCGGTCCTGGGTGTCGAGGGCTTGGGCGAGGAGGGGTTCGGCGTCCTTCGGCTGGTCGAGGTCGCTGAAGCAGGCGCCGGCCTGTGCGTGGAGTTCCGCGCGGTCGAAGTAGTAGATCCAGGCCGGGTCCTCGGCCGGGTGGGTCGCGTCGGCGGCGTCCAGCAGCCGGTCGGCCTCGTTCAACGCACTCATGCAGGTGGTGGTGTCATGGGCGCGGGCGGCGGCTCGGGCGGTGCGGCTGGCCAGCAGCGCGCGCACGCGGGGGCGGGCGTCGCGGGCCTGGTCCTGTGCGGTCTGGGCGAGAGCGATGCCGTCATGGGGTGAGCCGGCCAGGGCGCACTGGAAACTCATCCCGGCCAGGATGTTCGCGCCCAGCTGCCGGTCGTCGGCGGCGTGCGCGGCGTGCAGGCCGGCGGTGTAGTAGCGCTGGGCGGCCGCGTGCTGGCCCAGGTCGAAGGCGATCCACCCGGCCAGTTGCCCCAGTTCCCCGGCCACGGCATACAGCCGCCGCCCCAGGACATCGGGGTAGGAGGAGTGGCTCAGCAGCTCGCTGATCATGTGCAGGTCCGCCACGACCAGCCGGAGCACGCTCTGCCCGCTGAGCCGGTCGTCCATCCGCCGCAGCCCCGGGATGCGCTCCTCGACCCAGGTGACCGTCTCGTCGTCCAGGTGCCCGCCCTGCGCGGCGGCCACCGCGCGTTCGGGCTCCACGCTCGCCCAGCCGGAGGCCACCCCGGCCAACGCGACGCTGCTGAGCGTCAGGAAACCACGTCGATCGACCACCGCGTCCTCAACCTCCTCCAGGGCCGCCAAACAGCCGGCGATCGTCCATGCCTGCGCGCCGAACGCGTCCTCTGCGCCCGGCAGCCAGCGCGGCCACGGCAACAGGGCCACCCGCTTCGCGGGCACACCCAGCGCGTGCGCGAGAGCCCGCTGGGAGTCGGCATCGGGCGTGACGCCCTCCTTCTCCCACCGCCAGAACTTGTCCGACCCGCCCCGCGCCTGGTTGATCCCCAGCGCCGACGCCGCCTCGGCGAGCTTGCGGGCCGCTCCGCGATAGCTCCAGCCCTGCTGAAGCCGGGCGTAGGTCAACGGATGCGTCATCAACGCGGGCTGGTGCTGTGGCAT
Source organism: Streptomyces sp. B6B3 (assembly GCF_039871525.1). NCBI lineage: Bacteria > Bacillati > Actinomycetota > Actinomycetes > Kitasatosporales > Streptomycetaceae > Streptomyces > Streptomyces sp. B6B3. Next base: position 89,241 of record NZ_JBDPLU010000012.1, on the reverse strand, counting down.
CGTGCGCTCCCTCCACCGCCCCTCGCCTTCCACGGTAGCCCTGACACCACGTCACCCTCCCCCGCCGGAAGCCCCGACGGGAGGGCCACGACCGCTCTTCAGACACCGTTCAGACACCCCGGCCCACGAATCCTCCGACGGTTACGTTCAGACACCGTTCAGACACAGATCAGCCTTCTTCAGGGTGCCGATACCTGGTGACCTACCCCCACACCACGAAGCCGAGGCAGGGAGGCACCCACCCATGTCGTTACCGCACCAGCCGACGCGCACCCCCTCGTCCAGGACCTCGCGCGACGGCGCGACCATCCCGGGCGCCACGCTGCCGGGCTCGACCAGTCACAGGCCGAAGCGACCCGACGAACGGGAGGGGAGGAGCCGTGCCTGAGCCGATCGACTGGCCGGAAGGGACGCCGGACCACATCCGCAACCCGATCCCCCATCGGGAGCAATGCGCCTGCGGCCTGTTGCTCAGCGACGCCGAGCAGGCCGAGCACACCTGTCCCGCGCCGGCACAGGAGGCGACTCCATGAGTGGCCACCAAGCGGTAGGCCGCAGGCGCGCGGCACCGTTGGACACCGACCACCGCCTCCCTCGGGCAACCCGGGCGGACACGCGGTGATGACGGTGGTGGCCCAGATCAAGCACCACCCGAGCGCCCGGAAGGTACTGCCGAACCTTATGTCGTTGACTCCGCGGCAGCAGACGGGCATCGACTGCGTGCGCTGCGGTCGGCACCTGGGTGTCTCCTGGCTACGGCTGGGGGTGGTCACCCTGCCGCCCGCCAGGGAGGGCTTCGCCCCCACCACCTATGAGCTGTTCGCCTGCGCGCCGTACTGCGTACGCGTGAAAAGGCAGTCCTGGCGGGCGGAGTGGGGCCGGCCATTGAGCACCCCAGGCGCGGAGGATCCGGAGTTCGACAACGGACTGGAGACGCTCCGCCGGGTACTGGAGTGCCTGCGGCGGAGCGACGAGAGCCAGCCGCGTCAGCCCGTCCAGCACCCGGAGACGTCCTTCCCGCACCCTCCGGTCGGGGGAAGACCGGCCGCCGGCCCGCTGGTCACGTCTCGAAGCCGGCGCCTCGACTCCCGCTGCTCCCCTGAGGGCGGCGGCCAAGCCACGGGCCCTGCCGGCTCGTGCCGCCCTCCTGCCCTGCTCAGCGCACCGATCCGGGTCACCCACCTCAGTGGCTCGTCCCGGTCCCCGCTCGCCCCAGCATCAGGTCCGCCTGATGTCCCGGCCGACTGCTGAGCGAGTCCGATGACCGGTACGAACCGAAGGCAGCCGTTGTCCCTGGCCCAGGTGGCCCGTATGCCGTCCTGGGACCTCAAGCCGCTCTGGCAGGCCGACTTCCACGTCCTGGTCACCACCGCCATCGCCGACGCCGAAGGCCGGACCCGGCCCTCCGTGGCCGCCGGCCTGCGCTCGTCGGAATGGTGCGAGGACTGGCTGGACGCCCTCAACTGCGCCGCCGGCGACCTGGAAACGGCCGTCGAGCGCATGACCTACACCCACGACCCGCGCCTGGACGTCACCGATCACCGACTCAGGTGCGTACGAGCCGCGCTGTGCGAGGCCCGTACTCTGCACAAACGCCGCCACCAGTACCTGACCGTGACGGAGCTCGAACGGCGCCGGCAATACCGCGCGGATCTGGTGGCGCTCCGCTGGCTGCGCAACCACCACCGCGAGGAAGCCAACACGCTGCGCCGCACACTCCTGGCCCAGGCCGGGCTCCCCGCCCACCCACCCGGCTGGGGCAACGACGTGGCCGACGGGGTGGAGGTCATCGAACAAGCCGCCGAGAACGGGCTCCTGCACGCACCCCGCCCACCGGCCGTCGACGACCTCCTGGACCTGAGCGACCGGGCCTTCCGCGCACGCGTATCCGACGACGTCTGCACGCAGAACCAGCGGATCACCGCCCTACGCCACCCCGCGATGCTGAACGACTGGATGGCCGCGCTCCAGGAACTCGCCGACAAGACCACCCCCACCGCCCGCGTCGACGACCGCAACCTCATGCTCGCACCGCTCGACTACCACGAGCTGTCGGTGATGGCCGCCCCGGACGTCTACCGGATCATCCGCGCCCGCCGCTTCTACCGCGGCGTCGAACAGCGGATGGCCGAGTGGCGTCACCTCGTACAGCGCCTCATCCGCGATGCCCAGGCAGCCGAACAACGAGCCGCCCAGCCCTGGAGCGACATCGAACAACGAGTACGACAGCACATCGCCGAGCGCCACCCGCGCCAGTACGCCGCCGTGCGCCGCGCCCTGGCCCCGTTCGGCACCTACCCCGGGGCGGCGGATCTCGACCCCGACAGGTTCACCAGGAAAGTACGCGGCGAGCTCAAGCACATGCTGATGACCGCGCTGGACGACGGGACGTGGAAGCAACTCCTCCTCGAGACCTAACGACCAGGCTGCGGGCAGGCCGGGCGACGCACCACCTCCTGGAGGTAGTGGGAGCGGCGATAGCTCAACCCTGCACAGGGTGACGGAAGCACGAACGCCGCGAGGCAGGTGACCTTGCGGTGCGAGACCCGTTGTCCGCGCAGTTCTGACGACCATCACCCGACATCGGCCCTGAGTGCGTCCTGTCGCCGCTCAGCGAAGTTCACCCTTTCGGCGCACGCGGGGTGCACGACATCGCATCGCAAAACATGGTCCAATAAAGGTGTTCATCCCAGTCGGGAGGGCAACCCCGACTCGATCGCCAAGTTCTCCGGACGCTCACCGAAGAACGCCATCCACCAGCCCCCTTCACCAGGAGCCATTTCTATGGCAGCGGATCAACTCGCCATTGACGAGTACATCGTCATCACCAGCGACCCCACCACCGGCGAAATCTTGTGGACCTCGCTGGAAGAAAGCTTTGACCCACAGGAACTCGCACCCAACCAGACCGTCTACACGTCCACGACATCCGGCGAGACAGCACTTGTCGCCGACGGAACACTGCCTGCGGGTGTCCTTCCCAAATCACCGGCCAGCCATGAAGCCGCGGCAGCCGCCCGGCAAAAGCACTGGTCACAGGCCGACCTCAAGGAACAGCACGCAAAGTCGCGCAGAATCGAGGCATACCTCGTCATCGCGGGGTACTCCGCTCACACCGTCCGTACCGCATTCGGAGAATGGGCCGTCTGGGTAGAGAACGCCGTCCCCGAGGACGTTTTCCTCCACTGCCAGAGAAACACAGACGACTGGGCACTGCTGTACCAGCACCCGGCGGATCTTCCCGGAGAACTGAGTCGGTGGGGCGACGTCGTTCTCGGAGCCTCTTCGGAGATCGCCATCATCAAGGCATTCGCCCGCGAGATCCAGGCCTGGTAGAGCCGAGAGCCGCTGAACAAACGCCTTCTTCCCCCAATCCAATCACTGAAGGCGGCTCAGGCGGTGGCCGGGAGGGCAACCCCGACCACCGCCCCCGAACCGGGCCGTCCAGTCCCCCTCCACCATGAGAGCAGCACCAGATGCAACGCACAGACTTCGAACAACTGAGCCGCCAAACCGCCGAGAAGCTCGGCACCGACTGGGCCGTCACCTGCGAGACCGACTACGCCGGGGTCACCTGGTGGTCCGTACTGACCCACCCCGCCGGCCCTCGCATCGTCGTCTCCCCCCACTGGCAAGACGCGGGCCGCGTGGTGGTGACCGGCAGGTACCCGCCCGTGGACGAGGACACACAGCTGGCCAACCCTGCCCCGCGGATCACCGTCCGAGCCAACCGAGGGCCCGCCGTGCTGGCCAGGGAAATCACCCGGCGATTCATGCCGCCCTACCTCAAGCGGATCGCGGAAATGCGGGTCGCCAGCGCCCAACGCGACAAGCGCCAGCGGGCCCGCGCCGCACTCATCGAGCGGCTGACCGTGCACCTGCCGAACGGCGCGGACGTGAGCGAGTGGCCGAACGCGAGTGGCCTGACCTTCGCCGGCTACGGAGGAGAAGGCCACCTCGAGGTGTTCGGGCCCGACGCCCCCGTACACCTCGACATGAAATCCGTGCCCCTCGACGTGGCCCAGAACATCATGCGCCTGCTCGGCCAGGCGATCCGTAAGCAAGCCCAGACACGTCAGACCACCCGCCCCGCCTGACGAACTGACCGACCCACCGAAGCGGCGAGGGCAACCGCCGCTTCCAACCCCTTCACCGAGGAGCACGAATGATGCAGGACTCCCACCGCCAAGACGACGAAAGCAACGACTGGACCGAGCGCGCCATCCCGCTCATCCCCCGCCCCCGCGAAGAGAGCCAGACCGGCGGCGCGCCCTCCGAACCAAGAGCAATCCCCCACCAGCGCGAAAACGAGGGCTAGCCGCAGCCCTTCGCTTCATCGCACACGTGCCCGCCACCGGAAACCCGGCGGCGGGCACGCTGCTGGCAGTCGACACAAGTGGGCAACCGGCCGACCACCGACCTACTTCCAGCGCCCCCTTCACCGAGGAGCAATACCGAAACAGTAGGAACCCTCATCGTACGGGCGACCACGCCAACCCCCGCCTCCTCGTCGCCCAGTCGGAGCACACAGGCGCCGACCTCCCACCTCCCGCTCACTCTCGTCGGCTACTTTCGGACCCGCACCGCCGGCCCTCTCGACCGGCAGCATCAACGACGTGCGAAGCCGCGACAGAGGAGAGCCGTGGGCGCTGACGCCTCAGAGGTCCAACTGGCCACCCGCAGCGAACTCGCCACCCTGCACAACGTGAGCGTCTCCACCCTGGAACGTCTCTGGGCCCAACGGGCCAGCAACGGACACCCCGACCCGACCGACTTCCTCACCGGCCGCCCCGGACCACCACGCCCCCGCTGGAACGTCACCACCTGGACCCGCTGGTACGAGAACCACCGCGCCCAGCGCCGAACGGCCACCGTCCGAACCGGTAACCCCGACGACCTCGGAGGTCCTGCCGACTTCGCCCGCGCCTGCGGACACACCGACACCACCACCATCAGCCACTGGCTCAAGGACCCGCCCTCGAACTTCCCCCACCCCGACACCTGGATCGACCTCCCCAGCGGACGCCGACGCCCCCAGTGGAAGCTCCACCGCATCTGGGACTTCGCCGACAACCACCGCAGCCACCCCGGCCAACACGCCGGCCGCCGCCCCGGCACCCCCAGCGGCGCCCACCCCTACGCCAACGACCCCCGCCTCAACCTCGCCATCGAGGTGCTAACGAACCACCCGGAGGCCACCAACTCGGAGTTGATCCAGAAGTTGCAGAAACTCACCCCCGAGGGCTACAGATCATCCCGACCCGTGTGGAACCGCATCCTCAACGTGGCCAGGGGAACACCTGAAAAACCGGCAGAGTGACTCCATGACACATCCCTCCCCCGAGCACAGTGACGCCTGGGTAGAAGTCGAAGTCGACCATGCCACCTTCTGGCTGATCGACCCCGACATACATCCTGGCCATCTACCCCAGGGGAGCAACGGTCTGATCGGAGCTGACGAGCCCGGCGCGGCGGCCATCCTGACGGGAGTCGCCAACGGCCCCGTCTCCGTGTCCGTCGCGCCGCGCTCCGCTCCTCCGTCCGCCGTGGACCTGGCTTCGTGGGAGGAGATGATGGATATCTCCGTCGAGTCGACCACGGGTGCTCTGCGCGTGGCGTCACCCGTTGACGGCACGGTGCCTGACCTGCCACCCCTCACCTGTGCAGGCCCAGGCACCTACCGCGTCCGCGTCCACGCCCGAGGCCGGGACACCCTGTACGACCTGGTCACCGACGAACCGGTCGAGGACTATCTGATCCTGGCATGGCCGGCGCCCGCCGCACCGGAGACCTTCCACAAAGCCTCCGACATCACCGGCGCCAACTACCGCCTCTCAGCCGCCCGACGGACGAACGAGGAACGATGAACACCAGCGAGGCCGCAGGGGCCCGCGGAAGATCTCCCATCCTCACTCGTTGGTTCCCCTCAAAGGGGCGATGGCGGCCCGCGGCCTGCTGGATGAGTTCCTCGCGGTGCGCGAGTTGGTACTCCTCAGAGGGGCGATGAGGACCACCGGCCGTCTCGCCGCATACTCCGACCTCGCGCTGTTGGTACCCCTGGTAGGGGCGATGAGGACGCGGGATCGTGTTCCTCGCGATCACCGCGCTGTGGATGTTGCCACCCCTGGTAGGGGCGATGAGTACACCCCGCCGCCGTCATCGGCAACGGCGGAGGCGACGGGTTGCCACCCCTGGTAGGGGCCCCACGGTAAAGGCGCAGGTGGCAGCTTGTCTCGGCGGGGAGTTCCGGCGGCGTTTTGCAGCGGATCGTCGGTTGTGCTGGCGGCGCTGGTGTGTCGCTGAAAGTGCAGAGCGTCGGCACGTAGGGGCTCGCTTCAATGTGTGCCGAAGCGGCGGATCGGAACGGGTGGCCAGCTTCTCCCCCCAAACGCGGCGACGGGTTGTTGTTCCCCTCGTAGGGGCGATGATGCTGAATTCGAGGCGATCCTCAGCCGTCAAGCAGCAAGTTGCCACCCCAGACAGCTGACGCTGCAGCCTCGGCGGGGCGATGACGACTTGAGGATAGGCGAAAGTCGCAAGTGACCGCCTTGCCCACCTAGGGATGGTCCTTGCTACTTAATGGCTGTTCGATTGTTTTGATAGGCCCAGTGGTGCTACTTTCAGTCCCTCGTCAGGGACCCTGCGTCAGGACGACGGAGTGCCCACGCACGTCGTGGGCTTCGTTTCGTCACTGTGCCAGGGGCCACTGACAACGGGCCTGGGAGCGGTGACCGCTGCCCGGGCGGGGTTCGGGATCAGGGTGGGGTGGGACGTGCGGTTACGTATCGCTGTGCATACGAAGGCACGGAAGCTGGAGTGGGACGACGTGCTCGCTCCCGGTCGAGGGTTCTGCTATGGCCTGCTGGAACGCGGAGCTGCGGACCTGGGGGCGCGGCTGCACCGGGACGGTTGGGGGCCGCACGGCATGGTGCCGTTCGGCTACAGCGCTCCGGTCTTCCCGCAGGCGAGGCGACGCCGCGGGGTGTACGGGACGCACGGGCCGGGCGTCGTCGAGTTGGGGAGCCCGATGCCCGCGGTCGTCGAAGGGTGGGCCGCCGCGCTGAGTGCCACTCCGGTGATCGGATGGGGCGCGACCGCCCTCTTCGTCGACCAGGTGCAGGTCCTCGAGGCTCCGAACTTCTCTTCCGGACGCGCGTCGTTCCGGACGGTGACTCCCGTGGTCATGAAGTCGTCCGGCAGGGATGACGCCGGCCAACGGGTTCAGCACCAGGCGTGGTGCCTTCCGGGCGAGCCCGGGTGGGATGTGTATGTGCAGGGGAACCTGCGCCGGAAGGCGGAGACGCTGGGCCTGGACGCCGGCATCATGCTCGAAGCGGTCAGCTGGGTCGGCCCGAAGAGGTCGTTCGCCGTGGCTGCGGCCAACGGGCCAGGGGGCAAGAAGCCGGGCGCCTGCGTCGAGGTGACGCTGTCCGGTCCGCCGGAGACGCTCTCGGCCGTGCACTCGTGGGGCCTCGGCCAGGCGAACGCCGCCGGCATGGGGTGGATCGGTGCCTGACAACGCCCCCTTAGATGCGCAACCGCCCCCGCGTTCCGCTCCCACCATCCCTCCGAAGGAAGGAGCGCCCACGATGACTGACACGCGGCAGACGGAGTGGTCGGTGGTCCTGACACCGAGCCCGCTGCAACGCGTCGGAGCGTTCGCGCTGGCGGCTATGGCCGAGGTCGAGCATCCCGAGCAGCTGACTCCGGCGGCCTTCACGTTCGTCGTGGAGCGCATGACGAACGATCTTGTGGCCACTCGCAAGGTCATCAAAGCTGCTGATCCGGGTGGTTTTTGGCTCGGCGCCAGCTACATGCTCTGGCCGAACTCGAAGATCAATCCGACCAATCGAGGTAAGCAGTCACATCAGCAGCGAGAGGATGCGATCCGCGAGTGGCGCGCCGCGCCCGGACCCGAGGACCGGTTGGACGCACCGTGCGCCTACTGCGGCCGGGAGGCGTACACCTGGTTCGGCAAGGTGGACATTCCCCTGGGCGCCAGCGTCGCCCACCGCAACACCACGGCCCGCGGCCACCAGGGCACCCCCTTGTGTTATCCGTGCGTGGCCTGCCTGTGGGCGTTCCCCTACGGCTCAACGTTGTCGGGTGGTCGTGCCGTCCTCATCCACTCCTGGGACGACGACTTCCTCGCCGAGACCACCGGGCAGGCCGTGGACAGGACCGAGCGCGCGGCCTCGCTCGCCATGCCCAAGGGGGTGAAGCCGGGTCCGTACGCACGTGAGCTGGCGGTACTCCACGCCGTACGGGCATACGGCCGTCGCATCACCGCCCCCGTTGAGTTGATGGTGCTGTCGAATTCGAACAAGGAGCAGTCGCTCGCCACCCAGGAACTCGGGCAGCCCGTCGCCGAGTGGCTCCGGTCCACCAGAAGATCCGGCGACGCCCAGGCCGGCTACAAGGCGCTGGTGGCCACACAGGGCACGAAGCAGGTGCCGGGCGAGGCGTTCCTGGCCAAGCGGGCGTTCGCCCGACCGTCCCAGGTGCTGGACTTCGCCGTCGGTCACCTGCTGACGCAGATCTCGGCGACGGTCCGCCTGCCGTCCGAGATACACCTGCTGAGCCCACTCATCGTGTCCTACTGCCGAGAGGTGCTGACCATGGATGACAAGGACGTCGAACGCATCAAGGCTCTGGCGCAGCGCGTCGCGGGGCTCCTGAGCAAGGACGACCGTCCCGGCCCGTTTCGGGACTTCATCCGCGCCAACAGCAAGGGCGGCAACCTCCACGGTTGGTTCCGCACCAAGTCGGTGGACTGGCTGCTGTACCCGCGTCCGGAGGGAGCCACGCCGACGCTACTGCCGGTCCAGGACTACCGACTGCTGTTTGAGGACGACCGGTCCTGGTCGTGGCGTCGGCTGCTGGTGTTCGCCGTGATCGAGGCGCTGGGCACCGCCGGCTGGGAGCCCAAGGGCTCGAAGGAAGAGATGCAGGAAGTCGAAGAAGCTGCGCAGGCGGCAGGGGCCGACAACGAGGAGGAAGCAACGCGATGACGTTCCTGGTGGGTCAGAGCGTCCTGGAGATCAAGGCCGGGGCACCGAACAACGGACGCGGTGAGGACAACCGCGGCATGGTCAAGCAGTTCAGGGTGGGCCGCGGGGAGACATACCCCTACGTGTCCGCGCAGGCGAGCCGGCGGTGGCTCCGGGACAGCCTGCCGGCGGCCGAGGCGACCTCGCCCGTGATCCGCAGCGGGGAGGGCAAGAAGCAGCAGGCGTACACCCACGGCCGCCCGGACCTGTACCTGGACGACGACCTGTTCGGCTACATGATCGCCGTAAAGGCCGGCACCGAGGACGGCAAGCGGACGGAGTCGGGCACCTTCATGCGGGACACCGTGCTGGCCACCGGCACGCTGGTCGCCGTCGTGCCCAACGAACCCCAGATGGACTTCGGCACCATGAGCCGGGACTTCGAGCCCGGTACGCATCCGGTGATCCACGAGCACCAGATGTACACCGCGGACCTCGCCGGTGACCTGCTGCTGGATCTGCCCCGCGTCGGAACGTTCGAGATCGGCGGGAAGACCACCAAGCCCGCGTTGCCGACGCCCCTCGCCGAGTCACTCGTCAAGGACGGCGGCAGCAAGGTCACCCTGCGCGGTGTGGAGTGCGTTCGCCTCGCGGTCACGGAACGACGTCGTCGGGTGGCGGTGCTGCTGCGCACCATGGCGATGGTCAAGGGCGGGGCCAAGTGGTCGGCGCACTACGGAGACCGGACCCCCGGGCTGGTCATCCTGGCGCCCATCTTCGGCGGCACCAACCCGTTCACCCGGGTGGTGCGCGAGCGGCAGCGCGCGACCTACTTCGACGCCGAGGTGCTGCGCGAAGAGATCAAGGCGTGGGCGGGTGAGCTGGATGGTCCCGTGCGCATCGGCTGGGCCCCCGGATTCCTGGGCAGCCAGCGCGAGAAGGCGAAGGCCGACCTCGACGACCTCATCGCCGAGAAAAAGCTGATCCTGAATCACCCGCGAACGATTCTGAACACCCTCGCCGACGAGTTCGAGGCCGGCACGCACGATGACTGGTTCGACGACCGAGCTGCGTAGTCGCCGCCGCCGGCCGTTTCATCGCCCCGCCCGGGGAGCCACCGCTCCACCACCCGCCATCGCCCATGTCAGCCGTGAGGTAAGACGTCATGACTCAGGCACTGGAGCTGACCGTCACGGCCCCCGTGGTCAGCTTCCGCAACCCGCTCTACGCCGGCATGCAGGTCGGACTGCCCTGCCCGCCGCCCTCCACCGTCGGTGGCATGCTCGCGGCCGCCGCGGGCGGATGGGATCACGTCCCGACGCACACCCGCTTCGCCGCGACCTTCCACGCCGCCGGTACGGGGGTGGACCTCGAGACGTACCACCCCCTCGGCGACCCCGGCACGCCCACGAACACCACGATCAAGGACCGCGAGTTCCTCGCGCGCGTCACGCTCCGGGTCTGGCTCCTGGACGACCTCGACCTGTGGCAGAAGGCCCTGCGCCGACCCGTCTGGCCGCTGAAACTGGGGCGCAGCCAGGACCTCGTCTCGGTCGTCACCCGCCTGGTGACCCTGCAGCAGTCGCCGGGCACCCAGGGACGGGCCATCGTTCCTGACAACGTCCCGGGCGCCACAGGCACGCCGATGCGTCTGACGACCGCCGTGTCACTGGACCGAGAACGGGTCAGGTGGGACGGCTACTGCTACGCCGCCTCGGGCTCGCCGGCGCTCATCGACACGGGATGGTCCACCGACAGCGGCCAGGCTGTCGCGCTGCTCCCTTCCGTCCACCCACACCAGTTGGCCATTCCAGCCGGAGGAGCAAGGACCAACTCATGAACGACCTGCGGGCGAAGGGCTCCCCGAAGAGGGGCGAGGCCGGTGAGCTGCTCACCAGCCATCTGCTGAACACGCTGCGCGCCCTGCGGAGCATCCGATCGAGGATCGGTGCCATTCCCGGGGTGCCGGCGGAGTTCTGGACCTGGGCCGCCCTGGCAGCTCTGCTGCACGACACCGGCAAGATACCGGCGGGCTTCCAGCGGATGATCGGCAACACCGACGAGCCGAGCACCCCCTGGGGCGAGCGTCACGAGGTCCTCTCGCTCGGCTTCGTCGAGCTGCTGCTGGCGAGGCTGCCGGCCGAGGGCCGCCTGTGGGTCGCCAGTGCCGTCGCCGCGCACCACCGCCCCTTTACGTGCGGGCCCGAGCCCTCTGCCAAGACGCCCATCTTCAACCTCTACGGAGCCGACGAGCCCACGCACTTCCACGCCAGATTCACCCCCGCCGACCAAGCAGCCCTCAGCGACCTCCTGATGTGGCTGCATGAGACCGCGCGACGCTCCGACCTGCCGTGCGACGACCGATCCGACACCAGCGTTGAGGGCCTCGTCGCCGCCGCCCACCGGCTGTTCCAGGACCTTCACGATCGCTGGAACAAGATGCTGCGGCCGAATGACCCGGACGGCCGCACGGCGGTGCTGCTCCAGGGCGTCGTCACCATGGCCGACCACCTCTCCTCCGCCCAGGCGTCCCTGCACAGCCGCCACCCGCTGACACCCGACTACCCGACCGAGCTTGCCCAACGACTCGCCGCCGACGGTCACGCGCTCCGCCCCCAGCAAACGAACGCGGCCGAGACCAACGGTCACCTCCTGCTCCGCTCCTGGACCGGCAGCGGAAAGACGGAGGGCGCCCTGCTCTGGGCAACCAGGCAGATCGCCGAACTGTCACGCACCACAGGCGGGACGCCCCGTCTCTTTTATCTCCTCCCCTACCTCGCGAGCATCAACGCGATGGTGAAGCGCCTCGGCAAGGAGCTGCGGGCTCCCGATGACATCGGCGTCGCCCACGCCCACGCTGCCTCCTTCCACCTGGACCGCTCCCTCGCCGACGAATGCTCCGACGAGGGCCTCGTGGCCGACGCCGACCGGTCCGTGAAGGCAGCAGCAAAGGCCCGCTCCCGGGCGAAGGCCACCAAGAACTTCCGCGAACTGCTCCGCGTCGGCACCCCGTATCAGCTTCTCCGCGGTGCCCTCGCCGGGCCCGTCCACTCCAGCGTCCTCGCCGACAGCGCGAACTCCGTTCTGGTCCTGGACGAGCTCCACGCCTACGATGCCCACCGCCTCGGCATGATCCTCGCGATGATGCGCTTCTGGGCGGAGCTCGGCGGCCGGGTGGCCGTCATGTCCGCGACCTTCCCCACCACGCTGAAGACGTTGGTCCGCAACGCACTGAAAGGCACTGGGCCCGTCGCCGAGGTGGAGCCACCGACGGGGACGCCCCCTCCGGCCCGCCACCGCCTGAGCACCCGCGAGGCCCACCTGACCGACCCGGCCTCCCTCCACGAGATCGAGACCCAGCTCGCCGCCGGCCGTTCCGTCCTTGTCGTGGCCAACAACGTCCGCGACGCGATCGACCTCTACGAGCCGCTTGCTCGCCGCTGCGCCGACCTGCACGGTCCAGGGTCGGCGTTCCTGTTGCACTCCCGCTTCCGCCGGATGGACCGCGACACCATCGAGCGCGGTATCCAGGGGCGCTTCGGCAAGGACGCCGAACGCCGCCTCCCCGGACTACTGGTGGGCACCCAGGCCGTCGAGGTCTCGTTGGACCTGGACTTCGACCTGTGTCACACCTCGGCGGCAGACCTTGAGGCGCTCCTGCAACGTTTCGGCCGCGTCAACCGCTACGCCCATCGCCCTCCCGCACCGGTCGTCGTCCACCAGCCCACCTACACGAAGCGCCGAGGCAGCGCAGACACCCTGTGGGCGGACGGCATCTACCCGGCCGAGCCCACCGAATACGCGTGGAAGAAACTCACCCAGCACGACGGGCACATCGTTGACGAGCGCACCGCCACCACCTGGCTCGACGAGATCTACGAGAAGACCGACTGGGGCCAGCAGTGGCGAAAGGACGTCGAAGGGCACCGCGAACGCTTCGACCGCGGCTTTCTCACCTTCCGCCAGCCCTTCGACGACCGCTCCTCACTCGCCGAGGAGTTCGACGCCATGTTCGAGGGCACGGAGGCCGTTCTCCTCCAGGACCTCGAGGCGTACAAGGAGGCTCTGGACACGGGGGACGACAAAGGCGCCAGCCGCCTGCTGTCCGAGCAGTACCTGGTCCCGCTGCCGCACTGGGGCGGCAGGCTCACCCAGTGGGAGAAGAACCTCCGCGTCCGGGTCATCGACGGCGACTATGACGAGACGCTCGGCCTGCAAGCCGTACGCAACGCCCCGGCCAGCGCGTACCAGCGGGGGGCAGTGCTGTGATCTCCTACGAGGACGTCGGCGGCGTCCACATCAAGTACCTCCATCACTGCCACCGTCAGCTGTGGCTCTACCTCCGCGGCATCCGTCCCGAGCACCTCAGCTCCACCGTGCAACTCGGCGAGGCGGTCCACGACACCTCCTACTCCCGACACAGTCCCGTGGACCTGGGAGCGGCCCGTCTCGACTTCATCGACGGCGAGCGCTGGGTGCACGAGGTCAAGTCATCCGCGCGCCCCGGCGACGCCGACCGGGCACAGGCCTACCACTACTGCCACCAGCTGCACCGCTTCGGCATCGACGTCGAGGGAGCGATCCTCCACTACCCCGCGACGCGCCGCACCCAGCGTTTTCCGTACACCGCCGAGGCCGCGGCTCAGGCCGAGACCGACATCGCCCAGGTGCTCGCCGTCGCCTCGGCCCCCGCCTCACCGGACCGCCTGCCCCGCAGCCGGTGCCGAGGATGCAGCTTCACCGACTACTGCTGGACGGAATGACATGCCCGCCGCCGCCCGCACCTACTGGCTCACCAGTCCCTGCCGGATCCGCCGCAAGGACGAATCCCTGGTCATCGAACGCGAGACCGGCGACAAGGTCCACATCCCCGTCACCGACGTGCGGGACATCGTCGCCTGCGCCGAGACCGACATCAACACGGCCGTCGTCTCCCTGCTGAACCGCCACCGCAACAGCGTCCACCTGCTGAGCTACTACGGTGACTACGCCGGATCCCTACTCACGTCCGACATCAGCACCTCCGGATCCACCGTCCTGGCCCAGGCGGCCCTCGCCCAGAACCCGTTAGCCAGCATGGACATCGCGCGCAGCATCGTGAACGCCTGCGCCTTCAACGTCCGCCGCGTCATCGACCGCCAGCTGCTCGCCAGCCCCTACGCCACGCTCCAGTCGACCATCCAGGAAGTCACAACGCCTTCCCATCTGATGGGCGCCGAAGGCACCTTCCGACGCTCCGCCTGGGAGGTCATCGACACCAAGCTCCCCGACTGGCTCCAGCTCAACGGCCGCAGCCGTCGCCCTCCCCGCAACGCCGGCAACGCCTTCGTCAGCTACGTCAACGGCATCACCTACGCGCGCGTCCTCACCGCGGTGCGGCTCACTCCTCTCCACAGCGGCATCGCCTTCCTCCACAGCAGCCTCGAACGCCAACGCCACTCCCTGGTCCTGGACCTGGCCGAGATGTTCAAGCCGCTCTTCGCGGAGCGCATCCTGCTGCGCATGGCCAACCGCAAGCAGCTCAAGCACCACCACTTCGACCAGGACACCAACCACGCCATGCTCAGCGACGCCGGCCGCAAGCTTGTCGTCCAAACGGTCCGCGACGAATTCGCCGTCGCTGTCTCCCACCGCGCCCTCGGCCGCCCGGTCGCCTACGACGAACTCCTCTACCTCGACGCCCTGGCGCTCACCCGCCGCTGCCTGGAAGGCGCCCCGTACAAGCCCTTCCGCATCTGGTGGTAGCCGCCCATGCACGTCATCGTCGTCTACGACACCGCCGCCGAACGCAACTCCAAGATCCTGCGCACCTGCCGCAAGTACCTTCACCACGTCCAACGCAGCGTCTTCGAAGGCCAACTCACCGACGCCCAACTCCGCCGCTTCAAGACCAGCGTCGAAGCCGTCCTCGACCTCACCTACGACAACGTCCTCGTCTACACCTTCCCGCCAGGCGCCACGCCCGTCCGCCACGAGTGGGGTGCCACCGAGCCGGCCCCGACCGACGTTCTCTGAGCCCCACCCGCGGCCCCAGATTTCAGCAACACCCCGGCCTCAACGACACGACCGACGGTCCGCTGCAAAACCCCGCTCAGGCGCCCGACCAACTTTGGCGGCCACCTGCGCCTTTACCGTGGGGTCCTCATCGCCCCTACCAGGGGTAGCAACCACGGTGACAAGGTGACTGGGCATGTGGAGCGCGCGGGTCCTCATCGCCCCTACCAGGGGTAGCAACAAGACGAGCCCGGCCGCGCCCGTGTGCGCGAGCAGGTCCTCATCGCCCCTACCAGGGGTAGCAACGTGATGCTGCCGCCCACCGACGACGGGCCCGGCCGTCCTCATCGCCCCTACCAGGGGTAGCAACTTCGACGACGTGATGAAGATGCTGTGCCAGCTCCCGGGTCCTCATCGCCCCTACCAGGGGTAGCAACACGTCTGGCGGCGGGGCGTGCCGCTGGGCAGGAACCGGTCCTCATCGCCCCTACCAGGGGTAGCAACCGGGAGGGGGTTCGGGGCGCTTCTGCGGGCGCTGAGAGTCCTCATCGCCCCTACCAGGGGTAGCAACCTGACGCCGCCGATGGCCTTGCCCCGGCGCCGGGCGGGTCCTCATCGCCCCTACCAGGGGTAGCAACGGGACGCCGACGGTGACGGCCGCCCCGACGATCTTCCAGTCCTCATCGCCCCTACCAGGGGTAGCAACGTTGATCTGCTGAACCGGGCACTGGTTATGGTGGTGGTCCTCATCGCCCCTACCAGGGGTAGCAACAGGATGTGTGGCTGTCCTTTCACTGGAGTCTTGCCGGTCCTCATCGCCCCTACCAGGGGTAGCAACCCGCGGCTGGGGGCGAGCCGTGAGGGGAGCCGGACAGGTCCTCATCGCCCCTACCAGGGGTAGCAACGCCGCGACCCGGGCGTGTATAGCTGGATTGTGGATGTCCTCATCGCCCCTACCAGGGGTAGCAACACGTAGGCCCAGGTCTGCATCCCGTTCGCCTTGGCCCAGTCCTCATCGCCCCTACCAGGGGTAGCAACGGGTTGCGGATGAACATCGCCAGGCCGTGCCGGATGGTCCTCATCGCCCCTACCAGGGGTAGCAACAACCGCATCCCGAACCGCTCCGCCAGCAACGCCCGGAGTCCTCATCGCCCCTACCAGGGGTAGCAACACCAGGCGGTCCTGGTGGCCGGACTTGCGGGCGGCGTCCTCATCGCCCCTACCAGGGGTAGCAACAACGCCGGCTGGGGCGTCCGGTCAGCCCGGACGCCGGTCCTCATCGCCCCTACCAGGGGTAGCAACACATCGCCGCCCAGCGCGACCCCGACGTCATCGCCGCGTCCTCATCGCCCCTACCAGGGGTAGCAACGCCACGAGCCGCGCGGGCCGTTGCTCGTTCGGGTCGAGTCCTCATCGCCCCTACCAGGGGTAGCAACCTTCAACGGGTGCTGAACGACGACGCCCCGGCCCCACGGTCCTCATCGCCCCTACCAGGGGTAGCAACAAGCGGCGCGCGATCTCGCCCAGAGTCGGCTAATCCAAGTCCTCATCGCCCCCTACCAGGGGTAGCAACGATCACGACGTGGCCTCCGTGTCGTCGCCGGACAGGTCCTCATCGCCCCCGCCAGGGGTAGCAACGTGGCGTACGCCTGGATACCCCGCTCGACCTGGTCCGGTCCTCGCCGCCCCTACGGGGGGGGGTAGCAACATGTCGATCGGCTCCTCCCGCTCTGAGTTGAGAGCGGGTCCTCATCGCCCCCGCCAGGGGTAGCAACGTGATCCGCAGGACGTCGCCGACGTCCAGCGCGGTCGTCCTCATCGCCCCTACCAGAGGGTCGCAACATCTGGCCCAGGTGTGGACGCGGGGTTGCGGGTCGGTCCTCATCGCCCTAATAGGGGTAACAACGCTTCCGTGTGCACCCACGTCATGGCGGCCACGTCCAGCTCTCATCGCCGTGGACTGATTGACGACGCGACCGGCCGGCGGCCGGAGTGGTCAGAGATTCCTGTGGATCAGCCAGAGCAGGGCCGCGGCCACTCGCTGGTCGCACCAGTCATCGGTGATCTCCAGGACGGCTCGCAGTCCGCGGTAGCGCAGCACCGTACGGCGACCGGTGGCGCGCAGGCGCATGCTCGCGGGTGGGTCGAACCAGTCTCCGAAGATGATGAACGGCGCCAGGGGGATCATCGGCAGGCCCCAGATGAGCCACCACGGGCGGCGGCCCTGCTTGCCGGAGGCGGTACCGTTCTCGTGGTCGTTCAGGTGCAGGCTCCAGGACGGGCGGCGGGCTCGCAGTAGCGCCCATGGGCGGTGGTTGATGGTCGCGAGGACCGCGCCGTCGACGTCGCGCACCTCGTACTCGCGCACACCGTTCTTGGAGGCCACCCTGGTCACCAACTGACCAAGACTGCGCGTCTGGTCGTCCGCCCACAGCGTGCACGACCACTCCCCCCGTAGGGACCTCCGGACTCTCTCGTCTGCCCCCACGGGCAAATGTTCCTCGACCCACGCGAGCGTCAACCGGTCCGGCGCGGTGCGCTCGGCGCGGCCGCCGGTGCGCCGCTGCACGCCCTGCACGGGGGACAGGCGTGCCTTCCGTGGTGGCTCCTGATCGACTGTGGCCTGCTCCACAGCGGGTTCGGCTGCTGCCTTGTCGGGCGGGGCGCCTTGTCCGAAGGCGACCCAGATCGAGCACATGGTCGTCCCGGGTGAGGGCGGGGGGTTCTCCGGCGTCGTCACGTGGTGTCCTGCCGCTGGTGTGTTCCCAGAGTTGTCTCGAGGTCCTGGCCGTTGGGGGTCTCGCAGCCGTGTCGCTGCGCCGAGGTCGTGACGAAGGCCGCGAACGCATCGGTGAGCGCGGCGGCCCGCTCGGGCTGCTCGTCTACGTTCTCGTCGGTGAACGCGGCATAGTGTGCCCATCCCTGTCCACGGCCGCAGGCCGCGGTGGCGGCCAGGTGCGGCTGGCCCATGCCGGTGTCCTCGGCGGAAGGGCCGTAGTAGGCGAGCAGGTCGTACTCCTCCTCGTCGCCGCGCGCGCCACAGTGTTCGACCAGAGCCAGCCCGGCCGGCGTCTCGGAGACCGTCTCCACCCCCAACACGGCCGCGGTCTCGGCGCTGAGCACGTCACTGCACGTGCCGGTCGCCTCCGCGGCCGGGATGTCGGAGGTCGGCTCCTCCAGTGGCAGTGACTCGGGTACCTCTCCCGGGTGTCCGTCGCAACCCCACTCCGGACCGGCTTGTCTGGCCAGTCGCGCCGTCACCACAGCGAGTTGCTCGTCCTTCTGCGCGGCCAGTTCGTCGTCCTCCCGGGACCAGTCACCGTAGACCCTGACCATCAACGCGTCCCCGGGCTGCGTGGGACACTCCAGCAGCAACGTGGCCACTCCGACGCTGGGGTGCGCCTCGCCGGGGGCGTAGGAGCCGACCCAACCGTGCCCGAACGGCACCGTCACCCCCGGGATCCCGGAGAGATCGAGGTAGTCGGCTCCGTACTCGCCGGGACTGATCACGACGTCGAGCCGCGCGTCCTCGTCGGCCTCGGAGGTGATCGCGGCCGGCGTGACCGAGCAGCGCAGCGTCCCCGGGTGCTGGAGGGGCCCTTCGGTGACCGCGATGTGGTCGCTCTCCAGATAGGTCTTCGCCGCGGCCGCCGGCACCGTGCCGCGGCAACCCTCGCCGAGGTCATCAGCGACTGGGTCCGTGGCGCTCTCGTGCCCGGCGAGGAACGCCCCCGCCAGCGACGCGGCCATGACGAACGCGGCCCCGACCGTCATGATCCGACGGGCCCTCACCCCGACCTTCATCCCGAGCGCCCTTCAGTCGCCGTAGGCGTTGGTCGTCTCGGGCCGGTGGCCGGCCTCTGTCTCGTTCATGCGGACAGCGAGGATGCCGCCGAGCTCGTTGATCGTGGCCCAGCGCTCGGCCAGGTCGTGACTCTCGACCCGCAGCACGCCGACGTACGGCCCCTGGGCGAACAGGCTGATCGTGGCGGCGGCGCCGGAGTCCTCCTCCAGCTGGGTGTGGTCCTGGGCGCTGACTCCCATCCCGTCCTCGCCGAAGTGCGGAAGATCAGCGGGATCCAGCAGGGTGTAGTCCTCGTCGCGGGCGTCCTCGAACGGGGCGAAGAAGTCCTGCGCGGCCTGGATGGCCTGATGGGCCTGCTGCTCGGTGTCGTAGGCGAGCACCGTGAAGTCGACGCCGCGATCCTCGTCGCCGTCGTGGTCCAGACCCCAGGTGACGTGGGCCCGGAGGTTCTGACACAGCCCGGGGCTCAGTTCCGCGCAGACCTCCGCCTGGTCACCGGTCTCCGCCAGATGGCTCCCCAGGTCCCAACCCGCGAGGCCGACCGAGTCGGACGTCGGGAGGATCTCCCGCACGGTCTGGGTGGTCGGCGAGCGGGCGTTGTCAGCGGAGTCGGGTTGGGCGAGGTCCTCGGCCAGATCCCGCACCTCACCCGCGGTCGGCCGGTCCTCGTCGAGCTCGCAGCCGTGGCGTTCGGCCGAGGCCGCCACGAAGCGTTCGAACATCTCCACGAACGCCCGGGGATCCGACGGCTCAAGCCGATGCAGGCCCTCGCCGGCCTCGGCCGCGTAGTGCGCCCGGCCCTGCCCGCGACCGCAGGCCGCCGACGCGGTGGCCGGGTACGGCTCCACTCCCGGCTGCGGGGCTCTGGCGTCGTCCGCGGCCGGCCCGTAGGACGCGGTCAGGTAGTAGGTCTCGCCCTCCCCGTGAACGAGGCAGTCCTCCGACAGGGCCAGCCCGGCCGGCACCTCCGACACCGTCTCGATCCCCAGGTCCCGCGCCGCCTCGGCGCTGACCACCCCGGCACACGACCCCTCGGCCTGGTCCACCGGAGTGTCCGGGTACCCCTCCTCAGCCACGGTCACCGAGTCGGGGACCTGCCCGAGCCGGCCACCGCACGCCCATACCTGGTCAGCCGCCCGCGCCAGTCGCGCCGCGACCACGGCCAGCTGCTCGTGCTTCTGCGCCACCAGCTCGTGATCGTCCGGATCCCAACCCCCGACACCAGCACCATCAGCCCGCCGCCGGGCTGCTCGGGACACTCCAACAGCAACGTCGCCACGCCCGCGTTCGTGCTGTCCGGGCCGTAGGTACCCACCCAGCCATGCCCGAACGGCGCCGTCTCACTCCCGCTGATCGACTGGGGCACGAGGTACTCCCCCGCGTCCTCGGTCGAGCTGATCACCACGCTGACACTGGCGTGCTTCTCCTCGGCGGAGGTGATCGCGGCCGGCCGTATGTCGCACCGCACCACGTCCGAGCCGCGCCCATCCGCTTCCTCGGGCACCTCCACGGAGATGTGGTCGCTCTCCAGGAACGTCTTCACCGCGGCCGTCGGCACCGTGTCGCCGCACCCCTCACCCAGCTCATCGCCCACCGGATCGGGAGCCAGCACACGCCCCGTCAGGAAACTCGCGCCTAACGCCAGCAGAGCCACTGCTCCGCCGATCCCCGCCCTGATGCTCCGACGCACCACCACGCCACCCCCATGCTCGACACCGCCAGCCCCAACCCCGAGTCACCGTACCAACACCGAACGTTCCTTCGCCCAGATATGGAGGCCCGACTACGTCCCCAGCGGGGCCAGGCCCAGGTCCTCGAAGGTGAGCTGATTCTCCAGGCTCGGCCCGTCGTAGTCCTCCGGCAGCGCGGCGCACGACGAGCTCACCCGCACCGACAACCGCGTACCAGCGTTGTTCGTCACCGCGACCAGCGACACGAAGCGGTCACCCCGCTCGAGGCCGAACGATCCGGCCTGAGGGGAGGAGATGCCCTCCATGACCACGCGCCATCCGTGGTCGAGCAGGGCATCACGCCCCTCCCGCAGCACGTCGTGGACCGGCTCGCCACCCATGTCCATCTCCCAGGAGAAGTCCAGGTCGAACACCCCGGGCTCGGATCCTCCGTCAATCGCCTGTCCTCCCCGCTCTGGGCATGAGCTGGGATCGACAAGGCCGTGGACCGGCTCGGTCCCCTCCACCGCCGTGTACACCGTCTGGGACGTCGCCCTCAACTCGCCTGCGGTCGCACGCGGATCGCCCACCGGGTAGGGCGGCCCGTGCCACCAGGCGCGCACCCAGAGCACCGCCAGCACGACCAGAACCACGTCGACGACCACGATGACGCCCACGATGACGCCCACGACCTTCCACCAGCCGCGGTTCGTCATCCCCGCGCGCTCCGGTCAGTGACCGCCCCCAGGGTGCGGGCTCCGGTCTCGACGTCCTTGTCCGTGGGGGATGAGAACCACACAGCGAGGCCGATGGCCAGCAGCGCACCAACGACCAGGCACATGCGGCTGAGCACGCAGTGCGCCTCACCCGGCGGCTCCACCCCCGGATGGGAGTCCGCCCAATGCCGCGCGAGCGACCAGAGTCTGCGCTGGTCCACACAGGCCAGCAGCGCACAGACCGCCCCCAGCACCAACATCCACAACGGAACCGACGTCATACGAACCACCCCCGGGACGACTGAGTGACTAACGAAACGATCACCTTCCGAAGAACTCCCTTCGCTCTGCTCAGCTCGGGAGCGGCAGGTTCCGGATCAACACCGTCGGCAGCAGCAGGAGCACGAACTGGAGCACGGCCAGAGGCCGACGCAAAACACGCCTGCCGTCATCGAAGTCGGGCAACAGGGCACACAACACGAGGGCCACCGCCAGCGACCCCAGCCCTGACCACTCCACCCACGGCATCACACGGTCAAGCGCGGCCTCGTAGTCCTCATCGCCACTCGCGGTTGCCATCTCCGCGCCGTAGACATGCATCAGGGCGAAGAAGAGCAGCGGTGGCGTAGCCCACAACGCCGCGACGATCCACCCCCGGCCGGGCAACGACGGGGACTGCGCGGGTGGTGCGTTCGACACCGTCGCATCGCTCATGGACCCAGCCAACCGAACCGCGCACAGACCACGTATCCGTACAACTACCTATCCGCTACCCAGTCCGGCGCCGGCGGTGACGGCCCCGTAGACAGCGACCGGCGAGACCGTCCGAGGGGCGAACGACTCCCGCGGTGGCTCGATCGGCGTCGGCGTTCAGGCACCTGTCCGTCGCGGCATGGCTGATTTCCTTCGCTCCAACGTAGCGGCTGGTCAGATGGTATTGACGGTCAGTGATCCGGCAGGCAGCCTCGACGGTCGCGGTACGTGGGGCCGCGTACGGGGAGGGCAGTGCGGGCCATGGAGCCGACCGAGGAACAGCGGGCAGCACGAGACGTGTTCGCGTCGGGCCGGGATCTGGCCCTGATCGCGGGGGCCGGCACGGGGAAGACGTCCACGTTGATCCTCATGGGCGCCGTGACACGGAAGAGCGGCCTGTACATCGCGTTCAACCGCTCCATCGCGGACGACGCCCGCCGCCGCTTCGACGGCAACGTCGACTGCCGCACCGCGCACTCGCTGGCGTTCTCCGCCGTCGGGCACGCCTACCGGGATCGGGTGAACGCCTCCACCCGTATCCCCGCCAAGGAGACAGCACGACTGCTGGACATCCCCCGGGACCTGGAGATCGACTCCCGCCGCATCACCCGCGGCCACCAGGCCCGGCTGGTGATGGGCATGGTCCGGCGCTTCTGCACCACCAGCGACCGCCAGGTGATGGCCCGCCACATGGAGCGGATCAACGGGCTGAGCCCGGCCGCGCAGGGCTTCCTCTCCCGAGCGCTACTGCCCTACGCCGAGAAGGCGTGGGAGGACATCTGCTCCCGTGACGGCAGCCTGCGGTTCGAGCACGACCACTACATGAAGATGTGGGCGCTGACCGAGCCCGTCCTCCCGGCCGACTTCGTCCTGCTGGACGAGGCCCAGGACACCAACCCCGTTCTGGAGGAGGTCTTCCTCGCCCAACCCGCGCAACGTGTCTGCGTCGGAGACCCGGCCCAGCAGATCTACGGCTGGCGCAACGCCCGCGACGTGATGACCGGCTTCCCCGCCGAACACCTCCACCTCACCCAGTCCTTCCGCTTCGGCCCCCGGATCGCCGAGGTGGCCAACCGCTGGCTCCACCACGCCGACTCCGACATGCGCCTGACCGGCTGCGGCCCCACCGACTCCCGGGTCGGTCCGGCGGCCAACGCGGACGCCGTACTGTGCCGCGGCAACGCCGACGCGATGGGGGAGGTCCTGCGCTTCCTCGACGACGGCGTTCCCGTGGCACTGACCGGTGGGGGCGCATCCCTGCAACGCATCGCCACCGCGGCGCAGGAGCTGAAGTCCGGCGGACGCACCAGCCACCCCGAACTGTTCCTGTTCACCTCCTGGGACGACGTCCAGGAGTACGTGGAACACGACACGGCGGGCCAGGACCTCAAGGCCATCGTCAAGCTGGTCGACACCTACGGCTCCGAGACCATCATCCGCGCCGTGGACCGCCTGTCCGACGAGCGCAGCGCCAAGGTCACCGTCTCCACCGCCCACAAGGCCAAGGGTCGCGAGTGGGCCAGCATCCGCATCGGGAAGGGTTTCTCCGCCCCCTCGGTCGACGACGACGGGGTCCAGCGCCCGCTCAGGGCGGACGAGGCCCGCCTGATCTACGTGGCCGTCACTCGGGCCCAGCGCCACCTCGATCCGGCCGGCATCACCTGGGTCGAGGATTACGAGAAGGCCACCGCCCCCACCGGCGCCGACGGCACCGTAGCGGGGCAACCCATGATCACGATGAGTCTCACCCGCCAACTGCGCTACGCCGTCTCACCCGTCTCCCGGTTCATGGCCGAGCACCTACCCAACAGTTCTGCCGTGGTGCGCGACTACCTCCGCCGCATCGAGGCGCTGCCCCACCCGATCCAGCCCATCGACGTGCAGTACCCGAACTGGTCCGCCCTGGGCCACGCCATCGACTACCGACTACGCCTGTCCCTCGGCAGCCCGCTGGGGGTAGCCGTGCAGCACGGCATAACGGCCCTCGGCAGCCCGACACCACTGCGAGGAGCACCCGCCCCAGCAGTCCGCACCACGCTGCACGCCGCAGGACAGGACCTGCTGGAACGCGTGAACACCGCCCTGGCCCATCCGGGCCTCTTCGACGAGGAGAGCCTCGCCCGGCTGTGCTTCGTCGCCGCCTTCTACGAGGACGTCTACCGCACCGGCACGGTCCGCCGCTTCAACCTCCTCACAGACGCGACCCCCGGCACCACGCTCGCCGACCTCCTCACGGCCGTGCCCGCCTACGCCGTCGAGGACATCACCCGCCAGACACAACTCGCCGAAGAGCCCTTCGCCGCCTTCCGTGCCCTCCCCCGACGCGCGCGAACGTGCGGCCCGGAGTTCACCGGCAGCACCGACATCGGCGGCGCCGACGCGGACTTCATCCTCGACGGCCTCCTCCTCGACTGCAAAGCCACCGTCCACCCCCGCCGCCTGGGCCGCGAAGAGGTCTACCAACTCGCCGGCTACCTCCTGCTGGACTACGACGACCACCACGGCATCGACCACGTCGGCCTGTACCTCTCACGACAGGCCGCACTGATCACGTGGAGCGTCAACGACTTCCTCAGCCGACTCGGCACAACAAAACCCCTGCCAGCACTTCGCCAGCGGCTCAGGCACCACCTCACCCATTAGGCCAGACCGGGCCCGCAAATGACGTCTACAGGATCGTTGAGGGACTGCGTTCCTATCCATCGAGATACTGTCCGCATCTCCTGAACATCAGCAGCCGTGAGGAGCACAAGAGTGTCGCATGGCAGGTTCGAAGCACGGGTCGAAGAACTGGGGCCCGAGTGGATCGGCAGGGCAGTCGAGGTAGACAGTCCGGGCGGAAGCCGAGTTGGGTTCCGTTTGGAAAGATACGAGAGAGCCATGCGCGATGGCGAGCCGCGGTGGATTCTCTTCAGTAGTGACCACCCATGGAGGACGGAACTCAGCACCCGAGCCACGCTTCGGTGGGCGCCGCAGCGAAACGACTCGGTCCGTATCCCTGCACGCGTATCAAACCCGGTATCCGATCCGGAAACTGCAGCACCGCAGGAAGCTCCGCTTAATACTCCAGCTGTACATCGCGATCTTCATGTCTGGGATGCGGCTTGTCGCCGGTAATGGCTGGTGAGGGATCGCTGCTGATGGAGCCGCCGCCAGTGCGACCAGTCGAGCCGGTAGGCCATGTCGTGGCGAGGCTGGACGGCGACCGTGATGAACAGGCGCTGGATCTCGTTGCAGGACAGCGGGACCAGGCCGTCCGGGATGGGGCTGCGGGCGTGTTCGTCGGCACGGACTACCGCGAGGAAGGCGTGGGCGAGCATCGCGAGGGTGACCCAGCGGGTCCAAGAGCGGTAGCGGCGGACCTGGTGCTCGTCGAGTCCCGCCAGCCCCTTCTCGGCCTGGAAGGTCTCTTCCACACGCCACCTCGAGCCAGCGGTCTTGACCAGCACAATCAGCGGGACTGGCTCGGTGGAGTGGCAGCGGTAATAGGCGAGTTCACCGGTGGTGCGGCTGCGGCGGATCAGGAGCTGGTGGTTGCCCGGCGTCGGGGCGACGAGATCGACGACGGCCCAGTCGTAGAACCGTTGTCCTTTCGCCCCGCGTCCGGCCGAGAGCTTCTGCCAGGCACGCTTCGGCACCTTCTTCACCAGGGAATCGGCGCGGAACCTCCCTGCACCCGTGGCCATTTCGGCCGAGCAGGCCACGGCAAGGACATAGCCGATGCCGCCCTCCTCCAGCGCCGCACGCAGTCTCGGGTTGCCGCCGTAGACCTCGTCACCCGTGACCCAGTCGACGCGGTGTCCGGCATCCCAGAACCGTTCGATCATTCTGAGGGCCAGGTCAGGCTTGGTCGCGAAGACGGTGTCTTCGCCGAGCCCCGCCGCCCGGCAGCGATCCGGATCACCCGTCCAAGAGCGCGGAATGTACAACTCTCGGTCCACCGCCGCGTGTCCCCGAGCACCGGCGTAGACGAGGTAGACCGCGACCTGGGAGTTCTCGATCCGTCCGGCTGTGCCGGTGTACTGGCGCTGGACCCCGACGGTGTGGATGCCCTTCTTCACGTCGCCGGTCTCGTCGACGACGAGCACCGCGGCTTCGTCGTGGAGGTGCTCGACGACGTATTCGCGCACGTCGTCGCGGACGGCGTCGGCATCCCAGGACACCCGGCACAGTAGATGCTGCATGCCGTGCGGGCTGGCCTCCCCGGCCCACTCCGCGATCGTCCAGCAGTTCTTGCGGGGCAGATCCGACAGCAGGCCCAGTACCAGCCGCCCGGCCCGCAGGCGGGGTTCGTATCGGGCGAACCGGCCCGCGATGCGGCCCATGGCCGCTGCGAACGCCTCCCGCCACCGGGCAGGATTTATGCTGTGACCTGCGGCCACCATCTCATCGTCAGTCCACACAGCTCACGATGATCAACGGTGGCCGCACTCGTCCACCCACCGGACTCCCCGGCCAGCACCATCAGGCTCTACGAGCGTTCGGTGAGCAACTCCGCCAGGCGGTCGGCGAATTCGGTGAGCCAGTCCAGCCGTGGTCCGCTGCGAGCGATACGAAAACCGTGGCGTCGGCCCCAGAACGCAGCCTGGACGGCATGGAACTGGGCCCACCGCTGGACGCGTTCACGGTCGAGTTCCGCGGCCTCGGCGAAGACGTCCAAGACGCGGTGGACAGCCTTGCGCAGGTCATCCGCTTCGAGGAGCGTCAGCGCGCGGGACTTCAGCAGCGTGCCGCCGTCGTAGGCGGGATCTCCCACGTACCCCTTGGGGTCGACAGCCAGCCACGGCTCTCGGCCAGCACGCAGGATGTTCCGTGCATGAAAGTCGCCATGGATGAGGGTATCCGGCTGGGCCCGACCCAGCTGCCGAACGGTCGCCACGGCGGCATCCAGAACCTGACGCGGCAGCGCATGCGTCAGCTCCTCGGCGTCCTTGCACAGCTGCTCCTCCCAAGCATCGGCCTGCTCACGCAGCCGGGGCAGGCCGGGCGGTGCGGGGATGGCCAGGCGGCGATTGAGCCGCCCGGCGACCGTCACCACCTCGTCGCCGTCCTCGACCTCCGCCAGGGTCGACGGCTGAACCCGCTCCAACAACATCGCGAACCGCTCGTCGTCGCGCTCATGCAGCAGGACGGCACCGCACCCGCCCCACGCAACGAACGCATCCGGCTCATGGACGTTGCCGGGATGCGGAAACGACACCTTCAGCACGGCGCTCTCCTCAGCCCGCCGCCGTACCGGAACGATGACGCCAACGCCCCCGTGCATGACCTCGCCATCCGGCACGCACACCCAGCGCCCCAGCAACTCCTCCACGATCCCGGGCAGCTCGGCGAGCCACGCCGCCCCGGCCTCCCCCTCGCGGTCGACGGTGCTCTGTGCGAACTCCTCTGGCATCGCGATCATCCCGGCACCCTACGCGCCAGCCCGCCGCAGCCACCAAGCCCAAAGCCGGCTGCTGCCGCCGCCCGGCAGACCGCGCACTTCGAAGATCGCGATCTACAGCTGGAGTATTAACCCGCAGTCCTGGTTGGCTCCGCCGGCCGCCGCACCACAGTAAGAGAACGTGGCGAAGGCGCCGCGGTCGTCGCTCCAAACTCGGTGGTTGGGATGCCGGTCGCGGTGCCGATTCAGTCTGGCACGGCCGCGTTCCTGCCCTCGGACTCCGGCGCCTTCGTCTGCTCCCGAGTTGGCTGTGTTGGCGCCTTCTGAGACGACTCCGTGGACGGGCCAGTCGCCGGGTCGGCCCGTGCAGCGGCCTGCTCGGCCTTGGCGTCGCGCACTACCGCCTCAACGACGCCGAGGCGCTCCGTCACTGATCGAATGCCTGTGAGCTGCAGCATCTCTCTGACGATCGTGCTCATCTCGTCACCCAGCCGCCCGGTATCCCGGCGTGTCTGACCCCGAACTCTCGCGGCGTACGCATCGATCTTCTTCTCTGCCGCTGCTTCGACTTCCACCCGCTCCGCGTCCGCCTCGAACCACCGGGTGGCCAGGTCTTCGAGTAGCGCTTCGCGTTCACGAAGCTCTGCCGTGTGGGCTCGTGCCCTCTCTCTGGCTTGCACCGCTCGTGAGGCTCTACGTTTCGGCATCCATTTCTCCCAGGAGCGTGGCCGGCGCCATCTCTCGGCGCGGGGCTACAGAGGTCTCTTGTTCGGTCTTGGAGTGATGATGCCGCCTGGTCAGGCGGCCTCATGGGGTAGGCACGCCGACCAACTCCCAACTTCGGCGCGAGAACTGTCCCAATCTGTTTCATACCGTTTCGGAAGACGGCGGGCGCACGCCTTTCGCGCGCACCCGTCCCAAGCTTCCTGCGCGCCCACGGAAGAACACGCCGATCCGATCGAAGCTCTTGCATTCACAAGGCCACGAGTTAACCTCCGAGCATGATGACCATCCACAAGCTTTCCGCTGGGGATGGTTATCTCTACTACACACGTGAGATCGCCACCGGTGACGAGCTGCTTTCTGGGCATCGAGAACTGAGCGGCTTCTACTCGTCCGACGGAACTCCACCAGGGGTATGGGTGGGCTCCGGATGCGTCGAGCTCGGCGTTGAGGGAGACGTGACCGAGGCGCAGATAAGGGCTCTGTACGGGGAGGGCTTGCATCCGGACGCGGATCGCATCATCGAGCAGGCCACGGCTGGCGGGGCGAGCGCTACGGAAGCGGTGCGACGAGCGCGTCTCGGTCGGCGCTACTACCGCTACGAACAGACAGAGGGGCCACTCACGGCCCGAGTCCAGGACTCGATCCAACGCCACGAGGTCAGGAAAGGACGAGCGGCCACCGCCACCGAGCGTGAACGGCTGCGCAACGCGATCGGTGCTGTCGCCTTCCGGGAGGACTTCGGCCGAGCACCGGGGGATGGCGAGGAGCTGCGTCGTTACGTCCGCGCAAGAACCGTCTGCCGTCGCCAGGCCGTCGCCGGCTACGACCTCGTGTTCCGCAACAAGCACGCCTCGGTGCTCTGGGCGCTCACCGACGAGGAAACCGGCCTTCAGGTCCAGGCCGCGCACGAGCAGGCCATCGCTGAGACGCTCGAATGGATCGAGGAGAACGCACTCGCCACCCGCACCGGACGCGACGGGATCGCCCAGGAAGACGTCCGCGGCGGCCTCGTCGCGGCGCAGTACCGCCACTACGACAGCCGGCGCGGCGACCCGTTGCTGCACGACCACGTCGTCGTCGCCAACAAGGTGTGCGGCCTCGACGGCCGGTGGCGCAGCATCGACGGGAAGCTGCTGTACGCGATGGGCGTCGCGGCGAGCGAGCTGTACAACCAACGTGTCGTCGAGGAGTTGTGCCGCCGGCTCGGCGTCCGCGCCGAGGAGCGCGTGGTCACCCCCGGCAGGCGGCCGGTCATGGCCGTCAGCGGACTCGACGACGACCTGATCGACGCCTTCTCCAAGCGCGCGCATGACATCCGAACGGATCTGCCGAGGCTGCTGGAGGAGTACCGGCACCGGTACGGGAAGGAGCCCGAAGTCGGGGCTCGTATGGCCCTGATCGAGCAGGCCGCGCAGCGGAGCCGGCCGCGGAAGAAGAAGGCGCGGGCGCTCCAAGATCTCCGGGCAGAGTGGCGCGCGGAGGCCGTTGCCCGGTTCGGTAAGACCCGGATCGATGGCCTGCTGGAACGCGCTCGACGCGCCGCGGCCGCGGTACCCGAGCCGCGTTCGGCTGTCGCTGTGGACGTCGAAGAAGCCGCTGGTGAGGTTCTGCGGGTGGTCTCGGCCGAGCGCTCCGTGTGGGCACGACGGCACGTTATCGCGGAGGCACGGCGACAGGTCGTTCGGCTGACCAACGGCCGAGGGGCCACGAAGGGCCTCGCCGAACGTGTCATCCAGCACGTGGTCGAGCGCCTCTGTCTGGACCTCACCCCGCCTGATCCGCACCCCCCGTTCGCGCCGCTCCTTCGAGCGGACGGCACCAGCGTGCACCGACGCCGGGACTCCCAGCTCTACACCTCGAACGAGGTCCTGGCGGCCGAGGCACGCCTCGTGAACGCCGCCCGAGCCCTCGTCGTCCCCGCCCTGAGCACCACCCACTTCGCGGCACTCCCCGAACGGTATGAGGGGCCCGCACTCAGCGCCGGCGAGCTCCGCCTGGCCGAGGAGTTCGTCTGCTCCGAACGCCTGCTCTCGGTCGGGGTCGTCCCGGTCGGCTCGGGCAAGACCACCGTGCTGCGGCTGATTCGGAACGCGGTGGCCACGGGTGGCGGACGCCTCGTTCCTCTGGCTGCGTCGAGCCGCGCAGCGGAGGTCTTGGAGGGCGAGCTCAACGTCCCCGCGCACCCCATCCGAAGCTGGTTGGCAGAGCGCGACCGGATCGCCGAGAGTCATCGGGTAAAGGAAGAGTCTCGGCTCCAGCCAGGAGACGTGATCGTCGTTGACGAGGCCGGTATGGCCGGCACACTCCGCCTCGCCCGCGTCGTTGCGGAAGCGGAGGCGGCCGGCGCCCTGGTTCGCTTGATCGGCGCTCCGGCACAGCTGGGCACCGTCGCGTCCGGCCGTGCACTACGGCTCGTGGCGCACGAGGTCGGGGCCGTCGAGTTGGAGTCGCCGCACCACTTCCGCACCTCGGGCGAGGCAGGCGCCACGCTGACACTGCGCGACGGCGACCCCGACGACGCCTGGCGCTGGTATCTGGACCAGGGCCGGGTGGTCAGTGGCGGCTCAGAAGAGACGCTGGATTCACTCTTCGCGTCCTGGCAGGCCGACACCGAGGCTGGCCGACTCTCGGTGATGATGGCGGATGACACCGAACACGCCCGGTCGCTCAACGCCCGCGCCCAGACGTTCCAGCTCGTCTCCGGCCGCCTGGGTCCACCCCGCTCCGCCGCCCTTCACGACGCACAGCGCGCGACCGTCGGCGACCTCGTCATCACCCGGAAGACCGAGCGCCGGCTGCCGGTCAACGCCGGCCGCGACTTCGTCAAGAACGGCGACCAGTGGCACGTCGAGCACCTCGATCCCGACGGCAACGCCACCGTCCGGCACACCGCCCACGGCGGCCGCGTCGTACTGTCGGCGGCCTATCTGCGCCGGCACGGCCAGCTCGGCTACGCCACCACCGTCCACCACGCGCAAGGCCTGGCCGCGGATACCTCCCACGGCCTGATCACCGCCCGCACCAGCCGCGCCTCCGCCTACGCCATGGCCACCCGCGGGAGCCATTCCAACCACCTGCACATCGCGGTCGACGAGGGCCAGAGTGCGCTCGACGTTCTCGACGCCGTCACTCGCAACACCCGCGCCACTGCCCCCGGCATCGGCTCCCCACCGGACCGCCCAACCGATATCCGCGCTCGGTCCGCTCTTCAGCAACGCATCACCGATCTCGGCCGCCGCGCCCGCACATCGTCGACCACTCACGCCAGTCCTGATGGCCCGGCCGCCGACATGAGCACGGCCGCTCGCACCGCCAACGCCATCAGCACCGGCGCCTTGAACACTCTCGTTCTCAACGCGAGCGACCGCGAAGTCATCACGGCCGTCGCACAGGTCTTCGCCGACGTTGCCCTGCGCGACGCCCTCCGCCGGGAACAGTCTTCGGTCGAATGGCTACGCCAGATCCCCACACCCGACCCCGAGGACACTGAACAGCAGGACCACTGGCGGCAGCTGGTCGCCGCCCTCACGACGTGGCGCATGCTCTGCTCCGACCCGACGAACGCCCCCCTGAACGAAGGGCAGACCCAGTTCCACGCCGCCCTCGATCTCCTCCAACGCGCCCGGATCCGGGAACGTCTGGCTCAGATCCGCACGCTAAACGACGTGGGAACCATGCAGGACGCCCCGACGCCACCGCGCAAACCTCCGCCGCGAACACCCGAAACTGCTGACGAAGCGCAACGACAGCAACGCCCGAAGACGCCGGGGGACCGACGAGGCCCAAGACGTTGACCAGGAAGGTGGAAGATGCCACAGCAGGCCTTGCCCGAGGCCCTCAGCCCGGCCCAGCAGAGCCAACTCGCCACATGGCTCGCCCAGCGAAGCGCTCGCCTTGCAGCCCAGAACCAACACCCAGCTGCCGAACGCACCCTCACCGACCGCCTCGGCGACCTCGATGCCGCATTCGTCGGCACGCCCGACCAAGACAACCCCTTGGCACAGGAGAACCATGAACTGCGGCGCACCGTGGAGATCTACGAGGAGGCGATCCGACAGTTGATCAATCAACGGCTACAGCCGACTGGCCCGACGGCTCCGTAAGGGTGTCGCTATTCGGTGACGACAGCCTGGCCGGGATCCGCGCGCCGTCCGCGTACGGCGCGCTCCTCCGGGTTCACTTCGTGGGCCCGGCCACCGCGAGCTGGGCCAGCTCACCGCCGGTGGCGACTACACCTACCCCACCGACATCGCCCACTTCATGACCGACGTCCCTTTCACCGGCCCTTCGCCGACACAGGGGATTGACGGCCCGGAGACGACACGGCAGCGGTGGCCCGCCCTGGTCACCACTCGCCGCCACCCCTCCGAAGCCCAGCGAAGGAAGACCGAAGCAGGGGTGACTGGTGGGCAGCGTTCATATGTGCCGGTTCATGCATCGTTCGAGGGTCGCGTGTGATCGATTTCGGTCATTCTTGTGTCAAGAACTGGCATTCATGCACATGCCCTTTATAAGATCTTACGCTCAGTCATCAATGTGATGCTTATCGTATAGGTTGGGGTGTCATGCATCGATCCTTACGGGTCGCACTCATCGGGTTCTCAGCCCTCCTCCTGCTAGCGCCAGTCAGTGCACAGGCGACTGGCGCTTCGACGCAGGACGACGAGTACACAGTGCCTGCGCTCGAAGTGGTCAGCGACGACCCTGTGAACGCTCAGAGTCAGCAGTCGCCGCCCGAGACGCTCGAGGAGCGCGAGGAACTCATACCGGAGGAGAGCCCGGAGGAGGTGAGAGAACGCGCCGAGCTCGCGGAACGCCTGGAGATACCCGCCGAAATCGGTGAAGAAGGGCCCCTCTCCGCTGCTGCTTCGGTGGAGCCGACCGACGACGTCACGGACTGTCAAGCCAATGACCAAGCCCGGGAGTACGAAGGACTCGCAGTGGGCCACCTGGTGTGGTGCAGCGAAAGAGGCGTGGTAGTCGTAGTCAAGGACTGCGTCCCAGGAAATCCCAACGAGTGCGTCGAGCGAGGAGCCGCTGAATTCCTGATTAGGACAGTGGGCTACGCCGGGGTCAACTACCGCGAGATTGAGTTCGTTTCGAGTCTCTCGAATTTTGAACTGGTAGGGGACGTGGCGCGTGTCTTGCAAGCGCCCCTCACCATGGCCATGGACTGCACGTCCGTGGGACAGGGATCCTCCTGTGATGCCGGATCGACAAACGGCAGAGAGGACACTGTCGAGAACTGGATGGCGGCACCGACCACGTATTTCTACTTCAGCTCTCCCCTGCCTCCACCCTCGGTCGACAACCCTGACTTTGTGAGCCACTACAGCTTCACATCAAGGATCATCTCTGGCTCAGACAACCTGGACTACGCCAGCAACGGCTTCCGCTGCGACTCCGCTTCCTACCTGATCCGCAACGATCAGCAGGGAGGGTGCGTCTTCGACCTGGTTATCGAAACTTTCGATGAGCTGAGCACCGATGACCCGGCGGTTTGGGAGGCTGCGGTACACATCTTCACCGCCCAGTTCGAACCGGAGAACACACTCCCTCGGAAGACTAGCAAGTCAATCCCCGGGTCACCCGAGAGTGGCCAACCCCTCACCCGAAACTACCACGACACCGCTCTGTACCAACGGACCCAGGCAATTCAGGCAGAGTACTGCGCGGCTCTCTTCGGGAGAGATTATTCCCAAGGTGGGACGTACCAGTGCGACGAGTACCCCTTCGCCCACACCTACCAGAGTCTTGGCAGTGGCGGTGACTTCTCCCTCCGCGTCATCACTGCGCGCGACAACGAGAGTGCTGGAGGCAGGTGGAGCGCGTGGCTCCTCGCCCAACGCATCCTGGATAGTGACGCCTTCTACGTCCTGGTCTGACCTTCTCCCTGCGGTTGGGGCATGCCCGCCCCACCCGCAGGACCGCTAGTCTCAGGCCATGGCCGACCGTCCCGAGTTGCTGACCACAACCATCGTCGAGCCCTTGGTCTCCCACCGCACCTTCGTGATCGACGACGTCAACGGCAACCCATCCATAGGAACGACCGTGCCCAGCGGCCACATCGCCACCTCAGGTGAGAACGGCATCGTATGCCTCACCGCCGGCAACAACTTCTACCCAACGGTCCGCATCGAGGTGTGGACCGGCGAGCCACCTCACAGCACCGAGACCTGGGACACCGTGGAAACGGTCGAACTCCACTCCGTCAGCGGCATCGCCCGGGTACGGGACCTCAACGGCACGTGGCACGGCGACCCCATCCCTCTGGGCCCTCCCATCACCTACCGGCTCAAAGCACACAGCCGCGGCAGGAACGAAGCACTGGAAGCCCGGCAGCCGTTCTTCCACGGCGTCGAAGAATGGCTCCTCACGACCTGGCCCAGCCCAATACAGACACACACCAAAGCCAGGCCCCGCATCCACGTCGGCGAGCCGCTCCGCTCCCCCGACGGTCCAGACTCGGCACCGCGACCGGAGCCGACGGGCCGCCAGTTCCTCGATGCCCAGGGCAGGAGCATCCCCAGGGAGACACCCGACCAGATCCGCGCCCGCGCCCGACTCGCGCGGCAGATGGGACGCCGGGTCCCTCGGAGCCGTCCCCGGGAGGAACTCCTTCAGGTCGACTGGCACGACATCCAGGCCTTCGCCACCGCCATCCAGGAAGAACTCACACCACCCGAACTCGACGTCCTCATCCGCCTGCTCACCAAACCACCCACCAGCTAACCCCCGAGTCGGCGACCATCCTCGGACTCGCCCTCCCGTCACTTGCCTGATCAGGGCGTAGGGTCGCAGCGCTGCGGGCCATGGAAGCGGCGCAGGACGACCGGCCCAGCATCAGCGGGTCCAGTTCGCCAGCGTCCCCGCGTCCCTAGCGCGGAGATCGTCCGCCGCGTCGGTAGCGGCAGCCGGTCGATCTTGACGTCGGACAGCGCCACGAGCACGCCATCGTCGGTCTCGAACGCCCGACGCGTATCGGCAGATGGCACGCGCCCCACACAGCCCTCACGGGACCAGGGTGAGGGCGGAGGCCCGCTCCCCACAAGCGTCCAAGCGAATGGAGAAGGGGTGCTTGAGGAGCACCTACTAAATCAGTAGGTGCCGTACCGTAGGAACGGCAGCGAGAGGGGACACAGCGATGAGTGACACCACGCCCGCGACGTGGAAGGCCTACCTCGACGGCGAAATGATCGACCTGCCGGCCACGATCGACGGCATCGCCGCCTCCCTCCCTCAGGAGCGCCGCCAGACCTTCCTCGACGAAGCGCACGCTGCCCCCGCCAGCGAACTCCAGCTCATCCTCGGCCACTGGTCCCTCGAGACCCGGCCCGACATCCGCGCGGCCGACGACGAGATCTTCGCCCGGCTCGAAACAGGCGACTTCGCTGACTGTGTTCCGCTGGACGACACCGAGACCGGGGCCGCGTAACCCCCACGACCGCAAGGCGCCCCACCCTGCCGAGGGTGGGGCGCCGCTGTCGAGTCGCTACTGATCAGTAGACGAGCCTCACCGCTGTCACGATCATCACCACCTGCGAAACGTAGTAGACGATGATCACGCCCGCCACGGTCGCCTCCCGGCGGTCTTGCTCGTCCCTGATTGGTACGGAGCCGTGACCGTAGGGGTCACGCGCCAGGGTTTCCTTGATCTCGCCCTCAAACCGGGAGCGGAGCTTGTCGGGCATGGCCCGCCGCGACACCTCGGCTTCGGGGGAGAATCGGATCCGGCAGCTGCTCACGCCACCTCCGGGTCCTGACCAGCAGCAGAACCACGGTGAAGCGTTTCACGAATGGAAACCTGCAGCCAGGCGAGGATGGCTCCGACCTGCTCGATCGCTGCCCGCGTCCATTTGGCACGATCCATGTGCGTGGATTTCACTGATAGATTCAAGACCGAGTCTCTTCCTTACGGGACTTGTTTGGCGGGTTCGCGGCCCGCTAGCTGTTGAGGCGGCCGGGTGCACCACCACCCGGCCCCTTCGCTGTTGGGAGCGTAGATCAGCCATCGGGACGGCTTGGTTCTGGACGGTCCGAATGAGTCGTGTCCGCATAATTACCCACAGTGAAATTCTGCATTCACCGTGTAACTACGCTCTCGGTGACCTGGCTCCCCGTTCTTCGGTTTCAGGCGCCCGATAGGTTGTACGCTTGCGCCTGAGAGCTCTCAGGCGCAAGTGAGATTAATTACTTTCCCGGGTTCCAAGCGATTTCAGGCTGGCCAAATCTCGCCTCCCTCAGTCGTTCGAAGAACCTAGCGCCTCTTCAGTCACCCTCGATGCCGAGGCCAATCGATCTGGCGCAACGACGAACCGTGGCCTGGCCAGCAGTTTTGACATACCCGGTAAGATGCTGCTCCGCCTGCTGCTCGCAGCCCTTCGCCCTCTAAGTCGGCAGAGTCGGCTGGAAATCCTCGCAGGCCCAACTCGCGTAGGAGCCACACACGGACTGAGGGCGCTCACATCGGCAACGACGGGCTGACAGGATGGCTCCATGCCTCAGATGTTGAAGGTCAGCGGCGAGTCCAAGGACATGACGCTGGACGAGATCGAGAAGTTCGTGAAGTGTGCACGCGGGGCCGAGGTCCCCGGCGACTGGCCGGTGTATGCCGAGGTGAGCACCAGCGGAAAGATCAAGCAGCTGGAAATATCACTCGGCGACGAACCTGAGAAGTACTGAGTCGGCACCGTGCGGGCCCCCGGCTACGGCCGGGGGCCTCTCCTCACTTCGTCACGAACCGTCTGGGCACCGGACGCAGTAGCTGGCGGCGTCCCACAGCGCCCGCGCGCAGCGCGTCTCCTCGGCGCGGTGCTGCATCCACGGTCCGCTCCGCGCTCGCGGAGGTTACCCGTCGCCGACACTCAGCTAGGTATGGGCCCCTGGGCGTACCCCGCCCCGCGATCGTGTGACGGAGCCACGGCGCGTGGCTCCGGCTCGTGAACGCGTTCCATGGCGTCGGGCAAGTCTGAGGCACGAGTCTGTTACCGCCTCGTGGGAGCTGGTTGCTTCCGGGCGTCCGGCGTTGAGTTGGCCGGCCACACCTACCTGGATGATCTTGCTGGGCCCGAAAGGCTCTGGATGCGCGATCGCGAGACCTGTTCGTGTTGCCGCTTCTCCAGGTTTCGGAGCGACCTGACGGTGCCGGCTGCTTCCATCGCGTCGCTGGACGAGGCGATCGCTCTCAGGGCAGCGGTCCAGGCGTCTTGGATCACGTCGTCCGGGAGGACCACGGACCGGGCGGCTGCGTGGGTGCGGAGTGCTGCCAGGAAGGGTTCCGCTAGCAGAGGCACGGTGCTGGACGTGGTGGTCTGCCCTGGGGTGATCAACTCGGCTGCAGAAGCGTTGGCGTTCTCGGCGAGTCGAAGGAGCAACTCTGCTCTGTCCCTGTCCACCGCGTTGGTGGCTACTGCGGCAGTGAGGCGGGCCTTGGTCTGTAGGCGACCTGCCTGCTCTGCCAGGAGGCGTTGAGTGATGACGCACTGATCGAACGTCTGAGTGGCCTGAGCGGGCGAGGACTCGCCTGTGGTCCGCAATGGTTCTGGTGGTGCGGGCGTCGCTGTGGAGGGCGGGGGAGGTTGGGGCAGTTCCGGTTCAACGTGTGAATGGCCTGTCAGGGCGTCCGGGATCTCGGCGGTGCGACCGGTGAGGTGGAGGGTGACGGCGTGGTTGGCTCGTTGGCCGGCTTGGGCAGGGTCGGTTTCGCCGCGGGCGACGCGTTGGTGTTCGTGGAAGAGGAGGGTGAGGAGGTCGCGGCGGGCGGGGTCTCGGGGGAGGGTGGCTCGGACTTCGTGGAACCAGCGGTTGGTGAAGGGCTCGTGGGTGGGGGCCCATCGGGGTTCGGAGGGGTGGGTGGATTGGGCTTTGTCGATGGTGCGTTCGGCGGTTTCGGGATCGACGAGGACTTCGCGGAGGCGGCCGCGGGATGGTGGGCCGACGATCTGGAGTTCCTCGAGGCGGTCGAGGAGGGAGACCGCTTCGCGGTGGCCGATGTCCATGCGGCGGTGGAGGGCGACGGGTGAGGCGAACTTCGTCGCGGTGACGATGTTGGCGGCCTGGTGGAGCTGGTCCCATTCGTCGTGGAGGGTCAACTGTTCGCCCACGAACAGTGACGGTTCGTAATAGGTGCCGAGTGGGCTGTGGGAGGTCGTGGGGAGGTGGCCGCGGAGGTGGGAGATGTGATCCTCGGCCGCATGGTGCAGGACGCGGAGGGCGTTCCAGCGGAGGCCGTCGCGGTGGCCGGTGCGGTTCAGGTGGTCGAGGAGCCGGCGGGCGCCGTGGGAGATCAGTTCCAGGGTGCGGACCCACAGCATGCGGGCGGTGCCCAGTGTGGCGTCGTCCGCTGAGAGTCGGTGCGCGCCGAGCCATGCGGTGTCCAGCACTTCGCGGGCCGACTCGTAGACCGCGGTGATGGCTCGCCAGGCGGGGTGTTGGGCGAGGTCGCCAATGCGGTCGAGGGCCTGGTGGTGCGCCTTGGTAAGGGTGGCGAGACCGCTGGCGATCAGCATCTGGGGCTTGGAGGGAGTGGCGTTGTCGGGGCGGGTGGGGAGGTGGGAGGCGAGCCGTTGCCATGCGTGGCGGAGTTGGTGGGGGAAGTCGAGGCGTTGGTCGTCGTGGAGGAGGCCGGCGAGGCGGTCGGCTCGGGTCGTTGCCGCGCGGTGGAGGCGCCATACGGCTTCCCACGCGGCGCTGTCGCGTTCACCGTCGCGTTCCAGGCGTTGGGCGAGCACGACCGCCTCGGCCGATACCGCTTGGGCGGTCAGGGCCTGGAGGGTTCTGTCCAGGGTGGGCGACCAGATGTCGTTGGAGGCGGTCGTCACCGCGTCGTGGACGGCGTGGCGTACCTCGTCGGCGAGGTGGCGGAGGCGGTGGATCCTTGCCCATTCCGGGGTGTGCTCGTGGTCGCCGATCTGATCGTGGGCGTGGCCGGCCGCTGCGTCGAGTGTGGCGGCGTCGGCGGCGTCGATCCTGGGTTCGGGCGCGTTCTGCGGGACGGGGTGGGTGTCCGCGTCGCCGAGGACTCGGTTCAGCAGGTCGCGGAGGTTGGCGATCTGGTCGGTGAGGCGGGCGAGCTGCTGCGGGGTGGTGTCCGTGGGGGGTGCCGTGCTCTGCCGTGGGGCTGTGTCGGCTTGGAGCATGGTGACGATGCTGTCGAAGTGCTGCTCCAGGTCGTTCCGCGTCACCGGGCGGTCGGGCGGCGGGGAGGCGGGGGCCAGCGTGGGCGTGGTCTCCAGGCGCGCTCGCTGTTCGCGTGCGGCGGTGATCATCGCTTGGAGCAGCCGGCGGTCGGTGACCGAGTCGAAGGCGTGGTGTTCGTCCATCGATCGCCCGGCGAGCGTGGCCGTTGAGATGAGGTTCTCGTAGGCGTCGATGAGCGGGGCCGGCTCGGTGTTTTCGTGTTGGGCGGTCTCGGCGAGGGCGCGCCAGGCGTTGGTGATCTGGGTGGTGGCGTCGGTGATGTGGTCGGACTGGGCGGTGGCGGAGAGGGCCCACGCGTCGTGGGCGCTGCGGAGCCGTTCGAGTGCGAGGTGGAAGGAGGCGTTGTCCGGGAACGGCTGCGGCGGCTGGTTCTCCTGGACGGCGCGGAGAGGTGACGGTTCCGTTGGGACGTCGATCAGGCCGGTGAGCGACTTGGGGAGGAGGAGGATCTGGACGCCGGTGTCGAGGCCCAGCTCGTTCGTGGTTCTTCTGTACGCGTGAGGCCGGGTCGCTCCGCCCATCAGGAGAAGGTCGCCGGTGACGAGGACCTCGTTGCCTTCCATGGTGGCCCGGCTGCGGGCGAGGAAGGGTCGGTTCTGGTCGGGGGCCGTCAGGAGGACGTCGCCCGGTTGTACCTCGTGGAACGACTTCATGGCCGTGCGGCCGGAGGGGAGTACAGCGGCGAGTTCCCTCACCCGGCGCAGTGCAGTTTCCTCGGCTGCGTGCTGGTCCTCGTTGGCGGCCGTCTCTGGTCCCAGCGAGTCGGTGATGATCGTGCTCTTGGTCGAGCTGAGGAGGGCGTTCAGCTCGCGTGCCGCGGTTTCGGCTCTGCTGCGTTCTCCGATGACGGAGAAGGCGTCCTCCGCGAGGCGCATGGCGTTGTCCGTGCGCCAGCACTCGACCACCAGATCTCTGCGCAGTGGCGTGACGGCCGGCCGGAGCAGCTTCAGGGCCCTGGCCCAGGTGACGCGGCCGGCGCGCACCACCGTGTCGTCTACCGAGATCTTGATGTCCAGTCCGGAGCGGGAGGAGAACGCGCTCGCCCACGAGCTTGGGCCGTCGCCGTCCGGGGTGGTCGGGATGCGGAAATAGCCGTCGTGGAGACGGGGGTACCGCTTCTTCTTCTGATCCATGGTGGCGATCAGCTGGCCGAAGTCCCAGGGCGAGAGGCGACCGAGAGCGGCGGCGATGTCGTGGTTGGTCAGAGGGGCGGGTTGCGGAGTTTCTTGTTCCGTTTCTGGTTCGGGGGCGGGGGCGGGCTTGGGGGTCGGCGAGTCGGTCGGGGTGGTGGAGGGGTGCTGATGGTCGGCGATCCGTTGGCGGAGGCGGGCGTACTCGTCGAGTGCCGCGGTGTCCCCGCGCAGCTCGGCGAGGACCACCCGAGTGGAGTCCAACTCGGCACGGATGGGCGTCAGGGCGGCGTGGATGTTGGGGTAGAGCTCCCCGTTCGTCGAATCGTGTCCGGCCAGGCCGGCGATTTGCTCCAGTGCCTTCCGCACCGCTGTTGGCTTGAGTTTCCGGCCGCGCGCGGCACTCTCGGCCTCGTCGATCGCCCGGAGGACGAGCACGAGGCCCTCGCGGATGAAGGGGTTGTTCGGCTCTGGCGGCCTGTTGGCGACGGTGAGCTGGTGGTCCAGGGAGGTGAGGAACGTGGGGTCGGCGGCGTTCGGGAGGATGAGTTCGTAGTAGTGCCGCGCGGCGCGGTTCGCGATCGCCTCGATCTGGGTGCTGAGTTCGGTGGCTCGCTCCGCCACGAAGGACCGGGTCGGCGTGTCGGCGTCGCCGAAGCCGGCCAGTGTGTGGCTGACGTTCGCGTCGAACTGGGCGAGGGGATGGTCCTCCTCCCACACGGTCCGTGCTCGCTCATCACCCACCGCCTCGCCGATCTGACGAGCGAGGTCGGGGATCGCGCCAATCCGTGCTCGGAGGAGGCCGGCCTGGCCGCGCCGTCGGATCTTCTCCTCGTCCCACGGGAGGGCGGGAGGTGCTTGCGGGTCGGTGGATGTTTGAGGAGGTGTTGGCGAAGCGTCAGCTGTCCGTTGGGCTTCGCGCGGGTCTGGGACGGGGGCGTGAGGGGTCGTGCGGCGGAGTTCGCGGTACGCGCGCGGGACGGCGAGGGCGAGGACCGCGTCGCGGCGGTCGGCGCCCGTTCCGAGGTAGCCCCAGAGCAGGTGCTCGGAGCCGTCGTCGCGGATCAGGTTCTCCGCGATGCGCTCGAAGGCCACCGCGAAGTCGTCCGGGCTCATGGTGTGGGCGGTCCGGATGACGTCGTCGTGCAGAACGCTGGCCTCCACCAACCACGTCGCTACCTCCTCCAGTGCCGGTGCCATGGTGTCGCGCAGGGCGTCCCGGGTCGCGTGGGTCAGGGCAGTTCGGGTGGCGTCCGTCTGCCACGCGGTGGCGAGAGGGCCGCTCGGCAGGTGGTCGTTGAGCCAGGTGGTCACCTCCGCGGTGGAGAGCAGTGACGGGGTGAGGGCTGGTGGGCGGAGGAGCGCGGGAAGCCCTCCGGTCACCGGCAGGGTGAAGGAGCTCGGGAGGTCGGCTGGCGAGAGGCCGGGGAGGTCGCGCGATCGGCTCGCGCCTCCGTCGACGGTGACACTGACGCGTAGCTGCTTCTGGGTGGCGGCAGAGATCGTGAGCAGTGTGAGCGGCGGGCTCTTCGGTTGGGGTGTGGGCTGCGGCTCGTCGGTGGGGGTGTGGGGCGCCGGCGTTGGTTCGTGGACGGTCGGCTCGATGGCCGTGCCGGTCGGTGCCGTGGGCCGCGGTGCGGTCTCGCCGACGGTGTCGATCCAGCCCAGTGAGGCGATCTCGAGGCGCTTCTTGGCGCGCGTCACGGTGACGTAGGCCAGTCGAAGTTCCTCGGCCAACGGCAGTTCGATGTCGCCGGTCTCGGTGTTCTCGGTGGGTTGTGGGAAGTCCGTGCCGATGCGGACGTGGTCCCATTCCCGTCCTTTGGCCTTGTGGGCGGTGGAGACGACGAGTTCGGGGCGGGTTTCCGCGTCCGCGGCGTCCTCCGGCACCAGGTCGCCGATCATGCCGAGGAGGCCCTCGGGGGTGTAGCGGTCGACGAGCCGGACGAACATCTGGAGGGTCCGGTCGTCCTCCGTCTCCGCGTACTCGCGGACCTCGTTCCAGCTCTCGAACGCGCCCAGCTCCGGGTGGGTCGTCCGACGGCCGCGCTGGAGGTCGCGGGCCGCCTTGGCGATCTCCTCGATGTCGCGCCCGCCGCCGACCAGCGCGACGCGTTTGCCGTCCTCGAAGCCCGCGAAGACGGCCCCGATGGCGCCGACGTTCGTGCGGGTCAGCACGGCGTCGGGGTCGTCGACCGGGCCGAGGGCCGACTCCAGGGCCGGGTTGCCCTCGAGGGTGAGGTCCGAGTCGAGCAGGCGGAGGAAGTCGTTGCCGACGGCCGCCACCTCGGGGCCGAAGCGCCAGCTCTGGGTGAGCGGCAGGACGACGTCGGCCGGCCAGTCCTTCAGTGCGTCGATGGCGCCGCGGAACTCGTAGATGCTCTGGTTGCTGTCGCCGACGACGATCGTCTGGGCGTTCTGGTCCTGGATGACCTTCTTCAGGACCGGGTTGATGTCCTGCGCCTCGTCGAACAGGATCACGTCGTAGGTGAGCCGGGGGTGGGTGAGCGCCCACAGCTTCAGGTAGTCGTCGTGGGAGAAGAACAGCTTGTCGCCGGCAGGGTCGGCGATGTCCGCCCAGGCGCGGCGGGCGACGTCGAGCAGTCCGGGCGCGGCCGGGGTGTCCGCCCACTTCGCGTCAAGGTGCTGTGGTCCCAGCTCGGCGTCGGCGCTCTCGCGGAAGCGGCGGACGGCGGCCATGGCCATGCGGGCGACATCGTCCGGCTCAACGCCGCCGTCCTCGTAGCGGAGGGGCTTGGTCAGGCCGAGTGCCTTGGCGACGTCCTTGGGCCGGCGGGCGCCGCCGTTGCGTCCGGCGGTCTCGATCTTGGTCTTCAGGGGCGTGTTGCGGAGGGCAGCGCGGGCGAAGGAGTGGCTGGTGTCGGCGGTGACGTTGCGGGGGAACTTCCGCTTCGCCTCGTCGGCGATGGAGCGGTTGAAGGCCACGTAGGCGATCCGCTTGTCGGGCATGCGGCGGGTGACCATCTGGAGCGTGGAGGTCTTGCCCGTTCCGGCGAGGGCCTGGACGGCGACGTCCTGGCCGGCGAGGCAGGCGTCGATGATCGCCTGCTGCTGAGGGGTCGGCGGGTACTCGGGTGCGGCGGGGCGGGCCGTTTCCGCGGCCTCCTCCTGCGCGTCCTTGGCCAGGAGGTAGGTGCGGATCTCCTCCATGACGCGGTCTCGTCGGGAGTCGGGGCCCTGGTACCGCCAGCGTCCGTTGCGGAAGGTGAAGTTCCGGTCGGTCTTGAGGAGCGTGCGGAGTTCGGCCTCCTGCTGCCAGTGGGCGCCGCCTGTTCCGGTGACGAACGTGGCGCCGCCGTCGGTGATGATCTGGATGCGGCTGGTCCAGGGACCGGCGGGGGCCACCGGTTCGATGACGGTCGTCACGCTCTCCTCCTCCTGTGGCTGCGCCGTGGTGGCGGGGTCGGCTGACTGGTCGGGTTCGCGTTGTACGGCGGCGGGCATCGCGGCCGGTTGGTGCGGGAGGCGTAGGGCATTCAGCACTTCGTGATGGGGCAGCTGGGCGAGCTCTTCGACCCGCGGCCACGGGAGGGGTGCGGGGAGGGGCAGTACGCGGGCGTCGGCCATGGTGAGCAGGTCGGCGGGGAACCATCGGCCGTTGAGACTGGTGGAGACCACGACGTCGTTCGACGGAACGATCTGGGCGCCGAGGACGACGGGGTCCTCGCCGTTGTCCTCGTCGACCTCGACCGACTGGAGGAGTAGCACGGTCTCGGGCACCTCGCCGCCTGGGAGGCGCAGCGTGGTGATCACGGCGAGCCGTGCGTCCGCGTCGTGGGGCGGTCTTGGGTGGCGGGGCAGGGAGGCCAGGTGGTCGGCTGTCAGCGTCGGTGCGGGCGCGGCCGGCTCAGGGGTCTGGCGAAGCGGCGGCTCGGCGGTGTGGCCGTCGAAGAGCGAGTCCTGGCTGGAGTCACGCTCGGCGGGTGACGATTCGAGTGCCGCCGGCGGTGGTGCCTGGGTGGGCGGGCTCGGGGGGACGGCGGGCGACCGGATCTCCTGTTCGACGTCGCCGAGCTTGGGGCGGAATCCATGCCTCGCCGAGCGGTGGCTGAGGTGGTAAGCGGCTGAGTGCTGCGCGTTGTAGGTGTGGCGGCCCCGGTTCATCTCCCAGACGAGCCGGAAGCGTCGCTCTCCGCGTGCGGTTTCCGCCTGCAGGGACAGTTCGTAGTGCGGGGAGGAGTACTCGGTGAGGCGGCTCCAGGTGCCGGCCGCTCGCCAGCCGTTGGCTCGCGCGGTTGCGGCGATCTCTGCTGCGCGTGCTGGCGGTGGCTCGGTGTCGGGTCCGACGTCGGGTGTCTCGTCGGTTGCGGTGGGTGTTTCGGCGAGTGCGGCGTCCGTCGAGTCAGTTTCGCCGCTGGGCGAGGTTCCCGTCGGAGGGCGTTGTTCGGTCTGCGGTT
The DNA here is from genome assembly GCF_039871525.1 of Streptomyces sp. B6B3. NCBI lineage: Bacteria > Bacillati > Actinomycetota > Actinomycetes > Kitasatosporales > Streptomycetaceae > Streptomyces > Streptomyces sp. B6B3. The sequence continues at coordinate 44,457 of NZ_JBDPLU010000012.1, read as the reverse complement.
GTTCTCGCCTGCGGGTCAGTCCGTCGCGCACCGCGGCCGAAGTCTCCGTGTGGTGGGAGGAGGAACGGCAGCTGGCCGCGTGGGCGTAGCTCGCCTTGACGAGGCGGGTGAGCGCTCGTAGATCGTCGGGCTGGTGGTAGTCGCCCTCGCGGAGGCTCAGCGTCAGCGCGTACGTCGCGTGCGCCAGCTTCGTGGTGCGGCGGGTGACGTCGTCGAGCGTGCCGTCCTCCGTCGCGGCGTCCTCGGCCGCGCGGAGGTCCTCGCGGAGTTGCTCCTGTGCCGCTCGTGCTGTGGCGAGGGAGCCGTCGGGCGACTCATCTCGGCGCTGGGTCAGCCTGCGGGCCGTGGCGGTCAGCATCCAGTCGTCCCACGCCCCCGCGACCTGATCGGCGCCGCCGATGAACGCGTCGGCGGATTCGTAGGGAGCCGAGCGGGCGGCGGCCAGGTGGTAGGAGGCGAGGGCCTGGTGGTGCTGGTGCGCGTGCTGGGCGAGGTCTCGCAGCGCGGTGCGGCTGGCATCCGGGCCGGCTTCCTCCGCCGCGCCGAGCGCGTAGGAGACGACCTCCATCCAACGAGGAAGTGCCGTGCCGATCGGAGTGTCGGGCTCCTCACGCCGGGCCCACATGGCGGCGCGCAGCCGCTCGCTGTTCTCGCCGCCGGAGTCGCTGGGCGCATCGGGCCAGCGGTCGTAGGTCTGGAAGAGGATGGTGCGCGCCAGGTTCAGGTGCTCGCTGTCGGAGTAGGCCGCCGGCCGCTCCTTCAGCGGATCGTTCCGGGTCAGCACGGCCCACGAGCCCGGGTCCAGAGCGGAGGCGTCGAGGAGCAGATCGAACAGGTCGCGGCCGGCGGCGTGCATGCGGCCGAGGTGACGCTCCGTCCGCTGCGCGAGTCGGTGGGCGTGCTCGGCGACCTCGCCCTCGGTGGCGTCGGCCAGCGTTGACGCGGCGGTCGCCAGGCGGTCGTAGGTCGAGAACGCGGTCTCTGGTGTGGCCTGGTCGTCGGCCGCGGAGTCGAGGAGGTCCGGTGGGTGCTCGACATCGTTGCGGTCGAGTGCCTGGTGCAGCTCGGTGATCGCCTCGGCGACCAGGGCTCTGCCGGCCACCAGTTCGCCGCCGTCGGTGTAGGTGCCGAGGAGGATCGCCAGGTTCCTGGCCCGGGGGTTCGCCGAGCCCGGCACGTCGTCGGTCGTCGGCTCAGCGGGCTTCGGCTCGGGGCCTGGTGGCTCAACGGCCTTCGGCGGTGCTGACGTGGTGGAGGTCAGCTCGAAGTGGGTGCCGTCGGAGGCGGTCAGTCTGAGTCCGTTCGGGATTCTTTCGACGGTCATGCCGTCCGTCATGAGCCGCGCGATGCCGGTGACGAGGCGGGCGCCGGTGATGGGGTCGGTTCGCTGGCCGCCGGGGCCGGTCACCGTGTACTCGGCGTCTGCAGACAGGCCGGGGATGAAGTCGATGCCGTCGTCGTCGAGGGTGACCGGTTCCTCGGTTGCTGCCCAGCGCCGGAACGTTTCGCCCTGCTGGTCTTCGACGGTGGCCCTGTAGCGGGCAGCGTGGTCGCGGAGGGTTGTGGCCATCTCCCAGGTGCGGTGCACGACGTCGTGGCCGCGCTGTTCGCGGTCCCACGTCTCGGCGACCGTCCGGGCCCGGTCGGCGAGCGTGCGGACTGTCGTCCAGTCGACGACGTGGTGGAGGCCGAGCAGCCGGTGTTGGCGGGATTCCCGGCTCTGGGTGAGCATCGCGTCGGCCGTCGCGGCGAGGGCGCGCTGCGCTTCGGTGCCGTCGGCCAGGCCGGTGCCGAACTTGTTCTTCCAGGCCAGGTAGGTGTCGAGGGCCTCGCCTTCCGCCGCCCAGTACTCGGTGCGGTCGACGTACGGGGTGGCGGTCGCCTCGCGGGCAGGTCGCTCCTCCCCCACCGCGGCTTCGTGCCCGGAGTCCTCGTTGCTCGCGCCGCCGACTCGGGCGGCGATCTCCGCCTCGATCTGGGCCTGCTCCGCGCGGGCGCGGTTGAGCTTGTCCAGCTTGGTGAATGGCTGGTCGACGAGCTTGTGGGCGCGGTCGATCTCCTGCCGCACCTCGTCCACGACGGAGAGCAGCTTGGCGTGCAGCGTGTCGAGTCGCTCGGCCTGGTTCTCCAGGCGCGTCACCAGGCCCAGGAGTGGCTTGCCGTCGGTGACGAGCGCGCCGACGTCGTTGATGGCGAAGCGGGCCTGTGGCACGTCGTCGAGGCCCCGGATGGCGAACTCGGCGAAGTCGTGGAACGCGTTGACGCGTGCCTGGAACGGCTGGCCGCCGAGCGTCGCGAGGTGCTCCCAGGTGCCGGTCTCGCCGTACGTCGTGCGCTGCATCAGGGCGAGCCGGGTACGGAGCGCGGCGGCTGCGTCCTGCCGTTTGGTGACGATCGTGCCGTCGGGCAGTTCCATGCGGAAGGCGTCGCCCTTGGTCTCCGTCCGCGCCCGTGCCGCGCGTCCGACCAGGTCGGCCTGGTTCTGGGCGCGGGCGAGGGTGTCGTCGGCGGTGTCGACGACGGTGCGGAGGTGGCGGTTGGTGCGCTTCCAGTTCGTGTAGGCGGCGTCGAGCTGGCGGACCTGCTCGTCGGCCTGCAGCTTCTTCAGCAGCAGCGGGTTGCCGGTGGCGATGGCCTTGATCTCGCCGAACTCGAGGTAGTCCTTACCGAGGTCGCCGTCCAGCGCCCGTTCCTGCTCCTCCAGGTCCCGGCCGGTGCGGACCTGGTCGATGAAGCGGGCCTTCCGCTCCACCGTCTGCCACATGAAGCTGTCGAACGAGCCCTCCTTGACCCAGCGGTAGATGCGGACGGGGATGTCGAGGGCGAGGTGCTGGTTGAACTGCCGGATGATCCGGCCCTCGCGTTGGGTGACGTCGCTGGGCCGCCACGGGCAGTCGAGGTGGTGCAGGGCGATGGCGCGGTCCTGGACGTTGACGCCGACGCCCATGGTGTCGGTCGAGCCGATGAGGACAGCGACCTTGCCCTGGCGGCAGTCGGAGAACAGCGACTCCTTCTCCTCGGCGGTCCGCGCGTCCTGGGCGTAGCGGATCTGGCCGGCGGGGACGCCGCGCTCGATCAGCTCGTCCCGGAGGTAGTCGTAGGCGATGAACCTGCCGCGTTTCCGGCTCTCCTCCGAGGGTGTGCCGCGGTCGGCGAAGACGAGTTGGAGGGCGCCGGGGAGCGGGCTGGGCGTGCCCTCGCGGTCGGTGTAGGTGCGGTCGCGGAACTCCTGCCAGGTGCGGGCGATCGTGTCGGCGGCGGCGTCGAGCTTGCCGGGGCCGTCGGGGTCCTTGCCGACCATGCGCAGGTCCATGGCGGCCATGCGGCCGTCGTTGGAGATCTTGAGGAGGTTGTCCGTGGAAACGTCGACAGAGCCGCCGCGCACGTCCTCGGCGCGTTCGGCGATCTCGGCCATGTACGAGCGGTCGGTCTCGGTCGCCGGGACGACCACGGTCTCGCTGATGTGCTGCGGGATGGGGAGGTGGATGTCGTACTTGGTGCGGACGTCGGCCATCGACTTCCACAGCTGGTGGAACTGCCGGGCGTTGCGGAAGGCGCCGATGCGCTCCTTGATGCGCGGGGTGCCCTCGGGCGAGATCTCCGGCGCCACGACCTCCATCAGGTACTGGGCCTGGAAGGAGGAGAACGCCTGAATCTCGGCGGCGGCGAGCAGGTCGGGACGGAAGTAGTCGAGCATGACGTATGCCTGCGGCATGGCGTTCGGAAACGGCGTCCCGGTCGAGCCGAGGCCGGCCTTGGGGCCGTATGCCTTCGCCGTGGCGTGGAGCTTCAGCTTCAGGTCCTTGGACTGCGCGGAGACCGGCAGAGCCAGCTCGGAGTTGTTCGCGCCCAGCTCCGCGTTGGCGAAGTCCTGCACCTCGTCGACGGTGATGAAGTCGATGCCCGTCTGTTCCCAGCAGATGCCGGTCGTGGACTGCTTCACCAGGTTCCGCTCGGCTCGCTGGGTGTGGCGCTTGAGGTCGCCCTGCAGCTTCTTGACGGTGTCCCGGGAGGGTGGGCTCGCGCCACGTTCACGTGGGTCGCTGGTCGTGGTCGCGGCGTCGAGCGCCTCGGAGATGAGCGGGTCGCCGCCGGGGTTGAGTTCGGGCGCCAGGGCCGCGTCGCCGCCTGTCAACACCCTGTGGATAAGCGCGCGGTACTCGGCGGTCTGGTCGGCGACGAACTGCTGCTGGCCGCGGCCGGACATCGGGATCCGTTTGAAGAGGGTCTGCGGCAGGATCACCGCGTCCCAGTCGCCGTTCGCGATCTGCGCGACGTACGCGGCCGCGGTCTCCTTCGTGAACTCGCTGCTGTCGATCGCCAGGACCCGGGCCGCCGGGTACGCCTTGAGGAAGTCGTTGCGGAAGTCGTTGACAGTGGCGTTCTTCACCACGACACAGGGCTTGCGGACCATGCCCAGGCGCCGCATCTCCATCAGTGTCATCGCGATGGTGAGCGTCTTGCCGAAGCCGACCTCGTAGTCGAAGAAGCTGCCGCCGGGCTCGACCAGCGCGCGGGCGACGCCGGCGCGCTGGTGCGGGCGCGGGGTGAGCGCGTCGGAGAGTCCCGGGAAGGTGAGATGGCTGCCGTCGCCCTGGTAGGGGACGTAGGAGTTGAAGAGGCGGTTGTAGGTGGTCAGGACGTCCTTGGTGCGCTCGGGGTCCTGCCAGAGCCAGTCGGCGAAGAGGCGGCTCAGCTCCTCCTGCTTCGCGATGACCTGTTCGGTCTGCTCGGCGGCCCAGCGCTTGCCGGCCTGGATGTCCGCAGGGGTGGCGCTGTTGTCGGGCTTGGGTGGGTGCACTACGAGGCTGGCGCGGCGCAGCATGCGCTCGGCGAGGTCGACGGCGTTGCGGCGTCTGGTGCCGTACACCTTGGTCGCGGCTCGGGATCTTCGGACGGCGGAGGGTGCTTCCACTTCCCAGTCGGCGCCGGAGGTGCGGGTGACCGTGAGGTTCCGGGTCTGCAGGAGCTGCCGGAGGAACTGCTCGTAGTACTTCGGCTCGATCCAGGTGGCGCCGAACTGGACGTCCTCGATGTCTCCGGGCTGCTTGTCCGGCGGCAGCGCGCGCCGCAGGGCGGCGACGTTGACCTGCAACGGGTGCTCGGCGCGTTCCTCCTCGGCGACTGCCCGGAGGAGGCTCTCGGCGCGCTCCAGCTTCTGGCGGACGTTGCCGCTCAGGTACTCGGCGGCCGGGACGAGGCGCTGGCCGCCGGGCTCCTCGTAGACCAGCTCGCCGAGCGCGGTTCTGGCGTCGGCCAGCGAGTCCGCGCCGAGGAGGCGGGCGATCTCGTCGAGGCGGACCTCGCCGTGGGCGTTGAGGGTGATGGCCAGGGCGTCCTGCGGGGTGTCGGCGGTGCTCTGCTCGGCGCGCGGGGTGCTGACCGGCCGGGTGAAGATCGCGGACTTCTTCGCGGTGCCGGTGTCCTTGTCGTAGATCTCCAGGGCGTAGACGCCGGCGGCGTAGGGGTCGGTGCGGAAGGCTCCGTGGGCGGAGCGGCGGTCGCGCCGGGTCTCGCGTCGGTTGAGGCAGCCGTACCGGGTGGTGTGAGCGTCGTAGCGCTGGTTGAGCTGCTGGCGGAGTTCGGTGGCCCGCTGTTCGTCGCCGGTGGACTCGGCGCCGAGCAGCTCGACGTAGGTGTCCCGGAGGCGCAGCAGGGAGCGCAGTTCGTCGGCGGCGCTCGCGAAGACCGGGCGCTCGGCCAGTTCGCCGCCGACCACTTGGAGGAAGCTTCCGTTCTGCTGGTCCAGGAGCGTGCCCTCGAAGCGGTCCAGTTCCGCGCCGAACATCTCCTGGGCGCGGCGCATCCGTTCGGCGCGCTGGTCGACCGCCGCGCGCTGGGCGGCATCCGGGGTGGCCGTCATGGTGAGGCCGGCTTCCCGGGCCTCGTCGACGATGGTCGACAGGGCCCGGGACAGCGCCTCGGGCAGGTCGGCGTCGCGGTGCGGGTGGACGGTGAGCTCGTCGCGACCGTACTGGTTGCTGGCCATGCCGAGCGTGCCGAGGACCATGTCGGGACGTTCGGCGAAGTGGGCGTTGACCAGGGCGGTGGCGTCCGGGCCGACCCGTACCGATTCCAGGCGCGCCCAGGTCTGGGGAACGGCGGAAGCCTTGCCGTCGCGTCGGCGGAGGATCAGCAGGTCGGTCACGACGTCGGTGCCGGCGGCCCGGCGGTGCGCGCCCGCGGGGAGTCGTACGGCGCCGACCAGGTCGGCGCGGTCGGCGATCTCCAGCCGGGCGGTCCGGCCCGTCGAGTCGAGGGTGTAGCGGCTGGTCAGCACCGCGACGAGGCCGCCGGGGCGGACCAGCTCCAGCGACTTGACGATGAAGTGGTTGTGGGTCGCCAGCCGCATGGGGTTGTGCACGGGGTCGGTCAGCGCGATCTCGTCGAACGGGACGTTGCCGATCGCCGCGTCGAAGTAGCCCTCGGGCAGGCGCGTGTCGACGAACGATTCGGCGCGGAGGGCGGCGTCCGGGTAGAGGGCGGCGGCGATCTCGGCCGTGACGGGGTCCAGCTCGACGCCGGTCAGCTGCGCCTCGGGCGGGGCGAATGCCAGGAAGTTGCCGCTGCCGCAGCCCGGTTCGAGGACGCGGCCGTCGCGGAAGCCGAGGTCCTGGAGGGCCTGCCAGATCGGCTGGACGAGCGCGGCGTCGGTGAAGTGGGCGTTGCGGGTCGTCGCCTCGGCCGCGTGCCACTCCTCGTCGCTCAGCAGGGGACGCAACTCGGTGCGGTGCTCGGCGAGCTCGTCCTGACGCGGGTCGAAGATGCCGGGGACGGCTCCCCAGGAGCTCCAGCGAGCCAGGATGTGCTGCTCGGCCGGGGTCGCGGGGCGTTGTTCGTCGCGCAGCGCACGCAGGGTGCGGAGTGCTGCGATGTTCGCCTGGACGCGGGCGAGCGGGCCGGAGGGCGCCAGGTCCTCCTGGCCGCGGGGACGGAAGCGGGGGCTTGTGGGGCGAGAGGGCTGGTGCACGGTGTTCTCCACCACGTCGCTCACGTTCTTGCTGGTCGCGGTGGGTGCCGCTACAGGTCGCGCCCATGGGCGCGCAGCTCCTCGACGGAGGTTCCCAGGAGCCGGGGGAAGGACGGGGGCAGGTAGTCGAGGAGGGAGCGGAGCTGCTCGTCGTCGAGGTCCTCCAGGCGGGGGGTGCCGTCGAGGAGGGCGTCGGCGGTGGCGGCCAGCCGCTCGGTCCGCTCGCGGAGGCGACGCGTGCGGGCTTCGAACTGTTCGTCGCTCTCCAGCCCGGCGTCGTCGTCCGTCTCGTCCGCAGCCACTGCCTCGGCCTCGGGCGGTAGCCAGACCAGTTCCTTGAGGACCTCGTTCTCGGCCCAGACCTTGAGCAGGCCGAGGCGGCCCACGCGCTGCTCGTGCGTCTCGTCGGCGGGTGCCTCGTCCGCGTCCACGAGGTCGTCCCACAGGTCGCCGACCCGCTGTTCGACTTCCTCGCCGAGGACGGTGAAGTAGGCGGTGGGGTCGGGAAGGGCGGCGTAGCGGGTGGGCAGCCACCGTTGCCAGTGGGCGCGGGCGGCCACGCCGTAGCGGTTCATCGCCACGGGTTTCTCCTTGTCGGGTCGTTGCTGGGTCAGGTCTCGACGGTCTGCTGTGGGCCGGCGGCGAGCAGGCCGTTCAGGTAGGGCTCGTCGCCGGCCCAGGTCTGGCGGTGGCGGTCGCGGTGGTGACCGTTGCGGCAGGTGCCGATCCACAGCCGGCCGATGCGTTCGATCGCCCTGGCGAGGGCGTCCTGCCACAGGTACGGCGCGGCGCCGGCGTCCTCGTCGCCGGAGTACGCCGACCGGTGGGAGGTCCACAGCGCGGTGAGTTCCTCGACGACGGCGCCGTGTTGCCACCAGCAGGCGCGGGGCAGTTGGTCGTTGGTCAGCTCGTAGCGGTCGGCGGCCCAGACGACCCACCGCACGAACTCGGGCCACAGCGCTGACCGCTCCCGCTCCCCCAGGGCGTGCCAGCACACCGCCGAGCCGGGGACGCGTTCCGCCGCGGGCTCGGCGGTTCGGCCGCCGGTCGTCGTGGCGCGGTTCCGTTCCAGGGCCGTGAGGCGTTCGCCCTGCGACACCAGCTCGGAGTTCATCGACTCCAGGAAGGCGAAGATGTCGTCGAGGCCGTTGCCGCTAGCCATCGGTGGCCGCCTTCACTCGTTCCCGAGCGGTGCGGGTCGCGGTCTTGATCTCCTCGGCGCGCGGTCCCTCGTGGGCCCGGGTGAACGACACCAACGTGGGCGGCGTGCGGCGGTGGAAGACCAGCCCACCGCGCTCGGGGATCATGCGGATGTCGGCGGGCTCCAGCACGGGGCGCCGGCGGAGCGAGGTGGAGACGGAGACCCGGTCGCCGTCGTCCGAGATGCTCTCGACGTCCTCGTCGAACTCGCCGGCCAGCGTGCTGTAGGCCTTCAGCTCCTCGGGGTCGGAGATGCCGCCCAGGAAGATCTTGACGGTGGCGGCGGCGAACATCTTGCGGACGCCGAGCTGTCCCCAGCGTTCCTCCGCCTGGGCGTAGGACTGGAGGACCGCCATCACGAAGATGTTCTGGGAGCCGCTGACGCTCATCAGGCTGGGGATCTCCGGCAGCGGTGCCACGTTGGCCAGTTCGTCGAGGAAACAGCCGAGCGGGACGGGCAGCCGGCCGTTCGGGGCGCGGCCGGCGATGGCCTTGGCCGTGTCGAAGAGGGCCCTGGCGAAGGCGGCGTTCAACGGGGCGAGCGCGGAGTCCTCGTCCTCCTCGCCGATGAGGAACAGCGTCCCGGACTCGGTGAGGTAGCGGTCGAGATCGAAGACGTTCGCGTCGTCTGCCGGGGCGAAGATCTCGGCGACGCGGTCGTCGTAGAGCGCGACGAACGGCTGCTGTGCGGTGCGCCAGGACGCGCTGCGTTCCTCCTCGGCGGCGGCGTGCTGGCCGGCCAGCGCCTCGGCGAGGGCGTGCCTGCCCTGGAGGATGAGGAGGTCGACGGCCTCGCGGTTGTCGGGGTCGGCGGCCCAACTCAGGACGTCGGTCACGGGTCGGTGGTTCAGCGCGGCCGCGTGGAGCCAGCAGGTGATCAGCGTCTTGGCGTTGAGCGCGAAGTAGCCGCCGTTGGTCGTGCCCTCCTCGCTCTTGGTGGTGGCGACCAGCGTCTCGGCGCGCCGTCGGGCGACCTGGTACCGCTCGCAGCCGGCCGTGAGAGGCCAACGGAGTTGGTGCGGCCAGCCGGACAGGCCGGTCGGGTCGATCACCCACACCGGTCCGTGCTTCTCGCGTAGGACCGCGGTGTTGTAGAGCACGTCCGTCTTGGAGCTGGTGGCGAGCACGGTGCCGGGGAACTCCAGGATCTCCGGGAGGATGATCTGGCTGGTCTTGCCCTCGCGGGGCGGGGCGACCAGGACGGCGCTCTCCTCGATGGCGATCCACAGCGGGATGCCGGCGGGGTCGGCGCAGCCGACGTGGACGGCGATGTCGCGAATGGTGACGGCCTTGGGGTCCTTGGCGTGGAGGGTGGGGCGCAGCGAGGCGGCGCGGGCGAGGACCTGTCGTTCGCCCATCGCCTTCACGAGCTGGGCCGTGCTGGCCAGGCCGTCCGCGCCATCGGCGCCGCGGCGTTTCCACCACTGGGGCACCTGCCACGAGGCGACGACCGAGCCGGCGAAGAGCGCGACGAAGCAGGACCAGAAGGCGATGGGGCCGCCGACGCCGTTGGCCGGTGGCCACACGGCCGGAAGTTCCGCGGGGTGGGTGAGAAGCGTGGGGAGGGCCGAGCCCGCGGTGCGCCAGCCGAGCGTCGCGGGCCGGCCGTGGTCGAGGATTCCCGAGAGGACGGCGGACGACCACAGCAGCACGGACAGCGCGAACGTCGCGATGAGCGGGAGCACCCACACGGCGTCGCGTCCGAGGCGCATCCGGGGTGCGGTCCTCGGCGTGGCCGCCGTGGGCATCATCCGATACCACTGCCCTTCCGCAGGCGCAGCAGGGGCGCGGTCGGCTCGGAGGCGGGCCCGGTGTTGGCGCGTTCGGACATCCTCCGGTTTGTGTCGGTCAACCGGATTTCAGTGGCGGTCCTGATGTGTTCCACCAGGTTGATCCGGGAGCCGACCTGCCAGATGGCGCGGCCGGGGGCGCAGACGTTCGCGCCGTCGGGGAGTGCTCTGCGGGCCCAGGTGGTGAGGCCGAGGTAGTCGGCGGTGATCTCTGCCTCCTCGCGGTCGAGGTGGTAGAGGACGCGCGTGGCGGTGAGCTTCAGGATGGCGGCCGCCTCGGGTGCCTCGTCCAGGGTGAGGTCGGCCAGGTGGTGGAGGACGGCCCAGAAGGAGAGGCCGAGCCGGCGGCCGTACCTGACGAGTTCCTCGAAGAGGCGGGCGACGGGCCGGTGGCTGAGGATGTGCCAGGCCTCCTCGACGATGAGCGTCCGCTTGATGTCGTCGCCCGGCCGGATCCAGCCGAAGCGGATCCATGGGCCGATGACGGCCATCAGCAGCGGCATGGCCTGGCCCTCGCGCGGCAGCCGGGTCAGGTCGAAGACGATCAGCCGCGCGTCGAGGTCGATGCCCTCGCTGGTCGGCCCGTCGAAGAGGCCGGCGAGCTCGCGGTCGGGGTTGCACAGCTCGTCCAGGGCGAGCGCCGCGGGCTGTCCCCACTCGATCAGCTCGTCCGGGGTCACCGGCTGCCGTCCGAGCAGCGCCTGGCGCGGCGCGGTCAGGGCGTTGAGGATGTCGGAGAGGATCAGCGGGCGGCGCCCGGTCCGTGCCGCTTCGGCCGCCGTCTTGTGTGCCTCGGACAGGGCAAAGCGGGTGCGGGAGGTCAGCGGGTGGCCGCCGCCCAGGATCTCCAGCATGGAGACCAGGACCTTGAACTGGTGCTCCTGCGGGATGCGCGGGTCGAGCGGGTTGATGCGGATGCCGTCGGCCGCGTCGGCGTCGCCGTAGACGAGGCGGACGGGGGTGATGCCCAGCTCGCGCGCGATGCCGTCCCACTCCCCCGTGCCGTCCTCGCCCTGCGCGTCGAGGACGCAGAAGCTGCGGTCGCGGAAGCGGAGCTGGCGCAGCACGTACGTCTTCTCCAGCGCCGACTTGCCGTGGCCGCTCTTGCCGAGCACCAGGACGTGGCCGCTGGGGAGGCGGACCCGGGCGGCGGGGTCGTAGAGGACGAACGGGTCGAAGATGTAGGCCTTGCCGCTGTACGCCTCGCGGCCGATGATCACACCGCGTGGGTCCATGCCGGCGGCGCCGACGGCCGGGTAGAGGCCGCAGGCGTTCGTGGTCGTGGAGCGGATGGCGCGGCGGCGGGTCTGCGTCTGGGCGCGGAGCATCGTCAGCATCGGGTCAGCGGCCCTCGTTGAGCAGGCCGCCGGCGAACGGCAGCGTGTTGGCGAAGGCGCGGTGGTGCTCGTGGTCGCACCACTCCAGGCGGAGGTGGCTGCGGGTGGCGGCGTTGCGGATGGTGTCCGCGTCGCGGCGCAGCGCCTCGGCGTTCGGGGAGGTGACGGTGACCCAGCCGGTGAGGCGGATGCCGGCCGCTCCGTTGGCGATCTCGCGCATGGTGCCGAGGGACGCCTGCTGCGCCTTCTGCTCGCGCGGGTCCTCGATCCTGCCGGCGCGCCTGTCGGCCTGCCCGAGCTCGTTGGTGGCGTCGGCCATCGCCTCGGTGATGGCCCGGTCGGCCGGGACGAGGTCCATGGTGATGGCGACCGAGAGGATGACGTCCTGGACGTAGAGCAGCAGCGGGGCGAGGAAGTTGATGCCAGCGGGTTGGATGGGCCACTGCCTGATCCAGGCCGTGCGGGAGCACCATGCCTCGGTCGAGGTCTCCCAGCTGCGGGAGACCAGGTGGTCGTGATGACGGGCGTCGAGCTCGGCCGGCCAGGCGGTGACCCGGTCCATGCCCGTGGTGTCGTCGATCCAGTGGCCCGGGTCGTAGGCGTGGTGGAGGTAGGAGGCGAGCGCGGCCTCGTGGAGGTTGCGGACGTGGCGGAGCTGGCCGCGGGCCAGGTTACGGACGAACGCCTCGATCTCCTTCCCGAGGGTGATCGCGTAGCCCTGGTGAAGGGTGGCGTAGCGGCGTGCCTCGGCGACCAGCTCCTTGGTGTACGGGATGCCGAGGACGAGGATGAGGCGTCGGTCCTCGGCGGTGACGGCGACCTGGCGGATGAGTTCGTCGTAGGACTGGTGCAGCCAGGCGGGCGCGTGCGGGTCGCGGCGGGCGGCGGCGTCCCGGGCGTGGGCGTTGGGGTCGGTCGGGATGATGCGGGTGATCCACTGCAGGCGGCGGATCCGGCCGCCGCCGTCCGCGGTCGCCTTCAGCAGGTACTCGTAGGCCCGGATCAGGGCTTCCTTGTCGTCGGTGTCGAGGCTGCCGAAGTCGCGCATGGCCTCGACCTCGATCGCCGCGGTGAACAGCGGCTCGTGGGGTTGGAGAAGGATCGCGATATCGCCGAACACGGTGCGGGCGGTGATCCACTCCATGTCACGGGGCACGCCGGGCGGTACGTCGACCGCGGCACGGCGACCGTCGGCGAACATGCCGCCCTCCGGCGCCCGTGAGCGGTAGAGCAGTGCACCGTCGCGCAGGAGCCTGCGGTGGGTGCGGTTGATCTCGAACCACTTCAGGTACGTGCGGCCCCGGTAGGGCGCGAGGGTGGCCCAGGCGCAGGTGCCCGCGACGGCGGCGAAGCCGACGACCTTGAGGAGCACGCTGCCGACGAGCCAGGCCAGGAGGAGGCCGCCGACGAACCCGGCGCCGAGGACCAGTTGCTCGTCCGCCTCCAGCCGGCGGCCGAGCAGACCGCGCGGGCGAGGTCGGGGGAAGGTGAAGGTGCGGGTCATCGTGTTACTCCTCGTCGGAGGGGGCGGCGGGGTCTGGTGGGGTGGCCCGCTTCTCGGTCGCGAGCGAGGGCGGCTCCTCGTGGGAAGGCGCGGCCGGCGGCCAGGACAGCGGCGGTTGTTCGGTCCCGGCGGTCGAGTCGGGTGCCTCGGCGCTCCCGGCGGCGGTGCCGGCCGATGACGTGTCGGGCGTTCCTGGGGACGACGGCCCTCCTGGCGGACCTGTCGCCGTCGTGTCGGGGGCGGAGGAGGCCCCTTCGGCGTCCCGGTCGCCTCTCGGGACCGTCGCCGACTCGGCGCCGGCCTCCGTGCGAGCGGCGTCGTCCCCGTTGGCCGCGTCCACGCCACGTTCCGCGGCTCGTTCCGTCTGCTCCGCGGTGACGTCGACCGCCTTCTTGCCGGCCAGCGCGGCGGCGCCGACGCCGGTGGAGGCCGCCGCCGTCTCCCCCGCGCCGGCTTCCGCGCCGCCCTCGACGCCTCCCTGACCGCCGCCCTCGGCACCGCCGCCGCCGAGCCGGCCCTTCAGCTCGCTGAAGGTGTCGCCGACCTGCCCGCCGACGTTCTGCGCGCGGTCCTTGAAGTCGTCCCGCGCCTGGTACATCCCCTGCACCTCGTCGCCGAGCAGCGGCAGGAACTTCGCCAGCTGGAACGGCAGGTAGAGGGCAAGCCAGAGCAGGGCGATCGCGGTGAACACCGTGGCGAACGACTGCCCGACCGACGGCTCGTCTCCGCCGTCGCTGGCGAGCATCCCGGTGGCCAGGGCGATGGTCGTCAGCGTGACGTACTTGCTGGCGATGATCGCCCCCATCACGCCGACCCAGCGCTTCACGTGGCCCCAGAGGTTCCGGTCCACGAGTCCGCTGAAGACCGTCACCCCGAAGACCAGGCCGGACAGGATGAGCGCGTCGCGGACGATGAGTTCCATCCACACGCCGGCGACCGCCGTGAGCAGTCCGAGGGCGAGGAACGTGAGGATGATCGGTCCGCCCGGCACCACCGCCAGGACCGCCATCGCCGCGGTGACCGTGCCGGCGATCTCACCGGCGTCGCTGGCCACCGGGGCGAACATCGCCTCGGCCGCCTGGTCGAACATCTGCGTCGCGTAGGCGACCGCGGCCGGCGCCAGTGCCGAGACCACGACGGACAGGAGCAAGCAACCGATCGACTCGGTGACCGCCTGGAGCGGCGGCACGCCCTGCAACGCCCGCTTGCCCGCCGCGATCAGCCAGAGGATCACGGTGAGGACGGAGGAGACGGCGAACGCCATGCCGTACGTGCGCAGGAAGCCGGGGTCGTTCCAGTCGATGGTCGTGGTGGCCAGGAGAACGTCGACCATCTCGGTGAGGAGGTGGGTGACGGCCTGCTTAAAGAGGTCAGCGACGTAGCCGAGGGGGTCGCTGGCGAAGTCGACTGCTTCGTTGACCGAGCTGACGGCGTCGCAGACCGCGTCCGCGAACGGGATGTCCTCGCACGGTGCGAAACCGACCTCGCTGGCCCGGGCCGCGTCGGGAGCCAACAGCACCTGGATCGTGGCCGCCAGGCCGACGACGAGGACCAGGCGCAGCCGCCAGCTGCCCTCAGCCCACGAACGGCGGTGCATCGAACGCCTCGTCAGCCGAACGGAATTCCGCCACCGAGCTGGGGACGGCGCTGCCCGTGTCGAGCGGGGTCGGGCCGGCCGCAGAGCTGATCGCGGCGAGCTTCCAGTCGTCGTTCTGCCACTGGAGGGTGAGGGTGTACGTGCTCCACGACGCCGAGACCGGCAGCGGCGCCCGTTCGTCGGTGACGCCGATCAGCCCGGCCATCCAGACCTCGACGGTGGCGACCTGTTCGGAGTAGCTGTCGATCCTGGTGCCCAACGGTGCCGCGCGCGCCACCAGCGTGTCCCCGTCGGCGTTGCCGCTGTCGATGCCCAGCGAGAAGAGCGCCTGCGCCATCCCGACGTCCTCGTTGCGCGTCAGCGTCTCGCGCGACTCGACGGTCACCATCGCGTCGATGACCCGGTGACGGGTGGCGGGATCGACGAAGTAGGCGGCCGAGGACCGGGCGACCTGGTAGTTGACGGCTGCTTGGACGGCGCCGGCCTCCGTATGGGGGTAGCCCACGGGAACGCCGTCGACCAGCTGGCGCCCGGAGGTCCGCGGGTCTCCGCCGGAACGCACCCCGGCCCCGTGGTCGGGCGTGCCGAGGGCGATGTCGGGTGGCGACGTCGATCCGGGCGCGGGGGCGGGGTCGTCGGGCTTCGTCATGTTGACCGCCACGGCGAGGAGCACCAGCAGGGCGAAGCCCACGCCGGCGATGGCCGCTCCTCGCCACCAGGACTTCGGGGTCGCCACCGGGCCCTCGGCGTCGCCTCCCAGCAGCCTCGTCCCCCGGCGCGGTGCTGGCGGCAGGTCGTCGCGCGCCACGTCAGATCCCCAGGCCGTAGACGAGGGTGAAGATCGTGCCGAGGGAGGCCACGACGAAGGCGCCGATCAGCGAACCGCCGACGTCCTTCTTGCCCTTGGAGACCTGCGCGACGTCGTGCTGGCCCTCGCCGACCTTGATGTGGAAGGCGCCGAGGGCGGCGCGACCGAGCAGGGCCACGATGACGCCGGCCATGATCGCCTGGACGACAGTGCGCGCCGTGTCGCCGAGTTCGGCGAACGGACCCCAGTCCGGGGCAACCCCGTTGACGAGGTCCCCGATGCCGCCGTTGGCGGCCAGGAGCACGACTTGCTGCGAAACGGACACCTCGTTGCCTCTCATCCCATCGCGGGTCGAACCCGCCAGCGGCGGAATGCGGCACAACGTATAGTGACCGCTCGACAACTACAAGTGTTTATGATCTCGGCGAGGCGCGGCGCCTTGCAGCCGCCTGCGGCCTGGTTCTTCATGGGCTCTAAGGCTCAACGCCACGGCCGATGACACCTCGGAACAGCTAGAGAAGGGACCGTTCGTGCCGCTGCTAGATCTTCGACATCTACACCCGTTTAGGCGATGCCTCTCGTGAGGCATTCCGGGAAGGCCGTCGCGCTCCTCCTGGGGCTCGGACTGTGTCCGGTGCTCGTGCTTCCCCTCGTCGCCGCGACCGGGATCAGCCACGCGAACGGCCATGCCTGCGTCGGCGGCGCCCCGGTGTTGTTCGAGGGCGCCGAGCAGGCGTCGGCCGATCAGGTGGTCGTGCCGATCGATCCGCAGGGGCATCAGGAGAGCATCCAGCTGACCGAGGAGCAGGCTCGGAACGCGGCCACCATCACCAACGTAGCGAGGACGCGCGGGCTCCCTCCGCGGGCGGCGGTGATCGCCGTCGCGACCGCCATTCAGGAGTCCGGGCTGAACAACCTGGACCATGGCGATCGCGACTCCGTCGGCCTGTTCCAGCAGCGACCCAGCCAGGGTTGGGGCACCGCCACCCAGCTGACCGACCCGATCCACGCCTCCGACCGCTTCTACGACGCGCTGCTCGGCGTTTCCGACTGGGAGACTCGGCCCCTCACCGACGTCGCACAGGCGGTCCAGCGCAGCGCCTACCCCCAGGAGTACGCGAAGTGGGAGGAGACGGCCGGCGGACTGGTCTCCGGCGCATGGGGCATGCACGCGGTGGCGTCGGTCGTCGAATGCGACAGCGGCGGGGGCATGGACCCAGCCGCCGACTTCACGGCCCGCAACCCGCGTACTCCCACCGAGGCGATCGCCGCTGCCTGGAACGCAGAGGGGGAGACGGGCTGGTACCGCCAATGCGACCGCTTCGTGGCCCAGACGTACGGCTGGGCGAACAGCGGCTCGGCGACGGCGAATGACCACTGGGCCCGTCTGGTCGACGCCGGGCTTGCCCACCCGGGCGACACCTCACCGCCCGCCGGCGCGCTGCTCTTCTACGACACCGGCCAGGCCGCCGGTCACGTCGCGCTCTACCTCGGCGACGGCTTGGTCGCCAGCAACGACGTCCTCGACGACTACCGCGGCGAGGGCGAGATCGCCGTCGTCCCCCGCGACGAACTTACCGACGGCCACTGGCGCCTGCGCTACCGCGGCTGGGCGGAGCCCGCCTTCCCCGACGCAAGCGGCACCAGCACCATCTGACCAACGAAAGACGACCCGCCCATGAACGCCCCCCACCCCCACACTCCCACGGTGCTGGTGACCATCACCAGCAACGGCACCTGCTTCGTCGACGACCAGCCCGTCCCCCCACCGACGGACGCGCCGCTCAACAGCGTGGTCCTCACAACCCTGCAACGCCGCGCCGCGTCCCTGGGATCAGCGGTCCAGGCCATCATCCGCGACGACCAAGCCGGCTACACCACGGCCATCCAGGTCCACGCCAACGGCTCAAGCGTGCCGCTGCAGCAGACCGCGGTGCCTGGTCCTGGCGAAGACGTGACGGACCACCCTCACGAGCACCTTCCCGAGCCATACCGGAGCCGCCTCGGTGAGATCTGCGCCTGCGCCCGCCGAGGCCGCCTGGCGGAGGCGGCTCGGGAGACCGACGAACTGATCGCGTTGCTCTCCGCCCAGTACGGACCCGGCCATCTCCACACCCTGGCCGCGGGCTCCGTCCGAGGCCAGATCGCCTGGCTCGCACTCGACCACTCATCCGGGTGGCGAATCTGGCGATACCTCGCCGCCGCGTGGAACGTTCACCTAGGAGCCCAGCACGACACCACCATCCGCGCCGTCAGCAACGCGGTGGCGTGCTGGCGGCACCTCCCACCACCCGAGGCCCGCGCCGAAGCCGACTCCCTCCGCCTACTCCTCCTGCGGGCACCGACCCCCGGCAACGAACAAGCCCTCCGCGACATCGACCAGCTTCTCCACCCGAGAGGAACCCAGCCATGAACACCATCCGCACCGGCCGCACCATCCTCTTCCTGCTCCCCTACGCCCTCCTGGTCGCCGGCCTCCTCACCGCGGCCAAGACCGCCGGATCGCCCAACGGAGTGGTAGCCACCCTCCAGGCGCTGGGCATCGCCGCGGCCGGCACGCTCTGGGCCTGCCTCCGCGCCCGCCGTTCCACGTCCTCGCCCTCACCACGCGGCAGGTGACAGGTGACAGGTGAGGACATCGAAGACCGTTCAAGCTGACGAATGACCACGACGGGCAAGCACACGTCCAAGACCGCGCAGCGTCGCCACAACGAGCCACGGCGCCCCGGAACCTTCTCGGGCTCACCACTCGCCGGCGATACAGTGCGCTCGACCACGTACTGGGCCGAAAGGCGCGAAAGGCACACACGCTGATGAGCACGAGCACCGCGCAGAGCGCCACGCGCAAGGGGCGTCGCACACTCGCGCAGAAGTTGCAATGGCTGAGGGACCTGACCACCCCGCCGGGCGAACAGCCGCCCTCCTACGATTCCACGGCCCGCCGCATCACCGAGACCACCGGCATCAGCATCTCGGGCCCGTACTACTGGGAACTGGTCACCGGCAGGTCAACGAACCCGAAGCTCAGCCACCTCCGCGCGCTGGCCATGTACTACCGCCTGCCCATCGGCTACCTCAGCGACGAGGACGCCGACGTCGAGCAATTGGAGTCGGAACTGGAGGTGCTGCACGCCCTCAAACAACGCGGCGTACGCAGCATCACACTCCAGGGAGCAACGGAAACTGCCGCTGACCTCCCCACCCTCCACGCGTTCCTGGCCCGCCTGCAACTGCTCACCAGTTTCGGAGACGAAGTGCGCGAGACGGCCCTACGCGTCAGCTCCCTCACACCCCAGCATCGCAACGCCCTGACCGCCCTCATCGACGATCCCGCCCTCCTGGACGCCCTGGAGGACGACGACCTGCGCACGTTCGCCCGCTGGGCAGGCGAGCAGACCGACGAACGTCTCGCAACCGTCCATGCCCTGGCCAGTCAACCCGCGCTCCTCGACGCCCTCCAAGCAGAGAGCTTTTGCGAGATGGTCCTTCGCTTCTCCCAGCTCTCGCACAGCAGCCAGCAGGTGGTCCGGTCGATGGTCGACCACATCAGCCGGGTCGAGAATCCTCGATAGCCCCCAAAGCCCGGTGCGCTCAGCCGCTTCCTCGCCGTTCCGTCGGCTCCCGTTCTGGGGAACGGCGGCGCACGACGGAGACTTTTCACTCCAGCGGCCCATGACAACGACTCACCTGCGCATCAGCAATAAGTGATAGGTGTGCCCGGATGGCTCAAATATCATTGGTCAAACGCGAGGCCCGCCGCTCCTCGCGTTTCTGCAGGACTTCCCTGAGCCACGTGTCGGCGAAGCCGATGAACGTTGCCAAGACCCACCACAGAACGTCGGCGAGGGCCTGGTGAGAGAGGGACGCGAGGCACGCAAACACGGCAGCCGCGACCGGCGCCAGGTCGATGGGGACTTCCTCCGCCCGCCCTCGCATGCCCTCGAGCGGCGACCTCAGCGCCAGGTGGCAGCGCCCCCACAACGCGGCCGACATCAGCACACCGTAGCCGGTCCACAGCCAGCTCCAGCCACGGAACACGAGGGTGACCAGGGCGATCGCGACGCCGAGAGCGGGCAGGAGCAGGGAGCGCAGCACGACGGTCCGGTCGAGGCGAGGCGGAGACGGTGCGGGCGGCTCCGGGGTGCCCGGCGGTGGTCCGCCCGCCTCCGTGGCGTCGCTGAGCGTCCCGGCCGCCGTCTGCCGCTCGTGCGCCTCGTCACTTCGGCCGAGTCCCTCCAGTACCAACGACTCCTGGACCAGCGCCGCGACCTCGACGTGGGGCAGCCGGTGCTCGCGGGCCAGTCGGACGGCCTGCCGCGCCGTGGTGAGGGCCGGTTCCCCGTCCCCCGCCCCGTTGAGCGCGGCCGACGCCACGATCAGGGCGCCGATGACATCAACGACGTCACCGGACCGGTGAGCCAGGGAGAGCGCCTGGGAGGCATGGAACCGGGCCGACTCCCAGTCGGCGGGCGGCTCGTCCCGGGGGAAGGGCCAGGTGGCGAATCCCTGCGCAAGCTTGGCCAGGTTCAGGTGTGCGAGGCAGGCGGCATACGGCTCGGCCGCGGCGTGGGCGATCGCGACCGCGCGCCGGAACGCGTGCCATGCCTCGGTGTCCCGTCCGAGGAGTGCGTACGCCTCGCCCAGGCGGCTGAGGGCGATGGCGAGTCTGCGCCGGTCGCTGAGCCGCTCCCACCCCTTGACCGCCGCGCGAAAATGCCTGGCGGCGGACTCGTGGTCCTCGTGCTCCAGGGAGATGTCGCCCAAGAGCTCACGGGAGGAGGTCGCGGTCACGCGTCGGCGCTCGTGGAGGGCGTGACCGGCGATCACGCACGTCCAGGCGGCCTCCCTGTGGTGGAGGTTCCCGTACTGGGTGCCCATCGCCAGGAACAGGTCCGCTTCCCGGATCAGGTCCCCCCGCCGTTGAGCCGTGAGCACCATCTGCCGGAGCAGGTTCAGGGCTTCGACGGTGCGGGCCTGCCGGACGAGGAACCTCGCCAGAGGCGCGGCCACCGGCTCCACACGGTCGTACAGGCCCGCGGCCATGGCCACTTCCACGGCACCCGCGAGCGTACGGCGCTCCTGTCCGAACCATTCATCGCCCGCCCCCGCGACCCGCTGGGCGCAGAGCGCGAGGAAACGATCCAGGGCCGCCCCGCGCTCCGCCTCCGGCTCGTCGGCCAGGCGCTGGCGGGCGTACAGGCGCGTCAGATCGTGGAAACGCACCCGGCCGTGCGTGTCGCCGAGTTCCAGCAGGTGAGCCCGACGCAGGCGGCGCAGGGCCTGTCCCGTCTCGCTCTCGGAGCTCCCGCCGAGAGCCGCCGCCGACGTCGCGTCGATGAGGGTGCCGGGATGCAGGCCGAGCAGGCGGAACAGACGCGCGTCCGTCGGTGAGAGGGCCTGATAGGAGACGTCGAAGGCGGGCTCCATGTCGAGTTCGGCGAGCCGCACCGACTCGGAGCGCAGCGCGGCCAGGAGCAAGGTCGCCGATTCCTGGCCCTCCCGCAGCCGCGCCGCCGCCACGCTCAGGGCCAGCGGCAGCCTGCCGCACAGCTGGGCGATCTCGTCCAGGTCAGCCCTTGAGGCCGTCCCCGCCGGGCCAAGAACGGCACGGGCGTGCTCGGCGTCGAGCGGGGCCAGACGCAGTGCCACGATGCCCCGGATCTCCAGCGGCGCGCGTGAGGTGACCAGGACACGGTGTGGCCCTTCGGGCGGGAGACACTCGGCGAGATGGGCGTCACCCGACACGTTGTCCAACACGATGAGAACAGCGCCGCGTCGCTCGCCCTGTCGCACCAGTTCCGTGCGGAGCAGGGCGGTGAGGCCGATGCGATGGGTCGGCAGCCGATCACCGGGGAAGCCCAGCATGCGGAGCAGCTCTGCCAGCAGCTCCTGGGTCGTGACGGGACGTTCGGAGTCACGGCCCCCCAGGTCGGCGTAGAGCACCCCGCCAGGGAAACAGCCCTCTCCGACCACGCGGTGTGCCGCCTCCAGGGCCAGCGCCGTCTTGCCGACGCCTGCCTGACCGATCACGGCCAGGCCCAGAAGCTCCGGCTTCGGCTCCAGCGCCCGCAGCGCTGCCGCCAGCTCCGTGTCCCGTCCGACGAGAGGACCGTGGCGGGGCGGCAGCCCGTCGAGCGCCTGGACGGTTGAGGGCTGTCCGTGGATGTGCACGGAACCGACGGAGCCCGCCTGAACGACGTGGTGGGCCGTCCCACTGAACTCGTTGTGCGTTCCCGACATGGCCCCCCTCTTGCCGTCACGCCCTCCTCAGACAGATATCACACGCCACCGCTTCGGTCAGCAGTCTTTCCGGCCTCGCTCATGGCCCCATGACCTAGGCGACCGTCACGTCCCTTGTCAAGCACGTGACCGTGGAAAGACGGCAACGCCCCAATGGTGTCCGCCAATGCGGTAGCAGCGTGCTACACACCGCATCACCCACGTCAGAAGTGCCGCCGGGCACCAGCATTCCTCGCGATGCCGCGCCGTCCCTCATCCCGGGGCAGGTCGAGTATCTCGGTGAGGCCTTCGAGATAGTCGGTGTTTGAGGCGGCGTGCACAGTGGTGATGCCCAGTGCGTTCGCCGGAGCTAGGTTGACGGTCTGGTCGTCGTCGACGAAGACACAATTCGGGCCGGATAGGCCCATGCGCTCCAAGACCAACTGATAGATGGCCGGGTCAGGCCGCGTGAGGGGAACTGCGGCTGGTAGCCCTGCGCGCGTTCGCAGCTCTGGGCCATCCCTCCTGGCGCGTCAACTTCGCTACCACTCATCAGTCTTCCGTGTCTGAATCCAGCTGTAGAACGTGCGCGATGAAATCGCGCGATAGAGTCGGCATCAGCCAGCACGCTGCGTCGAGCGTTTCCTTCCCAGTGGCGAGGCGATCAGATGATACGACTGGACGGCCAACGTCTGTGGCCCCAGACGAGGCGGGTAGCAGAAAAGTCAGAACCTCCCCATCCTCCGTGCCCAGCCGGATGACCAACTCGTGGGTCCGCTTCTCAACTGGCGAAGAAGATCGGTCTTCGCTCCGCTGCCCATCGTCTTGCACTTGTCCGCTCTCCGCTGCGGTCCGGCCAGTCGACGTTTGGTGACGCATCGTTGTCTTCTCCCTCATCGAGCTCATGTAGGGCCCCGCAAGTTTCCGAGGATCAATGACAGCAAGGCACCGAGTAACGCTGGCACGTGCCCGTTTCGTCAGACCCGCCGATGTGTTGGCGATAGTTTCGACGCGTAGCGCGACTCTTCGCGGTCTTTCCTATCTCGCATTCCTCTCCATGTCAACGCGCGATGGGACAGTCGAAGAAATACGCACTCGTTACTCGCCTGGCGAGAAAAGGTGACCCCGCAGGAGGTCACATTTCTCGCCAGGCGAGAAGAACCAATCTGACACGAACCGCTTTTCCAGGCGATATCAGCTCCGACACAACACTGAGGAGAACAGTGCGCGCTATCTCGATGCAGGAGTTCGGTGGACCAGAGGTGCTGCGCATCGCCGATGTCCCCATCCCGCAGCCACGCGGCGCTCACCACCTGCTGAACGTCAGCCGCGCGGGCGTGAACTACGCGGACGTCCACGTACGGGGCAACACCTACCTCGCCCCCGTCACGTTGCCCTACATCCCGGGCAACGAGGTCGTGGGCACGACCCCGGACGGACAGCGCTTCGTCGGACTGACACCCGGCGGCGGCTACGCGGAACAGGCCCTGGTACACCGCCGCGTCGCCTGGCCCGTCCCCGACGACATCAGCGACGACCAAGCCGTCGCTCTCGCCCTCCAGGGTCAGTCCGCCTGGCACCTGCTCTTCACGGCCGCCGGTCTCAGGGCCGGGGAGCGGGTGGTGATTCCGGCTGCTGCGGGCGGCGTTGGCTCGCTGGCCGTCCAACTGGCAAAGCGGGCCGGCGCGACGGTGATCGCCCTGGCCAGCACGGAGCAGAAGCGGCACGTGGCCCGCGACCTCGGCGCCGACGCGGTAGTCGACTCCACCGCGGACGACCTGACCGACCGAATCCGTGAAGCCGCCCGCGGTCCGGTACAGGTCGCCCTGGAGATGACCGGCGGCAAGGTTCTCCAGGCCACCCTCGCCGCCCTGGCGCCCCGGGGTCGACTGGTGGTCTACGGCTACGCGTCCGGCGAAGCCGCGACGGTGGTGACCCACGCCCTGATGGAGAAGTCGCTGACCGTCTCGGGCTTCTGGCTGCCACACCTCTACGGCGACCGCGGCGCCCTGCCCACCAGCATGGAAGAACTCTTCCAGGCCGTCCGCGACGGCGACCTCAAGCCCATCGTCGGGAAGATCTACCCGCTCGGCGAAGCCTCCGTCGCCCACTCCCGCCTGGCAGCACGCGACCACATCGGCAAGCTGGCGCTCGATGTCACCCGATGAAACCAGAACCATCGTCGAGCGCGAACTGAGCGCTCGTTTGGGAGGCACCAGCCACGCCGAACGGGTCTTCCGGGTGCAACAGGCCTTCGCCGAACTCGGCGGCGACGTCCACGGGCCGGGCGAGTTGGCGGAGAGGTCCGGGCTCGATGACTCCGCTGTCTTCCGCATCCTGCAGTCAGGTGTCTACCAAGGCGTCTTCGAACGGGTCGGCCGCGGCCGATACCGCCTGGGGATGAACACCGCCTACCTCGGCATGCACGCCCTCGCCCATGCTCCCGGTGACGCCGCACGTGCCGCCCTGGAGAGATTGCGTGAGGCGACCGACGGCGGCCTCGCCATGCTCTACGCCCTCGCCCCGTTCGGCGGAGCCCAGCGTCAGTGCATCGACATGGCGGTCGGCGACTCCGACCTGCTCGAACTGGGCATGACCCCCCGCGAGGTCCTCGCGGTTACTCGTTCCCTACGCACTGGTGCCAGTGGCCGCTCTATCCTGGCCTATCTACCCGAGACCATCCAACGGCGTGTCTTGGCCGAACCCGTTCCGGATGAAGCCGGCCCGGGTGCCTACCGAGACAACGACGCACTCCTCCGATCGCTCCAAGACGTCCGCGACCAGGGCTACGCCATCGGCCTTCAGGAGTGCACGCCGGGGTGGAACAGCTGTGCGGCCCCAATCATGTGGAACGACTCCATCATGGGTTCCGCCCTCCTTCTGAAGCCAACCGTCGTCATGCCCACAGTCACCGACCCGGTGATCGCAGCGACGAAGACGACAGCCGCCGAACTCAGCAGAGCGTCATCCGGTCCATGGCCGACGCCACGTTGACCGACCATGCCGTGAGACGTCGCCTCACGCCGCTGTCGTTGAACGGCCGCAGATTGCCCCGTGCCGAACGAGTCTCGAACCGTCCACGATCTTGCGTGGGCACAGGTCCACGCCGATCGTTTCCGTCCCGCCTACACTCGCCACAACCTAGCCGTCACCCTGGCGTTTACCGCCCGAACTCACCGACGACCGACTCGGAGGTCTCCTGCCGACTTCGGCACGAGCCTACGATTTCAGCAGCACGCCGACCTCGATTACACGACCGGAGGTCTGCTGCAAAACTCGGCATCTGCGCCGGTCTAGTGAGTACTGCCATCAGCGGTTTTACCTTGGGGTCCTCATCGCCCCTGGAAGGGGTAACAACACCTCGCGTGCGAGCTGCGGGCGGCCGGCGTCGCCGTCCTCATCGCCCCTGGAAGGGGTAACAACGACACCGGCGTGACCAGCCGGCCCCACCACCCGGTGGTCCTCATCGCCCCTGGAAGGGGCAACAACGCGAGCATGCGGCGGCCGAGGTCGGAGGGGATGACGGTCCTCATCGCCCTTGGAAGGGATAGCAACCACCTGGGCTGGCACTGGAATCCGGCGTTCCAGCGATGGTGGTCATCCTGACCGGCCAGGACAGGGGCCCCTCCCGGCATCGTGTCCCTTCGGGTCGGGTCCCGGAAATGCCACGGGCCCCTGGCACCGGCAGGGGGCGCGCGGGCCTGTGCCACCGGTCAGGGCCAGCCGCCCTTAGGGTGCTTCCCGCTGGAACTGGCCGCTGGCGACGGCTCGGGAAAACGAAGTCCACACGTCGGTGCGTATGTGCAGGCGGGCGCCGGCTGGGTCGGTGGAGTCGCGGATGCCGATGCTGGTGGGGTCGACGACCTTGATCTCGACGCAGTCTCCGTTGGCCGGGCTGTACGAGGACTTGAACCAGGCGTTGCGGTCGGTGTTCATAGCTCGCGGGCTACCTTCTCCATAAGACGGACGGTGTCGTCCTCCGACAGGGCTGCGCGCAGGAAGTGGTCGAATCTCCGGAGCGCCTTCTCCACGGTGAGCTGCTCCTCCGAGAACTCTCCGTTCTTCGTCATCTCGGAGAAGAGCACGTTGGGATCCGTGCTGCTGGGGAACGTCATGACCGTGAACGGCGGCCCGGCGAGGGCGGCCGCGCCTGCCGCGAACGGGATGAGGTGCAGAGAGACGTTGGGGCGGCGGGCGTGCTCGATCAGGGACGCGATCTGTTCACGCATGACGTCGGGACCGCCCACCGCGGCGCGAAGTCCGGCCTCCAGGAAGACGCAGCGCACCAGCTTGTCGCCCTGGTCGATGACCCGGCGTCGCTCCAGGCGCAGTTGAACGAACCTCTTGCGGTAGGCGAGGCTCTCGTCGGACTGCAGAAACTCGGCGAATGCCTCGACGTACCTGCGGGTCTGCAGCATGCCGGGAACGTACGTGGCGCTGTAGGAGTGGATCGCCTCGGCCGCGTCCTCGTAGGCGAAGAAGCGGAGCAGCTTCGGGGAGAACACGTCCTGGTACTCGTCCCACCAGGCGCGATCCGCCTCGCCGGCCTCGCCCGCCAGCTTGAGTACCAGCTCGCAGTCGTTCGAGCTCGCCTCGCACGTGGTCAGGATCCGCTCGATCTGCTTGTCGGTCGGCTTCTTCCTGCCGCGTTCGATGTTGGAGACCGTGTCCTGCGAGCAACGCAGTGCCTTGGCCACGACCGCCTGGCTGATGCCCGACTCCCTCCGGACACGCCGAAGCTCTCCACCGAGCCGGCGGAGGAGAAGCGGTCCGTTGGTCCGATCCTGCAAAGTTGCTCCCCAGCTGCTGCGTTGCCGTCAAGCCTAGCGCAGGTGACGGGCCGTAAGGCAGGCGGAGATCACGCTCAGTTATGCCTTGGGGAGTTGGTTGCGTTACGACGCTTCGTAACGCAATACTCGATTGCGCACGGAACGTTCCACGAAGACTCCGACGTGTAGTCGCCCTCAGTGCAGCCATCCCGGCGAGGCGCTCATGTCACGGAAGAGGCAGTCGGACACCACCTCGGACGTCGTCGGCCCTGCTGCTCGTGCTGGCAACGGCCGTCGTCTCCCCCAACCTCGGCTCCTCCAGCGGGCCACTGAGCTGGACCGCCCAAGAGGGCTTCCTCGAAAGGTCGGACGATGCATGAGCGTGGACATGTGATCGCGGTCGGAGGCTACCGGCGCGAGCCTGGCTCGGTCGCGAAGGCCAGGAGGATAGCCACACAGGCGTACGCGGCCTATCCGTGGATCGACCGCTCCGTGGTCGAACTCCTGGTCTCGGAGGCGGTGACGAACGCCGTGCTCCACGCCGAGGGTTCGCACTTCTACCTGGTCTGCCACTCCCCCTCGCCCGTCGACGGAAGCGTGCAGGTCGAGGTCCACGACTGCGGCGCTACGCTGCCACGCCGACGCCAGCCGACGGAACTGGCCGAGAGCGGCCGGGGACTGGCGTTGCTGGACCAGTTGGCCGCCGCGTGGCGCACCGAGCTGACCACCGGCGGAAAGAGCCTCATCTTCACGTTGGGCGGTGGCGCATGCCGAGCCTGACGACGAAGCCGGCGAGGCGCCCTCATCACCCGCCTCGGCGACTCGCCGGGTTCGCGTTGCTACGGAACCGGGCGGACGAGGTGCTCCTCATCGAGACCAGGACCCAGCACACCGGCTCCGGTCGATGGACGCTCCCCGGCGGCAGCGCCGAGCCGGAGGAGCAGCTTCCTCTGGCTTGCCGCCGATTGGTGCGTGCCCAGACAGGTCTGGAGCTGTTCCCCGAACGACTGCTGGCCGTCTACCAGGTGGCGGCCAGGGAGGGCGCGCCTGAGGGAACGGGGCACGTCTTCGACGGTGGGCTGTGCTTCGCCAGGATCGCGCTCGCCGACGAACTGCTCTCGTACCGATGGGTCCCTTCTCACGCGCTGGGTGACTTTCTCCCCCCGCACGCGGAGCGGGGGGTCAGGTACGCGCTCGACGCGGCGCGCGGGGCCCCCGTCCGGTATCTCTGCGTTCCTCCAGCGACGCGATGACCGCGGCGGCTGGTCGGAGCTGAATACGCGGGCGCGTTCAGCCGGTGCGGACAAGGCATGAGCGTGGACCGGTGATCGCGGTGGGCGGGTACCGGCGTGAGCCGAGTTCGGTCGGCAAGGGCAGGAGGATAGCCACTCGGGCGTACGCGGCCTATCCGTGGATCGACCGCTCCGTGGCGCGCCCGTTCGGTATCTCTCCGGGCACCCGCTGACTGGCGCCTGTCGTGCCGATGGCCCGCCGCAAGACCTGGATCACAGAAGCGCGTGGAGGGCGGCCTCGGATTCGTCCACGGCTGCGGTGAGGGCTTGGGTGTGTGCTGGTGAGAGGTTCCCGGCGCCGAGCGCTGATGCGGCGAGCACGGCGTCGAGCTTGTGTCGCTGCTCGCCGGTCAGGTGGGAACGTGCCAGGTGGTGGTTCAGGACGTCGCGGGCGGCGTAGGCGTCGAGGGTGGCCACGTCGACGACAGCATCCCGCAGGAGGTCGGTGTGGGGGCTGGTTCGGTCACGGGTCAGGTCGAGGGCTGTCAGTCCGACTCGGGCCTGGAAGGCCGCGGTCGAGGGGTCGGGCGGGGTGATCAGCGCGAGTGCCTCTCGCAGAGCGAGTTCGACTTCCGGCTGCGGTGTTGGTGCGGTCTGGGGCCGGCAGGTGACGCGTAGGAGGGCCGCGACGGCGGTTTCCCATGGTTCCGTGGGGACGGTGGACGCGATCGTGGCGCGAGCCTGCTCGTCGAGGCCGCGTTCCATCAGGGACATGATCATGATCTGGCGTCCGTCGAGGAGCCGGTTTCCGATACCGCGGTGCGCGGCCATGGCTTCGGCGGCCCTCGTCCAGTGGCCGCTCCGCGCCAGTGCTCTTGCGCCGTCGATGAGGAGGCTCAACCACAGCTCTTCGCAGATCTTTCGGTGGTCCGCTTCGGTGCGGATCAGCGTGGACAGATCGACGTCGTGGCCGCGGATCGTGGCTGTGTCGCGCCGCTGCGCAGCGCGGTACAGCCGCATGAGGACGTCGTAGGCGCCGTCGCCGTCGCCCTCGCGGGTCAGCAGCCGGGAGATGTTGATCAGTGGCATGAGCGACATCACGGCGATGTCCTGCGCAAGGCTGCTGGCTTTGGCGAAGACCTGATGCTGCCGCCAGCACAGCTGGGCGGCCAGGTCGGGCATCCCGACGTCGGAGGCGATCAGCGCGGCGTAGTTCAGGACCCCGCTGGCGCGGGCCACCAGATCGTGGTGGCTCGCGCCAGCGGGCTCGATGGTCAGCTCGGTGAGGTGGGTGATGCGTTCGGCCAGGGGTAACCCGGGCGCCTTGGGCCGGCGGACCAGCGGGATATGGCGCGTTATCTCGGGAGGCATCGGTTCAGCTGCTGCGAGGCCAGTCGACGACCAGGCGGCTGCAGGGCTTGTCGATGACGAAGCACGGGTCAGCGGCCGTCAGCTGGTGGCGGGCGTCGCCGACGGCCATGCGGAAGCTCGGCTCCTTCGCGTTGTTGCCCCAGCCGTGGGCCCACTGCCCGATCTCGGTGGCGACCTGGTCGGCAAGGACCGCGGCGCGCGGACCGTGACCGATGACGCCGATCTCCCAGAATCTGCCCTGCTCGTCGTCGCCTTCGCGCACGGTCAGGTAGGCCAGGTTCTCGCCGTCGACCGCGGCCATGGAGCCCCAGCCGAAGTGCGGGGTGAAGCCGGGGCGTGAGCCGGGCATGCGGGACAGGCCGTTGGGCAGTACCGACGCCAGGTACAGGTACAGCCACTCCCAGGGGTCACTCTGGCGGAACTTGACGCCGGAGTAGACCTTGGTCTGCGGCTGGTCCAGGACGGTGCGCATGGCTTCGCGGTCCACGTTCTGCTCGCTGAAGGTTTCCAGGCGCACGTTGCCCTCACCGGCCACGGGTACGACGGTGTAGATGTCGTCGCACGCGCCCTTGCGCAGGGGCACGAACGTGGCCATCTCACACGAGACGGTCCGCCAGGTGTCGGCGTCGCGCTCGAAGGCGAAGGAGCGCGAGATGCTGCCGCGGATCCGCATCGGGATGACCAGGCGTCCGCCGGGGGCAAGCTGGTCGAGGATCGTGACGGGGATGTCGCCGGCGCCGACGGTGAACTGGATGCGGTCGAACGGGGCGTGCTCGGGGAGGCCCGCAGCGCCGTCGGCCAGCACGACCGACACATTCGAGGCGGCCCCGGCCTGCGCGAGGTTCTTCTGGGCACGGTCGACGAGGTCCTGGTCGACGTCCACGGTCCACACGTGGCCGACCGGGGCCACGAGCTGGCCAAGGAGCGCGGCGTTGTAGCCGGTAGCGGCCCCGGCTTCCAGGATCTTGTGCCCAGGCTCGGCGCCCAACTGCTCCAGCTGGGTGGCGACGATCGAGGGCGCGGAGATGCAGGAGATCATCTCGCCCGTCTCGTCGTGCTTGATGGGCACGGCGTCCTCGACGTACGCGGTCTTCAGGTCGACGTCGGGGAGGAACCGGTGGCGTTCGGTGTCCCGGAAGGCAGCGATGACGGCGGGGGTGCGCAGGTGCTCTCCGTCGACGAGGCGGTTCACGAGCGTTTCGCGCAGGTCGGCGGGGTTGGTGTCGGGGGTCAGGGCGGTCTCCACTCGGGTGAGGTTAGGGGCCGCGGAGGCGGACCGGTGGGTAGGCACGTCTGCTGCTTCCCCGTCAGCGAAGGCAACATGGCGGCCCAGCCATGCGGTTGCGGCCTGCTCCTCGGCAGGCACCCCCGCGCGGTTGAAGGCGAAGATCGCGTGGTGGGTGAGGACGGCGCGCAGACCGCGCGTCAGCCGACCGTCGGCGGCCAGCTGCCTCAGCTGGTGCCCCGCGGCCTCGAACGCGGCCACGCGCTCGGACCAGCCGGGCTCGGCATTCGGCCGCCTGGCGGCATCGGCGTTCATCAGGCGCCGCATGGCTGCGACGGCCCGGTCGAGCGCAGGGCCGGTGGGCGGGGTGACGGAGGGCCGCAGGGAGCCGAGCCTCGCCCACACGTCACCGGCCTCGAACGGGTCGAGGCCGACCACCCGGACCATGGTGGACATCAGCAGGACGCAGCGTTCCCTGGTACCCGGGGCACCGGTCTCGGCGAGGGCGGCACGGCTGTCCGCGCAGAACACGTCGTGGGCGACGTCCATGCCTTGGGGGCCGCCGAACGCTTCGGTCTCCGGCTCGTAGACGCCGCCGACCCAGCCGGTGGCCAGCTGGTCGGCGACAAGCCCGTCCAACAGGCCGGCCGCGGAGCGCTCGGTACGAAGCCGCAGCCCATCGTTCTTGCGCAGGAAGTGGAACCGCTGGTCGTGCAGTGCGGACGCCAGCGCCTGGGCGGCCTTCCGGCTCACCCCGGCGCCGCTCGGGAACGACACGGTGGCATGCCACCACTCACTCCCCGCGCTGATCGGGAGGGTTTCATCCTCGTCGTCTACGTCCATCGTCGTGGGCGCTCCTTGGTCGTGAGGGCTCGCGGGTGGTTGGCGGTCAGGTGAGCAGTGCACGGGTCCAGCCGGTGGTGTTCGTGCCGTTCAGCGCGAGGTACGCCCCGGCCCGGCCTTCCATGAATCCGGGCTTGGGCAGCCGATCCAGGTCAGCGGCCAGGTGTGTGGCCAGGTCTTCGATCAGCCGCGCGAACCGGTCCGGAGCAGGGCTGTCGGCGGCGATGGCACGGGTGACGGTCAGCAGGCCGGCCCAGCCGTGGCACAGCGAGGCGTCGGTGATCCGGCCGAGACGGGCCGGGTCGGCCAGCGTGTGCACGACGGTGTCCTCTGCCGCGCGTTGGCGGCCGGGATCGCTCCGGGCGATCCCGGCCAGCTGCTGGGCGCGGGCTATGCCGAGCTCGCCGTAGCACCAGGACGGACGCACGGGCACGGGCTCGGGTGACTCGGGGTCGGACAGCTGGTCGAGGGTGATCCAGTAGCGGCTGCCGTGGCTGTCCAGCCAGCGGGCGAACACCTCGATGGCGTCGTGCTGTCCGGGTACCTGGACGCCGTGCCGGACGGCGAGGGACAGCACCGCGAGAGGGCCGGCGATGCCGTGCGCGATGCCGTTGTTGCCGTGTCCGCCGTCCATCTCCTCGCCTGCGGGCCCGACCGCGGACCACCAGCCCGGCAGTTCCCGGCCGCCGATGCGGATCGGCCGTGACAGGGAGACCAGGTAGGACAGCACCTCCTCCAGCAGCGGGGAGACCGCACCGCGGATCAACAACAGCGCGCCCAGACCGGTCAAGCCTCGGATGAGGTCGAACTCCGCGAGGCGTGGCAGCATCCCGGAGTTCTGACGTCGACGGGCTGCGACCAGTCGGGAGGCCACGACGCGGTCCACGGCGTCCCGGACCTCGCGGTCGGATCGCCCCGCACAGGCGAGCACGAACTCCAACGCTGGTGCGCCGTGGAACAGCGACGCGTTGCCTCCGGCACTGACGCCGCCCGCGACCGCCTGCGCCAGGCTGCTTCGCGCGGCGGCGAGGTCACCACGTTCGAGGTGCAGCAGCGCCGCCCCGAGCTCGTCCTCGGACAGGTCCTGCGTTCTGGGCAGGGTCACCGTCGTCTTCATGAGCGTGCCCTCAGCGGGACGACGACGCTGTGGGCCCGTCCACCGATCCAGCCATCGGCGTCCGGCGGCGGGGCATCGTGCAGGTCCGCGACACCGGTCGGGCTGGCGGCCAGGTGGGTACGCAGCAGGTCCAGGTGCATGTCGCGGCGCAGATCGAGCGGCAGCCGCTGATCGTCCTCGGCCAGCAGCACCCGGTCTGGCACGCCTAACCGGCCCATCCAGGCGTGCAGTTGTCCGGCCCACTCGTCCAGCGTCGCGGTGGCGGCGGGCAGTGCCCGGGCCCGCAGACGCCAACGGGCCGCCGTCAGGATCGACCGCCCGTAGTGCAGCGCGGGGGTGAAGGGAAGGGTCCAGGCCGCGCCCCAGTCGAACCACGTCACCTGTGGAGCTGGGGCGCGGCTGATCTCGGCCAGGAACCGGACCAGGGGAGGGGTGTAGTTGTTCCACAGGAAGTTGATCGCGGTCGGCGCCAGCAACTCCAGGCGCGTACCCGTGTCGGCCTCGACCAGATACAGGCGGCCGTCCTGGATTCCGACAGCCAGATCGGACGGGAACACCACCCCCTTTCCGCGGTGGCGGAATTCCCCGACGCTGACCAGCCGGGGCAGCACCTGTGGGGCGCGGGTGAGCAGGTCGGCCGGAACGCGGCCGGCGTGGAAGGACAGCTGGGCCAGTTCGGCGCCGGGCTCGATCGTGGGCAGATCGGCATAGCTCGCGCCGGCCTGCGGGAACAGGTGCCAGAACCGGCCCGTCATCGAGCCAGCCGCACGAGAGACGGTGGACATCCGAAGACGGAAGTCCCCGCGGTCCAGAGCTCGCGTCGAGCCGGCCTGGACCTGCACGCACAGTTCGAGGTGAGGCGGAGTGACCGTGGGCTTGCCCGCGGCGGCTTCCAGTTGCTCGATCATCGCGCCGGACAGGACCACTGATCTGCTGCCCTCGACGGCCGCGGTGCCGGCCAGTTCCAGCAACAGCCGGTCACGTCGCGTCATCGGGCGCGGCGGCTCGGACACCTGGCCGAATCCCTCGGGAAGGCCCAACCCCGTGTCAGGATCTGTGACCTCGTCCAGCGGTACCTCGGCGCCCTCGCCGTAGCGGTCGGCGAACCGCTCGGCGTAGCGGCGCCATGCCGCGGTGCCTGTCGGATGTGTGGCGAGCCGGGTCAGGATGGTTGCCGCTGTCGCCGCCTCCACCGCTACCGCCTCGGGCAAACGCACCGTGGCGTCCAGTCGCAGATCCGGCGCCGCCGCGCTGATCCGGGCCTCCGCCCGCAGGTCTGATGGAAGGCGATCGACCGGATCGACGATGGTGGCGGGCGCCCGAAGCGACGACCGCAGCAGCCGCACCCTGAGCAACTGGGCGAGCACCCCCGTCCGATGGCGTTCGTCCACCCCTGAGAACTCGGCGGCGATCTTGTCCGCGAGGTCGGCGTACCGGATCGGCGACCGGGCCGCGTCCAGCACCAGCTCGACCACGGGCGTCAGCGCGAGCGAGAACTCCGAGGCACCCTCGAACGGGACGTACACACGCCCGCCCCGCTGATGTGCCAGGTTGTTGACGCAGATCTCGACATCGGCCATCCGCTCGCCGTCCGCCTCCCAGGCAGTGATCGCCGCGTCCAGCGTCATCGGGTCGGGCCGGGCAACAACTCGGTGCCCCGCCCCGAAGCGCACCTCGGTCCCGGCACCGAACTCGACCAGCGCGACGCCCGCGAACAGGCCGAACGGCGTGGAGCGACGCGCGTATCTGATCGCGTACCGGGCCGTGGCCAGCGCCGCTCGTCGTACTCGGCGAACCTTCGGAGAGCGTCCGCCGAGGATCGCCTGGACCTGGCGATCCAGGACCGGGCTGGCGCTGGACACTGCCTGTCGAAAGGCGTCGTCGGCCCACACTGCGGCCAGCCACGAACGCCAGCGCTCGATCGGAGCGTCGGGCGGCGGCCAGGGCGGCATGTCCGGCTCCGAGAGGTGCACGGCGGCGCGCAGCATCCCATCGTCGGCACTGCGGTACCGGCAGTGTCGCAAGCGCGTCATCACCACACTCCGTTCTTGGCGGGAAGAGGGGCGCGGGCCGGGTGGAGTCGTCCGTCCGGCCCACGCCACTGGGCTGACCTGGGCTACGAGGTGGTGCAGGCGCTCGGGCAGGAGCTCCCGCAGTTGTCGCCGGTGGCGCACATCAGCACCGTCTCGGTCGCCGGTGTGTTCTCGATGAAGGTGATGTCGAGGTCGAACGGGTCGTCGACGTCGTCCACCTCGTTGGCGGCGTCGTGCTGGCGCGGCTCGACGCTCCGCGTGCTGGTCTGCATGCTCATCTGTTCTCCTGATCCTTGTCGGAATGACCCTGACGGGGGAACGTGCAGCCGGCGACCGTCGCCGGAGGGCGCAGGATCATCGACATCAGCGTGAATCCAACGACGCGGCCCGCGCGGTCACCACGTCCCCGGGCGGGAAGCCAACGGGGAGTGGGAACCGCGGCATTCCCAGGGCCCGGTAGCACACGCGCTGACCGCGGAAGCCGTCGCGGCCGTGCAGCCAACGGTGGTTGTCCAGCAGGTATCCCTGGCCGGCCCCCAGCGCCACGGACTGCTGATGACGGTCGATAGCGGCGCGTAGGTGCGCGACGTGTGGCTGGGACAGCGGATGCCACTGCACGAGATCGTCCTGCCGCACTCGCAGGGTGAGGCGGTCACCGGCCGACCGGGCGAACACCGGGGCGAAGATGCCGTCGCCGCCACCGAAGAAAGCGGCGCTGGGTTCGCTGAACGCGGCGACCGCATCGGGGTGCCGTTGGACGAGGTCGGCGTGGATGGCCTGCCCGTCCGTGAGATGGATCAGCCCGCCTTCCTCGGCCGGCTTCTCACAGACGAACAGCATGAGTCGAGGAGGGGCGGGGACCCCTGAACGCTCGGTGTGCGCGGACAGCGCACCGTTGCCGAGGCCGGCAAACCCCGGCTGGTGCGCACGGTGGCCCGTATCGCGGACGACGGTCAGGCCGTCGGGCTCGCTGTCGCGGTGCGGGACGAGATCCAGGCAACGAGCTGCGAAATCGAGCACGGCCTGTCGCGAGACCAGGCCATCCACGGTGACCAGCCCCGTGACACGGATGTGCTCCGAAACCATGTCGACGGCGTCGGGGGCTGTGGCGTCTACGTGCCGAGATACCAACGGGTCAGGGGCTGTGCGCTGTCGGGCGTGCGTCATGGCGAGCACTCCTTGCGAGGGATGCGGCAGTGCTCCCAGGGTCGGGATGCCCGCTAGCCTGGTAAAGCGACAGACTGTCGACTCGGACCAATCGCCCATCCCAGCCTGTCGGCCCGGGCGGCGTGCTACGTTCCCAAGCCGCTCGAGCGATCGACACCGCCCTCCCGATGAGGACCGCCGTGACGTACACGCCCCCCGTTTGGCCCGTCTCCGTCAAAGGCGTCGCGCTGGACGCTCAGCAACGAGTGCTGCTGCTGAAGAACGAGCGTGAAGAATGGGAACTGCCCGGCGGCCGGCTGGAGACCACGGACGCCAGCCCCGAGCAGGCGCTGGAGCGCGAACTGCGCGAGGAGGCCGGCTGGGAGGTCAAGGCCGGACCGCTGATCGACGGCGGGGTGTGGATCTACGAGCCCATCCCCGGCCGACGGGTGCTGATCGTCACCTACGGCTGCACCGTTCTGACCCCCGAGACCGAACCGGTCCTCAGCCACGAACACAAGCAGATCGGGCTGTTCCCCGCCGACCAGATCAACGCCCTGACCATGCCCGAGGGATACAAGCAGTCCATCCATGCCTGGCACTCCCGGGCCACCACACCTCGGACGTAGCCGGCCATGGCCCCACCCAGCCGCCTGCCGCAGCCGCCACCACTGGCCCCGCACGCCCAGTGGCACTGGGCCACGCGCCAGGCCCAGACGGTGCTGGCCACCGGCAACCTCGGCGCGATCCTGCGTTTCTACCGATCCGTCCACGCCATGAACCAGACGGCCCTGGGCGACCTGCTCGGCTACGACAAAACCACCATCTCCGCTCTTGAACTGGGCAAACGCAGGATGGACGACGTTCCCTCCCGGCGCCGTATCGCTTCCGCGCTACGCCTGCCGGCGCACGTCCTCGGGATCACAGATCCCGCTGACGCGGATCACCGCGCGATGCTTCAGTTCGGCGAGTCCACCGTCCGCTTGGCGGAAATCGCCCGCCAGTCCGGGCACGCCTCCGAGGCCGTCGCGGAACTGTGGCCGCTCGTCGCCCGCATCGAGGCTCGCCTCCAAGGCGGCCACGCCGAACGCGAGGTGCTGCACCTGCTGGCCCGCGCCCGCGTCGGCCTCGGCGTCGCACTGGGCAACGTCCTCCCCGAAGAACGCCTCCCCACCGCCGCCCGCTGGACCGCGAGGGCGCTGGACATCGCCCCCCACGTCGACGACCCCGGCTTCACCTCCTACGTGCTGCGGATGCACGGCAACGAACTACGCAAGGCCGGCCTGCGCGGCGCCGCGGTCGAACGGCTGCGCCGTGCCGCGGCACTGGCTCGCACCCCCGACGGCCGCGTGGCCGTGCTCCCGCTGCTGGCCCGGGCGGCGGGCGAGGCCCGGCAGGACGCACTGTTCGACGCGGTGACGCGCGAATGCGGCCGGCTGCTGGACGAGGTCGAGCACACCTCGCTGTTCAACACCTACGCGCTCCACGAGATCCGACTGCGAGGACTGCTCGCCACCGGCCGCGCCAAGGCCGCAATCCGACTCGCGGAGACCAGCCCGCCACCGGCGACCGTCGCCGCTCCACAATGGCGCGTCATCTCCGCCATCACCACCGGCCGCGTCCGACTCCTGGCCGACGACCGCACCGGAGCAGCGGACACCCTGACCTTCGCCATCGACGAAGCCCTCAGACAACGCCTCCCCCACCAGCTCCAACGCATCCTCCGCACCACAGGCGACGCGCTGCCCAGCGTCCACGACCTGGCTGAGCAGGCACTGGTCCGCCTACGCACGGAGATGGCAGCCTGACCACGGCAACGCGCCGCCCAGTACTGTTCGCCACGCGCCCGGTCGACCGTGGACCCCGTCCACATCGTCCCGCCACCCCCAAAACCGTCACGCGATCGAGTGAATCCGTAAGCGAGCACATCGACGCTTCTGGTTGGTGACCTGCGGCCCAGAGCTAGCCAGGCCGGAGAATTCCATTGCCCGAGACCGCCGCTGTTGGTGCTGATGGGATGCATGACGACGGCCCTGACGCCTCACCCGGCCGCCAACGCACACCATCAGCCGGTGGTGGAGAAAACCACCACCGCGGTGGCTGCCCGCCTGCCGACCACGCTCCGCCGCGCCGCGGCCCTCGCCTGGCGCGCCGACCAGCGCGCGGTCGTGGTCGTCCTCGTCGGCCAGGCGCTCGCCGCCGCGGCAGCGGCGGTCGGGCTGTTGGCTGTCTCCGGTGCGCTGGACCACCTCCTACGCGATGACCCGGCCGGCGAGCGCGCCCGCGCCGCAGCGCCGGCTCTGCTCGTCATCGTCGTCGCCCTTTCCGTTCGCTACACCGCCGATGCCGCTGCCCGCCTAGTACTCCAGCAGGATTTTGCTGTCTGACCTGCGGGTTTCGCTGGGCGGCTGGAGTGTAGCGGCCCGTGGAGTGGTCAGGGGCGGTCTCACGGAGGCCGCCCCTCGAACGTGCGACAACGCCGCAGGTAATGGCAGCGACCCGGGAGAGTGTTTCCCGGGTGATCACCGAGCGTGCTGCCGAGCAGTGGAATCTTGAACTGGACGACCTCTTCGTGGACATCGGTCATCGTTTCGGCCGTGTGGAACTTCGCCGCCGCATGCGTGACTACGTCCGCGGACTGCTGGCCCCAGTGGCCCGTAAGAACAGCTGGCAGCTGGCCGAGCAGGCAGGTCACTCCACTCCCAACGGGCTGCAGCACCTGCTCGCCGGCGCGAAGTGGGAGCCCGACGACATCCGCGACGACCTGCAGAGACACGTCGGCGACAAGCTCGGCGAGGACGGCGGGGTCCTCATCATCGACGACACCGGATTCCTCAAGAAGCGCACCACCTCCGCCGGGGTCCAGCGCCAGTACTCCGGGACCGCCGGCCGTACAGAGAACTGCCAGATCGGCGTCTTCGCCGCCTACACCACCACCCGCGGTCGTGCCCTGGTCGACCGCGAGCTCTACCTTCCCAAGACCTGGGCCGAGGACCGCGAACGCTGCCGCGCGGCCAAAGTCCCCGACGATCGGGAGTTCGCCACGAAGGGCGCACTGGCCCGGCGCATGGTGCTGCGTGCCCTCGCCTCGCCGCTGCCCATCGCCTGGGTCACCGCGGATTCCGCCTACGGACAGGAGAGTCGCTTCCGCCGGCTGCTGGAACAGTCGGGCGTCGGCTATGTACTGGCCGTGCCCAAATCCCAGTTCACTGTGGGACATCCCCGCATCGAGGGCCTGTTCGCGCAGGCGCCGGACGAGGCGTGGGAGAAAATCTCATGCGGAGACGGCGCGAAGGGACCGCGCGTCTACCACTGGGCGGCGGTGCGGCTGCCGGCTGTTGCTGAGTTCGATTACCAGGGCGAGGTTCCTCACCGGATGCGGTGGGCGCTGGCCCGTCGCAGCATCCGCAAGCCGGACGAGATCGCCTACTACCTCGCCTACGCACCCTTGGAGACCACCGCCCGGGATCTGGTGGGGATCGCCGGGTCACGCTGGGCGATCGAGGAGTGCTTCCAGGCCGCGAAGAACGAGTGCGGCCTGGACCAGTACGAGGTTCGCCGTTACGTGGGCTGGTACCGGCACGTCACCCTCTCCATGCTCGCGCACGCCTTCCTGGCAGTCACGAAACACCAGACCCGGGAAAAGGGGGCGGAACCGGTGAGGCAGCCGAGGCCATCGAGCTCACAGTGGCGGAGGTTCGGCGACTCCTGGCAGCTTGTCGTCCCCAACCGCCGCACTTGTGCGGACACCGAGGCCGACGCCATGCGATGAGCTGGTCGAACTGGCGCCGACGACGCCAAGCAGTCGCCCGCCGCTGCCATTACCTGCGGCGTTGTCGCACGTTCGAGGGGCGGCCTCCGTGAGACAGCCCCTGACCACTCCACGGGCCGCTACACTCCAGCCGCCCAGCGAAACCCGCAGGTCAGACAGCAAAATCCTGCTGGAGTACTAGCAGTGGCCCGAGTCGCACCGAAGTGTGTGCGCGAGGCCGCCCTCGCTCACAGCCGGACGCACCACCTTCCTCGTCACCCACCGCCTCGCCAGCACCCGCTACGCCGACCGCATCATCGTCCTCAACCAAGGCCGCATCATCGAACAGGGTCAGTACGAAGAACTCACCACCACGCCCGGATCAGTGTTCGCCGAACTCCTCGCCCTCCAGGAAAGCCCACAGCACACCGCGCCGGCGACACAACCGGTGACCGCCTAAACTCACCGCAGATCCGGCAATTGCGTTGTCCTCAAAGCACTTCTCCCTCATCTAACGGGTCCCAGCACAATGTCCCGACGAGGAAACTCCGAAGGCCCTCAGGCCACCTCAGCCCGATGCTTCGGCTTCAGCGACACACCGGGCTCGCCAACATGACCGGAGGTCTGCTGCAAAACTCAGTCTCACCACCGCCCCGACGAGCCCTGCGACTAGCAGTTTTACTCTGGGGTCCTCATCGCCCCTACCAGGGGTAGCAACACCCAGTGGCCCTCGCGATCGCCGCCGGCGCTCCGGTGTCCTCATCGCCCCTACCAGGGGTAGCAACGGCCGTGCCGCCACAGCTCGTAGGTGTGGCCGTCGTGTCCTCATCGCCCCTACCAGGGGTAGCAACCGGCTGGCCGGCACCCCGCCCTGGCAGGCGCTGGCCGGTCCTCATCGCCCCTACCAGGGGTAGCAACCGGATGCGACGCGCTCCATCAAGGCCCGCTTCCCCGGTCCTCATCGCCCCTACCAGGGGTAGCAACGCGGGGCACCAGTGCTCGCCCTCCGAGGTGTAGGACTCGTCCTCATCGCCCCTACCAGGGGTAGCAACTCCGAGGTGAGGTATTGGCCGTGGGTGTGCGGAGCCGTCCTCATCGCCCCTACCAGGGGTAGCAACGCGGGGCACCAGTGCTCGCCCTCCGAGGTGTAGGACTCGTCCTCATCGCCCCTACCAGGGGTAGCAACCTGTTCGAGGTGTCCGTCGTGCCGGTCGGCGCCAGTCCTCATCGCCCCTACCAGGGGTAGCAACTGTTCACCCGCGAAGGCATCCCTCTCCCCGACCTGGAGTCCTCATCGCCCCTACCAGGGGTAGCAACTACCGGTGCTGGCCGCAGCCGCACACCGGGAGATCCAGGTCCTCATCGCCCCTACCAGGGGTAGCAACAGGCGGCGATGCCGCTGATCCCGGTGATCGTGGAGTCCTCATCGCTCCTACCAGGGGTAGCAACGGTTCGTGGTGGCCGCGGTCCACGCCGGGGTGTACGGTCCTCATCGCCCCTACCAGGGGTAGCAACACCTGGAGGCTCATGTCCTCCGGCCGGATGAGGCCCCGTCCTCATCGCCCCTACCAGGGGTAGCAACAGCGCGAACTGGTGGGCGCGGGCGGCTCGGGCGGCGGGTCCTCATCGCCTCTACCAGGGGTAGCAACCGGTGAGGACGTGGCGGGCGGCCTGGCGGGAGCTGGTCCTCATCGCCCCTACCAGGGGTAGCAACCGCGCACGAAGTGCTCGTGCTCGCTGATGAACGCCTGTCCTCATCGCTCCTACCAGGGATAGCAACACCACGACGCCGCGGTAGCCTGACAGCGGCCAGTTGGAATTCCCCGTGTACGGCCTGTTGACAATCCCCAGTGGCGGCCACTTATGGTCCCCATCCTGTGGTGCAGTGACGCAGGG
Organism: Streptomyces sp. B6B3; assembly: GCF_039871525.1. NCBI lineage: Bacteria > Bacillati > Actinomycetota > Actinomycetes > Kitasatosporales > Streptomycetaceae > Streptomyces > Streptomyces sp. B6B3. Next base: position 3,649 of record NZ_JBDPLU010000012.1, on the reverse strand, counting down.
TGACCGTGCTGGAGGGTCGCTCGCCGCATGTGTTCGAGGCAGGATGAGGGGATGGACGAACCTACCTCGGCGGCCGTGGAGTGGCTCCTGGGCTCGGATGAGCCGGCCATCCGGCTCCTGACACGCCGTGACCTCCTGGGCGAGGAGACAGCCGAGGGCAGGGGCGAGAACCAGGTGCTGACCGGTTCCAAGGTCACCGCCCTGCTGTCGGGGCAGCGTCCGGACGGTGGGTTCGGCACGCACGCCTACCGCAAGTGGACCGGGTCCCACTGGCGGCTGGTCTCTCTGGCCGAGCTGGGGATCCCAGCGGGGGAACCCCGAGCGGTGGCCGCGGCCGAGCATGTCCTGGCTTGGCTGACCGAGCCTGCCTTCCGCCGCGTCACCGTGATCGACGGGCTGGTGCGCCGCTGCGCCTCCAAGGAGGGCAACGCGCTGGGCGCATGCTGCCGCCTCGGCCTGGCCACCGACGCGCGGGTGCGCACGCTCGCCGAGTCGCTCATCGCCTGGCAGTGGCCGGACGGCGGATGGAACTGCGACAAGAACGCCACCCGCCGCTCCTCCTTCCACGAGACGCTGCCCGCACTGTGGGGGCTTGGCGAGTACGCCCGCGCAACCGGTGATCCGGCGGCCCGGGAAGCAGCCGCGCGGGCGGCTGAGCTGCTGCTGGACCATCGGCTCTTCCGCTCGCTGCGCACGGGCGAGGTCATCAATCGCGCGTGGCTCAGGCCGCGCTACCCGCCCTACTGGCACTACGACATCCTCCAGGCCCTGCTCGTGCTCTCCCGGCTCGGCAAGGCACACGACTCCCGCGCCGCAGACGCCCTGGAGGAGTTGGAACGACGCCGTCGTCCGGACGGCCGGTGGGGTGCCGGCGGCCAGTGGTGGAAACCACCGGGAAGCAGGATCAGCCCTGAGACGATCGACTGGGGGCGTTCCGGGGCCAACCAGATGGTGACGCTCAACGCCCTCCGCGTGCTGCACGCCGCCGGAAGCGGCGCCGCAGGCACCGCATGACCCTTCGGGGAGCCGTCACTCAGCGTGCAGTCATTCGCGGCCACATGACTCCCTGTCAAGTGGCCGCCACTGGGGAAATTCAATTGGCCGCTGACAGTAGCCGTTGAGGACGTCCGGGTCCTCATCGCTCCTACCAGGGGTAGCAACATCGTGTCGGCCAGCATTAGAGCTTGCCGGGCGGTCGTCCTTATCGCCCCTACCAGGGGTAGCAACTGCCACCGCTCCAGCGTCCGCGCAGGCGCGCGCAGGTCCTCATCGCCCCTACAGGGGTAGCAATCCGCGCCAACCTGACGCGGCCCGGCGGCGGGGGACCCGTATGAGGGCGTGCTCCTTATCGCCTCGGTGAGGGATAACAACGCGTGAATCACAGGCGGACGACACGCGCAGGCCGGCGGCCCTCAACCGCCCCAGTGAGGCACCCGCTCGGCGTCACGGTTCTTTGTTAATCACTTTGCGGTGCGACGCTGACTCAGCGTCGAGGGCGGTGCGGTACCAGTTCGCTGGGATGAGGAGGGCGGCGGGGCGGCCGTAGCGGGTGATGGCGGCGTGGGCGTTCTCGTACTCGACGGCGTCGAGGATGCGAGTCAGCTCGTCCCTGCCGGTGCGCGATGTCCACGACTGGGGTTCGGGTGCTGGGTTCACCCGACGGGCTGATTCGTACCAGTCGGGCGGCACCATGACCGCGGAGACGCGGTCATTGCGCGTGACCTCGCGGTGGACGCGACGGTGCAGGGCGTCGGCCAGGGCCTCCCCCCAGTGGAGACGTAGATGCTCGCTCGGATCGCGGGCAGGGTCGTGCGGCATAGGGTGATTCTAGTTTGCGTAAGTGTTGTAGGTGAGGTAAGTCTGGTAGGGCTAGAAAGCCAGATGGTCCCTGGCCGGCGCTCCACCGCTAGCCAGGGACCTGACCCGAGCCCCTCAACAACACTGAGGAGATCGAGCTGTGGGACACAGTAACCACCTCGAAGACCTGCCTATCCCTCGTGGAAAACGACACAAGCCGACCGGCGTCGTCGGATGCGTGGTGAGCACGGCGCCTCACTCTGACGCCCGCCCGTCCGGGGGTGGCAGGTGAGGGACGACAAGGCGAGCCGGATCACGGCCATGGCGCGCCGCTCGAAGTCGGCGGTACGAACCGTGCCGACCAGCGACCACGGCCGAGCATCCTGCGCCGACGACATCGAGCTCTTCGAACGGGTCTCCCTCACCGAGGGCCGAGTGGCCCACCTCGACCGGCTGGAAGCCGCGGCCGTGTGCGACGGCTGCCCGCTGCACTGGACCTGCGGCTTCCGGGTCGCTCCTCCCGGAGGCCGGACCAAAGGCGTCGGGCGATGACGGGCCGGGAGGACATCCAGGTGAGCGTGCACGAGCTGGAGCAGGTCGTCGAGGCGTTGCCGACCGAGGGCGGTGCCGTGCTCTTTCTCTGCGCGCTCGTCGCCCTGAGCGTCGTCTTGGTGGCACGGTCCCAACGGACGTCGAGCACGACGTGTGATGCCGGACGCAGCGACGAGCTGGCTCGAGCCGAACGCGTCGCTCGGGTGCGGGCTCGTGCGAACGCGTTGACGTACGTCATCGCCAGCATCGCCACCACCGCGTCGTTGGTCGGCATGTGGCCGGTCGCCCGGGCAGCGGTCACCGCAGCCGGCATCCCACCCCACCTGGTCACCGCCGTGGCGCTGACCGTCCTCGGCCTCCTTGAGGGCACGATCGTCGTCTGCGGCCTCCGCGCCCGCGCGAACATCCTGGAACACGGGGAGACGGGTGTGGACGGCGTTGGTCTGTGGCTCGCCGTCGGCGCGTCGTCGATCATCTCCGCTGCCGAGGCGGCCGTCGCCGCGCCACCCGGCACACCCGGCGGCCAGCAGTTCGTGACCGTCCTCGTGCGCCTCGCCGCCCCCGTCACCGCCGGCTGGCTGTGGGAGCGAGGACTCGCCCCCGAGCGGCGGACCGTCCGAGGTGACCGGCGGGGCTTCCTCTCCGTGTTCGTCACACGCATCCGCACCGCTCTGTCACCGGGGCTGGGAGACGTGGATGCCGACGCGGCCAGCCGCCGACGGGCCGCTGCCCACGCCGCTCACCTGGCCGAGAAACTGCGAGGCGTCGACGACGAGGCGCTGAGCAGGCGTCAGCGGTGGACGCTTCGTCGGCTGCGGAAGGCCCTGCGGGCCTGCGGGGCGGTGCACGACACGGACGACCGCCGATACCTGCTGGACGAGCTCGCCGCCTCCCGACACGCCCTGGCGCTGGCTCACGTCCCGACGACTTCTCCCTGGTCGCCCGTGGAGACGACCAGTCCGGCCCAACGCCCTGACGAGAAGATCCTCGCCGTTGAACAGCCGGAGAACCTCGCGCAGAGCGTGCCGGAGAACCCGGAGGAGAACGGCGACTCGGTCTTCTTCCCGAGCGGCCGGGAGGCCTACACCGCCATGGAGTTGGACGTCGCCCGCCGGCTCTTCGCCAGGTCCGCGGAGAAGTCTGGTTCCGTGCCCTCCATCAACGCCGTGGCTAAGTAGCTGTTGTCTTTCCGGACTTGAGGACGGCGTTTTCGCTGTTCAGGCATAGGGTCTGTGATTCCGTGGGAGTGGTGGCCTGTCGTGTCGTCGCTCCCCGGGAGGTCGCGGATGCCGTCGGTTGT
>NZ_JBDPLU010000011.1:0-265364 GCF_039871525.1 Streptomyces sp. B6B3 | reverse complement strand
TTGGGTTTGTGCCGGTGGTCATGGCGGGAGGGAAACGCCCGGTTACATTCCGAACCCGGAAGCTAAGCCTCCCAGCGCCGATGGTACTGCATGGGGGACCGTGTGGGAGAGTAGGTCACCGCCGGACAATTCGTTGCAGAGAAATGGGCCCTGACGAGGAGTGATCCTCGTCAGGGCCCATTTCGCATGAGCTAACGTGGCCCCCATGAGCGGTACGTCATGGTTGATGTGGGACGACGCGATGACCGGATACGACTTCGGCGCCGGTCATCCGATGGATCCGGTGCGGCTCCGGCTCACCCGCGAGCTGGTCGCCGCGTTCGGGCTCGACCGGCGGATCGAGGTGACCGCCGCGGAACCGGCCGACACCGCAACCCTGCTGCGCGTCCACCACCCCGACTACGTCGAGGCCGTGCGCCAGGCCTCCCAACAGCCCGCCGGCGCCGACCAGGCGCGCGGCCTCGGGACCCCCGACACCCCCGCCTTCGCCGGCATGCACGAGGTGTCCGCGCTCATCGCCGGACAGTCCGTCGCCGCCGCCGCGGCCATCTGGCGCGGCACCATCCGGCACGGCGTCAACTTCGCCGGCGGCCTCCACCACGCCATGCCGGGCGCCGCATCCGGCTTCTGCGTCTACAACGACGCCTCGCTCGCCATCGCCACCCTGCTGGAACTCGGCGCGGAACGCGTCGCCTACCTCGACCTCGACGTGCACCACGGCGACGGCGTCCAGGCCGCGTTCTGGGACGACCCCCGGGTCCTCACCATCTCCCTCCACGAACACCCCCGCACCCTCTTCCCCGGCACCGGATGGCCCGAGGAGACCGGCGGCCCCGGCGCCGCCACCGGCCGCGCCGTCAACGTCGCGCTCCCCGCCGGCACCGGAGACGCAGCCTGGCTTCGAGCCCTGCACTCCGTCGTCCCCGACCTGCTCGCCGACTTCCGTCCCCAGGTCCTGGTCACCCAACACGGCGCCGACACCCACTTCGAGGACCCCCTCGCCCACCTCGCGCTCAGCGTGGACGCCCAGCGCGCCGCCGCCGTCAGCTGCCACGACTGGGCACACCAACACGCCGACGGCCGCTGGTTGGCGCTCGGCGGAGGCGGATACGCCGTCGTCGAGGTCGTCCCCCGCACCTGGACCCACCTCGTCGCCATCGCCGCCCACGCCCCCATCGCACCCGCGACACCCGTACCAGAGGAGTTCGGCGGGTCCGTCTACGCGCTGACCCGCCGACCCGCCCCGGCCCGCATGACAGACGGGAGCACGCCAGAATGGCAGGATTGGGTCGCTGGCTACGATCCGGCAGACGCCGTCGACCAGGCCATCCTGGCCACCCGACGGGCCGTCTACCCTGCCCACGGGCTGTTTCCCTGAGCCCCAGGGCCCCCCGGGCCACCCGTGCCCCCCTGCCCTCCTACGTCACCTGCTCCGCCCCCGACATGGCGCCGCTCCGCCCCGGCTCCCCCCACGGTGGTGCCGATCTATCGACATAACGACCCGATTTCCTCTACGCATCCGCGGCGCCCAGGAACCAGAACGAGACACCTGCGCGCGGCCCGCCCGAGCCGTTTCACCGTTCGCTTACGGACGTTCACCTTGTCTGCGGGCCGGGTCACTTGACGCCCCGTCGGGCTCGTGTGCCGGTTCGCCTGCGGTGACGCGGAATGCTCGCTTCGGGGCCGCGGTACAGCTTTGCGACCCAGGTCAAATGGGTATGCAGACGGAGCGCATACCAATGCGGGTGACTCCCGCGGTGTCCGTCGAGCCGCCGGCGAGGAAGTTCCGGAGGCGGGACCCGCCCGCCGCGGCCGTGCGGACGCTCGGTGAGCGAGAGGGCACGTGGCGCAAACGCGGTATGTGCTCAAACGGGGATCTCTGTCACGCTAAATGGCCGGTTGTAGTAAAAGACCGGTTGAGGCACCTCTTCCCCACTCGCATCACCCGCCCCTAATCTGGGGAGGAGCGCACATGCGAGAGGGAGTCACCGGAGGGGAAGCCGGTGTCCGACATGTGCGGAAGGTCAGGTGTGGCATGGCAGCTGGTGAAAGGCTTCTGAGCGAGGCCAAGTTCCTGACCGTGGCGGAGGTCGCCGCGGTGATGCGAGTGTCCAAGATGACCGTGTACCGCTTGGTGCACGCAGGCCATCTGCCCGCGATCCGGGTCGGAAGGTCGTTCCGGGTTCCGGAACAGGCGGTCCACGAGTACCTCCGAGAGTCCTTCGTGGGAGTGGAGAGCGCGTAGCCGGCCCGGCGTTGGATCGAAGCCCTCGGGGACCCCTCGATTAACCGGTATCACTCGGTGAACGGTAGGCTGACCGCATGTAGGTCGTGTGGGCTCGGACGCCCCGCACCGAGTGATCGAAGTGAGCGAGGGTAGTCGTGGGCTCTGTCATCAAGAAGCGGCGTAAGCGGATGGCGAAGAAGAAGCACCGCAAGCTGCTGAAGCGCACGCGCGTCCAGCGCCGTAACAAGAAGTGAGCGAGCGGCGTTGAGCGGCCCTCCCGTCCGCACGACGGGAGGGCCGACGCAACGGACAGTCGTGGGCAAGATCGTCCTCGTCACCGGTGCCGCCCGTCAACTCAACGGGCGGTTCGCCCGGCACCTCCGGCGGGACCCGGGGGTGGACCGGGTCATCGCCGTGGACAGCGCTGAGCCGATCCATCCGCTCGGTGACGCCGAGTTCGTGCGTGCCGACGTGCGTCGGCCGGCCATCGCCACCGTCCTCGCCGAGCATGCGGTGGACACCGTGGTGCACCTCGACATCCAGGACGCTCCCGCGTCCGCGGCGGGCGGCGGGCGGGCGGCGGTCAAGGAAGTCAACGTGCTCGGCACGCTGCAACTCCTGGGCGCCTGCCAGCGGATTCCCTCGTTGCGCCGGATCATCGTGAAGTCCAGCACCCGCATCTACGGGGGTGGCGGCGCCGATCCGGCGGTCTTCGACGAGGACGCGCCGCCGGCCCTGCCCGCGGGCGGAGGCTTCGCGCGGGACGTCGCCGAGATCGAGGAGTACGTGCGCGGCTTCGCCCGGCGCCGTCCGGACGTGGCGGTCACCGTGCTGCGCTTCGCCGACGTCCTCGGGCCGCTCGGCGAGTCCCAGCTCGCGGGCTACTTCCGGCTGCCGGTGCTGCCCACCCTCCTCGGCTACGACCCGCGGCTGCAGTTCGTGCACGAGGACGACGTGCTCGACGTGCTGTCCCGGGCCGTCGTCGACCCCGACCGGCCGGGCGGGCTGACCGCCGGGACCTTCAACGTGGCGGGCGACGGCGTGCTGATGCTGTCCCAGGCCGCGCGGCGGATCGGCCGGGTCACCCTGCCGCTCCTGCCGCCGCTGGCGCCCTGGGTCGGCTCCGGGCTGCGCGCGTTCGGCGTGGCCGGGATATCCGCCGAGCAGTTCCGCTCACTGGTGCGCGGCCGGGTGGTGCGGACCGACCGGTTGCGCGAGGCGATGGGCGGCCCGCTCGAGTACACCACGGCGGAGGCGTTCGCCGACTTCGCCGCCACCCACGGCCCTCCGGTGCGGCCGCAGGCCGCCGTCGCGCGGGCCGTCGAGCGGATCGAGGAGGTGCTGCGCGATGGGTGACGCGAAGGTCATCCCGTTCGACCCGCACGGCAACGGCCACGGCGGGCGTAGGGCACCGGGCTCGGGCGCGGTGCCCGGGCAGCGCGGCGGCGCGAGCGGCGGACCGGCGGGCGAGCCCACCGACCCCGAGGGACCGCGGGCCGAGTCGGCCGAGCAGACGGAGCAGGCCGAGCAGACGGGATCCGGCGGGTTCGACCAGGCGCTGGCGCGCGCGGCCGACTTCGTGCGACGCCGGCTGACCGGCGAGTACGAGGTGGACGACTTCGGATACGACCCGGAGCTCACCGACGAGGTGTTGCTGGCGCTGCTGCGCCCGATATACGAGCGGTACTTCCGGGTCGAGGTCCGCGGTCTGGAGCACGTGCCCGACAGCGGCGGCGCGCTGATCGTCGCGAACCATTCGGGCACGCTGCCCTGGGACGGGCTGATGCTCCAGGTCGCCGTCCGCGACCAGCACCCCGCCGACCGGCACCTGCGGCTGCTCGCGGCCGACCTGGTGTTCCGGCTCCCGGTGATCAGCGAGCTCGCCAGGAAGGCGGGCCACACCCTGGCCTGCGGCGAGGACGCCCTGGAGCTGCTGAAGCGCGGGGAGCTGGTCGGGGTCATGCCGGAGGGCTTCAAGGGCATCGGCAAGCCCTTCTCCGAGCGGTACAAGCTGCAGCGCTTCGGCCGCGGCGGCTTCGTGGCGACGGCGCTGCGGGCCCGGGTGCCGATCGTGCCGTGCTCGATCGTGGGCGCCGAGGAGATCCACCCCATGATCGGCAACTCCAGGACGTTGGCCCGCCTCTTGGGGCTGCCGTACTTCCCGCTGACGCCCACCTTCCCCTGGCTGGGTGCGCTGGGCGCGGTGCCGCTGCCGACGAAGTGGACCATCCAGTTCGGCGAGCCGATCGACACCGGGGACCAGCCGCCGGAGGCGGCCGAGGATCCGATGCTGATGTTCCAGCTCACCGACCAGGTGCGCGAGACGATCCAGCACACGCTCTACGAGCTGCTGGTGTCCCGACGCTCGGTGTTCTTCTAGGACGCTTCAGCCAGCGGCCCGGCCCAGGTCTGGACCGGGCCGGGCCGGGAACTCACTGTCCTTCGCCCTGGACGTCGAGGCCGAGGCCGGGGAGCAGGTCCTCGACCAGCGGAGGGATGGTCACCTCGGGTTCGGTGAGCCCGCCGGAGGAGGGGCTCGTCTCCTCCGCGCTGGGGCTGCTCCCCGCCTCGCCCGTGCCCGACTCGGGATCGAGCAGCCCCGAGCCCTCCAGCAGGCCCTCGCTCTCTCCCGTCGGCTCCGGGCTCGCGGTGCTGCCGCTCGACCCGGTGCTGGCCGGCGCCGAACTGGGCTCGGCGGACGGCGTCGGCGTCGCCCCAGCGTCCCGGCTGGCCGACTCCTCGTGCGAAGGAGCCTCGTCCGACGTGCTGGCGGTGGTCTCCGGCTCCGTCGGCAGCAGCGGCTGGATCGGCGCGATCTCCTCGTCTATGGCGTCGAAGACCCCGCTGACATCGGCGCTGATATCCCGCAGCTCCGGTGGCAGCTGCTGGCGCAACTGTGCCCAGGTGCCCCGATGGTCCTCGGTGAAGTCGGAGAGCGACCGCATCGGGTCGAGCGAGCCCTCCGCCTCGTATGCCTGGGAGAGCAGTCGGTGGGCCTCGGCGGCGTCGTCCCGCATGCTCGTCAGGGCGTGGCGCACCTCGTCGAGCTGCTCCTGGTCGAGCGTGCCGGCCCGGCCGCGCTCCATCAGGCGCAGCGCCTCGTGCAACCGGGTGGCGGCATGGTCCAGATACACCCGGCCGCGGTCCACGTCCCCGCTGGCGAAGTCCAGCTGGAGATCCTCCATGCCGCGCTTCAGGCCGTAGAGCGTGTCGCCCGGCAGCGCGTCGGAGCTGGCGGCGGCCACCCCGCCGAGCGCGCCGGCGGCGACGCCCATGGTCAGCCCGCCCGCCGCGAGGCCCTTGGTCAGCCGGGTCCTGGGCCGCAGCCGGGCCAGCACGCCGACCGGCGCCGCGCGGTGCGCGCCGCGGCCGGAACCGCGGCGCCGCTGCTCCGGCACCACGTCGGTGGCGGGGCAGGGAGCGGTCTCGACCTCGGCGAGCAGTCTGGCCCGCTGCGCCGCTCTGGTCTCGGCGCTCAGCGACGGCCTGGGCAGGGCCGTCAGCTGGTGCACCACGGCCAGCAGGGCGTCCTGCTCGGGTGCGTCTCCTGGCCCCTCGCGCCGGGCCCCCGAGGCGTCGCCCGCCTCCTCGTCGCCGAGCCGTGACTCATCGAGCGGTGACTCGTCGAGGACCTGGGCGAAGGCGTTGGCCCGCCGGTTGGCCGGAACAGATCCGATCACGGGCGGCACCTCCTCTCGTCAGCACGATCGACTCCCTACAACGACGGATGGTTTCGAGACCCCACTCAAACTCACCCGGACGGGTGAGTTGTGCGCGGCGGGGCTCGGTCGTGGAGAGCCTGCGAACCGGACAACGAGCGGGCGGGCACTCGGGTTACGGCTGGCAGATAATGTGACTGATTGCCGTCGAGCCCTCACGGGATGTTCCCAACCGGGCTCGTGCGCATGGCTACGGCACCGGTCCCGTCATCGCGCGTCGTCGGGCAGCAGGCGCGCCAGGGTGCGCACCGCCCGGTACTGGAGGGTCTTGATGGCGCCCTCGTTCTTCCCCATGACCCGCGCGGTCTCGGCGACCGAGAGGCCCTGCAGGAAGCGCAGGGTGACGCACTCCTGCTGCTGTGGGTTCAGCTTGCGCACCGCCTCCAGCAGGGCCGAGTTCGCCAGCGACTCGAGCACCGACTCCTCGGGGCTGCGCTCCACCTCGTTGGCGTCGAGCATCTCGCCGGTGGTGACCTCCAGGCGGAAGCGGCTCGACTTGAAGTGGTCGGCCACCAGGTTCCTGGCGATGGTGACCAGCCAGGCGCCGAAGTCCCGGCCCTGCCAGGTGAAGGTGCCGATGCGGCGCAGGGCACGGAGGAACGTCTCGCTGGTGAGGTCCTCGGCGGTGGCCCGTCCGCCGACGCGGTAGTAGATGTAGCGGTAGACCGTGTCCGAGTAGTGGTCGTAGAGGCAGCCGAAGGCCTCCGTCTCACCACTCTGCGCCCGCTCGACGAGGTCCATCATCCGGCGGCTGTCGCTTCCGGCGGCGGACCGTGGGGTGGAGGCGCCGGCGGCGCCCCCGGTCCCCTGAGGGCCTGGGTGATGCCCCCAGGACGCGGTGCGTCTGCCCACGGCGGCAGTGCTGTCGGCCAGCGCGTAGGCGGGGCCTGGCGGAACGGGTGTGGCGAGGGTAGGCGTGGCGTACGCGGTGGGGACGAGGGCGCGCAACCGGTCGACGACCGTGGTGCGCAGCGTAGCCAGGCCCGAGGCGTCAACCCCGACGTGTGGGTACACGGGACTCCCAGAGGCAGAGCTTCCAGCACGTGCAGTGCGGGTCCGCCTCCCGTCACCTGGATGGGGACGCGTGGGGACCGGTTCGCGTCTGAGGAGAATAACGCTTCGTACTGGCGGTGCTACGCCTAGTTGCGGAAATCGCCGATTCGGTTTGTTTCGTTACGGGTTGTGTCCGACGCGCCAGACTTACGCCACCGTCAAACTGATCGCCCAATGATCAGATTTGCTCATCTGAAGTGGGAATTTGATCGACCGGTCGATCGATGGAAGGCAACCCGGCGCCGGCGTGTTGCGGCGCGCCCACGGTGGGGTAAGAGAGGTGAATCGCCCGCCCGACCGGCCCTCGCTGGGCGTGTCGGGCCTTGCGAACGCGGCCCGGCGGATGCTCAGCGGCGGCGGCGCTGCAGCGCGAGCGCGGCCGCGGCTCCGCCCACCAGGGCCCCGGCGCCGGCCGCCGCCGGCACGCCGACCCGGGCGGCCTTGCGCCCGGTGCGGTAGTCCCGCAGCCGCCAGCCCTGCCGCCGCGCGTGGGCGCGGAGCCGGCTGTCGGGATTGATCGCGTACGGGTACCCGACGAGCGAGAGCATCGGGATGTCGTTGGCCGAATCGCTGTAGGCGGCGCACCGGGACAGGTCGAGGTCCTCGGACTCGGCCAGCGCCCGGACGGCCACCGCCTTCGCCTCCCCGTGCAGGATCTCGCCGACCAGCCGGCCGGTGTAGACGCCTTCCACGGACTCCGTGACCGTGCCGAGGGCGCCGGTCAGGCCCAGCCGCCTGGCGATGATGGTGGCGGTCTCCACGGGCGCGGCGGTCACCAGCCAGACCCGCTGGCCGGCGTCCAGATGGGCCTGGGCCAGCGCACGGGTGCCGGACCAGATCCGGTCCGCCAGGTACTCGTCGTAGATCTCCTCGCCCATGATGGTCAGCTCGGCGACCCGGTGCCCGCGGATGATGGACAGCGCGCTGTCCTGCACGTCCCGCATGTGCCCCGCGTGCTCGGCGCCGGCCAGCCGGAAGTACGCCTGCTGCCAGGCGAACCTCAGCAACTCCCGCTTGCGGAAGAACTTCCGCTTGTACAGGCCGCGCCCGAAGTGGAAGAGCGCCGCCCCCTGCATCACGGTGTTGTCCAGGTCGAAGAACGCCGCCGCGCGGGCGTCGCCGACGGTGGGGAACTCCGGTTCCGCGGCGCGCAGTGCCGCCTCGGCCGACGCCTGTCCGGCCAGCTCGCTCCGGTCTCTGGCGACGCGCCGGCGCAGCGACATCCGGGCCAGGCGGGAGGGCGTCTCTTCTGCACGCGCGGCGGAACTCGTCGCGCCGTTCTGCTCGGGGACACCGGGGCTGTCCATGGTGTGAGGATAACCAGCCCGTCGCCAAGCACCGGTTGCGCGGGAATGTCACAGGGATGGCCGTGCGCGGCACAATGGGCGCCATGAGTCTCCTCGCGCGCCGCTCCCGCCCCAGGAACCCGGCCGAGCGGCTGGTCACGCTCGTCGGTCGTCCCGGCTGCCACCTGTGCGACGACGCCAGAGCGGTCGTCGCCGAGGTGTGCGGGGAACTGGGCACGCCCTGGGAGGAGAAGGACATCACCCAGGACGCCGAGTTGCACCGACGGTACTGGGAGCAGATACCGGTCGTGTTGGTGGACGGGGCGCAGCACGACTTCTGGCGCGTGGACCCGGGACGGTTGCGCCGGGCATTGGGAGCTTGACCCGGTTTGGACTAGGATTCGAGGTCGTTTTTCCGCGCGGGTATATATACGTGAGGAGCGTTGCCGGGTGCAGCCGCTGGCGTATGTGGCACCGGTCACTTTGGCCGGACAAAGCGGACACCATCTTTGTGCACGCGTTCACAAAGGCATAGCCTGGGCCCGACGGAGTGGTCCCGGTGCACGCTTCAGGCCCCTCGGGCCTGCGAGGTGCCCCCAGACGCCGAACCTGGCGCCCGACCGCTCTCCGTATGGCCCGACCGGCAGGAGCACTGTGGCAACTGGCCGAAACCACCGACCGGCGACCCGTAGCCGAGGGATTCCCGAGGCGACGGTCGCTCGGCTCCCGCTGTATCTGCGCGCCCTCACCGCGCTTTCCGAGCGCTCGGTCCCCACGGTGTCCTCCGAGGAACTGGCCAGCGCGGCCGGGGTCAACTCGGCGAAGCTGCGGAAGGATTTCTCCTACCTCGGCAGCTACGGCACACGCGGTGTCGGCTACGACGTCGAATACCTCGTCTACCAGATCTCCCGGGAGTTGGGTCTCACCCAGGACTGGCCGGTGGTCATCGTCGGAATCGGTAACCTCGGCGCGGCGTTGGCCAACTACGGCGGCTTCGCCTCGCGCGGCTTCCGGGTCGCGGCGCTGATCGACGCCGACCCGACGATGACCGGCAAGCAGGTCGCCGGCATCGCCGTGCAGCACGTCGACGACCTGGAGGCGATCATCGAGACGGGCGGGGTTTCCATCGGCGTCATCACCACCCCGGGCGGGGCGGCCCAGCAGGTGTGCGACCGGCTGGTGGCCGCCGGGATCACCTCCATCCTGAACTTCGCGCCGACCGTGCTGTCCGTCCCCGAGGGGGTGGACGTGCGCAAGGTCGACCTCTCCATCGAGCTGCAGATCCTCGCCTTCCACGAACAGCGCAAGGCCGCCGAGGACCTCTCCCGCGGCGTGCGTCGCGGCGCACGCGGCGCGGCCCGTGGTACGGGCGCCCCGCGTGCGGAGCGCGCGCCCCGGGCCACCCGCGCCACGGCGGTGTCCCGGGTGGCGGAGCCGGGCGTCGAGCCCGCCCCGCCGGCGTCGGCGACCACGGCCACCACCGGCACCGGCACGTCGACCAAGGCGGCCGTGAAACGCGGCGGCGGGCGCGGCGAGCACGAGGGACCCGACGGGGAGATTCCGGCGGTGATGCCGGCATGACCCTGCTGGTAGTCGGCGTCAGCCACCGCAGCGCCCCGGTCAGTCTGCTGGAGCGCGCGGCGCTCGCCCCGGACACCCGGGTGGCGCTGCTGCGCGATCTGGTGGGCCGCGAGTCCGTGCTGTCGGCGGCCGTACTGTCCACCTGCAACCGCATCGAGATCTACGCCGACGTGGACGGCTTCCACGCCGGCCTGGCGGAGCTGTCCGCGCTGCTGTCCCGGCACAGCACGGTGCGCCGCGAGGAGCTCGCCCCCTACCTGTACGCGCACTGCGAGGACCGGGCGGTGCAGCACCTGTTCTCGGTGGCCTGCGGCCTGGACTCGATGGTGGTCGGCGAGGGGCAGATCCTCGGTCAGATCAAGGGCGCGCTGGCGGTCGCCCAGGACGAGCGGACCGCGGGACCGCTGCTGAACGAGCTGTTCCAGCGGGCGCTGCGGGTCGGTAAGCGGGCGCACAGCGAGACGGACATCGACCGGGCGGGGCAGTCGCTGGTCACCTTCGGCCTGCGGCAGCTGGTCGGCGAGACCGCCGGCACCGCGGACGTGCTGCGGTCGTGGCTGAAGGGCCGGCGCGCGCTGGTGATCGGTGCCGGCTCGATGTCCGCGCTGGCCGCCACCACCCTGGCCAGGGCGGGCGTGGCCGAACTGGTGATCGCGAACCGGACGCTGGAGCGTGCCGAGCGGCTCGCCACCAGCCTGGACTCCGACACCGGGCCACGGGCCCGCGCCGTCCCCATCAACGCCATCTCCATCGCCGCCGAGCTCGCGCTCGCCGATCTCGTCATCTCCTGCACCGGCGCCTCGGGCCTGGTGCTGACCGCCGACGCGGTCGCCCACGCGACGCGCCTGCCGCGCGGCGCGAACCGCCTGCCGGCGACCGGCGCGAACCGCCTGCCGGCGACCGGCGCGGACCGCCTGCCGGCGCCGGAGCCCGGCGCCGCCGCGTTCGCCGAGACGCCCGCCGCCCCGGCGAGCGAGATCGCATCCGCGGGTCCGACGGGCCTCGTGCCGCGGGCCGGGCGCGTCGGTACCGCCGGCGCGTCGGTGCCGACGGACCGCGAGGGCCTGGCCGCGGGGCCCGGTCAGGCCGACGCGAACCGGTCGCACGCGTCCGCCGCCCGGCAAGCGGGGCCGCTGGCGATCCTGGACCTGGCGATGCCCAGGGACGTGGACGCCGAGGTGCACCGGCTGCCGGGAGTGCGGCTGGTGGACATCGAGTCGCTCGCCGAGGCGTCGGCGGACGCGCCCATGGCGGCCGACGTGGACGCCGTCCGGCAGATCGTCGCCGACGAGGTGGCCGCGTTCGAGGCGGAGCGGCAGGCCGCGCAGATCACCCCCACCGTGGTGGCGCTGCGCTCCATGGCCGCCGACGTGGTGGCCAGCGAGCTGGCCAGGCTGCACGGCCGGCTGCCGGGTCTGGACGACCGGCAGCGCGCCGAGATCACCCGCACCGTGCGGCGGGTCGTCGACAAGTTGCTGCACGCGCCGACCGTGCGGGTCAAGGAGCTCGCCGGCGAGCCCGGCGGCGCCGACTACGCGGCCGCGCTGCGGGAGCTGTTCGCGCTGGACGCGCAGCGCGGCGCGCGCGAGCTGCGCGAGCACACCGCGGGCGTCACCGGCGCCCCGCAGGAACAGGAGCGCTCATGAACGCCCCCCGGCCCCTGCGGCTCGGCACCCGGCGCAGCCAGCTCGCCCTGGCGCAGTCGGGCGGCGTCGCCGAGCGGGTCAGAAAGCTGACGGGCCAGCCCGTCGAACTGGTGGAGATCACCACCTACGGCGACGTGTCCCGCGAGTCGCTGGCCAGCATCGGCGGCACCGGGGTCTTCGTCTCCGCGCTGCGCGACGCGCTGCTGCGCGACGAGATCGACTTCGCGGTGCACTCGCTCAAGGACCTGCCGACCGCGCAGCCCACCGAGCTGGCGTTGGCCGCCGTGCCCCCGCGCGCCGACCCGCGGGACGCGCTGGTCGCCCGCGACGGGCTGACGTTCGAGGGGCTGGCCGTGGCCGGCCGCGGCCGGGCCCGTGTCGGCACCGGTTCGCCGCGCCGGATGGCGCAGCTCAACGCCTGGGCCAGGGCGCTGGGGTGCCAGATCGACGCGGTCCCGATCCGGGGCAACGTCGACACCCGCATCGGGTACGTGCGCTCCGGCGAACTGGACGCGGTGGTGCTGGCCACCGCGGGCCTGCACCGCATCGGCCGGGAGGCGGAGATCACCGAACGCCTGCCGCCCGACCTCGTCCTGCCCGCCCCCGGCCAGGGGGCGTTGGCGGTGGAGTGCGCCGCGGTACACGCGGACCTCGCCGCCCGGCTCGCCGAGCTCGACGATCCGCACACCCGGGTCGCCGTGACCGCCGAGCGAACCCTGCTCAACGCCCTGGAGGCCGGGTGCAGCGCTCCTGTCGGAGCGTTCGCCGACCTGCTGGACGTCGGGCAGGGTGTCACCGAAATGCGCCTGCGGGGCGTCGTCGGCACCACCGACGGCTCCACGCTGGTGCAGCTGTCCACCACCGGCACCGTACCGGCGTCCGTCGACGAGGCGGTGGCCCAAGCCGAACGGCTGGGTCGCGAACTCGCCGACGAGATGCTCGCCAAGGGCGCGGCCGGTCTGATGGGGGAGCGAGCACAGTGAGCCCCACCACCGCACGAACGACGCGCGCGCCGCGCGCCCAGCCATCTCCCTCCCCCGCCGTCCACGGTCACGTCACCTTCCTCGGGGCCGGGCCCGGCGATCCGGGACTGCTGACCCTGCGCGCCGTCGAGGCCCTGTCCCGCGCCGAGGTGCTGGTCGCGGACCACGACGCGTACGAGGTCGTGCGCGCGCATCTGCAACCGGGCGCCGAGACCCCGTTGCAGGGCCGGGTCCAGGCGGACCAGGACGCCGGCACCGACACTGAGGCCGTCGCGGAGACCGGCGGCCAGCCGGGGCACGCCGAGGCGGCCACCGGGGAGGCCGACCCCACGACGGACACCGACACCCCCACCGATACCCCCACCGATACCGACACGCGGACCACCGCCCCCCAGCTCACCGACGTCACCGGTACCGCAGCCAGCGACGCAGCAGATCTTGTCATGCGGGCCGCGCGCAGCGGCAAGCGGGTCGTGCGTGCGGTCGCCGGCGACCCGGGCATGGACACCGACGCCACCGCCGACATGCTGGCCCTGGCCGCCGAGGGCATCACCTTCGAGGTGGTGCCCGGCATCGCCACGGCGCTCGGCGTCGCCGCGTACGCCGGGGTGCCGCTGCGCGACCCGGAGGGCGGCGACGTCCGGTTCGTCGACGCCGGCACCGCGGACGACCGGTGTTGGACCGAGGTCGGCGCCAGCGACGCCACCGTGGTGGTCAGCGCCACCCTGGAGACGGTCGCGCTCGCCGCGACCCGGCTGATCGGGGCCGGCCGCAAGCCGGACACCCCGCTGTCGGTCACGGTGGCCGGCACCACCACCCGGCAGCGCACCTGGACCGCGACGCTCGGCACCGTCGAGCGGACCCTGAAGGCCGCGAAGGTGCTGCCGCCGGCCGAGGGCGGCCGGCCGGTGATAGCGGTCGTCGGCGAGCGCAGCGCGCCGGCGCAGCGGGAGCGGCTCGCGTGGTTCGAGTCCAAGCCGCTGTTCGGCTGGAAGGTGCTGGTGCCGCGCACCAAGGAGCAGGCCGCGTCGCTCTCCGAGCAGCTGCGGTCCTACGGCGCGGTGCCCAGCGAGGTGCCGACCATCGCGGTCGAGCCGCCGCGCACCCCGCAGCAGATGGACCGGGCGGTCAAGGGCCTGGTCACCGGCAGGTACGAGTGGGTCGCCTTCACCTCGGTGAACGCGGTCCGGGCGATCCGCGAGAAGTTCGAGGAGTACGGCCTGGACGCCCGCGCGTTCGCCGGCATCAAGGTGGCCGCGGTGGGCGAGCAGACCGCGGGCGCGCTGTTGGACTTCGGCGTCCGCCCCGACCTGGTGCCGAGCGGCGAGCAGTCGGCCGCCGGGCTGCTGGAGGACTGGCCGCCGTACGATCCGGTCTTCGACCCGATCGACCGGGTGTTCCTGCCGCGCGCCGACATCGCCACCGAGACGCTGGTGGCCGGGCTCGTCGAGCTGGGCTGGGAGGTGGACGACGTGACCGCGTACCGCACGGTGCGCGCGTCGCCGCCGCCGGCCTCGACCCGGGAGGCGATCAAGGGCGGCGGTTTCGACGCGGTGCTCTTCACGTCCTCCTCCACCGTGCGGAACCTCGTCGGCATCGCCGGCAAGCCGCACCAGGTGACCGTGATCGCCTGTATCGGTCCGGCCACGGCGAAGACCGCCGAGGAGCACGGGCTGCGGGTGGACGTGCTGGCCCCCGAGCCGTCCGTGCACCGGCTGGCCGAGGCGCTGGCCGAGTACGGGGCGCGGCGCCGGGACTCGGCCCTGGAGGCTGGTGAGGCGCTCAAGCGGCCGAGCGAGAAGCGATCCCAGCGCAGGAGGGCGCGCACGTCGTGAACGACGCCAACGCCGGGTTCCCCGGTGCTTTTCCGACCGTCCGGCCGCGCCGGTTGCGCACGACTCCGGCGATGCGCCGGATGGTCGCCGAGCACCGGCTGCACCCGGCGGACCTGATCCTGCCCGCGTTCGTGCGCGAGGGCATCGACCAGCCGGTGCCCATCGGGTCGATGCCCGGCGTGGTGCAGCACAGCAGGGACTCGTTGCGGAAGGCGGCGGCCGAGGCGGCGGCGGCCGGGGTCGCCGGCATCATGCTCTTCGGGGTGCCGGAGGAGGCGAAGAAGGACGCGGTCGGCTCCCCTGGCACCGATCCGGACGGCATCCTCCAGCAGGCGCTGCGGGACGTCCGCGCCGAGGTGGGCGACGACCTCGTGGTGATGTCCGACCTGTGCCTGGACGAGGTCGTCGACCACGGGCACTGCGGCGTGCTGGACGCGGCGGGCCGGGTGGACAACGACGCGACGCTGGCCCGTTACGCCGAGATGGCCGTGGTGCAGGCCGAGGCCGGCGCCCACGTGCTCGGCCCGAGCGGGATGATGGACGGCCAGGTCGGGTACGTGCGCCGGGCGCTGGACGCGGCCGGGCACCGGGACGTGGCGCTGCTCGCCTACACCGCCAAGTACGCCTCGGCGTTCTACGGCCCGTTCCGCGAGGCGGTCAACTCCTCGCTCAAGGGCGACCGGAAGACGTACCAGCAGGACCCGGCCAACGGGCGGGAGGCGCTGCGCGAGCTGGAGCTCGACCTCGCCGAGGGCGCCGACATGGTGATGGTCAAGCCGGGACTGCCGTACCTGGACGTGCTGTGCCGGGTCGCCGACGCGGTCACCGTGCCGGTGGCGGCGTACCAGATCTCCGGCGAGTACGCGATGGTCGAGGCCGCCGCGGAGCGCGGCTGGCTGGACCGGGACCGGACGATCGACGAGACGCTGACGGCGTTCAAGAGGGCCGGCGCCGACATGATCCTGACCTACTGGGCGACCGAGGTCGCGCAGCGGTACGGCAGAGCCTGAGAGCAGGGGGAGACACAGATGAGTTCGCCTGTCGCCGTCGTGACGGGAGCCAGTAGCGGCATCGGGGCGGCCACCGCGCGGTGGCTCGCCGGCGCCGGCTACCGGGTGCTGCTGGCCGCCCGCCGGGCCGACCGGATCGAGGCGCTGGCCGAGGAGCTGACACGGGCCGGCCAGGAGGCCGAGGCGCACGTCCTGGACGTCACCGACCGGGCCGCCGTGGACGCCTTCGCCGCCGGCCTCGACCGCTGCGACGCGCTCGTCAACAACGCCGGCGGCGCGCTCGGCCTGGAGACCGTCGCGGACGCCGATCCGGCCAACTGGCGGACGATGTACGAGGTCAACGTCGTGGGCGTGCTGAACGTGACGCAGGCGCTGCTGCCGGCCCTGGTCGACTCGGGCGCCGGCACCGTGGTCGTCGTCTCGTCCACCGCCGGGCACGCCACCTACGAGGGCGGCGGCGGGTACGTCGCGGCCAAGCACGGCGCGCACGTGCTCGCGGAGACGCTGCGCCTGGAACTGCTGGGCCAGCCCGTGCGGGTCATCGAGATCGCGCCCGGCATGGTGCACACCGAGGAGTTCTCGCTGACCCGCTTCGGGGGCGACGCGGAGCGCGCGGCCAAGGTGTACGAGGGCGTTCCCGATCCGCTGACCGCCGACGACGTGGCGGAGACCATCACCTGGGCGATCACCCGCCCGCCGCACGTCAACGTGGACCTGCTGGTGGTGCGTCCGCGCGCCCAGGCGTCCAACACCAGGGTGTACCGCACCAGCTGAGGGCGGCCTGCCGGCGGTCTGCCGGCGGTCTGACGCCGGACGAACGAGGGCCCGCCCCGGGCCGCGGAGTGCCGCGGTCCGGGGCGGGCGCGTTGTGTCGTTCGGCCGTTCGGCCGTTCGGTCGTGCCGTCCTGGTCGGTCAGCCGACGTGCAGCAGCGAACCGGTCGTCGAGCCTCCGGGGTTGCTGACCGTGTTCGGCAGCGCCGCGGCCTGGAGGGCGGCGAGCACCTCCGACGGGGTCGCCGTCGGGTCGGTGGCCAGGTAGAGGGCGCCGGCCCCCGCCACGTGCGGGGCCGCCATGGACGTTCCCGAGATCGTGTTGCTGGCGGTGTCGCTGGTGTTCCACGCCGAGGCGATGCTGCTGCCCGGGGCGTAGAGGTCCACCAGCGAGCCGATGTTGGTGAAGCTGGACCGGGAGTCGGTGCTGGTGCTGGACGCCACGGTGATCGCCTCGGGGACCCGGGCGGGGGAGTAGCGGCTGGCGTTGGCGCCGTAGTTGTTGCCGGCCGCGACGGCGTAGGCGACGCCGGAGGCGATGGACTCGCTGACCGCCGCGTCGAGCACGCTGTCCGCGCCGCCGCCCAGGCTCATGTTGGCGATCGCGGGCCCGTCGGCGTTCGCGGTCACCCAGTCGATGCCGGCCACCACGGTCTCGGTGGTGCCGTAGCCCGTGTCGTCCAGCACCTTCACCGAGACGATGTCGGCGCTCTTGGCGACGCCGTAGGTGGCGCCCGCGGCCGTGCCGGCCACGTGCGTGCCGTGGCCGTAGCCGTCGCTGCCGTCGCCGCCGAAGGCGTCGAACCCGAACGAGGCCCGGCCCTCGAAGTCGACGTGGCCGTAGCGGATCCCGGTGTCCAGGACGTAGATCGTGACGCCCTCGCCGGCCTGGTCGGGGTAGGTGTAGGAGTCGTCGAGCGGCAGGCTCGGCTGGTCGATGCGGTCGAGGCCCCAGGAGGGCGGGTCGTTCTGGGTCTCGGCCACGCGCACCACCTGGTTCTGCACCACCTCGCGGACGGCGGGGTCGGCGGCCAGGGCCAGTGCTTCCTCCTCACTGGCCTCGACGGCGTAGCCGTTGAGCGCGTGGTGGTAGGTGCTGGTGATCTCCGCGTCGTAGGACTCGGCCAGGGTCTCGGCCCGGGCGGACCCGGCGCGGAGCGCGGAGTCCTCGAGGATCACGAGGTAGCTGTCGTCGACCGTGCCGGGCGCGCCGGCGTTGGCTATCAGGTCGGTGACGTCGTGGTGGTCGGTCCCGCCGGCTTCGGCGGTCGCGGGCAGGAAGAGGCTGATGCCGAGGGTCAGTGCCGCGGCGGTGGCCGCGGCCCTGGCCCGCGTGGAACGCATCGCTGCCATGGAGGGGTCCTCCTCATGGGTGGTGCACCGATGTGGGGTCGCGCAGTTCCTTGAGGTGGTGCCTGAGGTGGTGCCTGAAGACACAGAGCAGAGATGATCCGGACATGACATTCCGGCCGGCGCACGTGCCGACCGGTGCCCGACGGATGACGAACCGTCGATGCGTCATCATTCGCTCACCTGAGCGGCTCGGCAAGGGCACGTGGGGAAGGAGATCGGCCCGTCACGAGAACGTCATGTGCCCTTCGTGCAGGCACAGCTGCACGAAAGTAAGCGAAACAGACCGATGCCCGCCGGCGGTTGACCACCGGCGGGCACTCGTGGCGTCAGAGCCGCTCGGGCGTGTGGATGCCGAGCAGCGACATGCCGAGGCGCAGCGTCCGGGCCGTCAGCTCGCACAGGAAGAGGCGGTTCGCCACCGTGGCCGGGTCCTCGGCGGCCAGCACCGGGCAGTTCTCGTAGAACGCGGAGTACTGCGTGGCCAGGGTGTAGAGGTACCCGGCGAGCTTGTGCGGCTCGTACGTCTCGGCGACCGCGTCCAGCGTCTCGGCGAAGGAGTCCAGGTGCAGGCCCAGCGCCCGCTCCGCCGGGGCCAGCGGCAGCTCCGGATGCGCCGACGCCCGCGCCGTGTCCCCGGCCCGCCGCAGGATGGACTGGATCCGGGCGTACGCGTACTGCAGGTAGACGCTGGTGTCGCCGCTGAGCGAGACCATCCGGTCCAGGTCGAAGACGTAGTCCCGGGAGCGGGAGGTGGACAGGTCGGCGTACTTCACCGCGCCGATGCCGACCTGCTCGGCCCGCTCGGCGACCTCCGCCGCGCTCAGCCGGTCGTCCCGGTCCTTCTCCCGCACCACCTCGGCGGCCCGCTCCACCGCCTCGTCCAGCAGACTGGCGAGCCGCACCACCTCGCCCGACCGGGTCTTGAACGGCCGGCCGTCCTTGCCGAGCACGGTGCCGAACGGCAGGTGGTGCGCCACCCCTTCGGGCAACCAGCCGGCCCGCCCGGCCGTCTCGAACACCATCCTGAAGTGCAGCGCCTGCCGCGCGTCCACCACGTACAGCATGGTCTCCGCGCCCAGGGTGCCGACCCGCTGCCGGACCGCGGCCAGGTCGGTCGCCGCGTATCCGAAGCCGCCGTCGGCCTTCCGCACGATCAGCGGTACCTGCTCGCCGTCCGCGCCGCGCACGTCGTCGAAGAACACGCACAGCGCGCCCGCCGAGCGGACCGCGACCCCGGAGGACTCCAGCTCCTCGGCGAGCGTGGCCAGGTCGTCGTTGTACGCGCTCTCGCCGACCAGGTCGTCGTCGGTCAGCAGCACGTCCATCCGCCGGTAGATCGCGTTGAAGTAGATCTTCGACTCGTCGACGATCCGCTGCCACAGCGCCAGGGTCTCGGGGTCGCCGCTCTGCAGCTCCACCACCCGCGCCCTGGCCCGCTCCTTGAACTCCGGGTCGGCGTCGAAGACCTGCCGGGAGGCCCGGTAGAGGTGGTTCAGCCGGGACATCGCGGCGTCGCCGCCCTCGCCGCCCTCGTGGTCCAGCTCGTGCGGGTGCTCCAGCAGGTACTGGATGAGCATGCCGAACTGGGTGCCCCAGTCGCCCACGTGGTTCCGCCGGATGACGTGCTCGCCCCGGAACCCCAGGATGCGGGCCAGCGCGTCGCCGATCACCGTGGACCGCAGGTGGCCGACGTGCATCTCCTTGGCGACGTTCGGCTGCGAGTACTCGACGATCATGGTCCTCGGGTGCTCCACCAGCGGCACGCCGAGCCGCTCGTCCGCGGCCCGCGCGGCCAGCGTGCTGATGATGGCCCGGTCGGTCAGCGTGATGTTGAGGAAGCCGGGGCCCGAGACCTCGATCTCCTCGATCACGTCGCCGTTGTTCACCCGCTCCACCACCTGGCCGGCGAGCTCCCGCGGATTGCCCTTGAGCCGCTTGGCCAGCGCCAGCATCCCGTTGGCCTGGAGGTCGGCCCGGTCGCTGGGTCGCAGCAGCGGGTCCGCGTCGGCGGCCTCGGGCCGGGCGGCGGCCAGGGCGTCGGCGAGGCGCTGGTGGACTGCGGTGGTCAGCGAGGAAACCGGGCTCATGCGGGCAGTATCCCACGCGACTCTGACGGCCCCGCAGGGCTTTTCCGCCCGCCCGAGGCCCGCGGTCCGTCGGCAGGCCGGTGTCGGACCCCGCGGCTAACGTGTGCCACATGTCGGATCCCGGGCCGCTGCGCGACGGTCACCCCGAGGAGGCCGGTCTCGACCCGGCCGAGGTGGCGCGGCTGCTGCCCACCGCGTCCGCGTTCCTGCCGGGCGGCACGCAGCCCTGCGCGTACGCCGGCTTCGTGCTGCTCGTCGCGCGGCACGGCGTCGTCGTCGAGTACGCCGCCGGCGGCGACGCCGTGCGCTGGGGCGAGCGCGACGGGTCGGTGGTGGAGCTGCCGCCGGCGGACCGCGTGCCCGTGACGCCCGACACCGTCTTCGACCTGGCCTCGCTCACCAAGCCCTACACGGCCCTGGTGCTGACGCGGCTGGCCGAGCTCGGTCAGCTGGACCTCGACGCGCCCGTCCGCCGCTATCTCGGCGGCTTCCCCGACCACCCGGGATTCACGGTGCGTTCGCTGCTGACCCACTCCAGCGGCCTGCCGGCGGACCTCGACCTCGCCCCGTTCCCCGACGACGCGGGGCGGCTCGCGGCGATAGCCGGCCAGCCGCTCGCCTCGCCCGGCAGCTACGAGTACTCCGATCTCGGCATGATCGTGGCCGGCGCGGTCGCGGAGCGGGCCACCGGCGCCCGGCTGCACGAGCTGCTCGCCGCGCTCGTCACCGGGCCGCTGGGTCTCACCGACACCGGATTCCGCCCGCCGCCCGAGCTGCGGCCCCGGATCGCGGCCACCGAGCACCAGCCGTGGACCGGCCGCGGCGTCGTGCACGGCACGGTGCACGACGAGAAGGCGCACTATCTGGGCGGCGTCTCCGGTCACGCCGGCCTCTTCGGCACCGCCAGGGAGGTCGCCGTGCTGGGTCAACTGATGCTGAACGGCGGCGCGTACGGGGGCGTGCGGGTGCTCGGCGAGGAGTGGACGCGCGCGATGCTCACCGACCACGGCGCCGGCCGCGGCCTCGGCTGGCAGCTGAACGAGCGGGACCAGATGGGCGCGCTCGCCTCGTCGACCGCGTTCGGGCACGGCGGCTTCACCGGCACCCGGCTGCTGGCCGACACCCGCACCGGCGTGCTGCTGGTGCTGCTGGCCAACCGGGTGCACCCCAGCCGGGACCGAGCCGCCGCCGGCCCGGAGCGGCACGCGGCGACCCGCGCGGTCGCCGGGGTGCTGGCCCGGGCGCTGCGCCCACCGGCCGGCCGAGCGGTGCCCGTCGGGTGCGAGAATGACTGTCAGGGGGCGCCCCGACGCGTCCCCGGCCAGCCGAGCACTCGTACAGGCTCTCGCACAGAAGGCACCGAAACAGTGGCTCAGACCACCCAGGAGACCGACTGGGTCTCCCGACTCGCGGACGAGGTCATCGCCGAGGCGGAGCGCCGCGCGCCGGGCAAACGAGTGGTCTGCGCCTCGGGCCTCAGCCCCTCCGGGCCGATCCACCTGGGGAACCTGCGGGAGATCATGGTTCCGCATCTGGTCGCGGACGAGATCAGGCGGCGCGGCATCGACTGCGTGCACCTGCTCTCCTGGGACGACTACGACCGGTTCCGCAAGGTCCCGGCGGGCGTGGACCCGTCGTGGAGCGAGCACATCGGCAAGCCGCTGACCTCGGTGCCCGCGCCGCCCGGCAGCCCGTACGCGACCTGGGCCGAGCATTTCAAGGCGCCGATGATCGCGGCGATGGACGAGATGGGCATCGAGGTCCACGCCATCAGCCAGACCGAGCAGTACACGTCGGGCGCCTACCGCGAGCAGGTGCTGTTCGCGATGCGCGAGCGGCGCCGGATCGACGCGGTGCTGGGTCGCTACCGCACCAAGCAGGACCAGGCCGGGGCGGCGGCGGAGGAGGGCGCGGAGGACGCCGACGCGCGCACCGCGCTGGAGGGTTCCGGCGCCGCCGCCGAGGACGACGGCAGCGGCACCGACGACTCCGGGTACTACCCGTACAAGCCGTACTGCGCGGTCTGCGAACGCGACCTCACCACCGTCACCGCGTACGACGACGAGACCACCGAGCTGACGTACACCTGCGCCTGCGGCCACGGCGAGACGGTGAAGCTCTCCGAGTTCGACCGCGGCAAGCTGGTCTGGAAGGTGGACTGGCCGATGCGCTGGGCCTACGAGGGCGTGGTCTTCGAGCCCTCGGGCGTCGACCACCACTCGCCGGGCTCGTCCTGGGTGGTGGGCGGCCAGCTGGTGTCGGAGATCTTCGGCGGCAAGCAGCCCATCGGCCCGATGTACGCCTTCGTCGGCATCAGCGGCATGGCGAAGATGTCCAGTTCCAAGGGCGGGGTGCCGATCGCCGTCGACGCGCTGGAGCTGATGGAGGCGCCGCTGCTGCGGTGGCTGTACGCCCGGCGCCGGCCGAACCAGTCGTTCAAGATCGCCTTCGACGTCGAGATCCAGCGCACCTACGACGAATGGGACGCGCTGGTGCGGAAGGTGGCGGGCGGCACGGCGCAGCCGGCCGACGCCGCCGCCCACGCCCGCGCCGTGCGCACCGCGAGCGGTTCGCTGCCGACGACGCCGCGCCCGTTGCCGTACCGGATGCTGGCCTCGGTGCTGGACATCACCACCGGCGACGAGGAGCAGACGCTGCGGATCCTGCGCGAGGTGGACCCGGCCGACCCGATCACCTCGCTGGACGAGACGCGCCCGCGCCTCGACCGGGCGGCGCGCTGGGTGGAGACCCAGATGCCGGCCGAGCAGCGCACCCGGGTCCGGCGGGAGCCGGACGAGGAGCTGCTGGCCGGGCTGGACGACACGCAGCGGGCGTCGCTGCGGCTGCTGGTCGAGCGGCTGGGCGAGCACTGGTCGCTGGACGGGCTGACGACGCTGGTGTACGGCGTGCCCAAGCTCCAGGCCGGGCTGCCGATGGAGGCGAAGCCGACGCCGGAGCTGAAGGTGACGCAGCGCGGTTTCTTCGCGCTGCTCTACCGGCTGCTCGTCGGCCGGGACACCGGACCGCGGCTGCCCACCCTCCTCCTCGCCGTCGGCGAGGACCGGGCGCGGCACCTGCTGACGCCGCCTCAGTAGCCGGTGACGCCCATCTCGGCCTGGTAGCGCTCGCGGAGGCTGCGTTGGTGGGCGCGGAGGTGCGCCTCGTTCAGCAGCGCGCCGTCGGCGTCCGTCACGCCGAAGCGCTCGTGCAGGACCCGGGCCAGCTGCCGGGCGTTGGGGAAGCCGCCGTGTTCCTGCACGTACTGGAGGTAGGCGGCGTAGTACACGTCGAGATCGACGGCGTCCTCCTCCGGCAGCATGACCGGCACCGGTTCGGGCTCCGGCTGGGGCAGCGGCTCGGGTTCGGGGAAGGGTTCGGGCTCGGCCGCGTGGCGGTACCCGTTGGTCGGCGCGTAGCCGTTGGTTGGCGCCTGCCCGAGCGGGCGGCGCCGGTCTCCCGACCCGAACGGGACGGTGACCGGCTCCCGCGGTTCGGGTGCGGGGTCGGGCAGCGGCTGGAGCTCGGGCTGGTGCGGCACCGGATCCGGCGCCGGCGGCGGGGCCTCGACCACCGGTTCCGGCGCCGGTTCCCTCACCGGTTGGGCCACCGGTTCCACGAACGCTTCGGCTACGGGTTCGGCGAGCCGTCGTCCGGCCGCCGGTTCTGACACCGGTTCGGGCTCCGGGTACGGCTCGGCCGCGGCGTGCGGATGCGGTACGGCCTCCGGCGTTGGCTCGGTCCGGAAGGCCCCCGCGGCGTCCCGGTCGGCATGCGGCGCCGTCGCCTCCGCTGCCACCTCGGCCCGCGCCGGCAACCGGCCGTCGCGGCGCTCCCCCGGCGGCAGACCCGGGCGCGGGGCCGCGCCGGGTATTCGGAACGGCCGGCGTTCGTCGACCAGCGCCCGGCCCTCCGTCACGGGCACGCCGTAGCGGGCCAGCCGGAGCGGCATCCGGGCGTCGAGCGGCGCCTTCCGCCGCCAGCCGCGCCCGTACTCGGCGCGCAGATGCGCCTGGTAGACGAGGCGGTCCCGCTCCATGGTGATGACCTCTTCGTAGGACCGCAGCTCCCACAGCTTCATCCGCCGCCACAGCCGGAACGTCGGGATGGGGGAGAGGAACCACCGCCAGAACCGCACGCCCTCCATGTGCTTGTCGGCCGTGATGTCCGCCACCCGGCCGACGGCGTGCCGGGCGGCCTCCACGGTGATCACGAAGAGCACCGGGATCACCGCGTGCATGCTGACGGCCAGCGGGTCGCCCCACGCGGAGGCGCCGTTGAACGCGATGGTGGCCGCGGTCAGCAGCCACGCCGTCTGCCGCAGCAGCGGGAACGGGATGCGCAGCCACGTCAGCAGCAGGTCCAGGGCGAGCAGCACGACGATGCCCGCGTCGATGCCGATCGGGAAGTACGGCGAGAAGGCGCCGAACCCCTTGTCCTCAGCCAGGTCCCGGACGGCGGCGTAGGAGCCGACGAAGCCGATGCTGGCGATGACCACGGCACCGGTCAGCACGATGCCGACCAGAAGGCGGTGGGTGCGAGTCAGCTTGATCGAGGCCACGCGCACAGCCTGGCACACGCTTCAAGGTCATGTACGCGCCCAGCCTGGCGAGTTCGGTCAGGGACGGAGAACGACTCGTGAGGCGTCAGGCGTCCCCGGAGCCCCCCTGGCCACCCGCCTGGTCCTTGTTCTCCTGGTCCTGGCCCGGTTCACCGCCCTGTTCGCCGTCCTGTTCGCCGCCCTGCCCGTCGTCCTGCCCGTCGTCCTGGGCCGCGCCCTCCGAGGCCTCCACGGCGGCGACCGCGGCGGACAGCGCCGTCTCGGCGTTCTCCCTGACCCGGTCGGCGCTCGGCATGTCGGCGCCCTCGAAGCCGGCGCCCGAGTAGTCGACGGTCACCACGATGTTGCCGACCCGGGAGACGGCGCGCTGCTGCCGGTACCGCTGGTCGTCGCCGTCCGACTCCTTGACCACCTCGAAGCCGATCGACGTGGCCTCGTCGCCGAGGTCCGCGAGCTGCGCCTCGGCCACCTCCGTGTTGGCGTCGTCGGCGCCGATCTCCCCCACGACGTCCGCAAGGTAGCCGGCGGCCCGCTCGTCGCCGCTGCCGATGGCCGGGTCCGAGTCGAACCGCCGCAGCGAGACGGTCAGCGAGCGGAACTGGTAGTCGTCGAGGCCGCTCCACAGACAGGCCCCCGAGGCGCTGGTGTCGTTGGAGCTCAGCGTCTCGCCGCTCTTCGGCTCGGCCTTCGGCACCACCTCCTCGATGGTGTCGCCGCCGACCGTCGAGCACGGGTCGGGGAGGGTGCTGAAGCGCACCGGTTCGGGCGTCGGCGCGGCGGACTCCGCCTGCTGGTCGTCCGCGTTGTCGTCCTCGGGCGGCGAGCCGGTGCACCCGGCCACCAGCAGCACGGGCAGGGCGGCCCAGGCCAGTGAGCGGGCGACGACACGCGGGGCGGTGCGCACGGTTCGGGACATGTGGTGGTCGCTCCAGTCGGCTCAGGGCACGGAGGTGGCGCGACGGCGTCGGGCCGCCGGGAGGAACGCTACGCCCGGGAGGCGCCGCGCCAGCGGCACGGCACGCTCCACCGGTCGGTCGACCGGTCAGTCGTCGAAGCCGCCCGCGAGCTGCCGGGCCACCGCCTGTGCCCCGTCCTGGAGCAACGCGCTGTCCGGCGTCTCGCCCACCACCGTGTTCGAGACGGTGTAGTTCACCGTGACGATAACGTTCGAGCTGCGGAACGCCACCTGCACCTCGCGGCGCTCACCGTCGTCGTCGCTGGTCAGCTGGTCGTCGACGTACGCGACGTGACCGATGTCATCCAACGGGCGGGGCGCCAGCTCGCCTCCCGGGGTGGTCGGGTGGCCGCTCGTCGCGTCGCTGAAGGTCGTCGTGCCGATGCCCGAGTCGTCGTTCGTGCCGGCACCGTCCAGCGAGATCCCGGCCTCGGCGGCCAGCGTCTCGAAGTCCAGCGCGGCCTGGTCGTCGTCGCTGATCTCCGGGTCGTAGGAGACCACCCGCTCGAAGTCCACGGCGAGGTCCCGCAGCACCGTGGTCTCGGGGGCGCGCCATTCGCAGCCGGCCCGACGCCCGGTGTCGTACGTCTCCATCGGCTCGCCCTCGTACGTCTCCTGGTCGCCGCCGGGCAGCAGTTCGCGCAGCGTCTCCACGTCCACGGTGTCGCACGGCTCGGGCAGCGCCGAGTACCGACCCGGCTCGGCCGAGTCGGCGCCGCCGCCCGGCTGGGTGGAGCCGCTCGCGTCGTCGGTGCCGTCCAGGCCGGAGGAGCAGCCGGCGACCAGCGCGCCGGCGGCGGCCGCCGCCAGCGCGGTCCGAACCGCCCCACAGATCACGGATGCGCTGCTGCGCTGCACCGGTAGGCCTCCCCTTGCGCCTGGTGGTCTGAAGACTGATGCTCGCGCACATGTCTACCGCACGGAGGCTACGTCGGGCCAAGTAAGCGACGGGTAAGCGGTGTCGGGAGGCGCGTTGTCGCGGCGGCGACACGGCGCCGCCACGATGTCGGCACGACATCACCACGCCGTCGGCACACGGGGGTTCCCCCGACGGTCATACCGGCGCGGAGCTACGGCCAGACCAGGCAGTAGGGCTGGTGGCCCGCCTCGTGCAGTCGGCGGGAGAAGTCCTGCCACTCGTTGAGCAGCTTGTACACCCCGAACGCGTCGCTGGGACCGCTCCGGTCCGGCACGGTCGACCAGATGAACGCCGCCGCGCCCATGGTCTCCTCGCCGATGCCGCGCAGCGGGTCCACCACCGTGGTCGGCAACTTGACGACCGCGTAGTCCGGATGCAGCACGACCAGCTCCAACGGGGGCACCCGGTGCAGGGGTATCCCCTCGATGCCGGTCAACACCATCGCCGCCATCGTCTCGGGCTTGATGCGGGTGAACATGCCGCCCTGGCCCAACTCGTCCCCGCCCAGCTCCTCGGGCCGCATGGACAGCGGCACCCGGGCCGCGGTGGCGCCGTCGGGCGCGCCGAAGTACTTGTAGGTCACCGTCATGCGGCCGCCGCGAACCCGGAAGTCACCGTCGCCGCCCTCCGCGCGACGACGGTGGCGACCTCGGCGCGCACGCGCGCGCGGTACGGGGTCCGGCTCGAGGTCCCCGGTACCCTCGCCCAATCCGCCACCGCGCTGCATGTCACCACCCGACTACGCGCGGCCCCGGCCGCGCACCAGATTCAACCCGATCATCGTTTCAGAGACCTCCCCCGCCAGGCGACCGTGAAACGCCCGGACACCGAGACGTGTGAGGCTCTCTGCCACCATGGGTCGCGTGACCGAATCCTACGAAGCACCAGTTTCGCAGACCCTGTTCGCACGCGCCGCAGCGGTAACGCCGGGTGGCGTGAACTCACCGGTGCGCGCGTTCGGCGCCGTGGGCGGTACGCCCCGTTTCATGGCGTCCGGATCCGGTCCGTATCTCACCGACGCCGACGGCCGCACGTACGTGGACCTGGTGTGCTCCTGGGGCCCGATGATCCTCGGCCACGCGCACCCCGCCGTGCTGGACGCCGTGCGGGCCGCCGTGGCCCGGGGCACCTCCTTCGGCACGCCCACCGAGGGCGAGGTGGCGCTGGCCGAGGAGATCGTCGCGCGGATCCCGCCCGTCGACCGGGTGCGCCTGGTGACCTCCGGCACCGAGGCCACCATGTCCGCCATCCGCCTGGCCCGCGGGTACACCGGTCGGGCGAAGATCATCAAGTTCGCCGGCTGCTACCACGGCCATGTGGACGCGCTGCTGGCCGCCGCCGGCTCCGGCGTCGCCACCTTGGGGCTGCCCGACACGCCCGGCGTCACCGGCGCGCAGGCCGGGGACACGCTGGTGCTGCCGTACAACGATCTGGACGCGGTGCGTGCCGCGTTCGCCGCGCACCCCGGCGAGATCGCCTGTGTCATCACCGAGGCGGTCGCCGGCAACATGGGCGTGGTGGCCCCCCGCCCCGGTTTCAACGAGGGGCTCGCCGAGCTGTGCCGGCGGGACGGCGCGCTGTTCGTCTCCGACGAGGTGATGACCGGCTTCCGGGTCAGCCGGCAGGGCTGGTACGGCGTCGAGGGCGTGGCCCCCGATCTGATGACCTTCGGCAAGGTGATGGGCGGCGGCTTCCCCGCCGCCGCGTTCGGCGGGCGCGCCGAGATCATGGAGCACCTCGCCCCGGCCGGGCCCGTCTACCAGGCCGGCACGCTCTCCGGGAACCCGGTCGCCACCGCCGCGGGACTGGCGCAGCTGCGGCTGCTCGACGACGCGGCCTACGCCCGGCTCGACGCCACCGCGGACGAGCTCGTGGGCCTGGTCGACCAGGCCCTGACGAAGGAGGGCGTGGCGTTCGTCACGGGTCGGGCGGGCAACATGTTCTCCGTCTTCTTCACCGACCCCGACGCCGGGGTGACCGAGATCGCCGACTACGACGACGCCCGGGCCCAGCAGACCTTCCGCTACCGCGCCTTCTTCCACACCATGCTCAGGCAGGGCGTGTACCTGCCGCCGTCCGCCTTCGAGGTGTGGTTCGTCTCCACGGCGCACGACGCGGAGGCCGTCGAACGGATCGCCGCCGCCCTGCCGGCCGCCGCCCGGGCCGCCGCCGAGGCGACGCCGCCGGCGGAATAGGAACGAACCGGCACGTAACAGGAAAGAACAGAAGGAAGCTGAAAGATATGTCGATATGTCCAGCAGTGCTCTGACGGTCGTCCACGTCATGCGGCACGGGGAGGTGGAGAACCCCACCGGGGTCCTCTACGGCCGGCTGCCCGGATACCACCTCTCGGAGCTCGGGCGGAAGATGGCCGACCGGGTCGCCGAGCACCTCGCCGGGCGCGACGTCACCCACGTCGTCGCCTCCCCGCTGGAGCGCGCCCAGGAGACCGCCGAGCCCATCGCCACGGCGCACAGCCTGCCCGTGGCGACCGATCCGCGGCTGATCGAGGCGGCGAACGTCTTCCAGGGCAAACCGTTCGGCGTCGGCGACGGCGCCCTGCGGCACCCGGGAAACTGGCGCCACCTGCGCAACCCGTTCCGCCCCTCCTGGGGCGAGCCCTATCTCGACCAGGTGGCGCGGATGCGCGCCGCGCTGGACACCGCCCGGGAGGCCGCGACCGGGCACGAGGCGGTCTGCGTCAGCCACCAGCTGCCCATCTGGATACTGCGCAGCCATGTCGAGCGACGCCGGCTGTGGCACGACCCGCGCCGCCGCCAGTGCAACCTCGCCTCGCTGACCAGCTTCACCTTCCGCGGCGCCGAGCTCGTCTCCGTGGGCTATTCGGAGCCGGCCCGCGACCTGGTCCCTGGAAACGCCGGATTCGGCGCCTGAGCAGCGCGTTCCCGGTCCCGCGCGGGGGAGCGGGGGGCCGGGCAAGATCGCTGCCGGACGCATGGGAAACTTTTCACATGATCCAGAATCGGGCAAAGCTCGCGACCCTCGCCGTCCTCGCCACGGCCGGCGTGCTGGGATCACTCACGGCCTGCTCGGGCGGCGACGAGGCGGGCCCCTCCGGTGGCGACAGCAACATCGTGCAGGGCACCGGCGAGGTCACCCAGGTCCCCGCCGCCGACCGGGACGCGGCCCCCGACATCTCGGGGGAGACCCTCGACGGCGAGCAGCTGAGTCTCGAGGACTACCGGGGCGACATCGTGGTCCTCAACTTCTGGGGCTCCTGGTGCGCCCCGTGCCGCGCGGAGGCCCCGGGCCTGGTCACCGTCGCCGAGGACACCGCCGACCAGGGCGTCAGCTTCGTCGGCGTCAACACCAGGGACCTGGAGCAGGCCAACGCCCTGGCCTTCGAGCGCACCTTCGACGTCCAGTTCCCGAGTCTCTTCGACCCCGGCGGCCGGCTGCTGCTGGAGTTCCCCAGCGGCACGCTCAACCCGCAGGCCATCCCCTCCACCCTGATCATCGACCGCGAGGGCCGGATCGCCGCCCGCGCCCTGAAACCGCTCGCCGAGGAGGAACTGCGCGCCGCGCTGGAACCCGTCCTCGCCGAGACCGCCACCACCGAGAAGTGACCCGCCGATGTCGTTCGAGGCACTGGCCGCCGTTCCCGAGGCCAACCAGACGGTCCTGAGCGGCGCCCTGTTGCTGGCCCTGCCGGTGGCGGTCTTCGGCGGCCTGATCTCGTTCTTCTCGCCCTGCGTACTGCCGCTGGTGCCCGGCTACCTCTCGTACGTCACCGGCGTCGGCGGCGCGGACCTGGGGGACGCGCGGCGCGGCCGGATGCTGCTGGGCGCCTCGCTCTTCGTGCTCGGCTTCAGCGCGGTCTTCGTCTCGTTCGGCGCCTTCTTCGGCGGCTTCGGCTCCCGGCTGCTGGAGCACCAGGAGACCCTGGCGCGGGTCTTCGGCGTGCTCACCATCCTGCTCGGCCTCCTCTTCACCGGGCTCTTCACCGGCGTGCTGGGCCGCTTCACGCAGCGCGAGGTCCGCCTCCACATCCGGCCGTCGGTGGGGCTGGCCGGGGCGCCGATGCTCGGCGTGATCTTCGGCATCGGCTGGACGCCGTGCATCGGCCCGACGCTCGCCGCCGTCAACTTCCTCGCCTTCAACGAGGCCACCGCGGGGCGCGGCGCGATGCTGATGGTGGCCTACTGCCTCGGCCTGGGCCTACCGTTCATCGTCGCGGCGGTCGCCTTCCGGCGGACGCTCGGCGCGTTCGGCTGGGTCAAGCGCCACTACGTGTGGGTGATGCGGCTCGGCGGCGCGATGCTGGTGGTCACGGGACTGCTGCTGGTCACCGGCATCTGGAACGACATGGTCTACGACCTCACCGTCTGGTCGTCCGAGTTCGACCCCTGGATGTGAGAGCAGTGACAGCGACCCCCGACAAGGCGCCCCGGCGCCGCCGGCGCAAGGCCGACGACGGCGAGCCCGAAGCCGGCGCGAAGCCGGCGTCCGCAGGCGGCCGCGACGCGGCCGGGGCGGGCGATGCGGGCGCGCGTCCCGAGTCCGCCGCCGAGCCCGCCGGGGGTCGCGACGCGGCGGGCACCGGCGCGTCGTCGGCGTCGTCCGACGCCGACGACGCGCACGCGGAGGCCGACCGTGGAGCCGGGCCGGCGAGCGGCCGGTCCCGCGAGGCGCGGGCCGCGAAACCGGCGTCGGCTGGCGGGACGACCGCCGCCGAGGGGCGCGACGCGGACCGTCCCGGCGGAGCGGATGCGGGCGCCGAGGGCGATGCCGACGGCGACGTGGACGACGTGGCCGAGGCCTCCGCGGGCCTGAGCACCGCGCCGGTGGAGGACACCGACGTG
Source organism: Streptomyces sp. B6B3 (assembly GCF_039871525.1). NCBI lineage: Bacteria > Bacillati > Actinomycetota > Actinomycetes > Kitasatosporales > Streptomycetaceae > Streptomyces > Streptomyces sp. B6B3. The sequence continues at coordinate 234,557 of NZ_JBDPLU010000011.1, read as the reverse complement.
GCCGCGGGCGGCCGGCGGACGGCCGACGGCGCGGGTGCCGCAGGGTCCGGCTCGTTCGGCGGTGTGCGCGCCCCCGGCGGCGCCGGGGCCGTCGCCTGGTTCGGGCGGGAAGCCCTCGGCTGGGCCCGGTGGTTCTGGCGCCAGCTGACCTCCATGCGGGTCGCGCTGATACTGCTCTTCCTGCTCGCCCTCGCCGCCATCCCCGGCTCGCTCGTCCCCCAGGACGGCGTGGACGCCCTCGCCGCGGCGAACTTCCGGCGGGAGAACGGCGCGCTCGCCGACGTCTACGAGACGCTGCAGCTCTTCAACGTCTACTCGTCGGTCTGGTTCTCCGCGATCTACCTGCTGCTCTTCGTCTCCCTCGTGGGCTGCATCGTGCCCCGCAGCTGGCAGTTCGTCGGCCAGTTGCGCGGCCGCCCGCCGCGCGCCCCGCGCCGGCTGAACCGGATGCCGGCCTACACCACCTGGCGCACCGACGCCGAGCCCGCCGAGGTCCTGGACGCCGCCCGCCGGCTGCTGCGCAGGCGCCGCTTCCGCACCGACGGCGGCGGCTCGGAAGGCTACGTCGCCGCGGAGAAGGGTTACCTGCGCGAGGCCGGCAACCTCGTCTTCCACCTCGCCCTCATCGTGCTGCTGGTCGCCTTCGCCTACGGCCAGCTCTACACCTCCGAGGGCGGCAAGCTCGTGGCCCGCGGCGACAGCTTCTCCAACTCCCTGCCGCAGTACGACGACTTCTCCTCCGGCACCCTCTTCGACGTCGACGACCTGGAGCGTTTCGGCTTCACCCTCGACGACTTCCACTACGACTACTCCCGCGAGGGCCCCAACCTCGGCACCGCCACCGAGTTCCGCGCCGACGTCAGCTACTGGACCGGCGACGACCCGGACACCGAACGGCAGGCGTCGATCGAGGTCAACGACCCGCTGGAGGTCGGCGACGCCAAGGTCTACCTGCTCGGCCACGGCTACGCCCCGGTCGTCACCGTCACCGACGGCCAGGGCCAGGTCGCCTACCACGGCCCGGTGCCGTTCCTACCGCAGGACAACGCGTTCACCTCCACCGGCGTCATCAAGGTCCCCGACTACCTCGACGAGAACGGCGAGCCCGACCAGCTCGGCTTCCAGGGCCTCTTCAACCCCACCTACGCCATCGACGCGCAGCGCGGCCCGCACTCCACGTTCCCCGAGCCCGACCTGCCGGTGCTCACCCTCACCGGCTACCACGGCGATCTCGGCATCGACTCCGGACTGCCGCAGAACGTCTACCAGCTCGACACCGACAACATGGAGCAGCTGAGGGAGGAGAACGGCGACATCTTCCGCTTCGACCTGCTGCCGGGCGAGTCGATCGACCTGCCGGACGGCAAGGGCACGCTGACCTTCGAGCGGCTCGACGAGTGGGCGACGTTCCAGGTCTCCACCAAGGCGGGCAACGACTGGGCGCTCGCCGGCGCGCTGGCCGCCGTCGCCGGGCTCGCCGCCTCGCTGCTGCTGCAGCGCCGCCGGATCTGGGTCCGGGTGCGGGACGCCGGGGACGGCTCGGGTGGCGCCGTCGTGGAGATGGCCTCCCTCGGCCGCAGCGAGTCCGCGCGGATCCCCGAGGAACTGGCCGACCTCGCCGCCGCCCTGCGCCCCGCCGCGCCCGTGGCTGCCGACCCCGACGCGGATCCAGACGGCGACCCCGACGCCGACGTCGACCGCGACGCCGACAACGACGACCGCGATTCCCTCCCCGAGTCCGATCCGGATCGCGACCCCGACCCCGATCCCGACGCCGACCGCGACGCCGGCGAATCCGCTGACCCCGCCAGCCCCTCTGATCCCGCCCAATCTGCCTCTGCGCAAGGAGCACGGACATGACGCTCGCCGCGAACGAGGGTCTCGCCGACACCAGCAACCTGCTGATCTACTCGGCGATGGCCGTATACACCCTGGCGTTCCTCGCCTATATCACCGAATGGGTCTTCGGCAGTCGCAGCAAGGTCGCCAGGACCGCCGCCGCCCTCTCCGAGGACGAGAAGGGTGCGGCCGCCGGCGACGTTCCGGCCCAGCGTGGCGTCGCCGTCACCGTGCGCAAGGGCGGCTCCTCGGCCGTGCTGGAGCGGCCCACCGTGGTCACCCGCTCCGCCACCCCGGGACGGGACGACGTGCCCGACGGCCCCGGCGCGGCCGGCGGCGACGAACAGGGCGACGCGTACGGCCGTATCGCCATCTCCCTGACGGTGCTCGCGTTCGGCCTGCACCTCGCCGGCGTGTTGGCCCGCGCGGTCGCCGTGGAGCGCGCCCCCTGGGCGAACATGTACGAGTTCTCCACCGCGTTCTCGCTGGTGGTGGTCGGCGCGTTCCTCGGCTTCCTGCTCGCCGGCAAGAACGTCCGCTGGCTGGGCCTGCCGCTGGTCACCACCGTGCTGCTCGACCTGGGCCTGGCGGTCACCGTGCTGTACAACGACAGCACCCAGCTGGTGCCCGCGCTCGACTCGTACTGGCTGTGGATCCACGTCTCGCTGGCCATCGTCTGCGGCGGGCTGTTCTACCTCGGCGCCGTCGCCACCGTGCTGTTCCTGCTCCGCGACCGCTACGAGGCCAGGCTCGCCGCCGTCGGCGACGGCGAGGACGGCCGCCGGCCCGGCGCGTTCGCCACCTCGGTGCTGGAGCGGCTGCCGGCCTCAGCCACGCTCGACAAGTTCGCCTACCGCATCAACGCGGCGGTCTTTCCCTTCTGGACCTTCACCATCGTGGCCGGCGCGATCTGGGCGGAGACCGCCTGGGGCCGCTACTGGGGCTGGGACCCCAAGGAGGTCTGGTCGTTCATCACCTGGACCGCCTACGCCTGCTACCTGCACGCCCGGTCCACCGCGGGCTGGCGCGGCCGGAAGGCGGCCTACCTGGCGATCGCCGCGTTCCTGTGCTTCCTGTTCAACTACTACGGGGTCAACCTCTTCGTCACCAGCAAGCACTCGTACTCGGGCACCTGAGCCCGCCCGCGCCGGCGCGGCCGAACCCGGTCGCGCCGTCCGCGTCGGGCGGCCGTCGGGCGGCCCGCGTCAGGACTTGCCGCCGGGCGGCGGCGCGTCCGAGGGACCCACGCCGTCGTCGCCGTCGTGGCCGTCCCCCCGGTCGTTGCGGTCCCGGGACTCCTGCTGCCGCAGGTCCTCCTCGCGGCGCCGCAGGTCGTCCTCCCAGTCCTTCAGCAGCTCCTGCTCCCCGTCCGCCCCGTCCGCGGGGTCGTCCTTGCCGTCCCGGTCGTCGGACGCGGGGCGGCGCTCCTCGCCGAGCGAACGCAGGAACTCCGGGTTGTCGTCCGGTGCCACCCAGCCACCGCCCCGGGCGGCGCGCCGCGCGGCGCGGTCCCGGCCCGCGAAGAGCCAGGCCAGCGGCCCCACCACGGTCGCCAGCACGATCAACAGGATCCACACCAGCTTGGGCAGGTGCTTGATCTCGTCATCCTTGGAGCTGATGCAGTCCACCAACGCGTACACGGCGAGCGCCAGCGGCACCAGGAGCAATAGCACCCTGAGCATGGTAGTCCCCCAGGACGAATCGGGCCGGGGCGTGCGTGAGGCCCCCTGACAAGCCCAGCGTAATGCGTCCGGAATACTGTGACCCATGGCATTCGACGACCTACGCGCCCTGCTGAAGTCGCTGGAGCGCGACGGCGACCTCAGACGTGTGAAGGCCGAGGTCGATCCGCACCTGGAGGTCGGCGAGATCACCGACCGGGTCAACAAGGCCGGCGGCCCCGCACTGATCTTCGAGAACGTGAAGGGCTCCGACCTGCCCCTGGCGATGAACGTCTACGGCACCGACCGCAGGCTGCTGAAGGCGCTCGGCATCGACTCCTACGCCGAGATCGGCGACAAGATCGCGGGCCTGCTCAAGCCCGAACTGCCGCACGGCTTCGTCGGCGTCCGCGAGGCGTTCGGCAAGCTCGCCGCCATGACCCACGTGCCGCCGAAGAAGGTGCGCAGCGCCCCCGTGCAGCAGGTGGTGCACAAGGGCGACGAGGTGAATCTCGACACACTCCCCGCCCTCTTCACCTGGCCCGAGGACGGCGGCTCGTTCTTCAACCTCGGGCTGACCCACACGAAGGATCCGGAGACCGGGGTGCGCAACCTCGGCCTCTACCGCCTGCAGCGGCACGACCGGCGCACCATCGGGATGCACTGGCAGATCCACAAGGACAGCAGGAACCACTACCAGACGGCCGCCCGGCGCGGCGAGCGGCTGCCCGTCGCCATCGCCTTCGGCTGCCCGCCCGCCGTGACGTACGCCGCCACCGCGCCGCTGCCCGGCGACATCGACGAGTACCTGTTGGCCGGCTTCGTGCAGGGCAAGCGGGTCGAGATGGTCGACTGCCTCACCGTGCCGCTCCAGGTGCCGGCGCACGCCGAGGTGGTGCTGGAGGGCTGGCTCACGCCCGGCGAGACGCTGCCGGAGGGCCCGTTCGGCGACCACACCGGCTTCTACACGCCGCAGGAGCCGTTCCCCGCCCTGACCATCGACTGCGTCACCACGCGGAAGAAGCCGCTGCTCCAGTCGATCGTGGTCGGCCGGCCGCCGACCGAGGACGGTCCGCTCGGCCGCGCCACGGAACGTTTCTTCCTGCCGCTGCTGAAGGTGATCGTCCCCGACATCGTCGACTACCACCTGCCCGAGGCGGGCGGCTTCCACAACTGCGCCATCGTCTCGATCGACAAGAAGTACCCCAAACACGCCCAGAAGGTGATGTCGGCGGTGTGGGGGGCCCACATGATGTCGCTCACCAAGCTGGTGATCGTGGTAGACGCCGACTGCGACGTGCACGATCTGCACGAGGTGGCCTGGCGGGCGCTCGGCAACGTGGACTACGCGCGCGACCTGCTGCTCACCGAGGGGCCCGTGGACCATCTGGACCACGCGTCGTACCAGCAGTTCTGGGGCGGCAAGGCAGGCATCGACGCGACCGCCAAATGGCCGGAGGAGGGCTACACCAGGGACGGCGGCTGGCCGCGGATGATCGTCTCGGATTCCGAGGTGGCGGAACGAGTCACCCGCCGCTGGAAGGAGTACGGCCTGTGACCGCCGAGGCGTCGCCGGCGTCCGGCGTGCCGGCGGCCCCGGAGCGCGGGCCCGTCCGGTCCTTCCTGCGCCTGGTGATGATCGAGCATTCGGTCTTCGCCCTGCCGTTCGCGTATATCGCCGCGCTGACCGCGATGTTCCTCGCCGGCGAGGCCGCCGACCCGGCGGACGAGACGGTGCGCTGGGCCGACCTGCTGCTGGTCACCCTCGCCATGGTCGGCCTGCGCACCTTCGCCATGGCGGCGAACCGGGTCATCGACCGGGAGATCGACGCCCGCAACCCGCGCACCGCGGGGCGCGAGCTCGTCACGGGCGCCGTCTCGGTGCGCGCCGCGTGGACCGGGGCGCTGGTGGCGCTCGCCGTCTTCCTCGGCTCGGCCGCGCTGCTCAACCCGCTCTGCCTGGCACTGGCCCCGGTCGCCGTCGTGCCCATGGTGGTCTACCCCTACGGCAAGCGGTTCACCGACTTCCCGCACGCCATCCTGGGCCTGGCCCAGGCCATGGGCCCGATCGGCGGCTGGCTCGCGGTGACCGGCGCCTGGTCCTGGGACGCGGTGCTGCTGGGCCTCGCGGTGGGCCTGTGGATCGGCGGCTTCGACCTGATCTACGCCTGCCAGGACGTGGCCGCCGACCGCGCGCACGGGGTCCGCTCGGTCCCGGCCCGGTTCGGCATCGCCGGCGCGCTGTACGGCGCGCGCGCCTGCCACGCGCTGACGCTCGGGCTGCTGGTCGCCTACGCGGTGGCGACGGACGGCGGTCCGCTCCTGTGGGTCGGGCTGCTGGTGGTGGCCGGCGCCTTCGTCTACGAGCACTCCCTCGTCCGTCCCGGGGACCTCTCCCGCGTGAACCGCGCCTTCTTCACGGTCAACGGATTCGTCGGCATCAGCCTCTTCGCGTTCGCCCTCCTCGACCTGGCGGCCCGCGGCCTGGCTCCCTGACGGGGCCGGAACGTCCGAGCAGGCCCTCGCGCGTCCTGCTCTGGCCCGGAGTCCGGTCCCGGGCCATGGGGTTGACCGCGGCCTGACGTCGGACCGGTGCCCGGGAGACTGATGACCGGCGCTTGGGCGCCTCCGGGACCCCGGCCCTGGACCCCGGCCCGGGGCCCCGGCCCGGGGCCCAGGGTCAGGGGCGAATGACCGGGCCGCGGGCCCCGGCCGGCAAGGCCTACGCCTCCTCGGCGAAGTGGTCGAACTCGTTGTTCTGCACGCCGAGCACGAAGGCGTGCCACTTCGCCTGCGTCGTGGTGACGATCTTCTCCGGCTCGTCCGTCTGCCGGATGTGGATCAGGTCGCCCTCGCCCGCGGCCACCTCGAAGCAGTGCTCGTCACTGCCGTCCTCCACCTCGGCCCGGATCCACTCCAGCCGCGCCGCCTGCTCGGGCGTGATCTGCGACATGCCCTGCTGCCCTCCTGCGTCGATGCCCCACGCCACCCCGATTCGGACTCACCGTACCCCCATCGCGCGGGGGTGCCAGCGGATGCGCCGGCGTGAAGGAAGCACGCGCGCTGCGCGCGCCGGGGTGAGCAGGCGTCTCGTCACGGCGACGTTGATGTACCAGCGTTGACAACGTGTCAACAGGGCGTTGCTTCGACACAGGTCGATTCTCTACGATCCGGACACTCTCCTCCGATCGAGTCAGGTGGCCCGCCCAGCATGACCTCACCCTCCCGCGACGAGCAGCTCGAAGACCTGCCCGTCGAACCGCTCCTCACCCGTGAGTACGAGACGAGAAGGGTGGAGATGCACGACCGGCTGCGGCGGCAGTACGGCAGCGTCGCCCCCGTCGGCCTGCTCGGCCAGCCGGTGTGGCTGGTGCTCGACTATCCCCAGGCGCTGTCCGTGATGACGGACGCGGCGCTGTGGAAGAAGAGCATGACCCACTGGCGGGCGTACACCGAGGGCCGGGTGCCGAAGGACTGGCCGCCGTTGCCCGCGCTGGAGTGCGACATGCTCGTCTTCTTCGACGACGAGCGGCACGCGGCGGCGCGCGCCTCGTTGGAGGCGGCCCTCGCCCCGTTCCAGGACCTCAGCCACCCGACGGCCCGCCGGTTGGAGGAGCTGACCCGGGAGTACGCGGACGACCTGATCACCTTCCTCGCCGGCGGCGCCGGCGGCAACCGGGAGGGCATGGCCGACCTCTGCGGTCAGTTCGCCCGCCCGCTGCCGATGATGGTGGTCAACCAGCTGCTCGGCTTCCCGGTCGCCAAGGGCGACGAGGTCATCATGGACGTCTGGCGGGTGCTGGACGCCGGCCCCGAGGCTCCCGCGGCGATCGAGCGGCTGATGACCGACCTGCGCGAACTGGCCGAGGAGAAGCGGGCCCGCCCCGGTGACGACATGCCGTCGTACCTGCTGGCCCACAACCCGGAGATCAGCACCGAGGAGCTGGCCTGGGAGCTCTACCTGGTGATGGGCACCACGGCGGACGAGGTCAGCTCGCTGATCGCCAGCAGCCTGGTCGAGACGCTCCGCCGCCCCCGGGACGTGCCGCCGGGCATGCGCCGGGCCTTCCACCAGGAGATCATCAACAACGTCGTGGTGGCCAACCCGCCGATGCACAACCTCACTTTCCGCTTCCCGGTCGCGGACACCGAACTCGGCGACTTCCGGATATCCGCCGGCGACCCGGTGATGGTCTCGCCGGCCGCGGTGCACAACTGCCCGCACTTCGGGGCCGGCGCCACCCGGCCACCGTTCTTCAGCTCCCGCGACCACATCAGCTTCGGCGTCGGCCCGCACCGTTGTCCGGCGAAGGAACTGGCGATGATGATCGTCGGCACCGGCCTCGAACGGATCACCGCGCGTTTCGAGGAGTTCCGGCTGACCATGCCGGAGGACCAACTGCCCTGGCGGTCCTCGCCCTTCTTCGGCGGGCTGCGGATCCTGCCGGTGCAGTACCGGCTGGCGGTGGAGCAGCCGTCGGCGGTCGCCGACCCGCGGCCGCCGGAACGCGCCGACGGCGGCGCCCCGGCTTCGGTACCGGCGGCGGGCGTCGAGGTTCCGGCGCCGTCGCCCGGCGTGCCCGCCGGCGCCGAGGGCGACGCGGAAACGGGCCGGGAGCCCGCCGGCGCACGTGGCCCCCGAGGCCGGCAGTCCTCGTTGTGGCGATTGATGGCAGCACTTCGTCGCAAAGCCCGCCGAGGATAGCCACAGACGTTCGGAAACGGTCAAGACCCGATGGGGAGCAGTCGGGGCGAAAGCCGTTGTTTGGGAGGGGTAGTGACGGTGGGAAGACTTTCCGTGTCGGATTGTCAGGGGCATGCCCTTCATAATCTTCACGCTTCGGGCCTGCTCCCCGGCCGACCCAGGCCGTGCCTCACGGTCCACCCATCGGTGGATCCACGACTCCTACCAGGAGGAAGTACGTGAGAACGAAGCGCATCAATCGCCGTGGCCTCGTCGCCGCGGTGTCCGGACTGCTGGCCGTGACCGCGTTCCTCACGCCCGGCGCCGCTCAGGCCGTCTCCGCCGAGTCCGACCAGACGTTCAGCGCGACAGAGCTCAGGGCGGCGGGCGACGCCGTACTCGACGCCTCCGAGGGCGGTGTGGCCTGGTCGGTGGACGCGGACCGCAACACTGTCACCGTCCTCGTCGACGACACCGTCTCCGACGCCGAGATCGACGGGATCCGCGACCGCGCCGGTCGGCTCGCGGACGCCCTCGTCTTCGAGCACACCCCCGGCACGTTCCAGAAGTACGTCCAGGGCGGCGACGCCATCTACGCGGACCTCGGCTGGCGCTGCTCGGCCGGCTTCAACGTGCGTTCCGGCAGCACCTTCTACTTCATCACCGCGGGCCACTGCACGGAGGACCCGTACGGGCCCACCCCGCCCTACCCGCTGTGGAGCGACGGCGCCTCGCAGATCGGCTTCACCGCCGCCTCCTCGTTCCCGGTCAACGACTACGGGCTCGTCCAGTACGACCCGAACCCCGGGAGCGTGCCCAGCACCGTCAACCTCTACAACGGCAGCTCGCAGACCATCACCGGCTTCGCCAACGCCACCAACGGCCAGTCGGCCTGCCGGTCCGGCAGCACGACGGGCCTTCGGTGCGGCAGCGTCACCGGCCTCGGCTACACGGTCGACTACGGTGGCGGCGACGTCGTCTACGACATGATCCGCACCAACATCTGCGCCGAGCCGGGCGACAGTGGCGGCCCGCTGTTCAGCGGCGCCACCGGCCTCGGCCTCACCTCGGGCGGCAGCGGCAACTGCACCTCGGGCGGCACCACGTTCTTCCAGCCGATCGTCGAGGCGGCCAACGCCTACGGCGTCACCCTGCCCTAGGCACCGCGCCGTCGTCCGACCCGTACCAGACGCGCCGCCCCCCCCCGGGGGCGGCGGCGCTCCTCTCGCGTCGGCCAGGTCCGCGTCGGTCAGGCCCGTGTCGGTCAGGTCCACGCCGCGCGCATGGCCGCCGTCAGCTCCGCCACCAGCGCCGGATGCTCCGCCGCCACGTCCGTCGTCTCCCCCGGATCCGCGGCCAGGTCGTACAGCTCCACCTGCCAGTCTCCGTCCGGTGCCGACCGGTCCCGACCCGGCGCGTAACGCACCGCCTTCCAGTCCCCGCGGCGCACCGCCTCGGCCAGCCGGTCGAGGCGCCCACCCTCCTCCGCGTTGGCGCGGCGCGTCGACCCCGGGTCGTTGCGGTACCAGTACAGCGCCTCCCGGTGCTCCGGGGCCGGGCCGCCCGAACCGTCCAGCAGCCCCGCCGCGGACAGCCCGTCCACCCCCGACGGCACCGGCAGGCCCGCCAGTTCGGCCAGCGTCGGCAGCACGTCGATCAGCGGCGTCACCCGGTCGCTGACCTCGCCCGCCGCGACCGTGCCCGGCCGCCAGGCGAGCAGCGGCACCCGGACGCCGCCCTCGTACAGGTTCCGCTTGTAGCCGCGCAGCGGCCCGTTCGCGTCGAACACGTCCGGATCCGTCCCGCCCTCCTCGTGCGGACCGTTGTCGCTGGTCACCAGCACCAGCGTGTCCCGTTCGATGCCGCGCCGCCGCAGCTCGTCCAGCACCGAGCCGACCAGCCGGTCCAGCCGGGTCACCTGCGCCGCGTGCCCGCGGTCCGCCGCGCTCCAGGGCCGGTCCGCGTACTCGACCGCCGCCGCGTCCGTGGCCGGGATGTCGCTGGGCGCGTGCGGCGTGTTGGGCGACAGGTACAGCAGGAACGGGCGCTGCGCCCTGGCCCGCTCCCTGATGTATCCGAGGGCCCGCCGCTCGAAAACGTCGATCGCGTACGTGCCCGGGTCAAGATCCTGGCGCTCGCCGTTGTGCCACAGGTAGTCGGGGAAGTAGTCGTGCGCGTGCCGGTGCTCGATATAGCCGAAGAACTCGTCGAAGCCGCGCGCGTTCGGATGACTCGGCTGCTCGGCGTCCTCGGGCCCGAACCCCCACTTCCCGACGCACGCGGTCCCGTAGCCCTGGTCCCGCAGCAACTCGGCGAACGTGGTGTCCGACGCGCCCAGCGAGCCCTGCGGCCCGCCGTTGAAGGGGTTCTCCCGCACCGCGGCATGGCCCGTGTGCAGTCCGGTGAGCAGCGAGCAGCGCGACGGCGCGCACACGGCGGCGGCCGAGTACGCCTGCGTGAACCGGGTGCCCTCGGCGGCCAGCCGGTCCAGCCGCGGCGTACTGATGAGCCGCTGTCCGTACGCGCCGACCTCCCCGTAGCCGAGGTCGTCGGCGGCGATCAGCACGATGTTCGGCGGCCGTTCGGCGCTCGCCGCGCCCACGGCGTGGCGCCCACCGCTCCGTTCGGCGGGCCCGGTGAGCTCGGCGGGACTGGCCGGCAACGCGTCCAACGCGACGGCCGCGACCGAGGAGGCGGCGGCGGCAAGAAACTGGCGACGTGAGGGCACATATCGATCGTCCGGTCGTCAGACATATGGCCCATTGAGCCGATATCAAGTCTTCGTGGCCCCACGCGACGTCCTGTAGCGCCCCGTGGCGCGGGGTTGCTCCGCGTGGCGTGCGGTTACGTGCGCGTACCGCGCGCGCTGACCGGAGCGTGGGCGCACGTTACCCCTCACCGGTGATCCTTCGCGACAACCCTGTCACAGCCGGCACCACTCCCGTTCGCCACGGGGACGGACCCGGCATGCCTCGTACACCCCCTGAACTCGACCGCGTCGCCCGAGCGCAGAGCGGCGTCGTCACCCACCGCCAACTCGTCGAACTGGGCGTGCCCGCTTCGACGGTCCGGGACCGCTGCGCGAAGACGGGCCCCTGGCAGAGCCCGTTCCCTCGCGTCGTCGTCCTCCACGACGGTCCGCTGAGCGTGCCGCAACGCTACTGGTCCGCGCTGTTGTACGCGGCCGGCCGCAGCGTCCCGTTGGCCGGGCCGCCTCCCGAGACCCTGATCACCGGAACCGCCGCCCTGGCCCTGTATCGGTTGCCCGCCGCCCCGGCCCCCGAGGACGTCCGCGTCTTCGACGCGCTGGTGCCCGTCCCGCGCCAGGTGACCCCGCTGCCGTCGGTGCGCGTGCTCCGCAGCCGCCGCATCCCGTCGGCGACACGGATGGCACACCGCCTGCCGGTGGCCCCGCTGCTCCGGGCGGCGGCGGACGCCGCCCGGCAGGAACCCGGGATGACGGGCGCGTTGTACGAGATCGTGCAGGCGCGACGCGTTCCGCTCGACGCCTTGGCACGGGAGCTGGGCGCCGTGCGCCTGGCACACCGCGCCGACGTGCGCGCCGTACTGGACGACCTGCGCGTCGGAGTCCGTTCCCCGGCGGAGGGACGGGCCCGGCGGGTCCTGGAAGCCGAGCCCAACCTGCCGCGCCCGCTGTGGAACCCCCGGCTGCTGCTCGACGGCCAGTGGCTGGCCGACCCGGACGCGTACTGGCCCGGGCACGGCGTGCTGTTCGAGGTGGACTCGGCACGACACCACGCCGGTGTGCGGCAGTGGGAGGCCACGATGGCGCGCCACAACCGTATCCAGGCGACGGGGTTGCGGGTGCTGCACGCCTCGCCACGGCAACTGCGGGAACAGCCCGACACCGTCGTGGCCGCCGTGTGGTAGACCCTGGCCGGCGGACCGTACGGACCGTGGCGTCGGGTGGAGGTGCTTCCCGTCAGGTGACGGCGAGCGTGAGCATCCGGCCGGACGTGTCCAGGGTCAGCAAGCGGTCGCCCGCGGTGACGGTGGGGGCGATGTCCACCACCCCCGCTATGCCGTCGCCCTCAAGCAACTCGGGCTCGGCCACCACGCCGCCCTCGCCGTCCAGCGGGATCCGCCACACGCCCTGGTCGGTGGCGGTGGTCAGCCACAGCGACCGCGAGTCCTCGCCGTACGCCAGACCCGTGGGTGCCTGCGCCTCACCGGGCGGCGCCTGCCACGCCTCCATGGGCGGCGCGACGGTCCCGTCCTGCGCGTCCCGGCTCACCACGTGTACCACGGTCCCGTTCCCCGCCGCGTCCACGACCCACAACCGCCCGACGGGGTCCAGGGCCAGCCCTTCGACGTCGGTGAAGCCGGAGGCGTAGACGGCGGAGGCAGGGTCGGGGTTGTCGGGCGGCGGGCTGCCGCTGGAGTCCATGCGCAGGACCTCGTCGCCGGTGCCCGCGTACAGCATCCCGTCTGGTCCGAAGGCGAGTGGGCCGCCGCCGGCGGACTTGGGGATGTCCGTGACGAAGGTGTCAGGGTAGGCGCCCAACTGCTGTCCCGGTGGGTCGTCGGGCGTGTAGGGATAGCGGCCGATGCGGTTGTCCGAGGAGTCGGCGAAGTAGACGTACAGCCAGTCGTCCTCCCCGTCGAAGTCCGGCTCGATCGCCAGACCCAGGAGCGCCCCGTTGTCCGCTTGGGCAATGCGCGGGATGGTCCCGACCGGGGAGACGTTGCCGGAGTCGTCGATCCGTGACACGACGCCGGTGTCCTGCTCGCCGACCAGCAGGTCTCCGTCCGGAAGCTCAACGAAACAACAGAGGTTGTCCATGTCTGGCGTGTTCTGCGTACTGTCCACGGATCCGGAGGCGTCGGCCGGGGCGGGGTTCTCCTGGACGGGGGGCGAGCTGGGGTCCCCGGTCGGGAGTCCGGAGGGGTCGCCGTTCTCCCCCGATGGCCCGCCGCCGTCGTCCGTGGGCTCGACCGGTCCCATCCGTGCGGCCCGGTTCGCGGCAGGGCCGACCGTGCAGCCGACGGCCAGCACCGCCAGGAGACCGACGATCGCGACGCCGCGTCCCGAATGCCGCCAGCGGCCGCTTCTCCGCATGCCCGCTAGATCGCCATGCCGTAGATGATGGTGAACAGGGTGCCCAGGGAGCCGATGATGAAGATCCCGGTGAGGCCGGCCACGATCAGCCCCTTGCCCTGCTCGGCGCTGAACGAGTCGCGCAGCGCGGTCGAGCCGATCCGCTGCTTCGCGGCTCCCCAGATGGCGATGCCCATGCAGATCAGGATGGCCAGAGCCATGATGACTTGAATCATCGTGCGGGCCTCGGTGCCCACGGCTGCGAACGGCCCCCAGTCAGGGGCGATGCCGCCGATGATCGCGTCGATATCGTCTTCCTCTGCTGCCAGGAACATCCGAACTCACCACCTCACTGGCTCTGCTACGCCTCTTCTCGGATTGTGCCACGCCAGGCTGACAGAGAGAGAACCTGAGCGGGTGTCGATCACACGCTGACGGCAAGTGATCTGGCCATCTTTCCGGGGCGGTTGGGACGTGTGGGTGCCGTGGTGAGGGTGAGGCGCGAGCGCTTCCGCCGCGTGCCGGCGCTCGGAGGGCGCCGGCACGCCGTCTCATTTCGTCATCGGATGGCTGGCGCCGAACCACCGTGTGGCCATCGCCCATTTGGCTGTCATGTTCATGCTTCGGGTGGCCTGGTGCCGTGCGCATCGTCCCGAACGGAGAACCGTCATGCCCCTGCTCGCGAACCCCACCCCGGCGACGACCACCCCCACCGCGGCGTACCTGGTCTCCCTCGCGGACCGTGCGGAAGAGGTACACGCCGCTCAACGGCTCCGCTATCGGGTTTTCGGGGAGGAGCATGGCGCCGCCCTGCAGGTCACACCCGACGGCCGCGACGTGGACGAGTTCGACGCCCTCATGGACCACCTGATCGTGACCGACACGTCGACCGGCGACGTCGTCGGCACCTACCGGCTGCTGCCGCCCGGTCGCAGCGTCCACCGCTACTCGGACACCGAGTTCGACCTGCAGGGCCTGCCGGCGGACGTCCGCTCCGCCATGGTCGAGGCGGGACGGGCCTGCGTGCATCCCGACCACAGGTCAGGCGCGGTGATCAACCTCATGTGGGCGGGCCTCGCCCGGTACGTCCTGCGATCCGGCCATCGCTACCTCGCCGGCTGCGCCTCGGTGTCGCTGACGGCCGGCGATCGGGCGGCCGCGAACGCGTGGCAGCTGGCCAGCACGCGGCACGCCCCACCACCGGAGATGCGGGTGAGGCCGCACGACCCCTGGACGCCGACGGCGCCGGTCGAGGGCGAGCCGAGCTACGCCGAGTTGCCTCCGCTGCTGAGGAGCTATCTGCGCGTGGGGGCGTGGGTGTGCGGCGCGCCGTGCCACGACCGGGACTTCGGCGACGCGGACTTCTTCGTCCTGCTCGACACGGAACGCATGAACGACCGGTACCGAAGGTACTTCCTGAACGGATGCGGATGAGGTCCGAGGTGAACGCGCCCACCAACGTCTGGGCTGCGACCTCACCGTGCACTCCCCGCTGCGTCGCGCGCACCGACACCCGGGTGCCGGTGACGCGCCAGGTGCGGCGATCCGTCGCGGTGACCGGGACCGTGCTCCGCGCCTTCGCGCGGGGCGACCGCCTCGCCGAACCCGGGATGCTGCGCTCGTGTGCGGCGGACCTGCTGGACGCCGCGGGCGTACGGCTGGACGCGCGCGGCGGACCGTTGAGCGTGCCGGCATCCGATCGCGGATCGCTCGTCGTCGCCAACCACATCTCCTGGCTGGACGTCATCGCGCTGCTGGCCATCGAGCCGGTGACCATGCTCGCCAAACGCGAGGTCGCGGGATGGCCGCTGATCGGCCCGCTGGTACGGCGGGCGGGAACGCTGTTCATCGACCGCGACAGCCTGCGCACCCTCCCCGCCGCCATCAAGGAGGTGTCCGCCGCCCTCGGCGCCGGCCGGTCGGTGGTGGTCTTCCCGCAGGGCGTCACCTGGTGCTCGGGCGCGCGGGGTGTGTTCCGCCGTGCCGCGTTCCAGGCGGCGATCGACGCGGGCGCCCCGGTCCGCCCGGTGACCATCCGCTACGACCAGGGCGGCCGCCCCACCACCTTGCCCGCCTTCGTCGGCGACGACGACTTCGTCACCTCCCTGCGCCGGATCGTCGGCGCGGCCGACGTCACCGTCCGCGTGACCGTGCACCCGCCCCTGTTCCCCACACCCGGGCTGGACGACCGCCGAACCCTCGCCGCCCGCGCCCAGGCGCGGATGTCCGGCGCCGAGCGACTCACGGGCCCTGGCGGCCGAATGGAGGCAGTACGGGATGCCGGACGGGGGCAAGGCGCTGTGGGCGGAGCTCGTTCACGTGGTGAATGCGCCGTAGCGCGGCAGATGGTGTGTCAAGAGAAGTGAGCCGGTGCGTGCCAGTGGGCAACTCATTGGCCGGATTGTTCGTCTAACACTCTGGAGACGTCGACGCACGGGGCTTGGCGTGGGACGTGGCGCGGCGGCCGTGTGTGGTTGTCGACGTGGCGTGGGTCCAGGCCTTGACGGAACGGCCAGGGGCCGGCCGCAGTCTGGGAGGACCCGGGCGTCGACGTGTCCGCCAACCTCACCCGCGCGCCGCGGCATCCTGGCCGGTACCAGGTTGGCCGGAACGCGCGGGTGGTGAGGTGTGGCGTTGTCCGTTCTCGGTCGCTACCCCGCCGTCTGCTCCTCCGGATCGGTCATCGTGGACAACACCGTGTCCGCGTGCCGATAGGCCCAGCGGCCCAGCGCGTAGATGGGGGTCAGGAGTTCCCGGCCCGGCTCCGTCAGCTCGTACTCGACGCGCGGCGGCGCCTCCGCGTACCGGTGCCGGGTGACCAGGCCCAGCCGCTCCATCCGGCGCAGCGTCTGGGTCAGCACCTTCTGGCTGATGCCGCCGATCTGCTCGCGCAGGCGCCCCGGCCGCATCGGACCCTCGCGGAGCGCGAACACCACGACCGGCAGCCAGCCGCTGGCGAACAGGTCGACGGCGAGCCGAGCCGGGCAGTCGGCGGTGAAGTCACCGTAGGGCGCGAACTGTGCGGGTGTGCGCGCCTCCTCGTCGCTCATGGGACAGCCTTCCCTTCTCGTTACGCACCCTGGGGTGCGCAACGCCTCGCCTACCGTGCGGCACGAAGGCTAACGAGAGGTGGACGAACGCATGCGTATCGGAGTGATTGGCGCCGGCCACATGGCCAGGGCGCTGGGTGCCGGCTGGGTGCGGGCGGGGCATCAGGTGATGCTCGGAGGGCGCACGCCGGAGCGGGCGGTGAAGGCGGCGGACCACATCGGACCAGGCGCGACGGGCGGCGGGCTGCGGGAGGCGGCGACGTACGGCGAGGTGACGCTGCTCGCGGTGCCGGGGGAGGCGGTGACGGAGGCGTTGTTGGGCGCGGGGGCGGGCGACGGCGCACTCAACGGGCGGCCGTTGATCGACTGCACCAACGCGTTCGCGCCCGGCGCGTTCGCGGAGCCACCGGACTCGTTCACGCTGACGGAGCCGGCGCTCGCGGAACGCGTCGCCGAGGTGGCGGTGGGCGCGCGGGTGGTGAAGGCGTTCAACCTGTGCGCCGCCGAGGTGTACGAGTCCGGCGGCTGGCAGGTCGTCGAGGGGCGCGAACTGGGCGTCCCGATGTGCGGCAACGACACGTGGGCGATGGAACTGGTCAGCGGCCTGGCCGAGGACCTCGGCTTCCAGGCGCTCCCGGCCGGCGGCCTGGTCCGGGCCCGCTACCTGGAGGCGGCGACGGCGCTGGTGGTCGGCATGTGGTTCGCCGGGCTCGACGCCCGCACGATGCTGCCACCACTGACGTTCGCGGCGGCGGTGCCGGACGACGACGAGTGAGGGCATGCGCGGGGGGAGTTTGCCGGTAGTGAATGTCCAGTAACAATCCCTGTGGCGCGTTGGTGGCCCAGTTGGTACACGTTAGGGTCATCGGTGACCAACTCACCGTCATCTGACGGTTCTTGTGTTACCGCACACGCGCACCGCGCTGGGAGGGGAGCCCGGCGAGGAGGGGAGTTGCTCATGCCTGCCGTCACGTCGTTACCGGGTCCGACAGCCCTGCCGATCCCGTCGATCCGTGACGCTCCGCCGCTGCGTGTGGACCTCTTCAACCAAGCCACAGCGGGGAGTTACGCGTGAAGACCCGTCTTATCCATCCGGCGCTTGCCGCTCTGACGGCCGGCCTGCTGCTCACCTCCTGTTCCGGCGGCTCCGACTCGGACGACAACGCCGACGACATCGACGGCGTCCAGACGGGGGAGGAGCAGACGGACACCCCCTCGGAGTCCGCGAGCCCGTCTCCGACGGACGACGGCATCGACCGCCCGGAGATCGAGCTCCCGGACGACATGAACAACGTCTTCGAGGACACGGAGACGGGCGACCCGACCAGGGACGCGATCATCGCCGATGCGATTGGCCGCATCGAGGTGATGGACATGGCCTTCGCCGCTGGTGATCCAGGGCTTGAGGCGATGGAGTTCTACTCGACGAGTGAGGCGCTGGTAAGCGCGCGGCAGTTCGTCCGTGGCTCCTCGGAGGACGGCGTTTCCTGGGCCGGGACAGTCGTGTACTACGACTTTACTGTGGAAAACGAGGGCTACCAGGCCGACAGGCCCGTCGTCGGCTACTGCCAGGACATCACGGAACTCCGGGACAAGAACCTGGAAACGGGGGAGCTCCTCCCCGAGTCTGGCGGGGCCAATTTCCTCTACACACAGGTCGTGATGCGCGAGAACGAGCTGGGCGTGTGGCAGGCGGAGAGGGTCCTGCCCGTGGATGAGGATCTGGACAGGGAGTGTGAGCGATGAGGCGCGTTGGCAGCCGGATCGCAGGCGCGGTCTCGTTATCTGTCTTGTTAGGCCTACAGGTCTCTTTCCCTGGCCAGGCAGCAGCGCAATGGGTTTCGGGACGTGACGAAGGCGATCGGGATGAGCCGCCTCCGCCGTCCGCCGACGGCGGTACGGACGGCGAGGGGATCTTCTCGGAGGTCGAGTACAGCAACAGCGTCGGCAGCACCGAGCCACCGGGTGTCGTCGAGTCCGTGGTGGACTGGGAGCCACCGGCGTGCTGGTACGAGCCTCGTTCCGCGACCGACACGCGGGACTACGTAGAGAACATGCTGAACACCTACGCGCACATGCCTCCCGAGGACGTGGGCGATCTGCGCAGCGAAATGGCGTCGCACTACATCACCGGTGAGCCGTACGACAACTACAACCTCGACATCGAGGATGAGGGGAACTTCTACTTCGGAGTCGTCAATCCCGCCAAGCGCGACGATCCGGGAGCCTACTCCTGTTCCGGTCTCGCCGAGTGGGTGGAGAACGGGGAGGCACCGGAGGAGGGACCCGCCATTTCCCCCGAGGTGTTGGCTCAGGCCGCCTACGAGTGGCTGCCCTTGCCCGAGACCGAGATCAGCCTCAACCCGGACGCGGACGAGCCGCAGACCGTGAATCTTCCGACGTGGATCTGGCAGGACACCGCGGACATCGGGGAGGTGTCCGCCACGGCGCGGATCGACAGTCTCGGGTTGGAGGCCACCACCGTCGCCACGCCCAGCGCGCTGACCATCGAGCCCGGGACCGGGGACGCGATCCTGCACCCGGACGGCGGCGAGTGCACCATCAACGCGGACGGGACCATCGGGGAGCCGTACACCGACGGGCGGGCCGAGGACGAGCCGCCGTGCGGGGTGACGTACCTGCGCTCCACCGGCGCCGGGGAGTCGTACGAGCTGACCGCGACCATCACCTGGTCGGTCAGTTGGACCGGCACCGGCAACCCCGACCCGCAGGAACTCCCGGACGCGGTCCTGGAGACCACCCACGACATCACCGTCGACGAAGTCCAGACCATCGTCCGCTGAGGCGACGCGTCACACGTTCGCGCCGGTTGGGGAGACCGGCGGGGAGGGAAGAGAGCTGCCGTGAGTGGGGACATTCGTAATGCCAACCCGGACCAGTTGGAGGAACTGGCGAACAAGCTGTGGCCCATCGACGACGGCGGCGCCTACGGTCGCCTCGTCAACTTCTTCGAACGGGCGCGTGCGCTGGACGCCGGCGCCGCGATGGCGTCCTTAGAGCCGCTGCTCACGTGGCTGATGGACGCCGCCGGTCAGATGCGGGACGGCGCGGCCATCCTCCGCGGGGACAACCCGAACGCGGACCTGACGGCCGCCGACCTCGCCGCTGGGTACGCGACCGACACCGACGAGTGGGAGTGGGAGGTCTTTGGCCAGCAGAATGCGGACAGCATCGTCGAACTCGCTCGGCAGGACGACCTCTCAGAGGAAGAGATGGACGAGATGCGAGGTCTGCTGGCGGACTTCGCGGAGCATCCCGACTTCGCGGCCTACCTGGTCGACGAGTTGGGTGTGACTGAGTTCCTCGGACTGTGGGAGACCGTCGACGCCGCCGCGTCGGAGGAAGGCGCGTCGTCCGATGCGCTGGCCCTCCGGGACCTGCTGAACACGACGCTGGACAGTGCCTTCTCGCCTCCGGGAGACGTTGCCCCGTACTCCGACGAGTACCAGAACTGGATCGAGAACACGGTTCAGGGACAGCGATACCAGGATCGTCTGGACGCCCTGGCGGAGCCCGGCCTCGACCTGGCCACGGACCTCTTCGGCAAGGGTCAGGAGATGACCGATTCGGAGGTCGATGTCCTGGCCACAATCCTTGAGGCCGGCGCGGGGAATCCAGAATTTTCCGTTGAGTTCACGACCGAGATCGGTGCGGAGAACCTGATGAACCTCTGGAGCGGGTTGATCGACCCGCAGTACGGAGACGAGGCGAGTGGAGACCGAGCGGAGCTTCTGACTGATCTCCAGGGAAGTCTGGGGCTGATGCTGGGTACCGCCACATCAACGGACGACGCGCGCATGGAACAGTGGCAGGAGGACGTGATCGGGCTGGGCGACCAGCAGTTCGGTGAGTACGCCACCTTCAGTCCTTACGGCTTCCAGCTGATGAGCAGCCTGATGGGCTCCGGCCAGTACGGCACCGACTTCCTCACCGGGGAAGGGAGCTACGGCGAGGCGCTGCTCGCGTTCGAGCGGAGCAGCGATACGCCGGGCGGGCAGTGGGCCGAGACGTACAGCGACAACCGAGCGACGGTGATCGGAGACGCGTTTCGGGTGGATCCGATCACCGGGTACATGGACGCCCTGGCGAACAACCCCGAGGCGGCGACCGCCGTCTTCGCGGAGAAGGACACCATGGACTACCTGCTCCGGGAGCGCTACGAGCTCGCTCCCGGTCTCGGGTCACCGGACACGGCGGGTCTCGCGGAGGACGGCGGCGTGATGGCCCTCCAGTCGACGGCCGATGCGCTGCTCGCCGCTACGACGGGGAACCGTGCCGACGAGTGGGCGCCGGCCCAGGGCGAGCACTCGGACCAGCAGATGCGGATCTTCGAGAACGCCCTTGAGATCGGTTTCGAGATGGAGGACGACTTCCCGCCGGACCTGCGCGATGGCTACGCGAGGATGCTCGGCAGCTACTCGGACGAGGTTTACGCAACGGCGAGCCACAGTTTCGGGGACGACGTGCCCTTGGATCCACGCCACCTTGCCGAGATGTCAGTTCAGGTGTCTCGGTCGCCCGAGTCTTATGAAATTCTGCACCAGTCGATGAACGTCGAATTTGTGCAGAGGATCGCTGCAGATTCCTCGGCTGATCCAGAGCTCGTGCTGGAGGAGGTTGGTCGAGCAGAGGGTTTCCTCTCCTATGGGAGGTACGAAGCTCTGGAGATCGACAAGGAAGAGGCGTCCGCACCGTTAGGGCCCGGATACGAGTTTGGAGGGTATCTTCTTGGTGAAATTCCCTTCGTGGGGACGAGTATCCAGAATGCAATTGACAAGGGCAGTGAGGCTTGGGTTGCCCAGGAGAGCGAGCGGATCGAGGGCGACGCGCAGAACGTCAGGGCCGGATACTACGAAGAGAACAATGGGTATCTGATGGAGTTGGCGAATCAGTGGACGGAGTTGAATCCGGAGCCAGCCCCGCCTTACGCGCAGTATTCGGAAGAGCAGTGGGGCGACCAATCTGAGGAAATGATTCATCAAGGAGCCCAGAGTGGATTCGAGGATGCTGCTGGCGTTCTGGGGGTTCAGTTGCCGTGAGGAGGTGGTTGACGAATGAGGCTTTGGCGAATACTGGCAGTCGGATCCTTTGCCACCGTCACGATTGCGCTGGTGATTGGCTTTTTTGGGCAGCGCGACGCAGAAACCAGCTACGCCGCACCGCGGAAATTGTGCTCGGTACCGATCTCACCGGGGAAGCTTGATCCCTTGTTGCCTTCGGGAGGGGAACTGCTCGTTGAGGAGGAAGAGTCCCACTCGCAGACGCCGACCCCTGTCTACTGTCACGTGGTCGTGGACGAGGCATTGGTGCTCGCGATCGAGGTGAAGGAGTTCAGCGAACCTTTCGACATCATGCAGCGGTACGAGGACCATCCCAGCGTGTACGGCATCGAGCGGGCCGAGGAGGCGACCATCGCTGGCGAGCCGGCGCTGGTCGGGCCCGACGGGGCCCTGGTGCAGGTCGGGTGTCCGGCGCGCGGGGAGGAGGCCGTGTTGGACGTCAACGTTCGGTACCAGGGCACCTGGGAGGACCCGGTCGTGGGACAGCGCGACGTGGTGGCGTTCACCGAGGATCTCGTGGGGTCGTTGTTGGACCACTTCTCGTGTGCGGACGCGGCGTAGTGGTCGCCAGGAGTCTCACAGATGGGAGTTGACGGGCGGGCGGATTCGGGCGGGTGCTGGTGGGGTGTCAGTCGGATCGGGCACAGTAGGGGGAGGGTGACGGAGCGTTCGGTGATGGGGTGAGGGTCCGTGCGGCGGGTCGCGTTGTGGGTGGGTGTGGGGTTCGGGGGCCTCATGGCCTTCATGACGCTGCTCGTCGTCGGCGTGTACAGCGCGGCCGGCGGGCTGCTCGGTGGGCTGGGGGCGAACTCGGGGGAGGGGAACACCCTGGCGGAGAACAGCGTGCCGGCGGAGTACGCCCGGCTGGTGCAGCAGTGGGGCAATCTCTGCGAGACGCTCAGCCCCGCCCTGCTGGCCGCCCAGCTGAACCAGGAGAGCGGGTTCAACCCCGACGCGCAGAGCTACGCGGACGCGCAGGGCATAGCCCAGTTCATCCCGGGCACCTGGGCCGCGCACGGCTTCGACGCGAACGGCGACGGCACGGCGAACGTGTGGGATCCGGAGGACGCGATCCCCTCGGCCGCCCAGTACGACTGCACCATCGCCGGTTACGTCGACGACGTGCCGGGCGATCCGGTGAACAACATGCTGGCCGCGTACAACGCGGGCTCGTACGCCGTGATCCAGTACGGCGGGGTGCCGCCGTACGAGGAGACGCAGAACTACGTGGAGACGATCCGCGCGGCCGAGGCGAGCTTCGCGGCGCCGGTGCAGGTCGAGGACGAGCTGGAGGAGCGGCTGCCGCCGTCGGCGGTCGCCGCCGGGGCGGTGAACTGGGCGCAGGAGCAGCTGGGCACGCCGTACAAGTGGGGTGGCGAGGGCGGTCCGGAGGACAACGGGCAGTTCGACTGCTCCGGTCTGATGCAGGCGGCCTACAGACAGGTCGGGGTGGAGCTGCCGCGGGTGGCCAACGACCAGTGGAACTCGGGGCCGCATCCGGACCGCGACGAGCTGCTGCCGGGCGATCTGATCTTCTTTTCCAACGATCTGACCGACTCGCGCGCCATCCATCACGTCGGGATCTACGTCGGCGGCGGATACATGATAGACGCGCCGTACACGGGCGCGGTGGTCCGCTTCGACCCGATTGACTCAGCCGACTACTTTGGTGCCACTCGTCCCACGGCGCAGTAATCCAGCCGATGCCGGATGATCACGACGGTTCCGGCCGGGTCCGGCCTGCTATGCGTTGCTGTTCGATAACGCTGCGGTGATCTTTCGATGGACCTGGGCACCTCGGGGGAGGTTCCTGGAGTTAGCTGTTCCGGTGCATCCGGTACAGGGGCTCCTCTTCCCTGCCTGCCCCCCGCGGCAGGGTCCCCCCACGAATGAAGGGGCCGCGACGGCACATGTCTGCGATCGACAATCCTGATCTCGAGGTGGACATCCTCCGGGATGTCGGTGCCCTGGCCGCGCGGCTGCCCGAATGGGCCGAACGGGCCGTGGTCGGCACCGCGTACTTCGCAGTCCCGGCCGCCCTGACGGCGGTCGTGCTCCTCGCCTGGCTGGCCGTGCGCCGGCACCCCGACGCGCCGCAGGCGGTCGCCGCCGTGGCCTGGTCGGCGCTGGCCGCCGTGGTCGCGTTCCTGGTGAACATCCCGATCCGGGGCTTCGTGGCGAGACCCAGACCCTTCGAGGACCATCCCGACGCGGTCACCGTGCTGACGGGCGGCCACGGCACGCCGACGGGCTACTCGTTCGTCAGCGACCACGCGAGCGTCGCCATGGCGGTCGCGGTGGGGCTGTTCCTCGTGCACCGAGGGCTGGGCGCCGCGGCCTGCGGGCTGGCGCTGGTGCAGGGGTTCACCCAGGTGCTGATGGGCGTGCACTATCCGACGGACGTGATCGGCGGCTTCGCGCTGGGCACGGCGGTGGCGCTGTTGCTGGCCCCGCTGGCCATGGCGGTGCTGACGCCGCTGGCGCGGCGCTGCGGGCGGAGCCGCCGGCTGCGCCGCCTGGTGGTCGCCCGGCCGGGTGCGGACGAGGGCGCCGACGGCGGTTCGCCCGAGCCGGCCGGGCGGTCCGGGGAGCGTGACGGGGCCGAGCACCCGGTGGCGAAGCAGCGCGGGCTCGCGGCGTGACGTGAGTCGGCGGGACGCGGGTCTCAGCCGCCGGCGTCGGGGGTGGCGAGGTGGGCCTCGGCCTCCTTGCGGGCCAGCGGGCGGGACCGCCGCGCCGGGCCATACCACCCGCAACTGCACCGCGGGGCCAGGAAGGGACCGCGCTCGGTCAGCGTGACGCGGTGCCCCCCGTCGAGCGCCCGGGACATCAAGGGTTGGTCTTCCGCCTGCTCACACACCGGACCACCGTATCGGGCCATGCCGGGCGGCGAGCCGTGACGGGCACCCCAAGGTCTCGTTAGGCGGTACGAGTCCGGGACCGATGCGACGGAAGCTGGGGGTGTCGGCGGGCATGATGGTGTGGCGGCGACACGAGCGCGCGAAGCGCGGGACGACGTGCCCGCACGGCTGCGCTGCCCACCACGCGTCCGACCACGAGGCGCACTGCGAGGCCCACCACGAGGCCGGGCAGGAGCCCCGGCAGGAGACCCGGCAGGAGACCCGGCACGAGGTCCGGTACGAGGTTCGGGTCGTCGGATGCGTCGGCCTGCTGACCGCGCTGCTCGCGGTCTGCGGCTGCTCGGGCACCGGGTCGGCCGCCGAGGACGACGCGCGGGCGGCGAGCAGCGGCCTGGCCGACGCGCTGGAGGTCATCAGGCAGGCCGCTGACGTGCTGCTGGAGTCCGGCAGTTCCCAGGCGCGCACGGCGATGGAGATGGTCTCGGGCGGCACCCGGCTCACGATCAGCGGCGAGGGCAGCTTCGACTACGACACCGGGGTCGGGGAGCTGCTGCTCACCCTGCCGGCGGCGCAGCCCGCCGGCGCCGAGCCGGTGCCCTCCGAGCCGGTCACGGAGGTCTTCGCGCCCGGCGAGCTGTACATGAAGAACCGGGGCGCGGGCGTGCCGGCCGACAAGTGGGTCCGGGTCGACGTGACCACGATCGCCGACGGGAACCTGGTCACCGGCGGCGCCACCGACCCGATCACCGCGTTCGAGCTGCTGCGCGGCGCGAGCAGCGTCTCGGACCTCGGTGAGACGGAGCTGAACGGCGAGACGGTCCGGCACTACCGCGGGGTCACCGACATCGCCGCCGCCCAGGAGGTGGCCAGCGGCGTCGCGAAGGAGCAGTTCGAGGCGGCGGTGGCGGGGGAGGGCTTCGCCCGCACGCTGGTGCCGTTCGACGTGTACATCGGCGAGGACGGGCTGCCGCGCAAGATCCGGCACGAGTTCAGTTTCGCCGGCGTCGGGGGGACGGCGCCGCAGCCGGTGGAGGTGGCCTCGACCGTGCTGCTCTTCGACTTCGGCACGCCGGTGGACGTCACGATGCCGGGCGACGGCGCGGTCTACTCCGGCACGGTGTCCTAGCGGACGGCCAGCACCGGCGCGACGGCCCCGGCCGTGTCCTGGCGGACGGCGGTGTCCTGGCGGACGTCCAGCAGCGGTCGGGCGGCCGCCGGCCTGGCTTACACGCGCGCGGCTGATCGGCGTGTCGGGCGTGCGGGCCCGGGACGGAGCGTGTGCGGGCCATCGGTCGGTGTGTGGGCGCCCGGTTCGGAGCACGTGCGGGCGACCGGATCCGGCGGGCGGGCCTGGGAAGGGCTACGTGCGGAGCATGCGGGCGATGGCGGCGGTGGCCTCCTCGACCTTCGCGTCGATCTCGGCGCCGCCGTCCTGCGCGGCGTGCGCGACGCAGTGCCGCAGGTGCTCCTCCAGCAGGCGCAGCGCGAACGACTGGAGCGCCTTCGTGGAGGCGGAGACCTGGGTGAGTATGTCGATGCAGTACTCGTCCTCCTCGACCATCCGCTGAAGGCCTCTGATCTGCCCCTCGATGCGGCGCAGCCGCTTGATGTGGGCGTCCTTGTCCTTGCTGTAGCCGTGCGGGCCCGCGTGCGGGTCGCCGTGTTCGACGACCGCCGCCGCGCCGCCCGCCGCCGACTCAATTGTGGTCATAGTTGTCCCTCCCGGACTTAATACCCCTGCTGGGTATAGCGTAACGAACCATCGCCTCTACGCGCAGTATCGTGCCTGTGCCAGAAGGTCACCGAGTGCTCCTGTTCATCTTCTGTTCATTTATGAAAGTCACCCTGACGTCACCTGAGCCGCCGCGTGACCGCGGGTGCGGTGCCCCACGGGAAGGAACCGAACGACAGTGAAGCCACGGCGCCTGACGGCCGTCACCCTCGCCGCGCTCACCGCCACCCTCCCGCTCGCCGCCTGCGGAACCGACGACAACTCCGGACTTCCCGGCGCCGTGGACTTCTCCGCCGAGACGCTGCGCTGCGCCAAGGAGTCCGGCACCCTGCTGGCCTCCGGGTCCAGCGCCCAGGCGAACGCGATGGAGGTCTGGGTGAACACCTATCAGGCCAACTGTGAAGGCAGCCAGATCAACTACAAGCCGACCGGTTCCGGCGCGGGCATCCAGGAGTTCCTCCAGGGCACCACGGCGTTCGGCGGCACCGACTCGCTGCTGACCGAGGGCGAGGTGAACGAGTCCCGTTCGGTGTGCTCGCACGACGGCCAGTCGGGCCGAGCCGTTCACCTGCCGATGGTCGCGGGACCGATCGCGGTGGCCTACCACCTGCCAGGCGTGGACGAGCTGGTGCTGGACGCCGAGACGCTGGGTCGGATCTTCGACTCGCAGATCACCCGCTGGAACGATCCGGCAATCGCCGAGCTGAACCCGGGCGTCGACCTGCCGCGGCTGCCGATCACGCCGTTCCACCGCTCCGACGGCTCGGGCACCACCGACAACTTCACCTCCTACCTGCACGCCGCCGCCCCCGACGCCTGGCCGTACGAGCCGGACAAGAACTGGCGCGGCCAGGGCGGCCAGGCGGCCGACGGCTCGTCCGGGCTGGTCGGCATGGTGCAGCAGAACGAGGGCGCGATCGCCTACTTCGAGCTGTCCTACGCGCACCAGAACGACATCCCCACGGTCCTCCTCGACACCGGCGCGGAGCGCCCGGTCGCCGCCTCCGTGGAGAACTCCTCGACCGCGGTCGCCGAGGCCCGGGTGGTCGGCCGCGACGGCGACCTCGCGCTGGAGCTCGACTACACGACGAGCGAGGAGGGCGCCTACCCGCTCGTGCTGATCACCTACGAGGTGGTCTGCGACCGCGGCAACAATCCGGACACGCTGCCCCTGACCAGAGCCTTCCTCCGCTGGACGGCGAGCCAGGAGGGACAGCGCGCCCTGGCCGACATCGACTACGCCCCGATCGCCGACGACATCATCCGGCGGGTGCGCGAGCGCGTCGCCGACCTGTCGTGACAACGCCCGAGGAAGCTCGAGAGAGACGGCCTGAGAGAGACGGAATGACGACGCTCACCACGAAAGAACGCGCCGGCACCGGGCATCTCGGCGACCGGATCTTCAGCGGGCTGTCCAAGGGCTCGGGCATCGCGCTGCTGGTGATCATGGCCGCCATCGCGGTCTTCCTCGCCATCCGCGCGGTCGTCGCCATCAGCGACAACCAGGGGAACTTCCTCACGACGTTCGAGTGGAACGCCAACGCCGACCCCCCGTACTTCGGCATCGCGGTGCTGCTCTTCGGCACCGTGGTCAGCTCCGTCATCGCCATGGTGCTGGCCGTTCCGGTGGCGGTCGGGATCGCGCTGTTCATCTCGCACTACGCGCCGCGCCGCCTGGCCACCCCGATCGGCTATCTGGTCGACCTGCTGGCCGCCGTGCCCAGCATCGTCTACGGCCTGTGGGGCGCGCTCTACCTGGTGCCCCGGATGACCGGGCTCTACGAGTGGCTGGACGACTACTTCGGCTGGACCGGCGTGTTCGCCTACAACGGCACCCCGGCCCGGTCCCTGATGACCGTCGGCATCCTGCTGGCGATCATGATCCTGCCGATCATCACCAGCGTCGCCCGCGAGGTCTTCCGGCAGGCCCCGGCCACCCACCAGGAGGCCGCGATGGCGCTGGGCGCCACCCGCTGGGAGGTCATCCGGATGACGGTGCTGCCCTTCGGCAGGTCCGGCGTCATCAGCGCCTCGATGCTCGGCCTCGGCCGGGCGTTGGGCGAGACGATGGCGGTGGCCACGGTGCTCTCGCCGAGCTTCCTGATCAACGCCAGCCTGCTGGAGTCGGGCGGCGGCACGTTCGCCCAGAACATCGCCAGCCAGTTCAAGGAGGCCGGCTCGATGGGGCGGGACGCGCTGATCGCCTCGGGCCTGGTGCTCTTCGTCCTCACCCTGCTGGTCAACGGCGCCGCCCGGCTGATCATCGCCCGGCGCCGCGAGTACTCGGGAGCCAACGCATGAGCAGCCGCACCGACCTCGGCACCCCCGGCGGCACCCCGGGGGGCACCTCCGGCGGCTCGGCCGGTGCCGCCCCGTCGCCCCGCGGCGCGGCCCCGCGGGTGAACCTCCGGCCGCCACGGCTGCCGCGCTGGGCGCTGCTCGCGCTGCTGGTCGGCTCGGTGGCCGTGGGCGTGGGCATCGGCCTGCTCGGCGGCCTGGACAGCCGGGCCCAGTGGGGGCTGATCGCGGCCCTGGTGTTCGTGATCGCCGCCTTCGGGCTGTCCGCCCGCATCGAGGGCCGCCGCCTGGCCGTGGACCGGCTGGCGTCCACCCTGGTGTGGGCCAGCTTCGCGGTGGCGGTGGTGCCGCTGGTCTCGCTGATCTGGGAGACGGTGGCGCGCGGCCTCCCCGGCGTCAGCTGGTACTTCCTGACCCACTCGATGAACGGCGTGCTCAGCTGGCAGTCCGGCGGCGGCATCTACCACGCCCTCCTGGGCACCGTCGAACAGGTGCTGCTGGCCAGCGTGATCGCCATCCCGATCGGGCTGCTGACCGCGGTCTACCTGGTGGAGTACGGGCGCGGCCGGCTGGCGAAGGCCGTCACCTTCTTCGTGGACGTGATGACCGGCATCCCGTCGATCGTGGCGGGGCTGTTCATCCTCAGCCTGTGGATCATGATGCTCGACCTGGGGTACTCGGGCTTCGCCGGCGCGATGGCGCTGGCCATCCTGATGATGCCGATCGTGGTGCGGTCCACCGAGGAGATGCTGAAGCTGGTCCCCAACGAGCTGCGGGAGGCGTCGCTCGCCCTCGGCGTGCCGAAGTGGCGGACCATCCTGAAGGTGGTGCTGCCGACCGCGATCGGCGGCATCACCACGGGCGTGATGCTGGCACTGGCCCGCATCGCCGGCGAGACGGCGCCGATCATCCTGCTGGTCTTCGGCAACAACATGATCAACGGGAACCCCTTCGAGGGCGCGCAGTCGTCGCTCCCGCTGTACGTCTACGAGCAGTGGGGATACGGGACCGAGCAGGCGTACGAGCGCGCGTGGGCCGCCGCCCTGGTGCTGATCGCGTTCGTCATGATCCTCAACCTGCTCGCCCGCGGCCTCGCCCGCTGGAAGGCCCCGAAATGACCGCCGCCACCGCCGCCGCTGACCTCGGCTGACTGAAGAAGGAAACGGGAACCCCCTCATGGCCAAGCGCATCGACATCGCCGGGCTGACCGCGTTCTACGGCAGCCACCGGGCGATCGACGACATCACGATGCACGTGGAGCCCCGGTCGGTGACGGCCTTCATCGGCCCGTCCGGCTGCGGCAAGTCCACCTTCCTGCGCACCCTGAACCGGATGCACGAGGTCACCCCCGGCGGCCGGGTCGAGGG
Organism: Streptomyces sp. B6B3; assembly: GCF_039871525.1. Taxonomy (NCBI): domain Bacteria; kingdom Bacillati; phylum Actinomycetota; class Actinomycetes; order Kitasatosporales; family Streptomycetaceae; genus Streptomyces; species Streptomyces sp. B6B3. The sequence continues at coordinate 204,925 of NZ_JBDPLU010000011.1, read as the reverse complement.
CAAGGTCCGGCTGGACGACGAGGACCTCTACGGGCCCGGCATCGACCCGGTGTCCGTGCGCCGCACCGTCGGCATGGTCTTCCAGCGGCCCAACCCGTTCCCCACCATGTCGATCTACGACAACGTGGTGGCCGGCGTGCGGCTCAACGGGATCAGGTACCGGAAGCCGGAGCTGGACGACATCGTCGAGAAGAACCTGCGCGCCGCGAACCTGTGGAACGAGGTCAAGGACCGGCTCAGCCGGCCGGGATCCGGCCTGTCCGGCGGCCAGCAGCAGCGGCTGTGCATCGCCCGGGCCACCGCCGTGGCGCCCGACGTGCTGCTGATGGACGAACCCTGCTCGGCGCTCGACCCGATCTCCACCCTGGCCGTGGAGGACCTGATCGCGCAGCTGAAGTCGCAGTACACGATCGTGATCGTCACCCACAACATGCAGCAGGCGGCGCGGGTCTCGGACCGCACCGCGTTCTTCAACCTGGCGGCGATCGGGGAGCCGGGGAAGCTGATCGAGGTGGACGACACCCAGAAGATCTTCTCCAACCCCTCGGTCAAGGCCACCGAGGACTACATCTCCGGCCGCTTCGGTTAGCGGAACGAGCGGTTAGCGGGCCGAGCGGCCCGCCTGGGTGGCGGGCCGCTCGGGTGGTGTGGGTGTGATTCAGGCGGTGCGGTAGGCGTCGATGATCGTCTGTGTCGTGGTGTTGCCCTGGCTGTCCTCGGTCTCGGCGCGGAAGGAGACGCTGCCGCCGGCCGCCGGGTTGTCGACGGTCACCGCGCCGTCCTCGACCGGCGTCTCGGTCCAGGTCTCGCCGCCGTCGGTGGAGACGGAGACGGTCAGCGCCTCGACGTTCTCCTCCGCCGACGGCTGGACGGTCACCGGGACGGTGACCGTCTCACCCGCAGGGGAGGTGGAGTCCAGCGCCAGCTCGGGGGTGAAGCGGATCGCGCTCCCGGGCAGCGGGACGCTGTAGTGCTCACTGGCAAAGACCGAGGTGAAGGTGTAGGAGGCGGTGAACTCGGTGCTCACCGCGGCTGCCACGCCCTCGCGGTTGATGGTGACCACCAGCTCGTAGTTGGCCTCGTCATCCGGCACGTCGATCGCGACCCATTCGACGTCCTCAAGGGTGGCGTACTCCTCGCCGTTCCGGTACAGCGTGGCGGTGCTGCTGGCCCACCGGCTGTCGCCGACGTGTCCGGCGCCGTCCGCGAACTCGTAGAGGTCGGCGACTATCTTGTCGCCCCACCGCCTCAGGCCGCCGACCGCGCCCCCGTCAGTGTCCGTGCCGAACATCGGCCCGAAGACGCCGACGTTCAACGTCTCCTGGTACTGCTCGCCGGCCGTGTAGGTGACCGGGAGGCTGGAGTACCACGCCTCGTTGTCGCCCTCGGGGTTGGTCTGGAACAGTTCGAACTCCCAGGGCCGGGAGCCTCCCTCGACATACACCTCGGCCGTGCGTGGCAGCGCCGCCGGGACCGCGGTGGCCGTGTCGAACACGTTGTCGACGAACAGGTAGCCCGTGCGGTCCGGCAGGGAGGCACCCAGGCCCACGTCGATCCGGGCCATGTCGGCGGGCGTCACGGTCTTGTCGAGTCCGGAGTAGAACGCGCCCTCCAGTTCGTCCAGGGCGTGGTACTCCCGGTCGTCGCTGCCCCTGAACGTGGCGTTGACCGAGGAGCTCAGCGTGAAGCCCTCGGGCGCTTCGCCGAGTTGCAGGGTGCGCAGGCCGTCGGGCGCCGAGCCCAGGGACCAGGACGAAGCGTAGTCCCATGTGTCGTCGAGCGTACCCAGACCGAACTCCATGGCGAGGTCGCTGCGCTGCGCCTCGGCGCCGGACAGCGTCACCTCGGCGGGCACGGCCTCCCGGGCGTCCAGGGCGAGGGTGGTGTCCTCGGTGAGCGCGAGGCTCGGCAGTGTCAGCCAGTCGAGGCCGGTGACCTCCCCGGACGCGTCCGAGCTGACGGGGAAGTTGGTGTCGATCAGCCATTCGCCGGCGGGCAGCCGGACCGGATCGCCGGTGGTCGGCAGCTCGATGACGTCGAACGTCTCCAGGTTGAGCGCCGCCGCGAGCCAGTCGGTGGCCGGCTCGCCGTTGCGGTCCGTGGCCTCCAGCGTGAGCTCGTGGGTCTCGGCCTCGCGCAGCACTCCGCCCGGCGCGCGGACGGTCTGGCCATCGCCCGCGCCGGTCGCGGTGACCATCACGCCGTAGGCGCCGTTCAACCCGGGCACCGAGGTGTCCGCGGTGACCTCGACGCTGGCGGTGCCGCCGGCGGGGACGGTGACCTGGTCGGCGCCGAGGGTGAACATGCCCTCGGGCGCCGGTTCGCCGTTCGGGTCGATCCCGGCGGCCGTGAGGTCGAGGGTGACGTCCTCGGTGCCGAGGTTGGTGTAGGTCAGCTCGCGGGTGATCGGCTCGTCGTCGTGGTGCGGGTACTCGGCGATGCCGAAGTTCAGCGCGTTCTCGTTCGCGACCACGGTCTGGTCCAGGGCGGCGGCGACGTCGACGCGTCCCGAGCCCTGTTCGTAGACGGTGTGATCGCCGGGTTGGGCGGAGGCGGTGAGCGCGGCCTTGATGCGTTCGCCGTCCCAGTCGGGGTGTTGTTGGGCGAGCAGGGCGGCGGCGCCCGCGGTGTGGGGGGTGGCCATGGAGGTGCCGTCGAGGGCGACGTAGCCGTCCGCCACGGGGGTTCCCTCATCGGCGAGCACGCTGCCCGGGGCGGCGGCCGCGCCGATGGCCACGCCGGGGGCGGTGATGTCCGGCTTCACGGCGCCGTCCCGCAGCCGGGGACCGACGGAGGAGAAACCGGCGAGCTGGTCGGACTTGTCCACGGCGCCCACGGTCAGGGCGGCGTCGGCGGTGCCGGGGGAGCCGACCGTGCTCGCCCCCCATATGCCGCTGTTGCCGGCGGCGATGACGAACAGCGCGTCGGACTCGGCGGAGAGGGTGTTGACCGCCTCCTCCAACGGGTCGATGGTGGTGTCGGCGGAACCGCCGAGGCTCATGTTGACGATGTCGGCGCCCTGGTCCACGGCCCACTGCATGCCCTGGATGATGCCGGACTCGTAGCCGGTGCCCTGGTCGTCGAGGACCTTGCCGTTGAGGAGTTGGGCGCCGGGGGCGACGCCGGTGTAGGTGCCGTCTGAGTGGGCGCCGGTGCCGGCGGCGATGGAGGCGACGTGGGTGCCGTGGCCGTAGTGATCGTCGGTGTCGGGGGCATCGGTGAAGTTCTCCGCGGCGACGACCTTGGACGAGACGTCGTCGTGTTGGGTGGTGATGCCGGTGTCGAGGACGGCGATGGTGACGCCCTCGCCGTTGTAGCCGGCGTCCCAGGCGGTCGGGGCGCCGATCTGCGGCACGCTCTCGTCGAGCGTGGCCTCGGCGATGCCGTCCAGGGCGATGCCGGCGATGCCGGGGGCGGCGGCCAGGGGCTGGTCGCCGCCGTCCGCGGTGAGGGCCGCCCAGGTGGCGGCCGCGGCGTTGGCGTCGACGGTCAGGGCCTCGCCGTTGATCGCGGACAGGTCGGCGGTGACCTCGGGGCGCTCGCCGGCCGGGGTGTCGGTGAACAGGTCGGCGCGGGTGTCGTTGGCCCGCGCCTGGTCGTCGTAGGTGACGATGATCGGCAGTTGGTCCGCCGCGTCGTACTCCTCGCGGCTGAGCTCGGTGACGTCGAAGAGGCGCCGGTCCAGGGTGCCGTCGGTGATCAGCGGGCGGGCGTCGATCGGGATGGCGAAGGTGGCGTCGCCGTCCTCGAAGACCTGGATGGGCACGTCCTCCCGGCCCTCGCCGCGGATCAGTCCCGTGACCTCGCCGCTGCCGTCGAGCACGACGCGGTCGCCGGTGATGAGGGTGACCAGCTGCCGTTCGGTCCCGGAGTGCGCCTCCGTGACCGCGCCTCCCTCGGCGTCTGGTGTCGCGTTCGCGGAGGGCACTGCGGCTGCCAGGCTCGCGGTCAGCGCCGCGGCTATGACCGACGCGGCGGCGGTGGCCCCGCGCGGTCTGGTTAAGAATTTCGTCATACCCCATAAACCCCGGAAGCCTCCGGCTTGGTTTGCTGGCGCCATGTGGACAAATCGTGTGCGTTGCGTCCTTGGTGTGTGGGCTGGTCGGCCGGCCGGGTCGGAAGCGGGCCGGGAACGGGCCGAGCGGCCCGCCGGGGTGGCGGGCCGCTCGGGTCGTACGGGTGGTGCTCAGGCGGTGCTCAGGCGGTGCGGTAGGCGTCGATGATGGTCTGCGTCGTGGTGTTGCCCTGGCCGTCCTCGATCTCGGCGCGGAGGGAGACGCTGCCGCCGGCGGGTGGGTTGTCGACGGTGAACGTTCCGTCGGCGACGGGGGCGTCGGTCCAGGTCTCGCCGCCGTCGGTGGAGACGGAGATGGTCAGCGCGTCGGCGTTCTCGGCCGCGGAGCCCTGGACGGTCACCGGGATGGTGACCGTCTCACCGGCCGGCGAGGTGGCGTCCAAGGCCAGTTCGGGGGCGAACCGGACCGCGGTGGCGGGGAGCGCGACCGGCCCCTCGCCGTCCGGACGGGCGGAGGTGAAGGTGTACGAGGCGGTGACCTCGGTGCTCATCAGAGCGCCGGTGTTCTCGCGGTTGACGGTGGTGACGAGCTCGTAGTCGGCCTTGTCCGCCGGCACCTCGAACTCGACCCAGTCGACGACGTCGTCCGCCGTGGCGTACTCCTCGCCGTTGCGGTAGAGCGTGGTGCTGCCGGTGGGGGCGACCTCCACGAGGAACGGGTCGGGCGCGTTGCCAGCACCGTCGGTGAGGGGGTTGATCCGACCGTGGATCCGGTCGCCGTCCCGGAACAGACCGTCGAGCGGGCCGTCGAACCGCGGGCCGAAGACGCCCGTGTTCATGGTCAGCTCGTACTCCCCGCCCGGCTCGAAACTGGTGAACGGAGTGGCGTAGGCCGCTGCGGCCAGACCGGTGGCATCCCGCTCCTGCAACTGCACCCGCCAGTCGGCGGCGGCCGCCTCGACGAAGATGTCCGCCGTCCGGGGCAGCGCGTGATCGATGCCCATGATGAACGTCTGGTAGGGAGGCGCGACGAAGGTCACACCCGAGCCGTTCTCCGTCGTGGCGCCCTGGCCCACGGCCAGCCGCGCGAACGCGTCCTCCGCGACGTGCTTGGTGAGCCCGGAGTACAACTCACCGTCCCGCTGGTCGGTGACGAAGTACCGCTGGTCTCCCACGTTGAACCCCGCGTTCATGTCCGAGCCCATGGACCAGCCCTCGGGAGCGTCGCCGATCTGGAGGGTGTTGATGCCCTCCGGCATGCCGCCCAGCGCCCACCCGGTGAGGGCCTCCGGCGCGCCGCCGGAGCGGTTCCGCGAGAGGTAGCGCGACACGGCGAGGTCGAAGCGCTGCGCGTCGGGAACCGCCACGCTCACGTCGATGGGCCTGGTCTCCCGCGCGTCCAGGGTGATCGTCGTCTCCTCCGTCACCTTGAGATCCGGCTGCGCGATCCAGTCCAGGCCGAGCATCTCCGAGCCGTCGTCCGACCAGACGTAGAAGATGGCGTCGAGCGTGTAGTCGCCCTCGGGGACCCGCAGGGTGCCGCCCTCGGGGCCGAGTTCCCCCCGCCATCCGGTGTCCAGGTCCTGGAGCTCAAGGACGAGGTTCTCCGCGGGCCGGCCGTCGCGGTCGATGGCCTCGAACGTGACGTCGTAGCTGGCGCCCTCGCGTCGGACGACGCCCGGGGTGTGCACGGTCCGTCCGGCGTCCACGCCGGTGGCGGTGACGACGACGTCGAACGTGCCGTTGAGCCGCGGCAGCGTGGTGTCGGCGGTGACCTCGACGGTGGCGGTGCCGCCGGCGGGGACGCTGACCTGGTCGGTGGCGAGGGTGAACATTCCGGCGGGAGCCGGCTCGCCGTTCGGGTCGGTGCCGGCCGCTTCCAGCTGGAGCGTGGCGTCCTGGGTGCCGAGGTTGCGGTAGGTCAGCTCGCGGGTGACGGGCTCGTTGTCGTCGTGGGGGTACTCGGCGAGGCCGAAGTTGAGCGAGCCCTGGTCCGTGACGATGGTCTGGTCGAGCGCGGCGGCGACGTCGATGCGGCCCGAGCCCTGCTGGTACGCGGTGTGGTCGCCGGGTTGGGCGGAGGCGGTGAGGACGGCCTTGATGCGTTCGCCGTCCCAGTCCGGGTGCTGCTGGGCGAGCAGCGCGGCGGCGCCCGCGGTGTGGGGGGCGGCCATGGAGGTGCCGTCGAGGGCGACGTAGCCGTCGGCGACGGGCGTGCCCTCCTCGGCCATGGCGCTGCCGGGGGCGGCCGCGGCGCCGATGGCGACGCCGGGCGCGGTCACGTCGGGCTTGACGGCGCCGTCGCGCGGGCGGGGCCCGGTGGAGGAGAACTCGGCGAGTTGGTCGGACGTGTCGACGGCGCCGACCGTCAGGGCGGCGTCGGCGGTGCCGGGGGAGCCGACGGTGCCCTCGCCGGGGCCGTCGTTGCCGGCGGCGATGACGAACAGCGCGTCGGAGTCGGCGGAGAGGGTGTTGACGGCCTCCTCCATCGGGCCGATCTCGCTGTCGGCGGGGCCGCCCAGGCTGAGGTTGACGATGTCGGCGCCCTGGTCGACGGCCCACTGCATGCCCTGGATGATGCCGGACTCGTCGCCGAAGCCGTCGTCGTTCAGGACCTTGCCGTTGAGGAGTTGGGCGCCGGGGGCGACGCCGGTGTAGGTGCCGTCGGAGTGGGCGCCGGTGCCGGCGGCGATGGACGCGACGTGGGTGCCGTGGCCGTGGCGGTCCTCGGTGTCGGGGGAGTCGGAGAAGTTCTCCGCGGCGACGACCTTGGGTGACACGTCCTCGTGCTGGGTGGTGATGCCGGTGTCCAGGACGGCGATGGTCACGCCCTCGCCGTCGAAGCCCGCGTCCCAGGCGGCCGGGGCGCCGATCTGCGGCACGCTCTCGTCGAGCGTGGCCTCGACGACGCCGTCCAGGGCGATGGCGGCGATACCGGGGGCGGCGGCGAGGGGTTCGGCGCCGTCGGCGGGTCGGGTGAGGGCCTGCCACGTGGCGGCGGCCTGGTCGCTGCCCACGGTCAGGGCCTGACCGTTGATGGCCGGCAGGTCCGCGTCGACCTCGGGGCGCTCGCCGGCCGCGGTGTCGGAGAACAACTCGGCCCGGGTCTCGTCGGGCTCCGCCCGGTCCTCGTAGGTGACGGTGATCGGCAGCTCGCGGGCGGTGTCGTACTGCTCGCGGCTCAGCTCGGTGACGTCGAACAGCCGGCGGTCCAGGGTGCCGTCCGCGATCAACGGCCGGGCGTCGGCGGGCACCACGAACGTGGCGCCGCCGATCTCCCGCACCTGGACGGGTATGTCCTCCCGGCCCTCGGCCCGGATCAGCCCCGTGACCTCGCCCTGGCCGTCGAGCACGACACGGTCGCCGGTGATGAGCCTGACCTGCTCCCCTTCGGCGCTGGCACCGGCCACGTCCGGGGCGGCGGACACGGAGGGCGACGAGACCACCAGGCCGGTCGTGGCGGCCAGCGCGATGAGCGACGCGGCGATCACCGCGCCGCAGGCTGTGCGTTTCTTCCTCTGCATGACCCGCTAGACGTGCGGGACCGTTCCTCGTTCATCGCACGATGGGGAGGCGATGTGAAGGTTCGTTGTGTGAACTACTGGCCGGGAACGGCCGAGCGGCCCGCCGGGGCGGGCCGCTCGGCTGGTGCGGGTGGTGCTCAGGCGGTGCGGTAGGCGTCGATGATCGTCTGGGTCAGGGCGTTGCCCTGGCTGTCCTCGATCTCGGCGCGGAAGGAGACGCTGCCGCCGGCGGCCGGGTTGTCGACCGTGATCTCGCCGTACTCGACCGGCGTCTCGGTCCAGGTCTCGCCGCCGTCGGTGGAGACGGAGACCGTCAGCGCGTTGGCATTCTCCGCCGCCGAACCCTGCACGGTCACCGGGACGGTGACCGTCTCACCGGCCGGTGAGGTGGAGTCCAGGGCCAGTTCGGGGGCGAAGCGGACCGCGCTGGCGGGCAACGAGACCGCGCCCTCGCCGTCCGCCGGACGGGCCGAGGTGAAGGTGTACGAGGCGGTGACCTCGGTGCTCACCGAGGCCGCCACACCGTCCCGGCTGACGGTGGTCACCAGCTCGTAGTCGGCCTCGTCGGCCGGCACCTCGAACTCGACCCAGTCGATCACGTCGTCCGCCGTGGCGTACTCCTCGCCGTTGCGGTAGAGCGTGGTGCTGGCGCTCGTGTAGACGCTGTCGCCGACATGCCCGGCGCCGTCGGCGAAGGGGTAGACCCAGCCGTAGATGGTGTCGCCCAGCCGGAACAGGCCGTCGTCCGGGCCGAGCCGCGGCCCGAAGACGCCGACGTTGAACGTCTCCTGGTACTGCTCGCCGGCCGTGTAACTGACCGGGTCGGAGAAGTAGTACGCCTCCAGTTCGGCCTCGGAGGTCTCCTGCCAGAGGTCGATGGCCCAGTCGGCGGCGGCCGCCTCGACGTACACCTCGGCCGTGCGCGGCAGCGCGTGCGCGGCCGCGGAGGCCATGCCGGAGTGCGAGTCCCAGACGAACAGGAAACCGGTGCGGTCGGGCAGCGAGGCACCCTCGTTCACGTCGATCCGGGCCATGTCGGCGAGCGCCACGTTCTTCTCCAGACCGGAGTAGAACGACCCGTCGCGGCTGTCCGCGGTGTAGTACTCCGCGCCGTCGGCGTTGCCGAAGGCCGCGGTGGCGGCGGAGCTCAGCGACCAGCCCTCGGCCACGTCGCCGATCTGCAGGGTGTTCAGGCCGTCGGGCATCGTGCCGGCGAACCAGCTGGTGCCGAAGCCGGACTCGCCGTCGGGCGCGACCAGCGAGTAGGTCATGTTGAGGTCGGTGAGCGACGCCTCGGCGCCCGAGAGCCCCACCTCGACCGGTTCGGCCTCGCGGGCGTCCAGGGCGAGGGTGGTGTCCTCGGTGAGCGCGAGGCTCGGCAGTGTCAGCCAGTCGAGGCCGGTGAGGTCGTCACTCCCGTTCGTGACGTAGAAGTTGGCGTCGATCAGCCATTCGCCGGCGGGCAGCCGGATCGGGTCGCCGTTGGTCGGCAGGTCGATCCAGCCGAACGTCTCCAGGTTGATCGCGGAGGCGTACCAGTCGGTGGCCGGCTCGCCGTTCCGGTCCAGGGCCTCGACGGTGAGGTCGTAGCTCTCCACCTCGCGCTGCACCGCGCCCGGGGTGCGGACGGTCTGGCCCTCGCCCGCGCCGGTCGCGGTGACGACCACGTCGTAGGCGCCGTCCAGTTCGGGCAGCGTGGTGTCGGCGGTGACCTCGACGCTGGCGGTGCCGCCGGCGGGGACGGTGAGCTGGTCGGCGCCGAGGGTGAACATGCCCGCGGGCGCCGGTTCGCCGTTCGGGTTGGTCCCGGCGGCCGTGAGGTCGAGGGTGACGTCCTCGGTGCCGAGGTTGGTGTAGGTCAGCTCGCGGGTGATCGGCTCGTCGTCGCCGTGCGGCCACTCGGCCAGGCCGAAGTTCAGCGAGCTCTGGTCCGCCACCACGCTCTGGTCGAGCGCGGCGCCGACGTCGATGCGTCCCGAGCCCTGCTGGAACGCGGTGAAGTCGCCGGGCTGCGCGGAGGCGCTGAGCGCGGCCTTGATGCGTTCGCCGTCCCAGTCCGGGTGCTGCTGGGCGAGCAGCGCGGCGGCGCCGGCCGTGTGCGGGGTCGCCATGGAGGTGCCGTCGATGGCGACGTAGCCGTCGGCCACCGGGGTGCCCCCCTCGGCGACGGCGCTGCCGGGCGCGGCCGCGGCGCCGATGGCCACGCCGGGCGCGGTGACGTCCGGCTTCACGGCGCCGTCCCGCAGCCGCGGGCCGACGGACGAGAAGAGGGCCAGCTCGTCGGACTTGTCGACGGCGCCGACGGTCAGCGCCGCGTCGGCGGTGCCGGGGGTGCTGATGGAGCTCTCGAACGGGCCGTCGTTGCCGGCGGCGATGACGAACAGCGCGTCGGAGCCGGCGGACAGGGTGTTGACCGCCTCCTCCATCGGGTCGATGGCGGTGGTGGCGTAGCCGCCCAGGCTCATGTTGACGATGTCCGCGCCCTGGTCCACGGCCCACTGCATGCCCTGGATGATCCCGGACTCGTCGCCGTAGCCGTCGTCGTCCAGCACCTTGCCGTTGAGCAGTTCCGCCCCGGGGGCGACGCCGGTGTAGGTGCCGTTGGAGTGGGCGCCCGTGCCGGCGGCGATGGACGCGACGTGGGTGCCGTGACCGTACCGGTCCTCGGTGTCGGGCGCGGTGGAGAAGTTCTCCGCGGCGACGACCTTGGCCGAGACGTCCTCGTGTTGGGTGGTGATGCCGGTGTCCAGGACGGCGATGGTCACGCCCGCGCCGTCGTAGCCGGCGTCCCAGGCCTCGGGCGCGCCGATCTGCGGCACGCTCTCGTCCAGGGTGGCCTGCACCACGGCGTCCAGCGCGATGCCGCTGATCCCGGGGGCGGCGGCCAGCGGCTGGTCGCCGCCGGTGCTGGTGAGCGCCGCCCAGGTGGCGGACGCGGCGTCGCCGGCCACGGTGAGCGCCTCGCCGTTGATCGCCGACAGGTCGGCGGTGACCTCGGGGCGTTCGTCGGCGGCGGTGTCGGCGAACAGGTCGGCGCGGGTGTCGCCGGCCCGCGTCTGGTCGTCGTAGGTGACGATGATCGGCAGTTCGTGCGCCGCGTCGTACTGCTCACGGCTCAGCTCGGTGACGTCGAACAGCCGGCGGTCCAGGGTGCCGTCCGCGATCAGCGGGCGGGCGTCGCTCGGAACCACGAACGTGGCGCCGTCGTCCTCGAAGACCTGGACCGGAACGCTCTCCCGGCCCTCGGCGCGGATCAGTCCCGTGACCTCGCCCTGGCCGTCCAGCAGCACCCGGTCGCCGGTGAGCAGCGTCACCTGCTGCCGGTCGGCCGCGGGCGCCGACTCGTCGGCGACGCCGGAGGCACCGCCGGGTGCCGCGGACGCGGAGGGCACCGTCGCTGCCAGGCTCGCGGTCAGTGCCGCGGCGATGACCGACGCGGCAACGGTGGCTCCGCGCGGTCTACTTAAAAATATCGTCATACTAAATACACGCAGAACGTCACCGGCTCGTCACCCGTTTCGGGTGAGAGGGTTGTGTGAGTCGCTACGTGAGATACGTGGGAGTTGTGTACACGTCATCCGTAGAACGGTATGACGGCCGCGTAGGCGAGCGCGGCGACGCCCGCCGCCGCCGGCATGGTGATGAACCAGCCGCCGATGATCGACTGTGCCACTCCCCAGCGCACGGCCGAGAGCCGGCGGGTCGCGCCGACGCCCATGATCGCCGAGGTGATCACGTGGGTGGTGGAGACCGGCGCGCTCACCACGTAGGAGGCCGTGTAGAGCACGGACGCCGCGGTGGTCTCGGCGGCGAAGCCACGCGGCGGGTCGAGCTCGATGATCCGGCGGCCCAGGGTGCGCATGATGCGCCAGCCGCCCGCGTAGGTGCCCAGCGACAGCATCGTCGCGCAGGCCAGCTTGACCCAGACCGGGATCGGCGCGTCCGCGTCCTCGACGTCCGCGATGACCAGCGCCATCACCACCACGCCCATCGTCTTCTGCGCGTCCTGCAGACCGTGTCCGAGCGCCATGGCGGCGGCCGACACGGTCTGCGCGACGCGGAAGCCGTGCTGCGCCCGTCCCGGGTGGGCCCTCCGGAATATCCACAGCAGGGCCACCATCACCAGGTAGCCCAGCAGCAGGCCGACGAGCGGCGAGAGGAACATCGGCAGGACGACCTTCGTCAGCACGCCGTCCCAGTACACCGCGGACGAGCCGGCCAGCGCCGCGCCCACCAGCCCGCCGAACAGGGCGTGCGAGGACGACGAGGGCAGCCCGAAGTACCACGTGATCATGTTCCAGACGATGGCGCCGGCCAACGCGGCGAAGAGGATGACCATGCCGTGGTCGCCGGTCGGCGTGGCGATCAGGTCCTCGCTCACCGTGTGGGCCACGCTGCTGCCGAGGAACGCCCCGGCCAGGTTCATCACGGCGGCCATGCCCAGCGCGACCCGCGGGGTCAGCGCCCGGGTGGAGATCGACGTGGCGATGGCGTTGGCGGAGTCGTGGAAGCCGTTGGTGTAGGTGAAGAAGAGCGCGGTGAGGACCACGACGACCAGGGCGACAGTGTCCACGACGCCTCAGGATTCCTTGACCGCGATGGACTCCACGGTGTTCGCGACGGACTCGAAGGCGTCGGCCGCCTCCTCCAGCACGTCCACCACCTGCTTGAGCTTCATCACCTCGAGCGTCGGATAGCTGCCGTTGAAGAGGTGGGCCAGCAGCCGGCGGTGGATCTGGTCGGCCTGGTTCTCCAGCCGGTTGACCTCGATCCAGTACTCGGTGAGGTGATCCATCGTGCGCAGGTGCTGCATGGCCCCGGCGGTCAGCTCCGCGGCCCGGCCGAGCACCTCGATCTGCTCGGACACGCCCTTGGGCAGCTCGTCGATCTCGTAGAGGACGACCAGGTCGACGGCCTCCTCCATGAAGTCCATGATGTCGTCGAGGCGGGAGGCCAGGCGGTAGATGTCCTCGCGGTCGAACGGGGTGATGAAGCTGGAGTTCAGCTGGTGGAAGATCGCGTGGGTCGCGTCGTCCCCGGCGTGCTCGGCGGCCCGCATACGTTCGGCGATCTCCACGCGCGTAGCGGGATCGGCACCGAGGAGCTCCATCAGCAGCTTCGAGCCGGTCAGCAGGTTGTCGGCGGCGGCGGCGAAGAGGTCGTAGAAGCTTGTCTCCTGCGGCGTCAGGCGAAAGCGCACGGAAAGTTCCTCTGGCGTTCATCAGCGGGTGTCCCTGGCTGATGGTACGGGCAGATTCCGGCCAAGCTAACCCTCTTCGGCGCCGCCGAGGGTCACGGTTCGGTCAGCGGTCGGTCAGAAGTGAATCAACGATTGCCGTTGTACGGCCCGTACGGTCCGTCGCTGCTGCTCCGTCCACCGCGGCCACGGCCACCGCCGCCGCTGACCCCGCGGACGGCCGGGCGCACGTCCACCAGGTAGACGATCGTCGCGATCAGCCCCGCCAACGTCAGCAGGAACCCGAAGGCGCCGAGCGGGATGATCTGCACCGCGACCGCCAGGCCCAGGATGACCAGCCAGAACGGCTTGGTCTGCTTGTCCGCGGCGCGGAAGGCGTCCTCGCGCTGGAACGCCGCGTGCACCAACGCGAAGCAGCTGAGCAGAACCATCGCGATGAGGAGCACCACGACGATCCAGTTGAACCCTGACAACAACATGCTTGCCCACCGTCCTGTCCGTGTCTGCCCTCCCTACCCACGCTACCCGCCGTCACACCGGGCGCGTAGGCAGTTGCGGACGCCATCGCCCCGCCTCCGCCGGGGGGCAGCGGAGGCGGGGCGGGCCGCGCGGCGGCCGGTCGCCTCGGGGGTCCTGAGGCTCAGGAGTCCTGGGGCGTGGGGCCGGTCTTCCTGCGCGGGGCGGCGGCCTTGCGGGGCTTGGCCGCGGTGGCGGCGTCCGCCGGCTCGGTGACCGGCGTGGCCTTGGCCGCGGGCCGGCTCTTCGGCTCGGTCTTCGGTGCCGCCTTCGACGCGGCCCTGGGCGCCGTCGTCGGCGCGGTCTTCGGCTCGGTCACGGGCTCGGTGACCGGTTCCGTGACGGGCTCGGTGACCGGAACACGAGCGTCGGCGCGCTCCACCGTCACCTCGGCGCCGTCCTCGCGGCCCGCGCGGCGGCTCTCCACCACGACCTTGCCCCGCTCGGCCAGCTCGTCGTACGTCTCCCGCGCCTTCACGGCGTACTCCAGGGCCAGGCCCACGCCCTGCATGGCCAGGGTCTGCGCCTGCTCCTTCAGCCTCGGCAGCCGCTCGGGCGCCTCGGCCCGCAGCCGCTCGACCGTCGCCGGCAGCTCGCGCAGCTTCCGGGCGGCGAGCTCGGCGGTGCCGGCGGCCACGTAGAGCGGGGTGGGGTTGGTCAGGGTCTTGCGCATTTCTTCGGTGATGGCCATGGCTCATCCCTCCCGTTTCAGGTCTCTTGCTGGCCCGCGTCCCGGTGCCCGGTCGGCTCCGCGTCCTCGTCGCCGTTCTCCAGGCGGAACGAGCGGTAGATCTGGAGCAGCGCCTGCTTCTGGGGCTCGGTGAGCCCCGGATCGGCGAGCACCGCCTCGCGCACGCCGCTCGTCGGCGGCGCGTCCTCGGCGTCCTGCACCCGTTCGTCCAGGATCCCGGCCTGCACGTACAGCGTCTCGGCGGAGATCCGCAGGCCCTTGGCGATCTGCTGGAGGATCTCCGCGCTCGGCTTGCGCAGCCCGCGCTCGATCTGGCTCAGGTACGGGTTCGACACCCCGGCGGCCTCCGCGAGCTGCCGCAACGACAGGCGGGCCTGCCGCCGCTGCTCCCGCAGGAACTCCCCGAGATTCCCGACACCGAGTGAAGCCATGCCCACCACCATGCCCCGTCGCGCTAACTCTTGCAAGCGGAGCGCTTGCGGGAGTGGTGCATCCCACAGCGGGCCCCGTGTGCCTCGACGTTCTCGGTCCGGAGGTTCGCGCCGCTCGTGCCGTCGCGGGGCGGTTGCCTGTCGGTCGCCCAGACGGCCAGTGCGCAGGCCGCGAATCCGGCCCCGAGGAGGCTGGAGCCCGCCCAGCCGTGGGCGGTGAAGACGGCGGTGGTCGCGGCCGCGCCGAGGGCGGAGCCGAGCGAGTAGAAGACCATGTAGCCGCCGACAACGCCGCTGGTGCGGTCCGGATGCGCGGTGAGCACGTGCTGGTTGCTCACGTGCACGGCCTGGACCGCGAAGTCGAGGACCACGATGCCGACGACGAGGAACCACAGTGACCACGGCAGTTGCGCGATCGCCGCCCACGAGAGGACGAGCAGGGCGAGCGCGAGACCGGTGACCGGGCCCGCCCGGCCGTCATCCGCCCACCGTCCCGCGCGTGCGGCGCCGAGCGCGCCGGCGAGTCCGGCGATGCCGAACAGTCCGATCTGGCTCTCGCTCAGCTGCCAGGGGGAGCCCGCCAGCGGCAGGGACAGTCCGCTCCACAGGGTTCCGAACGACGCGAACAGGAAGAACGCGACGAGCCCGCGCGTCAGGAAGGCGCGCCGCGTGAAGAGTCCGCCGAGGGAGACGACCGCCCGCCGGTACCCCGCGGGTCGGCGGGGGCGCTCCTCTCGCGGCAGCGCGACGAGGACGAGGGCCGCGAGCCCGAGTGACAGCACCGCGAGCACGGCGTAGACGCTCCGCCAGCCCCATGCCCCGGCGAGCGTGCCGGCGACGACCCGCGCGCCGAGGATGCCGACCACGACGCCCGAGGTCACGACGCCGATGTTCCGTCCGCGTTCGGCGGGCGGCGAGACCGCCGCCGCGTAGGCCACCGTGGTCTGCACCACGACCGCGAACACCCCGGCCACCGCGAGACCCGCGAACGCTCCCCACGCGGCTGGCGCCGAGGCCGTCAGGAGCATGCCACCGGCGGTGAGCGCCAGGTGGACGGCGATGAGTCGGCGCCTGTCGACC
This sequence comes from Streptomyces sp. B6B3, assembly GCF_039871525.1. NCBI lineage: Bacteria > Bacillati > Actinomycetota > Actinomycetes > Kitasatosporales > Streptomycetaceae > Streptomyces > Streptomyces sp. B6B3. Next base: position 189,471 of record NZ_JBDPLU010000011.1, on the reverse strand, counting down.
ACATCGCCGAGCGGCACCAGCAGCACCAGCCCCGCCAGATAGCCCACCTGGCCGGTCGCGACGATCCACCCGGTGAGTCCCGCCGGCACGTCGAGATCGCGTCCCATCGGCTCCAGCACCGGCTGCGCGGCGTAGACGCTCGCCACTGCGACACCACACACCACCGCGAGCAGCAGCCGCCGCCACGCGTCCATCGCGCCTCCAGTCTCAATCGGTAGCAGATTGCAACTAATTTGGACCGTAGTGCATGATGGTTTCAATCCGCAACTCATCGGGAGGGCTCATGCCGGGCACCACCATGCGCGCCCCGAACCCGGACTGGACCGACCCCGAATGCCCCGTCGCCCGCACGCTCGACCTGGTCGGTGACAGGTGGAGCCTTCTCGTCGTGCGCGACGCGATGGACGGGGCACGCTCGTTCACCGAGTTCCAGCGACGCACCGGCATCGCCCGCAACATCCTCACCGACCGGCTCCGCAAGCTCACCGCTCACGGGCTTCTCGCCCAGCGCACCGCACCATCGGGCCGTCGCCAGGAGTACGTGCTCACCGACGCCGGCCGCGACCTCTTCCCGGTCATCCTCACCCTGCGACAGTGGGGCGAACGGCACGCCTTCGCCCCCGGCGAGACCCACTCCACCCTGGTCGACCAGCACGGCACCCGGGTGCCGGACATCGCGCCGACCGGCGCCGACGGCACCCTCCTCGACCCCGACATCACCCGGGTGCGGAAGACCCGACGGCCGGCGGGGACCAAAGGTGAGAGGCGTCACGACGGGTGACGAGGGCCGGATCGCTGGCTTAGCTTTCCGGTATGAACGTGTCGCGCGTGCCACTCGACGACCTGGTCCGGCTGCGCCGGGCCCGGGACCGGATGGACCGCGACTACGCGCAGCCGCTGGACGTCCCGGCCCTGGCGCGGGTCGCCCTGATGTCGGCGGGCCACTTCTCGCGCAGCTTCCGCGCCGCCTACGGCGAGACGCCGTACAGCTACCTCATGACCCGCCGGATCGAGCGGGCCAAGGCACTGCTGCGGCGCGGCGACCTGTCGGTGACGGAGGTCTGCATGGAGGTCGGCTGTACCTCGCTGGGCTCGTTCAGCTCGCGGTTCACCGAACTGGTCGGCGAGAGCCCGAGCGCCTACCGGGCCAGGGACCACGGCGACGGGGCCGCCATCCCGGCCTGCGTCGCCAAGATCCAGACGCGCCCGGTCAGGAACGGAGAAGCCAGGCCGGCCGTCGGTCCGTAGCGTGAGGTCCATGGACATCACACTCGCAACATGCTTCATCGCCGTCGACGACCACGACAAGGCGCTCGCCTTCTACCGCGACGTGCTCGGTCTCGAGGTGCGCAACGACGTCGGCTTCGAGGGCTTCCGGTGGGTGACCGTCGGCTCCCCGACCCAGCCGGACGTGGAGATCGTCCTCGAACCGCCGCTCGCGGACCCGAACGCCCCGGAGGCCGACCGGCGGGCGGCGGCCGAGCTGATGGCCAAGGGCCAGCTGCGCGGCGTCATCTTCCGGACGGACGACTGCGACGCCACGTTCGAGCGGATCCGGGCGGCGGGCGGCGAGGTGCTCCAGGAGCCGATGGACCAGCCGTACGGCGTGCGGGACTGCGCCTTCCGCGACCCGGCGGGCAACCTGCTGCGGTTCAACCAGCCGCGCACCGCGTGACGGAGCCGGCGGGGGAACGGGACCTCCCGCCCGACGGCCGGGTGCCGCCGGGCGGGGCGGGTCAGCTCACGGTGAGCTGGTAGGCGACGCCGGCTCTGGTGGTGCCGTCGGTGGCGTACGCGAGGATGACGCCCTGGTCGGTGACCCACAGCGCCTGCGTGGTGACCCACCCCTGCACCACGCCGAGTTCGAGGAACTCGCCGTTCTGCCACTGGCAGGCGTGATCGATGCCCTCGCTGACCTCGATCCGGCCCACGACGAGGCCGCTGTTGTTGATGGCGCGCGGGCTGGTATCGCGCGCGCCGACCACCGGCAGCTCGGTGGTCCGGCCTCCGGAGTGGAGGATCGGGACCAGCAGGCCGGTGGCGGTGTCGCTGACCCCGATGACGTCGCCGAGGTCGTTCAGCGGCTGCTCGGGAGGGACGCGGAAGCCGTGTTCGTTCAGCGGGGGGACGTCGGTGAGGACGCCGTCCCGCCAGACGCACGCGCCCCGCTCGGCGTTCGCCCCGCGCGAGGCGAGCACCTGGCCCGCCTCGTTCAGGTGGTGCAACGCCCGCAGCCCGTCCGCTGCCAGGGGGGTGGCGGCGCCGTTCTCCCAGAAGAAGTGCAGGTCGCCACTGGTGGCGATGACCTGCCCGGCGTCGTTGAGGCCGCGCGGCCTCACCGCCCCGGAGTACCCGGCGGGCGGCTCGACCTCGGTGCGGGAGCCGTCGTTGAGGTCGTAGCGGAAGGTGCGGTGTTGGGCCTCCGCGCCCTGGGCGAGGGCCGTGTAGAGCACCTGGCCGTCGTTGTTCAGGAAGTACGCGCAGCTGTCGCGGACGTCGTCGCCCGGTTCGAGGACGACCGGGTCACCGGCGACCCCGTCGGGAAAGACCACGGCGAACTGTTTGTAGTCGCCGGAGCGGCGGAAGCCGCCCACGAGCTGGCCGCCGTCGTTGATGGCCTCCAGGGTCACGCTGCCCGTCCCTGGCTGCCGGGGAACGTGCAGCTCCCCGTCGATCCAGACCACCGACCCGTCGGCGGCCGGCGAGCCCCCGCCGACGGCGTCACCGTGTCGGTTGACCGCCCTCGGCCGCCACATGTACAGCCCGTCGGGGTCGCCCAGCGGGACGGCGGTGACGTCCGCGGCGGTGGCGGTCGTGCGGGTGATGCCCACGGGGCCGGTCCGTCGGCCGCGCGGGGTCGCCAGCGCGGGCCGGGCGCCGACGGCGGCGGTCACCGCTCCCAGCGTGGTGGCCGTCAGCAGGGCCCGTCTGCTCACGTTGAGTTTTGGCATGGCCGCAGCCTGGCACCGAAGCTCGATGCGTGCACCCGGCACTTGGACAGCGCCGGGTGCGCGGCGGGTGCGGACGACCCGCCTGCCCCGGAGGGACGGGCCCGGCGGGCCGCTGACGGGGCCGGCTCGGCCGTGGCGCGCGTCAGGCCGGGGTGAGGAGGAAGCTCATGGTCGGGTTGTCGCGTGCGGAACTGGCGAACGCGACGACGTCTCCCTGTTCGGTGGCCAGCCGGCCCTGGGCGTCGTTGTAGCCCCGCGGCGTGCCGAGGTCCAGGAACTGCCCCCCGCGCCAGAGGCACGCGCTGGTCACGATGTCCTGCGGCCCGCCGCAGCGGCCCGCGATGTCGCCGGTGTGGGCGATGCCCAGCGGATCGGCCTCCAGCCCGGCGGGGACCGGCAGTTCGGTCATCGCGCCGCCGGTGTGGTGGAACGGGATCCGCCGCACGCCGTCGTCGCTGGTGCCGATGGTCTCGCCCGCGTCGTTCAGGGACTGCCGGGTGAAGGTGATCTCGACGTCGAACGTGCCCAACGCGCCGAGGTCGGTGAGGGCGCCGTCGTGCCAGAGGAAGGCGCGGTCGTAGAAGTCGGCCTCGGGCGGTGCGTAGCTGCCCAGCACCTGTCCCGACTGGTTCAGGTGGTACACGGTTCCGCTGCCGAACTGGGTCAGATCGGTGGCGACGCCGTCCTCCCAGAAGAAGACGTAGGTGCGCGCCCCGAGGGCGTAGGCGCTGCTGACGAACTGCCCGGCGTCGTTGAAGCCGCGCGGGTAGACGTCGCCCGGGTGGCCGGCGGGCGGCAGGATCTCGGTGCGGGAGCCGTCGTTCAGGTCGTAGACGAAGCAGCGGCGGGTGTAGTCGTCGACGCCGATGGCGTCGTAGACCACCTGGCCGTTGTTGTTGATCAGGTACGCCCTGCTGTCCCGGAACTCCGCTCGGGGCTCGATCACGACGCCCTCCCCGCCGATCCCCTCCGGCCAGGCGATCGCCGTCTGCTTGTCGTCCGGGACGCCGCGGAAGCCGCCGACGAACTGCCCGGCGTCGTTGATCCACTCCAGATAGGCGCTGCCCGCCGCGGGCAGGAGCGGCTCGGACAGCCTCCCGTTCGACCAGACCACCGGCGTGCTGTCGCCGCTGGAGCCGATGACGTCGCCGCGCCGGTTGACGATCGTCGGTTGCCACATGTAGAGCCCGTTCGGGTCACCCAGGGGCACCGCGGTCACGGCGGCCTCGGTGGCCGTCGTGCGTCCGATGCCCACCGGGCCCGTGCTTCTTCGTGCGGTCGGTCTCGCTGTCGCCAGCGCGCGGCCACCGCCGACGAGGGTCGCCGCGCCCAGTGCGCTCGCCGTCAACAGGGCGCGTCTGCCTAATGCTTGTCTGCGCATGATGACAGGTTGTCAGCGATCCTCGGAGGCGCAACGTGCACTTGGACACCGGGGTCGGCGGACTCAGGGGTGGACATCGTTCAGTGGGCGCACGTGGGCGCACGTGGGCGACCGCCGGTCGGCGACCCCGGCATGGGTCGGTTCCGGATAATCCGCCACGGACCGGAATCCGGTTACGCTGGTGCCATGACTGCCATGTCACCCACCCGCACCCGCCCCGACGTGTCGTTCCTCCTCGACCGCTCGGGACACGTGCTCCGCACCCGGATGTCCGCGGCGCTCGCCGAGATCGGCCTCACCGCGCGCATGCACTGCGTGCTGGTGCACGCGCTGGAGGAGGAGCGCACCCAGGCCCAGCTCGCCGAGATCGGCGACATGGACAAGACCACGATGGTGGCCACCGTGGACGCGCTGGAGCGGGCCGGGTTCGCGGAGCGCCGCCCGTCCAGCCGGGACCGCCGGGCCCGGATCATCGCGGTCACCGAGGAGGGCGCCCGGATCGCCGGGCAGAGCCAGCGGATCGTCGACGGCGTGCACGACGCGGTGCTCCAGGCGCTGCCGGAGGACGAGCGGGAGGTCTTCGTGCGCGCGATGAACCGGCTGGTCACGGGGTATCTGGCGGAGCCGGCGGAGAGTCCGCGGCCGGTGCGGCGGGCCCGTCAGGGCGCCGGCTGACGCGCCGGTGCGGCGCCGGGATCGAGGGGATTCCGTTCGCCAATAGATAGTCCGCAACAAAACTATCTGCTAACGTCTCTCTCGTCGTCTCGTCGATCGGGAGGGATCCCCGTGTCCGTCACCATCCCCAGCGCCAGGGTCCGCGGCCTCGCCCTCGGCGTCCTCGCCACCCAACTCCTGATGACCGTGCTGGACGGGTCGATCGTGACCGTCGCGATGCCGGCCATCCAGCACGATCTCGGCTTCTCCTCCGCCGGCCTGAGCTGGGTCGTCAACAGCTACCTGATCGCGTTCGGCAGCCTGTTGCTGTTCGCCGGCCGGCTCGGCGACCTGATCGGCCGCAAACGGGTGTTCCTGGCCGGCACCGCCGTCTTCACGCTGGCCTCGCTGCTGGCCGGCCTCGCCACCTCACCCGCCATGCTGGTCGCCGCCCGGGCGCTCCAGGGCGTCGGCAGCGCGCTGGCCTCGGCCGTCGGCCTGGGCATTCTGATCACGCTGTTCCCGGCCCCGGGCGAACGGGGCAGAGCCATCGCGGTGTTCAGCTTCACCGGCGCCGCCGGCGCGTCCCTCGGCCAGGTGCTGGGCGGCGTGCTCACGGACGCGCTGAGCTGGCACTGGATCTTCGTCATCAACCTGCCCATCGGCCTCGCGGTCGTCGCGCTCGCCGCCGCCGTGCTGCCCGCCGACCGCGGCCCCGGCCTCGCGGCCGGCGCCGACGTGCTGGGCGCGCTGCTGGTCACGGCCGGGCTGATGATCGGCAGTTACGCGATCGTCGGGGTGGAGCGCAGCGGCTGGACCTCGGCCGGCACGCTCGGCTACGGCGGGCTCGCGCTGGTGCTGCTGGTCCTCTTCGTGGTCCGCCAGGCGACCGCCCGGACGCCGCTGATGCCGCTGCGGATCCTCCGCTCCCGGGCCGTGGCCGGCGCCAACGCGGTGCAACTGATGATGGTGGCCGCGCTGTTCGCCTTCCAGGTGATCGTCGGTCTGCACCTGCAGCGGGTGTTGGGCTACGGCGCGGCGGAGACGGGCCTCGCGATGCTGCCGGCCGCGGTCAGCATCGGCGCCGTGTCCCTCGGCGTCTCGGCCCGCCTCAACGCCCGGTTCGGCGAACGCCGGGTGCTGCTCTCCGGGCTGGCCCTGCTGGTGGTGATGCTGGTGCTGCTCGCCCGGATCCCGGAGCGCCCGGACTACGTGACGGACCTGCTGCCGGTGATGCTGCTCGCCTCCGGATTCGGGCTGGCGCTGCCCGCGCTGACCACGCTCGGCATGTCGGGCGCCAGGGCGGACGACGCCGGGCTGGCGTCCGGGCTGTTCAGCACGACGCAGCAGATCGGCGGGGCGCTGGGCGTGGCGGTGCTGTCCACGCTGGCGGCCTCCCGCACGGAGGAGCTGGCCGCGGCCGGCGCGGACGGCGGCGCCGCGCTGACCGGCGGCTACCGCCTCGCCTTCACGGTCGGAGCGTGGATCCTCGCCGCGGCGTTCGTCCTGGCGGCCCTGGTGCTCCGCCGCACGAAGGCCACCGGCGGGCCCGGTGGGAACGTCCCCACCCCGACGCCGGCCGCCACCCCGACCGCCGCACTCTGACCGGCGCGCCGAAGGGCGGGATCCGCAGGCCGCGCACGGCCTGCGGATCCCGCCCCTTCGGTCTGGCCGCTGGGGTCCGGGCGGCGTCAGCCGCCGTACGCCGGGGGCATCGGCCCGGGACCGCCGGGGCCGCCGGGGTACTGCCCGGGCTGCTGCGGCGCCGGGCCCTGCTGGTACTTGGTGAGCTGGCGGGCGGTCAGCCTGCGGACGAAGAGGATCGCCAGGATCGCCGCGGCGATGCCGACGAGGTCGCTGAGCATGCCGAGGTTGACCTCGCGCTGCACCGCGTCCAGCTCCTCCTGGTTGTCGATGGTGTTGTCGGTGTCGATCCGGAACGACGCGCTGCTGGCGACCAGGGAGATGATCCACAGCGTCCACCAGGCGTTCAGCACGCCGCGCCCCTGGTCCGGGCCGTACGGCGCGGAGGCGCGCCAGACGTCGTTGGCGATCTGCTTGGGGAACCAGAGGTTGACGATCGGCACGAACCAGCCACCGATCGCCCAGCCGCGCTTCTTGCGCTGTCCGGCGGCGTCGAAGACCTCGGCGTTCACCCGGGTCCGGTGGAACCAGATGATGAACACGATGCCGGTGGCGAGCATGGCCAGCGAGCCCAGCAGCGCGGTCCCGGAATAGGTGTCGGCCGCGTCGTCGTACTCGCTGAGCGAGGTGAGCGTGCCGTCCTCGACGTCCCCGAGCACGCCGGCGTAGTTCGCGCCGGTCGCGACGGTGATGAGGAACACGACGATGGACACGGTGAGCAGCACGGTGAGCGCCTTGGCCAGCCCCTGCGGGCTGTTGAACTGCGCCGGGGGCACGTAGGCCCCGCCGCCGCCCTGCGGGTACTGCGGGTACGGCTGCTGGCCCGGGTAGGGCTGCGGACCGCCCGGGTACGGCTGCTGACCACCCTGCGGCGGCGTGCCGGGATAGGGGCCCTGCGGCGGCGCGCCCGGGTAGGGGCTCTGCGGCGCGGCTCCCGCCTGGGGCGGCATGCCCCCGACGGGCGCGCCCGCGCACGTCTGGCAGCGGCCGTCAGGCATCGTCGCCGGACGTTGACGGCAGCTCCAGCACTGGGCGGTCATCCCGGTCTCCTCTTTCGGTTGCCCCGATCGGACAGACCGACGAACCTACCAGCGCCCGGTGTGCCGTTCATCACCGTGCTGTCACAGTTCGGCGGACGACTGCTCCGACCGCTCGTGCGCCGCCCTGATCAGCTCGACCGCGATCGCGAGGCCCGCCCGGCCGCGTTCCTCGGCGGTGCCCATGAGCAGGGCCGCCGCGAAGGTCTGGCTGCCGTGCAGGGTGAGCAGCGCGCTGACGCACCTGACCTGCTCCTCGACGCCCGCGCCCGGCGGCGTCAGGAGGTTGACCATGGCGAGGGACCGCTCCTTGAACGACTCGCCGATGCGCAGGTCGCGCACGGCCGCCTGGTTCTCGTGCAGGAAGCGGAACATCGGCACCGCCTGCTCCAGGGCCTCGCTGTACCGGCGCAGCAGTTCGATGCTGGTGTCCAGGCCGCGCTCCTGGCTCTCCCCCCAGGCGAGCGTCTCGTCGAGCGGCCGCGTCAGGTCCTCGAAGAGGCTGACGACGATGTCCTCCTTGGTCTTGAAGTGGTAGTAGAGCGCCGCCTTCGTGACGTCGAGCCGTTCGGCGATCTCCCGCAGCGAGGTCTTCTCGTAGCCCTGCTCGGCGAAGAGCTCAACGGCCACGTCCTGGATCCGCTGGCGGGTGTCTGACCTGCGCGGTTGGCGCGTGCTGGGCATCCTGCTCCCTCGCTTTGCGAGAAACTTACTTGACGGCCGACTAGTAGCGACTCTACTGTCCCACAGTACCCACTAGCCGGTCGACAAGTAAGTGTAGGGGAGACGTATGACGACGGCCGAGAAGTCGCCGCCACAGCAGCGCAGCGTACGGGTCGTACTGATGGCGCTTCTGATCGCGATCATGCTCGCGATGCTCGACAACATGATCATCGGCACCGCGATGCCCACCATCGTGGGCGAACTCGGCGGCATCGAGCACCTCTCCTGGGTGGTCACCGCCTACACCCTGGCCACCGCGGCCTCCACCCCGATCTGGGGGAAGGTCGGCGACATGTACGGGAGGAAGGGCGCCTTCCTCTCCTCGATCGTGATCTTCCTGGTCGGCTCGGCGCTCTCCGGCCTGTCGCAGGACATGGGCCAGCTCATCGGCTTCCGCGTCGTCCAGGGCCTCGGCGCCGGCGGCCTGATGGTCGGCGTGATGGCCATCATCGGCGACCTGATTCCCCCGCGGGAACGCGGCAGGTACCAGGGCATGATGGCGGCCGTCATGGCCGTCGCGATGATAGGCGGCCCCACGGTCGGCGGCTTCATCACCGACCACTGGGGCTGGCGCTGGACCTTCTACATCAACCTCCCGCTGGGCGCGGTCGCGTTCGCCATGGTCACGGCGGTGCTGCACCTGCCGAAGCGGGAACGGCCGAAGGGCCGCATCGACTACCTCGGCGCCGCGCTGCTGACCGCCGGCATCACCGCGATCGTGCTCGTCACCACCTGGGGCGGCACCGAGTACGCGTGGGGGTCGGCGACCATCGTCGGGCTGACCGTGGTCGGCGTGCTGGCGCTGGCGGCGTTCCTCCACGTCGAGACCCGGGCCGAGGAGCCGGTGATGCCGCTGCACATCTTCCGCAGCCGGAACTTCTCGCTGATGTCGGTGATCGGCTTCATGATCGGCTTCGTGATGTTCGGCGGCACGCTGTACCTGCCGCTCTTCCAGCAGGCGGTGCAGGGCGCCTCGGCGACCAACTCCGGGCTGCTGCTGCTCCCGATGCTGCTGTCGATGATGGTCGTCTCGCTGGTCGCCGGCCGGATCACCACCAACACCGGGCGGTACAAGGCCTTTCCGATCGTCGGCGGTGCGCTGATGGTGGTCGGGATGTTCCTGCTGTCCCAGATGGACACCGGCACCACCAGGCTGACCTCCGGCCTCTACATGGCGCTGCTCGGCGCCGGCATGGGCTTCCTGATGCAGATCACCATGCTGGTCGCGCAGAACAGCGTGGAGCTGAAGGACATGGGCGTGGCCTCCTCCACCACCACGCTCTTCCGCACCCTGGGCAGCTCCTTCGGCGTCGCGCTGATGGGCGCGGTGTTCACCCAGCAGGTGCGGGACGAGATGGCCGCCCGGGGCGACGGCGCCGCCGGCGGTGCGGTCCAGGAGTCGGCGCAGCTGACCGCCGAGAGCATGGCGGCGCTGTCCGAGCCGGCGCGCGAGGCGTACCAGTTCGCGGTCGCCGCGGGCACCAACGCGTCGTTCCTGATCGGCGCGGCGGTCTCGGTGATCGCGCTGGTGGCGGCCCTGTTCGTCAGGGAGGTGCCGCTGCGCGGCGGCCCGGCGACTCCGGCCGAGGCGCCGGCGGGAGGTCCGACGGCCGCCGACCCGGCCGGCCGGGCCAACCAGGCGGGCGACCAGGCGGGCGACCAGGCGGGCGAGGAGCGCCCGGCGCCGGTCGCCACCTGAGCCCGCGGCGGGTGCGCGGTCGCGTGTGCCGGGTCTCGCGTCCGAATCGCGCGCGAACCCGGCACCCCGGTCGTGGCAGAGTCGGAGCATGACGACGTCAGACTCCGCGGCCCCGGAGCAGGGCCAGAGCCAGGGCACCGTCCGGGTCGACAGCTGGATCTGGTCGGTGCGCCTGGTGAAGACACGCTCGCTGGCCGCCACCGCATGCCGGGGCGGCCACGTCCGGGTCAACGGCGAGCGCGTCAAGCCCGCCCATCCCGTCCGGCCCGGCGACGAGGTCCGGCTCCGGCACGCGGGGCGGGACCGGGTGGTCGTGGTGAAACGGGTGGTGCGCAAGCGCGTGGGAGCGCCCGTCGCGGTCGAGTGCTACGTCGACAACAGCCCGCCGCCCCCGCCGCGCGAGGCGTTCGCCCCGGCCGGCATCCGCGACCGCGGCGCCGGCCGCCCGACGAAGCGGGACCGCCGGGAGATGGACCGGCTTCGCGGCGATCACTGAAGACGGCGTCGGCGCGGATCCGGTCCTGGGGACCAGGCCGCGCGGGTGCCTGTCATGCGGGCCACGGCGTGCCGGGTGCCCGTGGGCCGTGCCGTGGTGGCGCCCTGGGGACGGCGGCTGGCTCGGCCGGCCGCGGGGAGTGCGCCCGGCTGAGGGCGACGACGACCGCCGGCCGGCGCCGTGGGGACTGACGACCGCCGACGGGCGGTCGTCAGTTCGTGGCGGCGGGGTTGGCCGCCAGTACCTGTTCGGCGAGGTGGGCGAGTCGGGGCAGGTAGGCCGCCGTGGTCCGGGACCGGGCGCGCAGGTCGGCGGGGGAGGCCAGGCCCAGATCGGCCAGCACGTCGGCGAACGGCGCCGCGTGCCGGTCGAACGTCGCGCGGGGACCGTTCCGGTCGAGCACGGTCAGGCAGCGGGCGAAGGTCGCGACGATCCAGAAGACCGCCTCCCGGTGCTCGCCGCGGTCGATCAACGCGCGGCTGCCGTCGATCGCGATCGGCCGCGCCTCGGGGCGGAGATCCGAGGCGAAGAAGAGCGGAGAGGGCTCGGCGAGCCCGTCCAGCACGCCGGCGGTGGCGTCGAACACCTCCGTCAGGGCCGTCAGATGAGCCTCGACGTGCACCCGGTCCAGATGGGCGCAGCCGAGCAGCGCCAGCAGCTCGTCGTAGGCCGGCTCCAGCAGGTCGTAGTCGGCCAGCAGCTCGCGCGCGGCCGGGTAGCGCAGCCGGATGGTCGGGTTGCGCATCCCGGCGGCGAGCAGCACGTGCGTGGTGACGCCGGTGCCGAACAGCCACGTGATGACCTGCTCGTGGAACGGCGGTGGCCCCTCGCCGCCCTGATCCGCCCCGGGCGCCCCGCGCTCGGCGTAGGCGCTCACCGTGCCGAGACGGTCCAGCACCCGCGCCCGGGCGTCCGCACAGCGCCGTCGCACCCAGGCGCGGCGCGGGAACTCCGGCGCCACCGCCTCCCGCAACGCCGCCAGGCGCCCGCTCGGGTCGGCGATCGGCTCCGGCGCCTCGGCGCGGAAACAGCCGGCCAGATGGTAGTCGCCCAGGACCGCCGTCGGTGACGCCAGTTCCTCCGCGCTCTGGTACGAGGCGTCGAGCAGGACGTCGTCCCACCGGAACTTCCCGAGCTTGGGCGGGACGTCCTCCCGGTCGAGCACGACGACCACGTCGATGTCGGACGCGGGGTCCAGCTTCGCGTCCGCCGCCCGCCAGATCGTCGATCCCGAGAGATACGCGCCCGCGAAGTCCGCCATGCCCGCGCCGTGTTCCGTGGCCCACCGCGCGGTGGTCTCCTGTGCCTCCTGGTTCGTTGTCGCCATCCGTCCATCCTGGCGCATCCCGCCGCGAATGCGACCGGGCCCGGATCAGTCGACCGCGCGGTTGCTGTTCGCGGAAGCCACGTTCGGCGGGCCGGGCACCCGCCCGAGCCGGCCGGCGACGTGCCGGGCGACCTCGGCGGGCGGGGTGTGCGTGGTGTCCACCACCTCGGCCGCGCGGCTCAGCCACGGCAGCGCCTCCTCGTAGGGGGTGAGGTGGTCCATCCGCCACTGGAGGGCGCCGGCGCTCTCCTCCTTGGTGTCCGTCTCGATGCGGCGCACCAGCGTGGCGCGGTCGGTGTGCAGGACGAAGTGCCGCACCGGGATGCCGGCGGCGGCCAGTCCCGCGCTGATCTCGGCCCAGTACCGCTCCACCAGGACGGTCTGCGGGATCACCAGCGTGCCGCCGAGATAGTCGAGCAGTTCGCGGGCGGTCGCCACGACCAGGGCGCGCCAGGGCGGATGGTCCTGGAAGTCCGTGACGCGCACGGACGTCAGCGCGTGGCGCAGCATGTACCCCACCTGCTCGGCGTCGAAGAGCCGCGCGTCGGACAGCGTGGCGGTGAGCTCGTGGGCGGTGGTGGTCTTGCCTGCCCCGAACGTGCCGTTCAGCCAGACGATCATCGGGTCAGCCTACGAGGGCACCTCGGGCAGCGTCTCCACCTCGATGCTGGGGTACAGCGTGCGGAGCGGCGTCGGCGCGGAGGTGATGACGGGCCACTGGCGCGCGGCCGCCAGGTACGCGACGTGGCCGGCGGTGGTGGCCACCGGGCGGTGCGCGGAGCGCAGGATGCCGGAGCCGACGGCCTGCGACTCGTCGAGCCCGGCCAGGGTGACCAGCGGGAAGCGCAGTATCGCGGTGAGCGCGTCGCGGCCGTGCGGATGCAGGGCGGCGGACGCGTCCGCCACGCAGGTGGCCGGCGCGAGCAGCGGGATGACCCGGCGGTGCGCGAGGCTGAACAGCGCCCGCATGTAGAGGTCGCCACGGGCGGCGGTGATCAGGGCGGTGGTGTCCAGGATGCGGCCGCCGATGCCGTCGCTGCTCTCAGTGCCTTCGGCGCCGGTGGGATCGGGGCTGGTCACGCGGCGGCGTTACCCGCCGTTTCGCTGTCGGCCGGATCGGCTGACTCGTCGTCGGCGATGCCGAGGGCGCGCCGCGCCCACGCCTCGTGCTCCGGGCCGGGGACCCGCTCGTCGCCGAACAGCCGGCGCAGCGTCTCCTCGATGTCGGCGGCCTCGCGCTCGCGCTGGATGAGCTGCTGGATATGCCCGGAGACGCTCCCGCGCCCCGCCTCCTCGGCGGCCTTGAGGTACTCCAGCTGCTCGGCCGGCAGACTGATCGCGATCTTCGCGGCTCGTTTCGGAGTGGTCATACCGTAGTTATACCCGCTTGGGAGCCTGTCGGGCAATCTCTCTTCACAGGACGATGAGCGGCACACGTACCCCCACCGCCTCGGAGAGCTTGGCCAGGTCTCCCGGGTCCGAGGTGACCACCGCGGTCCCAGCCTCGGCGGCGATCAGCACCACCATGGCGTCCACGACGTCGGCCGTGCCCGAGCGGCCCAGCAGAACCCCGGTCCGGCGCGCCAGGCGTTCGTCGATCCCCACCAGCGTGCAGACCTTGGCCACCCGGGCCAGCCCGGCCTGGCCCGGGCCGCCGCGCCACATCTGCGCCAGGACGGTGAGCGGCAGTAACGGCTGCCGGCCCTCGGCGACCTCGGCCGCGCACATCGCCCAGGTGCGTCCCCGGGGGTGTCGCTCGGCGTCCCGGAGGGCGCCCGCGTCCAGCAGCAGACCGCGGGCGTGGAGCGCCTTCATCCGCCTCCCTCCGAGGCCGTCTCGTCCAGCGCGGCGAGTGCGTAGCGCCGCGCTGCCAACTCCTCGGCCGGCTCCGGCTGCCCCACTCCGGCGTCCGTCAGTGCCTGGTTCGCCCATTCCCGCTCGTCGCCACCCGGCTCGCCGAACGTCTCGTACTGCTCGGCCAGCGCCGCGCGCGCCTCGTCGAGGTCCGCCTCGTGCCGCGCCGCGCGGTCTATCCAGGTGGACAGGGGGAGGCCCGCTCTCCCCGCGGCCCGACGGGCCCGAGCGACCGTCTCCGGATCGAACGAGATGGACAACTTCTCGGCAGCCATGATCCCAGTGTACGACAGGCGGTAATACCAGCGGTACTACCGTCGGCGGGGTTGCGAGGGCTGGTCGGTATGGGCAGGGTGCGCGCATGGAGATGGGTGATATGGGGGATGTGGCCGGACGGCTGGGCGCGGCGGGGGTGCGGGGGGTGGCGCTGACGTGGGTGGACAACGCGGGGCTCACCCGCGTGAAGACCGTGCCGGTCGGGCGGCTGGCGGACGCCGCGCGGCGCGGGGTGGGGATGTCGCCGGTCTTCGACGTCTACCTGGTCGACGACTCGATGACCAGCAGCCCGCACGTCGGCGGGCCCGACGGCGACCTGCGGCTGCGACCCGATCTGGACCGGCTCACCGTGCTGGCCGGGCAGCCCGGATGGGCCTGGGCGCCGGTGGACCGGTACCGGCAGGACGGCGCGGAGTATCCGGCGTGCCAGCGGCTGTTCGCCCGGCGGCAGGTGGCGCGGGCCCGGGAGGAGCACGGGGTCGAGCTGCGGATGGGGTTCGAGACCGAGTGGGTGGTGACCCGGCCGCCCCGCGAGCCGGGCGGTGAGCCCGGCGGCGAACCCGGCGCGGGAGGCGAGGCGGCGGAGGCCGCGGACCGGGAGCTGCGCTACCCGTGCGCCGGGCCCGCGTACGGCATGACCCGCCTGGTGGAGCTCTCCGGCTACCTGTCCGCGCTGATGGAGGCCGCCACCGCGCAGGACCTCGGCGTGCTGCAACTGCATCCCGAGTACGCGCCCGGCCAGTTCGAGATCTCCGTCGCGCCCGCGGATCCGGTCGGCGCCGCCGACCTGGCCGTGCTGGTGCGCGAGACCGTCCGCGCGGTCTCCGTGCGGCACGGGCTGGCCGCCTCGTTCGCCCCGGTCGTCGACCCGGCCGGGGTCGGCAGCGGCCGGCATCTGCACCTCAGCCTGTGGCGCGGCGACCGGAACCTGTGCGGGGGCGGCACGGGCCCGCACGGCATGACGGGAGAGTGCGAGGCGTTCCTGGCCGGGGTGCTGCGCGAACTGCCGGCGCTGCTCGCGCTCGGCGCGCCCTCGCCCGCCAGCTACCTGCGGCTCAGGCCGTCCCACTGGGCCGGCGTCTTCGGATGCTGGGGCCTGGAGAACCGCGAGGCCGCGCTGCGCTTCGTGGCCGGCGAACCGGATCGGTCGGACGCGGCCAACGCCGAGGTGAAGTGCTTCGACGGGGCGGCCAATCCGTACCTGGTGGTCGGCGCGGTGATCGCGGCCGGGCTCGCCGGTCTGGAGGCGGGCCTGAGCCTGCCGCCGCCGGTGTCCGGGGATCCGGCCGCGGGCCCGGAGGAGGGCCGGCCGCCCCGGCTGCCGGAGTCGCTGGCGGAGGCGCTGCGGCATTTCGAGGACTCGGCGGTGCTCCGCGAGGCGCTCGGCGAGCCGCTGTTCGGGGCGGTCGCGGCGGTGCGCCGTGCGGAGATCGAGCTGTTCGCGGACGCCACGCCACGGGAGATCGCGGCCGCCACCCGCGCCAGGTACTGACCGGCTTCCCGCCGGGGGAGCCCCGCGCCACCGCCGTCCGGCGCCGCCGTTGCGGCCCGCCGAGGGCCCGGTCGGTCTGCCGTTGGCGCCGTTCGGTGTCGCCGGTCTGCCGCCGATGCGGCTGCCGGGCATCCGGTGGGTCTGCCGCCGGTGCGTTCGGTGTCGCGGGTGTGCCGTTCGGTGCGGGCCGCTGGGCGCCCGGTCGGGCGGCTCGCTGGTGCGTTCGGTGCCGCCGATGTGCCGCCGGTCCGGTCCGCCGGGCACTCGGTCCGTCTGCCCGGCTGGCGCGGCTGGCCCGGCAAGGGCTACGCGCCGAAGAGGGTGAGCAACTCGGTGCGGCCGAACATCCGGGCCGTGTCGATGGCGGAGGGGTGGCCGGCCGCGGGGTCGGCGCCGGCGGTGAGCAGCACCCGGACCACCTCCTCCTCGCCCTTGAAGACCGCGCCCGCGAGCGGCGTCTGGCCGCGGTCGTTGGCCCGGGTCGCGTCCGCACCCCGGTCCAGCAGGACCCGCACGGTGTCCGCGTGCCCGTGGTAGGCGGCCAGCATCAGCAGCGTGTCCCCCCGGTCGTTGCTGAGGTTCGCCGGCACGCCGGCGTCGACGTACGCCGCCACCGTGTCGGTGTCCCCGCCCCGCGCCAGATCGAAGACCTTCGCGGCGAGCTGGAGCACCTCCGGGTCGTGGGCCGGCTCGTTGCTCTCCGGGGCAGGGCCGGTCTGGCCGGTCATGGGGACGTTCCTCCTGGGGATGGCGGGTGGCGAAGCGGGTGGGCGGCGCGTGAGCGGGGCCGCGCTCCCGACCCCAGCCTACGTACTCTGGGCGCATGGCAGCCCCCTCGACGCCTTGGCGCGCACTGCGCGAGGACCGCGTGCTCCAGCTCGTCGGCCTGGCCCTGGTCGCCGACACGGCCATGCTGCTGTTCCGCACCGGGGAGGCCGGCGGCGCCGCGGTCGGCCTCGTCGGCTGGCTGCTGGCCGCGGCCTGCTGGCTGACCGTGGGGCTCCGCCACCGCTGGCCCGTCGCGGTGGGCGTGCTGACGCTCGCCGGCACCCTCGTCTACTACCCCGTGGCCTGGGCGGACGGCGTGGCGCCCATGGTCTCCTTCATCGTCGCGCTGTACGCGATCGCCCGCTCGGGACAGCTGACCGCCGCGCTGACGCTCGCCGCGGTCACCATGCTGCTGCTGGCCTACTCGGAGCTGGTGCTCTACGAGGAGGAGCGGCACGTGCAGCCGATGTCGATCGCGCTGCTCGGCGGCTGGCTGCTCAGCGTCATCGCGTTCGGCCACGCCATGCAGGTCCGCCACGCCTACCAGCGGGAGACCGAGCAGCGGGTGCTCGCCGCAGAGCGCGAGCGGGACGTGCGGTCCCGCCAGTCGGCCACCGAGGAGCGGCTGCGCATCGCCCGCGAACTGCACGACGTGCTGGGCCACAACATCTCGCTGATCAACGTCCAGGCGGCCGCGGCCGTGCACCGCAGCGCGAAGCGGCCCGGCGAGACGGAGGAGCTGGTGCGGGCGCTCGAGTCGGTGCGCGACACCAGCAAGGAGGCGCTGCGCGAGCTGCGCGCCACGCTCGGGGTGCTGCGGCAGGTCGACGAGGGGGCGCCGACCGAGCCGGCGCCGGGACTCGACCGCATCGGCGAGCTGGCCGAACGGGCCGGCACCGCGGGGCTGGCCGTGACCGTCGAGACCAGTGGCGCGCCGCCCGTGCTGCCGCCGCAGATATCCCTGGCCGCGTACCGGATCGTGCAGGAGTCGCTGACCAACGTCGCCCGGCACGCGGCGGCCGGGCGGGCCGTGGTCCGCGTCGACTACGCGCCGGACGAGCTGCGGGTGCGGATCGAGGACGACGGGCGCGGCGTGCCGGAGGAGGAGGCGGTCGGCCCGGCCGGCGCGCTGGGCTCCGGCATCGGGGGCATGGCGGAACGGGCCAGGGCGCTGGGCGGGGAGCTGACGATCGGGAACATCGTGGCGGCGCGACCCGGCGGAGTGGGCCAGAATGTGCGCGGATTCCGGGTCGCCGCCCGGCTGCCGCTGCCGTCGGCCGCCGACAGAGGGCCGGCGACACGCGCCGCGCCGACGACCGCGGCGGGCACGGGCACGGCGACGGGCAGGGGAGACGCATGATCAGGGTGGTGCTCGCCGACGACCAGCGGCTGGTGCGGGCCGGCTTCCGTTCCATCCTCGACGACGAGGACGACATCGAGGTGGTCGGCGAGGCGGCGACCGGCCATGAGGCGGTGCGGCTGGCGCGCGAACTGCGCCCGGACATCGTGCTGATGGACATCCGGATGCCGGAGCAGGACGGCCTCGCCGCCACCGAGGAGATCGTCGCCGACGGGCGGCTGGCCGACGTCCGGGTGGTCATCCTGACCACCTTCGACGTGGACGACTACGTGTACGGGGCGCTGCGGGCCGGGGCCTCCGGATTCCTGGTCAAGGACACCGAGCCGATGGAACTGCTGCACGGCGTCCGGGTCTGCGCGCGCGGCGACGCGCTGATCGCGCCCGCCGTCACCCGCCGGCTGATCGCCGAGTTCGCGGGGCGGGTCAGGCAGCCCGATCCGGGACCGCGGCTGAACGCGCTGACCGAGCGGGAGCGCGAGGTGCTGGGCCTGGTCGGCGCCGGGCTGACCAACGACGAGATCGCGCGGCGCCTGGTGCTGTCGCCCGCGACGGCGAAGACGCACGTCAGCCGCATCATGACCAAGCTGGACGTCCGGGACCGGGCGCAGCTGGTGATCCTGGCCTACGAGTCCGGCATGATCACCCCGGGCTGGCTCAGCTAGTGCGGTGCTCTCAAGGATGTTCGCCGGCTTCGGCGCCTGGAGTCGTCCCCGGCCCTTGACCCTGACGCCGGGGTCAGGGCCTAGCATCCCCGGCCATGGAAGAGACGGACACCCTTCGCGGCCGGGCAGTGATCGTCACCGGGGGAGGCACCGGGATCGGCCGGGCGACAGCCCGGTTGTTCGCCACCGCGGGCGCCGAGGTGCTCATCGTCGGCCGGACCGCCGAACGCCTGGCGGAGACCGCCGCCCACCACCCGCGCCTCCGGACGTGCGTGGCCGACGTCGCCGCGCCGGACGCCTCGGCCGAGATCGTCGCCGCTGCCCTGGAGGCCTTCGGCCGCATCGATGTCCTGGTCAACAACGCCGCGATCACCCGTCCGGCGCTGCTCGGCGCGATCGACCGGAAGACCGCCGAGGAACAGCTCGCCACGAACCTCCTCGCCCCGGTGTTCCTCGCCCAGGAGGCGCTACCGCACCTGGAGGCCGGTGGCGTCATCGTCAACGTCACGTCCAACCCGCCCCACGACGGCTGGCCGATGAGCTCGCTCTACGGCTCCACGAAGGTGGCCCTGGACTTCCTGACCCACACGTGGGCCGTCGAGCTCGCGCAGCGCGGCCTTCGCGTCGTGTCGGTGGCGCCCGGGATCACGGCGACACCCGTGCTGAGCCACGCCGGGTTCTCGGACGAGGAGATCGCCGCGGCGGCCAGGGGAATGCGGGCCCGGATCCCGCTCGGGCGCATCGCCCAGCCGGAGGAGATCGCCTGGTGGATCGTGAACGCGGCGCGCCCGGAAGCCGGTTACCTCACCGGTACGGTTATTCGTGTCGACGGTGGGCTGAGCGCGGCTGGGTGACGTGGGGCGATGCTGATCGGAGAGCTGGCGAACGAGGCCGGCACCACCATTCGGGCCCTGCGGTACTACGAGGAGCAGGGCCTGCTCCACCCACGGCGGGCGCCGAACGGCTACCGGGAGTACGACGAGACGGCCGTCGCCCGGGTGGTCAACATCAGGCAGCTGCTCTCGCTCGGCTTCACCGCCCATGACCTCCGCGCCTTCCTGCCCTGTCTCGATCAGCACATCGCCGACGGCCCCGGCTGTCCCGCGAGCGCGAGGGCCATCACGCACCGACTCACCGACGTCGAGGCGAAGATCGCCGCGCTGGAGGCCATCCGCGGACGTCTCCTCGACGCGCTGCCCCAGGACCGCTGAGTCGGATCCTCCGGATCGTGCCCCCTGCGGGGAGTCCGGGGCCGGCCCCTAGGGGGGAGCCCGGAGGCCGTTGGGGGAGGTCGCAACTGGCGGTGTAGGGGTCGGGGTTCGGTGCAACCCGGGTGGTACGGCGGGTGTCCGCCACCGGGGGACGTGGCGGCGGGTGCCGGACGCCCACCGTTGGGGGCATGGAAACGATCGCCGCCTCCCTGCTGGGGCTCTTCGCCGCCGGGTACCTCGTGCTCGTCGGCGCGAGCCTCGGCCTGGGCATGCTGCTCCGCTTCCTTGGCCGGACGGACGCCGAACGGCGTCGCGTGCTGGCCGCGCTGGCACCCCCCGGGCGCGGGGCCGGGGCATGGCTGACGGGCACGGTGGTCGTGCTGGTCGGCTGCTTCCCCGGCCTGGCCGGCGAGTTGTTCACCGGGCTGTGGCCGATCCCCGCGGTGCTCGTGGCCGGCTGGCTGGTCCGCGCGGCCGGTCTCCGGCGCTCCCGCGGGCCGGTGGCCGGCCGGGGCCACGGCGCCGCGCTGCTCGGCAGCTGGCTGTTGGCCGGCGGGCTGGCCTGGGCCCTGGCGTCCGTGCTGGTCGGCGGCGCCCGGCGCACCGACGACCTGACGGGGTGGTGCGCCGTGGCGGCCGTGCTGCTGTTGTTCCTCACCCACGGGCTCGGCGCCGGCACCCGGCGGCTCACCGGCGAACCGTTCCGCCGGGCCAGGCAGCTGGCCGGGCCCCGCGCGGGCGGCCGGTCGGTGGCGCTGACCTCGACGGTGCTGGCGGTCCTGCCGCCGCTGGCCGGCGTCCGGCTGCCGCTGTCCGGGAACGCCGCGCCCACGCCCGTGCTGACGCTGCTGGTCCCGCCGCTCCTGGCGCTGTTCGTGGTCCAACTACTGCGGCTCCGGCGCGGCTCCGGCTAGCCGGCGACCGGCACCCGGTCCGCCAGCACCGGTCGCACCGATCTCACCCGTCGCACCGACCTCACTGACCTCACTGACTCCATCGATCCCCCGCCTCATTGGCATTCCTCAGGAGGAGACCCGCATGAGTACGACTTCGGCCCGGGCCGCGACCGCGCCCCCGCAGCCACCGGGACGACCCGGCATCTTCGAACGACTCGCGGGCTTCTCGTACCGCCACCGATGGACCGCGCTGCTGCTGTGGGTGGCCGTCCTGGTCGGGCTCCAGGCCACCACGATGGCCGTGGGCAGCGACTACCGCAACGACTTCACGCTGCCGGGCACCGAGTCCCAGGAGGCCAGCGACCTGCTGGAGCGGCACGGCTCGGCGCAGGCGGGCGACACCGTCGACATCGTGCTGCACGACGAGTCGGGGCTCCGCGCCGCCGGCACCGAGGGCCGGGTCGAGGACATGCTGGCCGAGGTCGCCGAGCTGCCGCGGGTCGCGTCCGTGGTCAGCCCGTACGACGAGCGCGGCGCGATCAACGACGAGGGCACCGTCGCCTACGCCACGGTCGTGCTGGACGTGCCGGCCGAGCAGATGGCGCTGGAGGAGACGCAGCGGATCCACGACACCGCGCGCGAGGCGGCCGGCGACGGGCTCGACGTGCAGCTGGGCGGCGACGCGGCCCGCAGCCTCGCCGAGGACGAGGGCGGCGCCGCCGAGGGCATCGGCGTGCTCGCCGCGCTGGTGGTGCTCGTGCTGATGTTCGGCACCCTGATAGCCGCCGGGCTGCCGGTGATCACCGCGATCTTCGCGGTCGGCGGGGCGATCTCGCTCACCGTGCTGGCGTCCCACGTCTTCACCATCGCCGACTACACGCCGTACGTGATGACCCTGGTCGGGCTCGGCGTGGGCATCGACTACGCGCTGCTGATCTTCGCCCGCTACCGCTCGGAACTGGTCGCGGGCGCGGCCCCGGAGCAGGCCACCCGGGCGGCGCTGGACGCCGCGGGGCGCACGGTGTTCTTCTCCGGGTGCACGGTGATCGTCGCGCTCCTCGGCCTGGTGGCGCTGGGCATCGGCGCGCTCCAGGGCATGGCCGTCGCGGTCGCCGTGACGGTGCTGGTGACCATGGTCGCCACGCTCACCCTGCTGCCCGCCCTGCTCGGGCTGTTCGGCCGGCGCTTCGCGCGTCAGTTCACCGCCAGGGCGGCGAAGCGGGCGGCGAAGGGCCGGGCGCCGGCGGGCGAGGTGTGGCGGCGCTGGGGCGGCGTGGTGCAGCGGCACCCGCTGGCCGCGCTGGTGGTGTCGGTGGTCGCGCTGCTCGCGCTGGCCGCGCCGGCGCTCGGCATGCGGCTCGGGTTCGCCGACGCGGGCAACGACCCGGCCGATTCCACCAGCCGGCAGGCGTACGACCTGCTGGCCGAGGGCTTCGGGCCCGGCTTCAACGGCCCGCTGGTCGTCGTCGCCGACGGCGGGGACAGCGGCGCCGAGGGGGCGGCCGCCGCGGCCGCCGGGACACTGAACGGCACGCCGGGCGTGGCCGCGGCCACCGAGCCGATTCCGACCGAGGGCGGCGAGATCGCCACGGTCATCGTCTTCCCCGAGTCCGCCCCGCAGGACGAGGCCACCTCCGACCTGGTCGCCTCGCTGCGCGACGACGTGCTGCCCGGGCTGTCGGAGCAGACCGGTGCCGAGTACCTGGTCGGCGGCTCGACGGCGGCGTCGCAGGACTTCGCCGACACGGTCGCCGAGCGGATGCCGCTCTTCGTGATCCTGGTCGTCGGCGTGTCGATGCTGCTGCTGGTCCTGGTGTTCCGCTCGGTGCTGATCCCGCTGAAGGCGGCGGCGTTGAACCTGCTGAGCATCGGTGCCGCGCTGGGCGCCATGACCCTGGTGTTCCAGGAGGGGCTGTTCGGGGTGCAGGCCGGGCCCGTCGAGTCGTTCCTGCCGGTGATGATCTTCGCCATCGTGTTCGGGCTGTCCATGGACTACGAGATCTTCCTGGTCTCCCGGATCCACGAGGAGTGGTCGCGGACCAGGGACCACGCGCTGGCGGTGCGCGAGGGCCTCGGGCACACGGGGTCGGTGATCACCGCGGCGGGCGCGATCATGGTGATGGTCTTCGGGGCGTTCATGATGAGCAGCGAGCGGATGCTGCAGCAGATGGGCTTCGGCATGGCGGTCGCGATCTTCGTGGACGCGGTGGTGATCCGCTGCCTGATCGTGCCGGCGGCGATGCAGCTGATGGGACGCCGCGCCTGGTGGCTGCCGGGCTGGCTCGGCCGGCTGCTGCCCAGGGTGGAACTGGAACGCCACGAACGCCACGAACGCCGCTGACGCGGCGAGTCTCACGGGGCGGCTCCCGTCGACGCGGAGCCGGCCCGTGCGGGCCGTGGTCGTTCTGGTTCCGGGGCCGGGCATCGGCCGGGGTGCCCGGCCCCGGTCGTCAGTCCCTGGCGGCCCGTGGGTGGGGCATCGGCGGCAACCCGCGGGACCTGGACAGCCGCTCGGGCCTCTTCCGCACGGTGTACGTGGGGTGTTCGCGGTGTAGCGCCGCGTAGGCCCGTTCAACGGATCTGGGGCTGGGCATTCGGCCCAGCCCCAGAGGTTCCGCCGCCGCCCGGAGTACCGAGCAGACGACCCGCGCCGTGCGCGCCAGCTGCTCCGGCAAGCGCGCGGGCGGGGTCCTGCGTACCTCGAACCCCTGCCGGATGACGTCGGTGAACACCGACTGCACCCGCTTGTACGCCAGATACCGTGGCAGGTCGCGGTCGAGGCCGCGGGCGGCGCCGGGCAGCCGCTGGTCCATCATCTCGGCCCAGCGGGTCACCATCCGGAACTCCTGCGCCCGCGGATAGCGCATCAGGTGCAGGTGGGTCGCCAGGTCGTAGACCGGGTCCCCCAGCATGGCCAGCTCCCAGTCGATCGTCCACAGCGCGCCGTCCGTCTGCGCGACGATCAGGTTGTCCCGGTGCAGGTCGCCGTGCAGCAGGCAGAACGGGCGGTCGGTCAGCCGGTCGGCCGCCCGGGCCAGCACGCCGTCCGCGGCCAGCACGCCCGGGTCGATCCGCAGCGCGGCGAACAGGCGGTGCAACTCCGGCCGGTGCACCGCGTAGACGTGCCGCCGGGTGAAGCGCACCAGGCCGTGCATGAACTCCCCGCCGTGCCGCGGCCGGCCGGGCCGCGGACAGCTGTGGACCAGCTCCAGCGCGGACGGCGGTATCGTCGCCAACCCGCCGAAGCGCTCGACGAGCTGGTCCAGATGGAGGTCGCTCAGCGGGGCACCGGGGGGTCGGAGCGCGGAGAGCACCTCGCCCTCGATGTAGCCGTGCACCAGTAAGTCCTCGGTACCCAGCCGGTAGACGGGGGGAATGCGGTCGACGCCCAGCAGGGCGAGTTCAACGAGCAGGTCCTCCTCACTGTCGAAACAACGCGGGTCGAAGCGGTGGACGCCGGACCGGGGACGACCTGCCTTCAGCGGCCCCAGGGCCGCGAGGTCGCCGGTCGGACGCAGGATGTGCCAGACGCGATGGTTCCCGCGCAGAGTCGGGGCGGTCGTCGTCCGGGTTCGCAGTTGGCTCATGGCGGTAGGCTCCCGGGCAGCGGTGGAATGAACGATGGACGTGGGCGAGTGGGGATCGCGCGGGTAGGAGCACGGTAACGCCCCATTCGCCCGTCTGCCGATGGCTCATTTGGTTCATTTCACTCGGGAGCCGGCGTGACGAGCGCGGTGAGCACCTCCTCCAGGGAGCGCACGAGATGCTCCGCGCCGGCCGCGCGGAAGGCGTCGGCGCCGGCCTGGTTCGGCGCGTAGCCGAGAAAGGCGACCCCCGCGGCGCGTGCCGCGACGAAGTCGGTGGTCGCGTCCCCGATCATCAGGGCGCGTTCCGCCGGCGTGCGCGTCGAGCGCAGGGCGCGCAACACGCAGTCGGGATTCGGCTTGAGTTGGGACAGGTCGCCGGTGCGGCCGTGGATGCGCCCGCCGACGAAGCCGGCGAGCTGGTGCTGGTTGAGGTAGCGCTCCACGGCCTGGGGCGAGTTGTTGGTGACGACGGCGACCTGCCGGCCGCGCGCGGTCAGGGAGGCGATGAGCGCGGCGGCGTACGGGGTTGGCTGCGCGGTGGTGGCGGCGGCGATCTCCTCGCGGGTGAGCGCCGCCTCCAGCCGTTGCACGACGCCCCAGCCGGGGCGTCTCGCCGCGATGCCGAGCAGCACCCGCTGCGGGTCGGGTGAGGCCTGTAACTCCTCGTTCATCAACCGCGACAGCCCGAGATCCGCCTCGAGGCCGGTGGCCAACTGGCGCAGCCGGCCCGCCACCGCGTCCGCGGGGCGCGCCGCGAACAGGTGGCAGACCGGGCCGTCGAAGTCGAAGAGAACACAGTGGGCGTTACCGATGAGTCCCCTCATCTAACCGAGTGTGAGCGGTTCCGCGAGCGTTGACCAGAGGGACTCGAACCAGGCCTGGGTCTCCTCGACGAACGCGGCCCCCTGATCCTG
The DNA here is from genome assembly GCF_039871525.1 of Streptomyces sp. B6B3. Classification (NCBI taxonomy): domain Bacteria; kingdom Bacillati; phylum Actinomycetota; class Actinomycetes; order Kitasatosporales; family Streptomycetaceae; genus Streptomyces; species Streptomyces sp. B6B3. Next base: position 164,539 of record NZ_JBDPLU010000011.1, on the reverse strand, counting down.
GAAGATCTTCGAGCTCAGGCCGAGCACGTCGTAGATCTCCAGCTGCTCCTGCTCGTACTCCACGGTGCGCGGCACGACCTGGTAGTACGCCGTCAGCACCTCGCTCCCGTTGAGCAGGTAGAGCTTCTGCACCGGGGTGATCGGGACGCAGCGGATCTCCACGTGCACCTTGGGCACGAGGCGCATCTCGGCGAGCGACGTCAGCTGGTGGCGCAGTGAGGTGGCGAACGTGCGGATGAGCTGCCGCAGGCGTGCGCGGGGGCGGTTGTCGTCGGGGTCCGAGACGAGGCGGGGGAAGGCGAGCGGCGCGTCCGGGCTGGGGAGCAGCAGCCGGACGGTGATGGAACGCGGGGTCAGCTCGCCCGCCGAGATGGCTATCAGCGGGCCCGCCAGGGCCGAGGCCAGCGTCTCGGTGGTGAGGGTGAAGGCGTCGATGGACACGTCCGCGGCCTGGAAGGCCACGGCGATCCGGTCGGCGACCTCCAACCCCGCCGGGCGTGGTCCCTCCTGCGCGGGGTGGGTCACCACGGCCGGGGCACCGCGGCCGCGAGCGCTGAGATAGCCCTCGCGCTCCAGGATGCCCAGCGCCTGCCGTACCACGGTGCGATTGACCCCGAACTGCTCCGCCAGCACGCGTTGGGTGGGCAGCTTGCCGTGTCGTGGCAGCTCACCGGAGCGTATCCGGCCGCGCAGCACCCCCGCGATGCGGTCGGGAGAGGGTGGTTCCGGTGCGGTCTCCTGACTCACGGCTCAACACCCTACAACTTTCGGCCAGATGCGGAAGTTTAGTGTCCGGGCGTTTGCCCACCGTAGCCAACTGGGGATGACCGTCATATAGTTGGTGAACAACTTGGCCAACTACGAGGAAGTTCTAAAAGTTGACCGAGGCGCCACAGCGAGAGGGGAGAGGAGGAGAAGGACCATGCTGGTTTCCACGATCGTCATCGCCGCCCTGGGCATCACGGTGGAGCGAGCGGTGGAAATCCAGTTCGGGCTGCCGGGCCTCATAGGCCTGCTGATCCTGCGCATCGGCATGCGCAAGCGCAACACCAGTTGCACCTGCGTGGGGGCTACGGTGCTGGTGATGCTTGCGCTCAGCGTCATCTGACGCCGAGCGCACTGCGGAGAAGCGAGAACAGCTGACGGAGCTGAGCACCCCTGACTGGGGCTGACAGGGCGAACAGCGGAGAACGGCGGGAGAACAGCGCGGAACGGGCGGAACCAGGGCCTAGAACATGTCGGGGCACCACGGTCGGCGCCCGGTGTGCAGCAGCAGGTCGGCGCGGGCGATCGCGCCGGCGGTCTCCTCGTCCAGCGCACCGAGTGCCGCCAACCGTGCGGCGGAGACGTCGCCAAGGTAGAGCCGACCGAGCATGCCGGTGTCCAGCGTGAGATCGGCGCTCCGGGTGGAGGTCGGCGTACAACTCGCGCCCTCGGGGGAGGCGGCCAGCAGGTAGCGGCCGCCGGCCAGACCCAGTGGATCGCGCACCTCGAGCACCAACTCCCCGGCGGCGGCGTAGCCCCGGGCGGACAGCATCCGGGGCACGTCCAGCGGACGCAGCCAGAGGAAGTCCGCCTGGTCGGTCAACGCCGCCGCCCGGGGATTCGGCAACAGCTCGGGCAGCAGGTCGTCGGGGGCCCGGCGGCCTGACCGGACGGCGGTCACCCAGTCGATGGAGCACAGGAAACACCACAGCGCCCGCTCGGCGGCGGGGCCGGTCGCCACGAGGTCGTGCACCGTCGCGGTGCCGGCCGGCTGGTGGTGCTCCCAGGCCCCGTCCGAGGTGAACATCGCCAGGCCCTGCGGGACGCCGTCCGCGTCCCGGTAGAGCACGTGGAACCCCTCCTCCGTCCCCGGGGCGTTCGGGGGGATGCGCGTCGCGCCCGTCGCCTGCTCCCACCACAGCGTGTTGCGGTCGATCACGCCGGGCCGCAGCCGCCGGAACCGGTCGTGCAGTTCGGGCCCCACCTTGCGCGCCTCGGCGCCGTCCACGAACTCCAGACTGCCCTCCTCGGGTGCCGCCCAGCGCGGGTCCAGACCGGTCCGGGGGATGTCCACCCGCCACTGGCTGAACGAGGTGGCGGCCCCGAACCCGTACCGCGAGTAGATCCGGTACTCGGCGGCCAGCAGCGTGGACACCACGTCGCCGCGCTCCCTGGCCTCGGTGAGGTCGGCGGTGATCAGCCGGGTGAGCAGCCCGCGCCGGCGGTGCGTCGCCGCGACCGACACGTTGGCCACCGCGTTCGACGGCAGCAGCGCCCCGCCGACCGCGGTCACCTCCTGGTCGAAGCTGCGGTAGTTGGCGACGCAGCGGTCACCCTCGAAGATCCCCCGGGCGCGCCGCAGGTCCACCTTGGCGCGGCGCAGCTCCAACTCCTCCTCGGAGAGGTCGGGCGGGCGCAGGAACCCGATGGCGGAGCCGCGGAGCCACGCCTCGGTGGCCGCGGGATCGTCGGAGACGAGACGCATCTGCAAGACCATGACCAGAGGCTAACCACGGGCCGTGACGAGGGGCCAGAGATTTTCCCTTTTATTCCTGCGGAACACCGCATGCTGTCACGCTCGGTCAGATCAGGGCCAGCGCGTGGCCGGAATAGGACCCCGTTCGGTCGCCGCCCGCGCGCGGTCAGGTCGGGCCGATCAGATCGTGGCCCGGACCTCGCCGACCCGGGCGGCGCCGCCGCCGGGACCGGCGGCCGGAGAAGCGCCGGAACTGCCCCCGTACACCGGAACGTCGGCGAGCGGCGCGAGCGCCGCGGGCGCCACGCCCAGGGCGGTCAACGCCGCCGCCACCACCGGCCCCCTGGCCCGTGCCGAGCCGTCCTCCAGCTTGAACGCCACGGCCCGCCCGTCCGGCAGGGCCACCGCCTGCACGCCCTCCGCGCCGGCCTTGGACAGCGCGCCGGGCACGGCCCGCATCAGCAGCGTGTCCGGCTGCCCGGTGCCGGCCACGTACTCCGGGTGCGCGCGCATCGCGTCGGCCACCCGGCGCGCCGGGCTGCCGGGCGCCGCCCGTACCAGCCCACGGAAGGCGCGCGCGAGCCCGGTCAACGAGAACCCGAGGAGGGGCGCGCCGCAGCCGTCCACGCCGATGTGCGCCACCGGCTCGCCGGTGGCCGCCTCGACGGTCGCCAGGACGAGCCGCTGGAACGGATGCCCGGGGTCGGTGTAGCCCGCGGTGGGCCAGCCGCCGGCGACGCAGGCGGCCAGCATGCCGGCGTGCTTCCCTGAGCAGTTCATCGCGATCCGGGTGCGGCCCCGGCCCGACGCGAGCTGCGCCTCCAGCGTCGCGCCGTCCAGGGGCAGCGCCGGCGGGCACACCAGGTCCTCCTCGCCGAGCCCGTGCGCGGCCAGCACCTCGGCCACCAGACCCTGGTGGAACGGCTCCCCGCTGTGGCTCGCCGAGGCCAGCGCCAGCCGCTCGTCGGCGAGCCGCGCGCCGGCCGCGAGCATCGCGGCGGCCTGCATCGGCTTGTTGCTGGAGCGCGGGAAGACCGGCGAGACGACGTCGCCCAGCGCGCGTTCCACCGAGCCGTCCGGGCCCAGCACCACGAGCGAGCCGCGGTGCCGGCTCTCCACGAAGCCGGAGCGCACCACCTCCGCGAGCACCGGCGGCGCCGCGCCCGGCGTCTCCCGGGCCTCGGCGGGCGTCTCGGCGGGCGTCTCGGTGGTGATCTCGGTGGTGATCTGGGTGGTGATCTGGGTGGGCCCGCCGGTCTCGGGCGTCGGGGGTATCCGCGCGTCTGGCATGGGTGGTGCCTCTTCCGTTCGCTGCCCGGCAGGGCCGTCGGTCAGGTCAGCAGGTCGTCGACCTGGGCCTCGCCCTCACGGTACCGGCGGGCGATCTCCGTGCCGCAGCCGTCCGCCGTCCGGTGCAGCGCCTGCCGGCTGCGGGAGACCTGCGCCTCGTAGCGCGCCAGCCGGGCCAGCGCGGCGCGCAACTCGTCGTCGTCCAGCGCGGTGAGGTCCGACAGCTCGACCTTGGCGAGCATCTCCTCGCCCAGCCGCCGGTACTCCTCGCTCACCGGCGGCCGGAGGGTCACGTGGCGGGCCGAGGAACGGCGCCGCGAGGGCCCGTCGGCGAGGATGAGCGGCAGTTGGTCGAGCAGTCCGGCGTCCGGCGCGGCCCGCCGGCGCCGCTCGGCCTCCAGGATGTCGATGCGTCCCTGGAGCAGTCGCCGCAGGTAGCTGAGGTCGGCCTCCTCGCGCTGCGCGGACTGGTGCAACGCGCGCAGCTCCGGCAGGCTCAGTGACCGGAGCTCGGGCCCCGACGCGTCGGTCGGTGGCGTGTCCCCGCGACGAGCGCCGACGCGGGCGGGCGTGCCTGGGCCGGAACTCGGTGTGATCATGCGGTTTTTGTCCCCTCATCCCCTGATCGATGGCCGTTCAGCACGGTTCGCGCGCTTCGGCCGGATTCTGAGTCGTGGCCAGGTACGTACCCCGTGCCACGCATCGTGTCACTGCGCGATGGGGGCGCGCAGCGGCTTCGCCCCCATCCGGCGGCCCGCCGGCTCCCGCCTCCCGGGCTGGGCAAACGTTCCGGCATGATGGCCGGCATGCGAGCGGTGGTGCAGCGGGTGGACGGCGCGGCCGTCACGGTCGGGGGCGAAACGGTCGGGGAGATCGTGGGCCAAGGCTTGTGTGTGCTGGTAGGGGCCACGCACACCGACACGGAGGAGACCGCCGCCCGGCTGGCGCGCAAGCTGTGGTCCCTGCGGGTGCTGGAGGGTGAGAAGTCGTGCTCGGACGTGGGCGCGCCGCTCCTCGTCGTCTCGCAGTTCACTCTCTACGGTGACGCCCGCAAGGGTCGCCGGCCCACCTGGAACGCCGCGGCCCCCGGCGAGATCGCCGAACCGCTCGTGGAGGCGGTGTGCCGGCACCTGCGCGCGCTGGGGGCACGCGTCGAGACGGGGCGCTTCGGCGCCAGCATGCGGGTGAGCCTCACCAACGACGGCCCGTTCACGGTGCTGCTGGAGGTCTGACCTGGCGCCGGCGACCCCGGCGACGGGTTTCACGCCGCGGGGTCGCCGTCCCGCACGTACGCGCCCGCGCGGGCCGCGGCCACCGCGGCCGCGGCGGCGCGGTCGGCGGCCGCTTCGTCCAGCGGGTCGCCGCTGACCAGTAGTCGGTAGTAGAGCGGCGCCGAGACGGCCCTGACCACCTCGTGCGGATCGGTGCCCGCGGGCAGTTCGCCGCGCTCCACGGCCTCCGTCACGCACGGCGCCCACTCCCGGATGCGGACGTCGTAGAAGCGGCGCAGCGCCTCGGCGGTGCGGTCGTCGCAGGTGGCCGCGGCGATCACCGCCAGGAACAGCGGTCCCTGGCGCCGGTCGGTCAGGGTGCGCTGGACGAGCCGGGCGTTCTCCCCGAGGTCGCCGAGCAGCGTTCCGGTCCTGGCGCGGGGCAGGGACTGCTCCGCCATGTCGTCGAGCAGGTCCGCGACCAGCTGCGTCGTGGTGCCCCACCGGCGGTAGACGGTGGTCCTGCCGACCTCGGCGCGGCGCGCGACGTCGGCCAGGTCGAGCCCGCCGAACCCCCGTTCGGCCAGCGCGTCGCCGGCCGCCCGCAGCACGGCCGCCCGCACCCGAGCGGTGCGCCCGCCGGGCCGCGTCATCCCGTAAGGGGACTCTGGTTCCATTAACGGCTCCTCCTCATGCTACGCTCGCCATCATCTTAACGGAACATCCGTACCGTTAGTGGTCTTCCTGGGGAGACCGGAAGCGGCACCGGAAGAAGCAGAAGGGGACCCCTCATGGAACAGATGGAGTACCGCAGGCTGGGCGCCTCCGGCCTCCGCGTGCCGGCGCTGAGCTTCGGCGCCGGCACCTTCGGCGGCCGCGGCCCGCTCTTCGGGGCCTGGGGGAACACGGACGCGGCCGAGGCGCGCCGCCTGGTGGACGTCTGCCTGGACGCCGGGGTGACGCTCTTCGACACCGCGGACGTCTACTCGGACGGCGCCTCCGAGGAGGTGCTGGGCCAGGCGATCAGGGGCCGTCGGGACCGGGTGCTGCTGTCCACGAAGGCGGGCCTGCCGACCGGCGAGGGACCGGGCGACGCCGGCACCTCGCGGGCCCGGCTGATCGCCGCGACCGAGGCCGCGCTGCGCCGGCTCGGCACCGACCGCATCGACCTCTTCCAACTGCACGCCTTCGACGCGGGCACCCCGGTCGAGGAGGCGCTGGCCACCCTCGACGACCTGGTGCGGGCGGGGAAGATCCGTTACGTCGGCGTCTCCAACTTCGCCGGCTGGCAGCTGATGAAGTCGCTGGCCGTCGCCGAGCGCTACGGCCACCCGCGGTACGTCGCGCACCAGGTGTACTACTCGCTGGTCGGCCGGGACTACGAGTGGGAGCTGATGCCGCTCGGCCTGGACCAGGGCGTCGGCGCGCTCGTCTGGAGCCCCCTGGGCTGGGGCCGGCTCACCGGCCGGCTGGGGCGCGGGCGCCCGGCCCCGGCCGGCAGCCGGCTGCGCCGGACCGCCGACTTCGGACCGCCCGTCGCCGACGAGGACCTGTTCCGGGTGACCGACGCCCTGGCGGAGATCGCCGCCGAGACCGGCCGGACCGTGCCGCAGATCGCGCTCAACTGGCTGCTGCGGCGGCCCACCGTGTCCTCCGTCATCGTCGGCGCCAGGAACGAGGAGCAGCTCCGGCAGAACCTCGGCGCCGTCGGCTGGTCGCTGACCGACGAGCAGGCCGCCCGGCTCGACGCGGCCAGCGCCCGCACGCCGCCGTACCCGTACTTCCCCTACGCCCGCCAGGAGGGTTTCGCCCGGCTGAACCCGGCCGCGGTCTGACGCCGCGGCCGGGGCCGGCCGGTCACCAGTCGCGCTGCCGGCAGTCCTTCTCCTCGCCGCCCGCGTACAGGCAGACCCGCACGCTGGGTGGCTGGGACAGGGTGCCGGCCGGCACCGTGAAGGTGCCGCACTGGTCGGCGTAGGCCGGGTCCGCGCCGGTGACCGCCAGGTCGCCGCCGGCCCCGTCGCGGAGGTAGGCGCGCACGCCCCAGCCGTCCGGCTTGTTGTCGCAGACCCGGAGCGTGGCGCCGCCGTCGTCGAAGGCGGAGAGGTGCGCCCAGCCGGCGAGCCCTTCGGCGCCGGCCAGCACGGACCCGGTCTCCACGGGCGTCGCGTCCGGGATGGCGAGGTCGACGACGACCGGCAGATGGTCGGACGCGCCGGTCCGCACGGTGTGCGCCGCGGTGACGTCGAATCCCGAGGTGGCGTAGACGTAGTCGATGCGCGCGTCCTCGGTGTCGCCCGGGTACGTGATCGCGTCCTCGCCGATGTTCGGCGCCACCTCGGTCCAGGCGTCGTACCAGCCCTCCCCGGCGGTCCAGAACCGGATCTCGTCGTCGGGCCGGAGGTTGAAGTCGCCGGTGAGGAGCATCGGCGTGGTCAGCAGCGAGGCCGGCAGCTTGTCCAGCGCGTTCCGCGCCTGCTCCTGCCGGCGGTCCACGGACGGTTCGCTGAGCCCCGGGGACAGGTGCGTGGTGTAGACCCGCACGTCGGTGCCGCCGACGTCGATCCGCGCGCCGCCCATGCTGCGGCGCACCGGCGAGGCCGCGGTGTCCAGCGGGCAGTCGCGGTCGGCCGGGCTGGCCGCGTCGTACGGCGGCAGCGGGTGGGTGAGCCGCTCCTCGATCGGGAACCGGCTGAGGATCAGGTTCCCGGCCACGCCGCCGTAGGCGTTCCGGTCGCTGCAGGCGAAGTGCGCGTCCCAGCCCGGAAGCGCGTCCAGCAGCAGCTGCCACTGGTTCTCCCCGCCGACGTCGGTGTTGTCGTGCAGCTCCTGGAGGGTCACGACGTCGGGGTCCTCCGCCTGGATCACCTCGATGATCCGGTCGAAGTCGATGACCCCGTCGGTGCCCTGGCCGCCCTGCACGTTCCAGTCGAGCACCCGCAGCGGCGTCGCCAGCGCCGCCGGCCCGGATGCCGCCGCCCGGGGCGCCGCCGCCGATGTCGGCGCCGCACCGCCCGCGTCGCCCGCTCCCGCCGCCAGCACCGCCAGCGTGCCCGCCAGCGCGGTCAGCAACGCCCTGCCCCGCCTGCCTGCCATGGGTTCCCCTTACCGCCTCGTGTCCTGGTGCTGCGTCCGGTCAACTCGTCGGTACCGACGGCAGCGTGGGGCAGGGCGCCGTGCCGGTCAAGGGCGTCAGGCGGCCCCGCACGAATCACGCAGGTCGTAGAACCACGCCAGGTAGGTGTCGTGGAAGTCCCGTCCGATGATGCGCAGTTGCGAGTCGTCGGAGTTCTCGAGGGTGGTGAGGTTGGCGCTGCCCGTGTAGACCCGGGGGTCGAAGTCGTCGCCGTACCAGCCGTCGGTCAGCATGACCTTGGCGTGCGGGCGCACCTGGTGGCCGGCCGCCACCTCGTGGGTGCACGGCGTGAGCTGCAGGGACTTGCCGTTGCTCGCGGTGTTGTCGAGCACGCCGAGCACCTCGGACTCGATGCCGCTGGAGGCGTACACGACGTCGATCCAGCAGTTCTCGCCGCGCAGCCTGATGAGCTCCTCGGCGACCTGCTGCCGGTTCTTGGTCCACGAGGAGATGACCAGCCGGATGTCCGTCTGGCGCGTGGTGCCCGTCTCGTCCTGGTACGAGCAGTCGATGTCGCGCAGCACGTTGACGATCGGATCACCCGTGTCCCGGTCCCGCGGGTAGAACAGGCCCTTGTAGGCGCCGCCGGTCTCCGAGGCCCAGAAGTAGTCGGGGTCGACGCCGGTCTTCCGGCCGGCGTTCAGGTCGGCGAAGTAGGTGCGGTAGTCGTCGTAGATCGCCGCGTCGGTGAGGGTGAAGGCGTCGTTGTAGGAGTTGAAGAGGTACCAGTCCGTCAGGTTCGACGAGCTCTGATAGACGACGTCCTGGTAGCTCGACCCGTCGGCGAACTCGACGGCGGAGAACGTCGCGAACTTGTTGTGCGAGTAGTTGTTCGCGATGCAGCCGCGGTCCGTGCCGCACCGCACCACCCACGAGGCGGCGGAGTCGGAGTCGCCCAGCGCGGCGTCGAGGCGCTCGTGCACCGGCTCGTTCTTCGACGTGGAGTCCAGGATGATCCGCACGTCCACCCCGCGGTCGTGGGCCGCGAGCAGGCTGTTCACCACCTGCTGCGGCACGCCGCTCGCGCCGTCCACGAACTCGAACATGGCGAACTCGATCAGCTCGCCGGACGGCGTCGCGTCGATCAGGCCGATCAACTGGTCGAAGACGGCGCGCTGGGCCGCCGTCGGCGCGCCGCTCGCCGGCCCGGCGGACGGATCGTTGAACACGGCGCCGTTCATTACGGGTTGGGCGAGCGTCTCCGGTTGGGCGGCCGGGGCCCGGTCGGGGGTGTCCCCGGCCGCGGGCCGGCCCGCGGCCAGGCCGGCGAGGAGCAGGCAGAGCGCGAGCAGCACGGGCGGCAGCGCCCTTCGTGCGGTCGTCGTCACGGGCGGACTCCGTTCGAAGTGGGGGTGTGGGGTGGTTCGTTCGGAGTGGTGCGAGGGCTTCGGTCAGCCGAGGATCCGGAAGACGCCGATGTCGTCGGCGAGCGCGCCCTCGGACGTGGTCTGGTTCAGCGACGCCTCCACGCCCACCCAGCCGTGGAAGTCGCCGTTGTCGTCGATCACCTGGATCATCGGCTTGACGTGCGAGTTGCCGGTGTAGCACCACTCGTCGCGGCCGTCGGCCAGCGCCCGCACCCAGTGCCACAGCGTGTCCCTGCGGTGCCCGGTGGGCTCCCTTGCCGGCGCCACGTAGTACTGGCTCGGGTTGGCGGACTCGGCGCCGAGGCACTGCCCGCCGTCGCAGACGTTCCAGTCCTGGATCCAGAACGGGTTGCCGTCGCCGTGGTCGATGTACGGCTCCGACTGCTCGGTCGTGGTCTTCCAGAGGTCGTAGCGGTGCACGAGCGCGGAGTGGTCGAGGGCCGCGATCTCGGACATCGGCACCCGGGCGCTCCAGGCGGCGTTGCTGCCGTTGCCGTAGCCGTGGGTGGCGCCGAAGTTGTTGTCGCCCAGCTCCGTGGTGACCAGCGCGCCGTCGGCGGACGGGGTCAGCGTCCACTCCTCGTACAGGCCGCCGTCCCAGGTGATCCGGACGGTGTCGCCGGTCACGGTGTACTCGCCGTGCAGCGTTTCGGAGGCGCCGGTCGACTGGTAGCCGTTCGCGGTCTGCACGACGCAGTCGCGCGAGGTGCACCCGGCGGCCTGGATGCCGATGGACGAGCGGGTGACCCGCTCCCGTTGGGTCCAGTGCCAGTGCTGCTCGCTGACCGTGCCGTCGGTGGCGAAGGTGTACTGGCCGAGCCTCCCCCAGTTCTGCGTGGACGTGGTCCGCAGGCCGCCCACCGCCATGGCGTAGTTGGCCTTGCCGAGGGGGAGTTCCGCGGCGCTCGCGGCCGGGACGGCGCCCGGCGCCAGCGGCATCAGCAGCAGGGCGGCCAGCAGCGGAACGAGGATTCGGAGGGAAGGCGGAAGCGACCGGAACGAGCAGACGTGCAACAAACGCATGCTTCCTCCCGCGAGTTGCAAAGAAAAGGCGCGCCGAACCTACGGCGTGCGCCGGCGTGGCGCAACGGTGCCGAACGCTCCGCCTTGTTCCCGACACCCGCGCGTGGCTGGTTGTTCAACCGGCGCTCGTGCAGGTCCACGCGCCGCTCCGGCCAGCCGCCGCTCGACCCAGTTGACTATTCCTTGACTCTCGTGCGAGAACGAAGGGCGTGACGGTGACCGACATGAGTCTGCTGTGCGTGCACGCGCATCCGGACGACGAGGCGTTGTGGACGGGCGGGTTGCTGGCCAGGTCCGCGGAGGCCGGCGGCCGGACCGGGGTGGTGACCTGCACCTGGGCCGAGGGCACCCGGCGGGCCGCCGAGCTGGAGCGATCGCTGGACATCCTCGGCGCGGGGAAGCCGCGGCTGCTCGGCTACGCGGACGCCCGGGTGCCGGAGTCGGCGCCCGGCAGCCCGCGGTTCTGCGACGCGCCGTTGGAGGAGTCGGTCGGCCGGCTGGTCGCGCACCTCAGGGAGTTCCGCCCGGACGCGGTGATCACCTATGACGGGTACGGCGGTTACGGCCATCCCGATCACGTGCACGCGCACCGGGTGACGCTGGCCGCGGTGGAGGCGGCCGGGTACGCGCAGCTCTACCCCGAGGCGGGCGCGCCCTGGCGGCCGCGCGCGCTGTACCTGGCGACCGTGCCCCGCTCCGCCGTGCTGGCGCTGTGGCCGCAGGTCTTCGGCGGGCAGCCGGATCCGGACCAGCCGCTGCCCGGCGTGCCGGACGCGGAGATCAGCACCACGGTGGACGTGCGGAGGTGGCACGAGCGCAAGTGGGCGGCGTTCGCGGCCCACGAGTCCGAGGCCGAACGCGGTGCCGGACCCGCGGTGTTCGCGTCGCTGCCGGAGGAGACCAGACAACGGCTGCTCGGCACCGAGTGGTACATCCGCAGGGGGCATGCTGACGAGCTGCTTGCGTGACCTCAGAGGCACCGCTGCCGGCCCTCCGGTGCCGCCACCGGTGCTGCGCTTCCCCGCCGGCCATCGGGTGGTGATATCCGGGCTGCCGGGCAGCGGCAAGTCCACCCTGATGCGGCGGACCACGGCCAAGGAGGGCGTGTTAACGCTGCTCGACTCCCAGGAGGTGCGGGACGGCTTCGCCCGCCGGCTGCCGCGCTGGCTGCCGTACGCCGCCTACCGCCCCGCCGTGCGGTTCGCCCACTACGCGCGGCTGCGGCGGGCGCTGCGCTCGACCGCCGGGGTGCTGCTGCACGACTCGGGTCGGACCGGGGTGGTGCGCCGCTGGCTGGCCAGGGACGCCAGGCGCCGCGGACTGGGTTACCACCTGGTGTTGCTGGACGTGCCGGCGGCGACCGCGCTGGCCGGGCAGACGGAGCGCGGGCGTGGGGTGTCCCGGTACGCCTTCGGCCGGCACCAGCGGGCGCTGGTGCTGCTGCTCGGCGAGGTGGCCGCCGGCCGACTGCCGGCCGGCTGCGCCTCCGTCACCCTGCTCGACCGGGACGCGGCCGAGGCGCTCGGCGAGATCGTCTTCGGCGGGGAACCGCCCGACTGAAGGCGGTCAGCCGGGCGGCGTCGAGGAGTCGACGGGCCCGATTTCCGGAACTTTTCGGCGAACTTCCAAACGCTACGGGCAGGCTAAAAGGACGCCATGAGCACGTCAAGAGCGCTCTCGTCGGTCCCGTCGTCACGACCGGCGGATCCCGTGGCTGACCGGCCCAGACGGGCCACCAGATTCTTCCGGAAGTTCTCCGAAATCTTTCCGGACCGCCGGGTCCGCTACGGGGCGACCACGATCTCCTGAGCCGCCACCGTCTGACCGGCGAGCAGGTCGGCGTCCGCCGGCACGTTGCGCTTCACCAACGCCAGGGCGATCGGCCCGAGCTCGTGGTGCCGGGCGGCCGTGGTGACGAAGCCGAGCTGCCGGCCCTCGGCGCCGTCCGCGGCGAGCCTGACCGGCTCGCCGTGCTCGGGCAGCCGCACCTCGCTGCCGTCCAGGTGCAGGAACACCAGCCGGCGCGGCGGCCGGCCCAGGTTGTGCACCCGGGCCACCGTCTCCTGCCCGCGGTAGCACCCCTTGTGCAGGTGCACGGCGGTGTCCAGCCAGCCCAGCTCGTGCGGGATGGTGCGGTGGTCGGTCTCCCGGCCCAGGCGCGGGCGGCGCGCCTCGACCCGCAGCGCCTCCAGCGCCAGCACCCCGGCGGGGGGCCCGGCCGTCGCCGCGAACGCGGGCAGCTCGGCGCGGGCCAGGAAGGCGTCCCGGCCGTACGGCGTCTCCAGCACGCCTGTGCCGGGCGGCAGCTCGGTGATGGCGCCCGCCGGCAGGTGCACCACGGCGACGTCGGCCGTGCGGTCGGCGACCTCGACGCGGTAGAAGAACCGCATCGACTCCAGGTATCCGATGAGCGGCCCGGCCTGGCCCGGCTCGGTGTGCAGCCACGTCGTCTCGCCGTCGTCGACCAGATGGACGGCGTGCTCGATATGCCCCTTGGCGGAGAGGACCAGCGCCTCGGTGGCCTGCCCGGGCGGCAGCTCCGAGACGTGCTGGGTGAGCAGCAGGTGCAGCCAGGACAGCCGGTCCTGGCCGGTGACGGTGACCACGTCGCGGTGCGACAGGTCCACGAAGCCCTCGCCGCGGGCCAGTGCCCGCTGCTCCCGGAACAGCTCGCCGTAGTGTGCGGCGACGCCCGCGTCCGGTGCCTCGGCGGCGACGGCGCCGGGCAGGAGGTCGAGCAGCGGGCTCACGTAACCGCCGGACGTGCTGTCGGCGGAGCTGCTGGTGTCGCTGGTGTGCGCGGCCATGCGGTCCAGCGTACGTCGGGACCCGGACGGGTCCGATGTCGGTGGGTTTCGGCCGGTGGCGCGCGCCCGACGGGAGGTAGTACGTTCGCGTCGGCCCAGCCCACGCGGCGCCGCCACCTGCCGCGATCCAGATGTCCGGGTGCGTTTGCTCCACTCCTCCACAACGGATCGGCGATGAACCTGCCCAGCGTGTTCGGCACCTGGCGGCGCGACTCCGGGCCGCCCTCGCTCGACGACGACTCCGACCTGATGACGGTGCTCCGCCGGAAGCTCACCGAATGCGACGCGGAGTCCGCCGCCGTGTCGTTCGACGCGATGTGGTGCCACGTGCGTCCCAAGGGCGCCCAGCACCCGGACCAGGGCTGGAAGCTCCACGTGTCCGCCACCGCCGAGGCCGCGCCCGGCACGCTCGAACGCGTCGTCGACGTGCTCCTGCGGGCCTGCTGCGCCTTCAAGTTCGCGAGCACCCTGGACCGGCTGCGCACCCTCAACGCGGCCCACTACCCCCGCGCCGGCGCCGGGAAGTTCGTCACCGTCTACCCCTCGGACGACGCCGAGTTCACGCGGCTGGCCGGGCTGCTGCACGAGGCGACCCTGGGGCGTGCGGGACCGGCCGTCCTGTCCGACCGGCCGTTCGCCGAACGGTCCGTGGTGCACTACCGGTACGGCGGTTTCTCCCCGGCGCGGGTGCTCACCAACGACGGCGAGTACGTCGGCGCGCTCAGCGTCGCGGAATCGTCGGCGGAGTCGGCGGAGTCGGCGGAGTCGGCGGCGTCGGGACATCTCGTCCCGGACGAGCGCAATCCCTGGTTCTCGCCGCCGAGCTGGGCGCGCGATCCCCTGGAGCGGCGGACCGGGCCGGCCACCACCGACGCCGCGCGACCGGCGACCGGGCGGGGCGCGGCCGAGGTCCTGCTCGGCGGCCGGTTCGTCGCCACGGCCGCGATCCGGCAGTCCAACCGGGGCGGCGTCTACCAGGCGTCCGACCGACGCACCGGACACGACGTCGTGGTCAAACAGGCCCGCCGGCACGTGCTGGGGAACTCGGGCACCGACGCCCAGGCGGCGCTGCGACACGAGGCACGGGTGCTCGGCGAGCTCCGCCCCCTGGGGCACACCCCGGCCGTGCTCGCCCTGTTCGAGCAGGGAGACGACCTCTTCCTCGCCCAGCAGCGGATGGCGGGGGTCGTGCTGCGGCGCTGGGTACGGGAGCGCGCGGGCTCCATCGGCCGCACCACCCGGGCCGAACCGGGCGTGCCGCTCGGCGAGGCCCGCGCCGTGCTGGCCCGGCTGGTGGCCCTGCTGCGCGACGTGCACGCCACCGGCTGGGTGTTACGCGACCTGTCGCCCAACAACGTGCTGGTCGAACCCGACGGCATACCGCGCCTCGTCGACCTGGAGTTCGCGGGACGCTCCGGCGGCACGGGCCCGCCGGGCGGCACCCCGGGATACGCGGCGCCGGAGCAGCTCGCCGCCGGGCACGTCTCCCGCGAGGCCGACCTGTTCAGCCTCGGCGGCATCGCGTTCATGCTGGTCACCGGCGTCGACCCGGTGTTCCCACCGGACGCGCCGGTGGCGCGCACCGACGCGGACAAGCGGGCGGCGTGGCTCACCGAGGCGGCCCGCCACGGCGCCGCCGCGGCCGCGCTGGCCGCGCTGGTCACGGGCCTCACCGCCACCGAACCCGGCCGGCGCTGGACCCTCGACCGGGCTGAGGCGTTCCTCGGGGAGACCGCGGCCACGCCGCCGACACGAGCCGCACAGCCGGCACGACCGGCACGACCGGCACAGCCGGCACCGGTGGCGGCGCACCGGCACCAGGACGCGGAACCGGCGCGGTGGTCGGACGCCCTCGCCGACCGCCTGCTGGCGGACGGCCTCGCCCATCTGTGCGCGGAGTTCGACCCGGCGAACCCGGCGACGCAGGGGCTGTGGCCCCGGGCGTGCAGCACCGGGTCGACGGACCCGGCCAACGTGCAGCACGGAGCGGCCGGGGTGCTGAGCGTGCTGGTGCGCGCCCACGGACGCGTCCCGGAACCGCGCCTCACCGAGGTGATCGCGTCGGCGACCGGGTGGCTGCGCCGGCACGTACGGACGGAGCGCACGGTGCTGCCCGGGCTGTACTTCGGACGGTCCGGCACCGCGTGGGCGATGTTCGAGGCCGCCGAACTGCTCGGCGATGCCCGACTCGCCGACGACGCCGTCGCCCTGGCCCTCCGCACCCCGCTGCGCTGGGGCAATCCGGACGTCGCGCACGGGGTGGCGGGCAACGGCCTGGCCCAGCTGCACCTCTGGCGACGGACCGGCGACGCCGCCTTCGCGACCCGCTACCTGGCGTGCGCCGAGGAGCTGGCGGACCGGGCGGTGCGCTCCGGCGGGGCCGTGCACTGGCCGATCCCCGCCGACCTCGACTCGCGGCTGGCCGGCCTCACCCACCTCGGCTTCGCGCACGGCAGCGCCGGAATCGCCGCCTTCCTGCTGGAGGCCGGCCTCGACGGTGGACGGGAGGACTGGCTGGCGCTGGCCGCCGAGACCAGCCGCTACCTGGTGTCCGTTGCGGTCGGCGACACCCCGGAGGCCGCGCTGTGGCCGACGTC
Source organism: Streptomyces sp. B6B3 (assembly GCF_039871525.1). Lineage (NCBI taxonomy): Bacteria > Bacillati > Actinomycetota > Actinomycetes > Kitasatosporales > Streptomycetaceae > Streptomyces > Streptomyces sp. B6B3. The sequence goes on along the minus strand of NZ_JBDPLU010000011.1, from coordinate 148,647 downwards.
GGCGGACGAGGACAACCCCATGGAGCACTGGTGCAGCGGCTCGACCGGCGTCGGCCGCCTGCTGCTGCGGCACTGGGAGGTCAGCGGCGACGCCGCCGCGCTCGACCTCGCCGCCCGGGCCGGCGAGGCGGCCTACCGCCGCCGCTGGCAGGCCGCCCCGGTGCAGTGCCACGGCCTGGCGGGAAACGGCGAGTACCTGCTCGACCTGGCCGCGGCCACCGGCGACGCGCGGCACCGGCGGGCCGCCGAGGAGGTGGCCTGGACGGCCTCCCTGCGCTCCGCCACCCGGGCCGGCCGCACCGTCACCCCCGACGAGACCATGGCCGGCTTCGGCGCCGAGTACGGCGTGGGCCTGGCGGGACAGCTCGACTTCCTGCTGCGCCTGCGCCACGGACTGGACCGGCAGTGGTCGGTTCCGATCGATTCCCCTCGGAGAAAGGAACGCACATGAGCGAGAGCACCCTCGACCTCCAGCTGCTGCCGGAGCTGGAGCCCGCGGTGGACGGCGCCCACATGGCGGTGTCCTGCAACGTGACCTGCCCGTGGGACACCAGCGACTCGATCCCCAGCATGTGCTGCGCCGACTGACCCACGCGGCGCGGAGCCACGACAACGACGGCGTGCGCCCGGACCGCCCGGGCGCACCCCGTTCCGTCCGGCCCGTCCGGCGAGCGGCGGCTCAGGAGTGACCCGGGACGCCCTCGGTGTCGGCGGTGTCCGCGGCGCCGGCGGCGCACTCGCGGCAGCGGCCGTAGATCGCGAAATGCTTCAGGTCGGTGTCGAAGCCGAACGTCTCGCGCAGCCGGGCCGCGAACGGCTCGGCCACGTCCACGTCGGCCTCCAGCACCTTCTCGCAGTCCCGACACATCAGGTGCAGGTGGTGGTGGCGCTCCGCCAGGTGGTACGTGGGCGCGCCGTGGCCGAGGTGGGTGTGCGAGACGAGGCCCAGCTCCTGCAGCAGGTCGAGCGTGCGGTACACCGTCGAGATGTTCACCCCGCCCGCGGTGCGGCGCACCTCGGCGAGCACCGCGTCGGGCGTGGCGTGACCCAGCTTGTCCACAGCCTCAAGCACCAGCTGACGCTGAGGAGTCAGCCGGTAGCCACGGTTGCGCAGATCGGTCTGCCAGTCGGTGCTTACCACACACACAGTGTAGGCGGGCCGCCGGGGACACGGACCCCGTCCGAGGGGAGTGGCGGGGTCCGTGCCGTTGGGAGGCGGCTCCCATCCTGGAGGTCGGGGCGTCAAGCCGCCGTAAGTGCCTCCGTGGGCGACAGCCGGGCGGCGCGCACGGCGGGATAGAAACCCGCCAGCGCCCCGATCGCCGCGGTGGCGCCCAGACCGCCGCCCATCGCCCAGCCGGGCACCATCGTCGGCCAGCCCTGGACGGCCGCGTAGCCGCTGGTCACGCCGATGCCGAGGAGCACGCCGCCGGCGCCGCCGAGCGCGGACAGCAGCAGCGACTCCAGCAGGAACTGCAGGCGGATCTGGCTGCGGGTGGCGCCCAGCGAGCGGCGCAACCCGATCTCGGCGCGGCGCTCCAGCACCGAGATCACCATGGTGTTGGCCACACCGACGCCGCCGACCAGCAGGGCGACCGCGCCGAGCCCGAGCAGCAGCGCGCCCAGCGTGGCGTCCGCCGCCTCCTGCGCCTGGAGCGCGTCGGACGGGCGGGAGACCACGACCTCGTTCGGCGCCGCCGGATTGGCCGTCGGCGCCAGCACCGCCTGCACGTCGGTGACCGAGGGCTCCTCGGCGCGGGCGTAGATCGTGGTCGGATAGCCGTCGAAGCCCAGCAGCTGCTCGGCCACGTCCCAGCCGACCAGCGCGGCGTTGTCCAGTTCGGGGGCCAGCGGGGTGGTGGCGAGGATGCCGACCACCGTGAACCAGCCCTCGCCCAGCCACACCTGGGTGTCCGGGCCCGGCTCGTGCACCCCGAGCCCGGCGGCGGCGTCCGGGCCCAGCACCACGGTGGGGTAGCCGGCGGTGGCCGCGTTCAGCCACTCGCCCTCGGCCGGCGCCACGCCGACGGTGCCGGGCAGGCCGAGCTGGGCGGCGTAGACGCCGATGCCGCCGGTCTCCGTCTCCGGCACCCGGTCGGTGCGGAACACGTGGGTGTCGCCCAGCAGCGCGGTGGCGCTGGCGGACTCCACGGGCGAGATCCGCCCGATCATCTCCAACGCCTCGTCCGGCAGGTGCGCCTCGCCGCCGCCGATGGTCTCGCCGGGGGCGACGGTCAGCAGGTTGGTGCCCAGCGCGTCCAGCTGGCGGTTCAGGTCCTCCCGGCTGGACGTCGAGATGCCGACCACCGCGATCATGGCCGCGATGCCGATGGCGATGCCCAGCGCGGACAGGAACACCCGCATCGGCCGGGCCCGCAGCCCCGAGGCCCCGACCCGCACCGCGTCCCCGGGCCGCAACGCGTGCGCCTTCGGCGGCGCGGACCGGCCCGGAGCCGCGCGCCGCGCCCGGCGCCGCCCCGGCGCGGCGGCGCGGCGGCGCGCCCCGCCCGCCGCGCCCCGGCCCCGCGGCCCGTCCCCTTCCGGCCCGGCCGGCCCGCCAGCCGGACGGGCCCCGCGGTCGTCCCGCGGCTCCGCCGCCATGGGGCCGGCTGGCCCGGCGGCCGGGACTTCGGCCCGCGGAGTCGCACCGTGAGAAGCCGGGCTGTCGCCGGCGGCGCCCGGTTCGGGCGCCGGCGTTCCGGCCGGCGGGGCGTCGTCCTCGGCCGCCTGGCCATCCCGGTGCTGGCCGCCGGGTGCGGCCGCGGGGTCTGGCGCGGCACCGCGCCGGAGGCGCCTGCGGGGGTGGGGCGTCACGACGCGCCTCCCGACCGCTCGCCGGCCCCGACGGCCGTCGGGGCCGGCGCCGCCGAGTCCTCGATGATGCGGCCGTCGCGTAGCCGGACCTGGCGGGGGAGCGCGGCGGCGATGTCCTGGTCGTGGGTGATCACGACCACGGTCGTGCCGGCCGCGTTCAGCTCGTGCAGCAGCCGCATCACCGAGGCGCCGGAGACCGAGTCCAGCGCGCCGGTCGGCTCGTCGGCCAGCAGCAGCGCGGGGTCGCCCAGCACCGCGCGGGCGATCGCGGCGCGTTGCTTCTCGCCGCCCGACAGCTCGTGCGGCCGGTGCCCGAGGCGGTGCCCCAGGCCGACCCGGCGCAGCGCTGCCTCGGCCAGCCGACGCCGCTCCGCGCGGGTGGTGCCGCCGTACAGCAGTCCGTCCGCGACGCTGTCCCGCACCGGGACGCCGGCGGCCAGGTGGAACTGCTGGAAGACGAAGCCGATGGTGGTCGCGCGGACCGCGGACAGCTGCTTGTCGGTCAGCTCGGCCACCTCCCATCCGTCGATCCGGACCGTGCCGGAGGTGGGCCGGTCGAGCGTGCCCATCACGTTCAGCAGCGTGGACTTCCCGGAGCCCGAGGGGCCGACGACAGCCAGCAGCTCGCCGCGCTGGACGGTGAGCGCGGCGTCGGTCAGCGCGGTGACGGCGCCGTAGGAGCGGCCGACGCCGTGCAGTTCGAGCACGGGGAACGCGTCGGTCGTCGATGCGGTCGTCGCGTCGGTCGTCGGGGCGGTCACTCGGGCACCCCCACGACCGTGCCGGCCTCGATGCCGGGCCCCGACACCTCGACCAGGCCGCCGGCGAACATGCCGGTCTCCACCGGGACGTACTCGGTGCCGCCGCCCTCGACGACCTCCAGGCCGTAGCCGCCCTCGCGCAGCGCGACCAGCGCGTTGACCGGAACGGCCAGCACGTCCTCGCGCTCCTCGGCCGCCAGCCGGACCGTGACCGGGGCGGCCTGGTAGTCGCCGAGCGCCTGCTGGTCGGCCACGGAGAGGGTGAGCGGGATGGTGACGGGGGCGGCCTCGCCGCCCTGGGTCGCGTCCTGACCGGTCTCCTCCGCGGTGGCGGCGCCGATCTCGGCGATCACCGCGTCCAGCCGGGTGCCGTCGGGCAGCTCCACCTCGGCCTCCGCGTCCTGGGCCACCAGATGCTCCAGTTCGGCGTCGAGGTCCACGTGGATCCGCCGCTGGGTGCCGGTGACGTCGAGCACCGGACCGGTGGCCGGCGCGCCGGGCGCGATGTGCGCCTGCTGCACCCGCACCGCGCCGTCGGTGACCGCCACCTCCGCCGGGCTCACCGTGCCGGTGGCGACCCGCCCGACGTCCTCCTGCCAGTCCCACACGGCCTCCGCCGTGGCGTCGGTGTACTCGTCGTCCGCGGTGAAGCCGGAGTAGCCGAGCTCGACGAGGTTGTGCTCCAGCAGCTCCACGTCCGTGCCCTCGGCGCCCGGCTCCAGCGTGCGGTAGAACGGCTGCTCGCCGTAGAGCAGGGTCACCGGCCGGGCGTTGACGGTGTAGAGCGGCTCGCCGCGTTTCACCGTGCTGCCGGGGGCCGGCAGCCAGGTGACGGTGCCGCCGCCGGCGCCCGCGGAGTCCCCGGTGGCGTCCGGCTCCGCGGGCGCCGTGGGCGCCTCGACGGTGACCGGGTCGCCGTAGCCGAGCGATCCGGTCACCTCCTCGGTCTGGGTGAGGGTGGTGGTCTGCACCTCCGCGGTGGCGGGTGGCCCCTCCGGCGTCTCGGTGGCCGCGCCGGCGTCGCCGCCGCCGACCCCGCCGAAGCCCTCGGTGGCGAACCCGGCGACGCCGACCGCGGCGATCGCGGCGATCGCGGCCAGGACGACGCGGGTCCTCACTGGCTCCCCCTGCCCATCGAGCCGAGCTCGTCCTGGCAGACCTCCATGGCGTCCTCCGTCGCCGGGTCGTTCAGGTCGAGCGCGTCCGGGCCGAAGCCCTCGGGCCCCGGATCCGGCACGTCGACGCCCTCGGCCCGCATGCACTCGGCGAAGCTCTGCATCGCCGCCAGCTGCTCCTCGGTGGGCTCCTCCTGATCGCTGTACTGCTCGGGCGCCAGGTCGCGGCACGCCTCGAAGCCCTCCATCACCGCCTCGCGGCCCTCCTCGGCGACCACGTCCTCGAACGCGATGGCCCCGGTCTCCGGGTCGGGGTCCGGCACCTCGAGGCCGTTCTCGCGCAGGCAGTCGGCGAACAGCTCGCCCTGCGCCACCGGATCCTCCGCCTCGGCGGACGGATCGGCCGCCTCGCCGCCGTCGACCGACGCCACCTCGTTGCCGCCGTCCGAACCGCCGCAGGCGGTCAGCGTCGCCAGCCCGAGGGCCAGCGGGAGCGCGAGCGCCAGGGCGTGCGCGCGGGTAACCGACATGCGCCGGTGGCGCGTTCTGTTCGCTCCGGTCGCGGGCGCCGGGATGCACGAAGTCGTTGTCCTCATGCCGGGGATGCTGCTGCCCCGACCTCCGGATTCCGTGCATGCCACCTCAAGGGCAGCTGGGAGTCCCGGGGCGCGACGAGCCCCGGCGCACTCTGGGACACAATGGGGCCATGGATCTGGGACTGGCTGAACGGGTGTATGTCGTCACGGGCGGCAGCAAGGGTTTGGGTTTCGCCACGGCCGCCGCGTTGGTGGCCGATGGCGCGCGCGTGGTGCTCGCCTCACGCGACGAGAAGAACATGGCCGAGGCGGTCACCCGCCTCGAGGAGCAGGGTGCGGCCGGGCGCGCCATCGGCATCGCCGCCGACCTGTCCGACCCGGAGGCGGCGGGTCGGCTGGCGGAGGCCACCCTGGCCCGGCACGGGCGGCTGGACGGCGCGCTCATCTCGGTCGGCGGCCCGCCGCCGGCCCGGGCGGCCGACGCCACGGATGAGCAGTGGCGCGACGCGTTCGAGACCGTCTTCCTCGGCGCGGTGCGCGCGGTGCGCACCCTGATCGACTCGATGACCGGCGAGGGCGCCATCGGGCTCGTGCTCTCCACCTCGGTGCGCTCGCCGATCGCCGGCCTCGGCATCTCGAACGGGCTGCGCCCCGGGCTCGCCATGGTCGCCAAGGACATGGCGGACGAGTTCGGGCCGCGCGGCATCCGGGTGTTCGGCCTGATGCCCGGGCGGATCGCCACCGACCGGATGCGGGAGCTGGACGAGGTCGGCGAACCGGCGGCGGTGGCACAGGCGTTGAACTCCATCCCGCTGGGACGGTACGGCGACCCGACCGAGTTCGGGCGCACCGCGGCGTTCATGCTCTCGCCGGCCGCCGGGTACGTCACCGGCTCGGTCATCGCGGTGGACGGCGGCGCGCTGCGCTCGCTGTGAACCGCGCCGTCCGGCGTCAGGGCGCGGCGCCCGCCGCGTCCGCCGCCGGACGCGGGCGGGCGCCGGCGTCCGGCTCCGGCGGGCCGGCGGGCAGCCACACGCGGAACGTGGCGCCGCGCCCCGGCGCGGTGTCCAGCTCGATCCGCCCGCCGTGGGCGGCGGTCAGGGCGGACGCGATGGACAGGCCGAGCCCCAGGCCGGCACCCAGCTCCGCCTCCGGCGCCTCGCGCGCCTCCCGCGCCGTCGCTTCGTGGCCGTCGCCGGCGGCACCGCCGGCCCGGGGCACCCGGTAGCGGCGGTCGAAGACGTGCGGCACGTGCTCCGGCGGGATGCCGGGGCCGGTGTCGCTGACCTCCACCACCGCTCCGGAGGGCGCCGCGCCGGCAGCGGCGGCGGCGCGTCCCACCCGGACCGTGATCGACGCGTCCGGCGGGGTGTGGCGCAGCGCGTTGGCCAGCAGGTTGCTCACCACCTGGCGCAGCCGCAGCGCGTCCCCGAGCACGGTCACCGGCTCGGGCGGCCCGTCGCGTCCGGTCAGCGAGACATCGCGGTCCGGGGCCTGGACGCGCACGGCGCCCACCACGTCGGCGGCGAGCTCCAGCAGGTCCACCGGACCGCGGTCGAGCCGCGGCCGCTGGTCGAGCCGGGCGAGCAGCAGCAGGTCCTCGACCAGCACTCCCATCCGGCGCGCCTCGGCCTCGATGCGGACCAGCGCCTCGTCCCGGTCGCCGCCCCGCCGGCTCAGCTCCGCGAACCCGCGGATCGAGGTCAGCGGCGTGCGCAGCTCGTGCGAGGCGTCGGAGAGGAACCGCCGCAGCCGCCGCTCCGAACGACGCCGGGCGGTCACCTCCGCCTCGACCCGGTCCAGCATCGCGTTCATCGCCTGCCCGAGCCGCCCCGACTCGGTGCGCGGATCGCTGTCGGCGCCCGGCACCCGGCGGGCGAGGTCGCCGGCGGTGATCTCGCCGGCGGTGGCCTCCATCCGGGTCAGCGGCCGCAGCCCCAGCCGGATCATCCAGGCACCCGCCAGGCCGAGCAGCAGCACCACCACGCCGGTCACGACGGCGTCGATGACCAGCAGCCGGTTGAGTGTGCTGTCCACCTCGGCCAGCGAGGCGGCGCTGACCACCAGGCCGCCGTCCGAGCTCTCCCGCACGTGCACCCGCCAGTCGTGCCCACCCACGCCCCGGCCGCCCACCGTGAACGGTCCCTCACCCACCCGGTCGGCGAGCTCCTCGGGGCCGGGCAGCTCCGGATCCGGGGTGGTCGGGGTGGCCGGCAGCGAGGCCAGCAGCTCTCCGGCGTCGTCGAACAGGTACAGCCGGACCTCCTGGCCGAACCGCTCGTTGAGCAGCAGGTTGTCCGCCAGGTCGGTGCGGATCAGATCCGCCAGCTCCGCCGCGTTCAGCCCGTCCCCGGAACCCAGCCGGCCGGCCTCCGACCCGTCCGTGAACTGCGCGTCCACCCGGTCCATCAGGTAGGTGCGCAGCAGCACCAGGCCCGCGGCGTTGGCGGCCAGCAGCCCCAACGAGCAGAGCACCGCGGTGATCAGCACCAGCCGGGTGCGCAGCGTCAGCCGGCGCAGCCCGGTCACCGGGGCGCCGTCCGCAGCACGTAGCCGACGCCGCGCACCGTGTGGATCAGCGGCTCGCGGCCGTCGTCGAGCTTCCGGCGCAGGTAGTACACGTAGCTCTCGACGATGCGCGCGTCCCCGCCGAAGTCGTACGACCAGACCTGGTCCAGGATCTGCGCCTTGCTGAGCACCCGCCCCGCGTTGACCAGCAGGTAGTCGAGCAGCCGGAACTCGGTCGGCGACAGCTCCACCAGCTCCCCGCCGCGCCGCACCTCGTGGGCGTCCTCGTCCAGCTCCAGGTCCGCGTAGCGGAGCACGGTGTCGGGGACCTCGTCTGGCGCGTCCTCGGGCGCCGGCGCGCTGCGGCGCAGGATGGCGCGCACCCGCAGCACGACCTCCTCCAGGCTGAACGGCTTCGTGACGTAGTCGTCGCCGCCCACGCTCAGCCCGGCGATGCGGTCGCTGACCTCGTCCCTGGCGGTCAGGAACAGCACGGGGACGCGGCAGCCGTCGCGGCGCAGCGTGCGGGCCACCTCGAAGCCGTCGAGGTCCTGCAGCATGACGTCGAGCACGATCAGGTCAGGCGCCCGCGCGGCCACCGCGTTCAGCGCGGCCACCCCGCTGGCGGCGCAGCTGACGTCGAAGCCGGTCAGCCGGAAGGTCTGCGCCAGCAGGTCGCGGATGTTGGGCTCGTCATCGACCACCAGCACCCTGGCGGCGGCATCGGCGGGAATCACCCCTCCGTGTCTACCCCGGCAACCTCAAAGTTTCCTGAGAACCCGGAAACCCTGCCACCCGGCAACCCCGCCACCCGGAAACCCCGTCGGCGGGACCTGGTCAGCGGAAGAACGCGATGCCGTCGTCCGGGAGGTCCTTGAGGTCGGCGATCCACTCCCGGGGGTCGACGGCCTTCTTCAGGTGCGCGGACATGTACGGGCGGAGCGGGACGGACGGGGTGGCCTTCTCGCCGACCCACATCAGGTCGCCGTTGACGTAGCCGTAGAGCCGCTTGCCGCCGGTGTACTCGGGGGAGGCGGCGGTGCGGGCCACCGCGTCGGTGGCGAGGTCGAGCTGGGGCTTGCCCTCGGCCAGCTCGCCGTACCAGATTTCGGCCACCCCCTGGTCCCGGATCATCACGGCCTCGATCTGCCGGTCGGCGATGCGCCAGTACCCGACCTCGGACTCCAGCGGACGGACCCGCTCGCCCTCGTCATCCAGCAGCCAGGTGCGCGAGGCGTACTCCAGGAAGTCGCGGCCGTCGTGGCCGAAGGTGACCTGCTGGCCGAAGTTGCACGCCTCCTGGCCCGGAAACTCGGCGACGCCCGCGCCCTGCCAGGTGCCCAGCAGAAACACCAGCGGGGTGAGGCTCGGATGCAGGTCGGACGGGATCTCGATCACCGGCGCCGACCTCCGGCGAAGAAAGCCTCGTGCACGTGGGCGCCTCCAAAACGATGGCTGGGATTGGTTGTGAATTTCGTCCGTGACTGAGTTTAGTCAGCCACCTCGGGGGAGGCTCCCCTGAGGGTGAGTCGCGTGGCCTGCGACTTGCGTCCGGTGTTTGACCGTTTTGTGATCACGGGGACTGAACGCGAAGGGCGCCGCGTGCGTCTAAGCGCGTGGAGAGGAAGTGATCATGAATTGTCCGAATTGTGGTGGGACAATGCTCCAGGGGCCACAGGGCGACTGGGTGTGCGGAAATTGCGGCACCGTTCGTTAGCCCGGTAGCCCGGCCGGTTACGGTGGCGCCATGGCGCAGAAGTTGGTGGTCAAGGTGACGGCGGGGGCGGATGCTCCCGAGCGGTGCTCGCAGGCATTCACGGTGGCGGCGGTCGCCGCCGCGAGTGGTGTGGAGGTCTCGCTGTGGCTGACGGGGGAGTCGGCCTGGTTCGCCCTTCCCGGCCGTGCGGAGGAGTTCGAGTTGCCGCACGCCGCTCCGTTGCCCGAGCTGATCGACGGCATTCTGGCCGGCGGTCGGATCACCCTCTGCACCCAGTGCGCCGCTCGCCGGGGGATCGAGAAGGAGGATGTGACGGACGGGATCCGCATCGCCGGAGCGCAGGTCTTCGTCAGCGAGATCATGCCGGACGGGGTGCGGGCGCTCGTCTACTGAGAGCATCGGCACGGCACAGCCCACGCGTTCGATCGGGGGCGGTCAGGGAAAGCCAGGGGAGACGGCGTTCCGGGGGGCAACGGGGAGAACGGGGAACCCCCAGCACGGCAAGGGGAAAACGCAGGCCGCGCCCCACCGGCGTCGGTCGGGGCGCGGCCTGCGTGCCACTTCGGGCGCGGCCCCCGGGAGTCCGGGGGCCGGCGCCATGCTCACACCGCGATGGTGACCTCGGTCAGCCCACCCTGCTCGGCGACGACCTTGCGGTCCGCGCTGCCGCCGGGCACCAGGGCCCGCACGGTCCAGGTGCCCTCGGCCGCGTAGAAACGGAACTGGCCGGTCGCGGAGGTCGGCACCTCGGCGGTGAACTCGCCGCTGCTGTCCAGCAGCCGGACGTAGCCGGTCACCGGCTCGCCACCCCGGGTCACAGAGCCCTGGATCGTGGTCTCACCGGGCTTGATGGAGGCGGCGTCCGGGCCGCCGGGCTTCGCTCCGCACATGTCGGACTTCCCTCTCTTCGCTGCTGGAGGACTACTTGGCCGGGCCGGTCTCGACCGGCACGCCCACCAGGGAGCCGTACTCGGTCCAGGAACCGTCGTAGTTCTTGACGTTGGGCTGGCCGAGCAGCTCGTGCAGCACGAACCAGGTGTGCGCGGACCGCTCGCCGATCCGGCAGTAGGCGATGGTGTCCTTGCTCAGGTCCACGCCCTCCTCCTGGTACAGCTCCGTGAGCTCCTCGTCGGAGCGGAAGGTGCCGTCGTCGTTCGCCGACTTGGACCAGGGGATGTTCCGGGCGCTCGGCACGTGCCCCGCGACCTGGGACTGCTCCTGCGGCAGGTGCGCCGGGGCGAGCAGCTTGCCGCTGAACTCGTCGGGGGAGCGCACGTCCACCAGGTTCTTCACGCCGATGGCGGCGACGACCTCGTCGCGGAAGGCGCGGATCGAGGTGTCCTGCGGGCTGGCCTGGTACTGGGTCTCGGCGCGGGCCGGCACCTCCTCGACCAGCTCCCGGGCGTCCAGCTCCCACTTCTTCCGGCCGCCGTCGAGCAGCCGCACGTCGGAGTGGCCGTAGAGCTTGAAGTACCAGTAGGCGTAGGCCGCGAACCAGTTGTTGTTGCCGCCGTAGAGGACGACCGTGTCGTCGTTGCCGATGCCCTTGGCGGACAGCAGGCTCTCGAAGCCGGCCTGGTCGATGAAGTCGCGCCGGACCGGGTCCTGCAGCTCCTTCTTCCAGTCGATGCGAACGGCGTTCCTGATGTGGTTCTTCTCGTAGGCGCTGGTGTCCTCGTCGACCTCGACGAGCACCACCTTGTCGTCGTCGAGGTGGTCCTGGACCCAGTCGGCGTCCACCAGGACGTCACTGCGGCTCATGCTGTCTCTCCTTCAGCGATTGGCAGGGGGAAGGGCGTACCGAGGGAAACCGGGCGGGCCGGGGCGACCCGGCGCGCGGGGCGCAGGGTGGTGCCCGCGTGGTGCGCGCGGGGCGGGAGCACGGTCGTCAGCCGCCGCCGTGGCGGCGACAGCGCATGGCGGTGACGCGGCACAGGTCGATGGCCCGCCGCTTGGTCAGTCCCCCGGTGGGGATGCCCGTGGCCCGTCGCATCATGCCGCGATCGTACGGAGACGTGTCCGTTGTGTCATCGGCGTTCCGGGACCTGAGACGCCAGTGTCCGGCATATGAGATCGGCCGCTGATCGGGGCCGAGGGGGGTGCAGGGAGAGGAAGACTGGGGTGCGGAGAGAGGAAAGATGAGGAAAGAGAGGAAGACGAGTGGGGACTAGCCGAGGCCCACGTCCGTGCCGCGGATGTGCACGGTCACCCCGTCCTCGCCCGGCACCAGCGACTCCAGCTCAAGGCCGTCGGGCAGCCCGCTGATCGTCCGGCCCTGCCCCAGCTGGTCCTCGACCATCGCGTCGCCGCCGGGTATCGAGTCCGGCACGTTCTCCTCGATGATCTCCATCCGCACCTGGTCGCCCTCCACCACCAGCTCGCCGGTCACGTCGCCGACGTCGACGTTCTGGCCCATCACGGCGGCCTGCAGGTTGACCCGCAGCAGGTTGTCCCCGGCGTACTCGAAGGTGGCGCCGAAGCCGTTCGCCTCGCTGCCGAGCAGCTCCCCGTACGCCCGGGTCATCTCCTCGTAGTCGATCAGACCGGTGCCGTCGGCCTCGGACGCGACGGCCGAGGAGAAGCCCTCCAGTTCCGTGTCGCGGACCTCGATGTCCAGATCGTGGAGCGTGATGCTCTGGCCGTCCACCTGCGCCTGGTAGCTGTCCACGCCGAGCTGCACCTTGTCGAGGTGCTGGCCCGCCATCTGGGTCAGGAACGGGAAGCCCTCGATCGACACGGAGGGCTCCTCGCTCAGGCCGAGGCTGTCCCGCGCCTTGCTGGCCACCTCGCCCTCGGCGACCCAGACGGCCACCCGGTCCGCGACGATGAGAAGCACGACGAGGACGCCGAAGATGATCAGGCTGATCCGCAGAGCGCGCATAGGACTCAGGTCCCCCCTGGTGAAACGTTCACAATGCGGTGAGAGTAACCCGAGGGTGCCCCGGGCCCCGGCGTGGGAGGGCGGTTGCAGCACGCCCGTTACGCCCGTGACACTCCGGGGGCAGGCTACGCGAGCAGCCGGGCCAGCGGGTAGACGGCCGGTGCGGCGGCGGTCAGCGGCAGCGCGACCCCCGCCGTGAAGTGCACGAACCGGGACGGGAAGTCGTAGCTGGCCACCCGCAGGCCGATCAGCGCGCAGCAGCCGCCGGCCGCGCCCAGCCCCGCGCCCCAGGCGCCGGTCAGCTCGTCCGCGCCCACCGCCTGCGCCGCGACGCCCGCGCCCGCGGCGGCCAGCAGCGCCAGCAGGGTGGACACGCCCGGATCCGGCAGCACTCGGAACACCACCGCGGCCACCACGCACAGCGCCGCCACACCCCAGGCCCCGGTCAACGCGCCCGCGCCCGTCTCCTGCGCGGCGACGCCCACGCCCGCGACCGCCACCAGCGCCAGCAGTGCCCTGGCCATGCCGGGCCAGGGCAGCGCGCGGAACAGCACCGCCGCCGCCACGCCCAGCGCCGTGACCAGCACCGCGGTCTCGGACACCGAGACCGCCGCGAGATGCCCCGCGGCCAGCACGGTCAGCAGGCTGGCGGCGGCCGTCGCGGTCAGCGAGTCGAGCCGCTCGTCGGCCGAGCCGCGGTGCCGCAGCTGGAGCAGCAGCACCAGCAGGAACCACACGCCGAGGGCGCCCAGCAGCGCCTGGCCCACCCGGACCGGGGAGTCCTCGGGCGCCAGCAGCAGCGCGGCGTCCGCGGCCAGGCCGCCCGCGAAGGCCAGCGCGATGCCCTGCCGGGCCGGCCACATGCCGTTCAGCCGGAACCAGCCGGCCGCGGTCACCGCCTGCAGCAGCACGACGCACGGCAGCACGCCCACCCGTCCGAACGGCGCGGTGGCGGCGACCAGCCCGGCCAGGGCGGCGGTGAGCAGGGCGGGCAACGGACCCGGCGGGATGATCGGCGACCGCGCCCGGTGCCGAGCCCTCGGGCCGGGCTGGCCGTTCGCCGCCACCTGCGCGCTACTCATCGCACCCCTCCGTTCCGCACCCACCCACCGTCGCCGGCCTACGCCCGGCCGGCACCCCGGCCGACACGGCGGCAGCCGGCGTCGCGCCGGCGCGTCCGGGGATCACCGGACCCGCCGGGGACGTGCCGCCGCGGCAGCGGCGATCGCGGTTCCCGAGCCGCCCGCGAACGGGGGCAGCACCTCGACCATGCCGCCGTCCGGGAGCTCGACCGTCCCGTGCGGCCGCGAGCCCACCTGCTGGCCGTCGACCAGCAGCGAACAGCGGTCCAGCACCCGCGCGAAGTCGGGCCGGTCGGCGTGCCGCGCCCGCGCGGCGTCCAGCGCCTCGGCCAGCGTGGCGGCGTCGTACGCCTCCTCCGCCGTGCCCGCGGCGGCCTTCGCCGCCGCCCAGTAGCGGATCGTTCCGCCCGCCATCCCGCCAGCCCTTTCGATCAACGGTGTCCCCGGCCTGTCCCCGGCTGTCTCAGGCCGGCCCTAGCCTGCCACGGAACGAGCACGGGCCGCCCCGCTGCGCGAGCCGTAGTGTTTCGGCTATGCTTCTGTGGTTGTAAGGATCCGGGCACAGATGCCACCCCGGGTCCTTTCGTGCTTTCTGGGCAGAGCCGCTCGAAGAGTCCCCCGCGCCAGGACCGAGGAAGGAACGCCCCTCATATGAGCTCGCTGCTTCTCCTGACCAACGCCCTCCAACCGTCGTCGCAGGTGCTGCCCGCACTGGAACTGCTGCTGCACAACGTCCGGGTGGCCCCGGCCGAGGGGCCGGCCCTGGTCGACGCTCCGAGCGCTGACGTCATCCTCATCGACGGCCGCAAGGACCTGCCCCAGGTCCGCTCGCTCTGCCAACTGCTGCGCTCGACCGGTCCCGGCTGCCCGCTGGTCCTCATCGTCACGGAGGGCGGCCTCGCCGCGGTGACCGCCGACTGGGGCGTGGACGACGTGGTGCTGGACACCGCGGGCCCCGCCGAGGTCGAGGCCCGGCTGCGGCTGGCCACCGGCCGCCAGCAGCTGGTCACGGACGACTCGCCGATGGAGATCCGCAACGGCGACCTCTCGGTCGACGAGGCCACCTACAGCGCCAAGCTCAAGGGCCGGGTGCTGGACCTCACCTTCAAGGAGTTCGAGCTGCTGAAGTACCTGGCGCAGCACCCGGGCCGGGTGTTCACCCGGGCGCAGCTGCTCCAGGAGGTCTGGGGCTACGACTACTTCGGCGGCACCCGCACCGTGGACGTCCACGTGCGGCGGCTGCGCGCGAAGCTCGGCCCGGAGCACGAGTCGCTCATCGGCACCGTGCGCAACGTGGGCTACCGCTTCGTGGTGCCAGAGAAGGAGAGGGTCGAGGACGAGCAGGCCCGGGCGATCACCCGCGAGGCCGAGCAGGTGGTCAAGGAGGCCGCGCGCCGCAACTGACCGGTGTGGCCGGGACCTCCGGCCACACCGGAGCGACCACCGGCCGCCCCCGTGCGCCGGTCGGATCCGGCGGATCCCACGGAACGCGTGTCCGGATACCGGTCGGCGTATCCCAGCGGGTGGTTGCGCGCGTAGACTGCGGTCTGTGGCCAAGGTGACGCGGGATGACGTGGCGCGACTGGCGGGTACTTCGACCGCCGTCGTCAGCTATGTCATCAACAACGGCCCGCGCCCGGTCGCCGCGAGCACCCGGGAGCGGGTGCTGGCCGCGATCAAGGAGCTGGGATACCGCCCGGACCGGGTGGCGCAGGCGATGGCCTCGCAGCGGACGGACCTGATAGGGCTGATCGTGCCGGACGCGCGGCAGCCGTTCTTCGCCGAGATGGCGCACGCCGTGGAACAGGCGGCGGCGGAGCGCGGCAAGATGGTCCTCGTTGGGAACTCGGACTACGTCGACGAGCGCGAGGTGCACTACCTGCGCGCCTTCCTCGGCATGCGGGTGTCGGGTCTGGTGCTGATCAGCTCGGGCCCCAGCGAGCACGCCGCCGCCGAGATCGACGTCTGGGACGCGCGGGTGGTGCTGCTGCACCGGCGGCCCGAGGCGGTGAACGACGTCGCGGTCGTCGTCGACGACATCGGCGGCGCCCAGCTCGCCACCCGCCATCTGCTGGACCACGGGCACGCGTACGTGGCCTGTCTGGGCGGCATGGACTCCACGCCCGAGTCGGGCGACCCGGTCACCGACCACGTCACCGGCTGGCGCCGGGCGATGGCGGAGGCCGGGATCGACACCGAGGGCCGGCTCTTCCAGTGCGCCTACAACCGGTACGACGCCTACCGCGTCGCGCTGCGGCTGCTGTCGGGCCCCGACCGGCCGCCGGCCCTGGTGTGCGCGACCGACGACCAGGCGATCGGCGTGCTGCGGGCCGCGCGCGAGCTGCGCATCGACGTGCCGGGGGAGCTGGCGGTGGCCGGTTTCGACGACGTGAAGGAGGCGGCGCTCACCGATCCGCCGCTGACCACGGTCGCCTCGGACCGGGAGGCCCTGGCGCACGCCGCCGTGGACCTGGCGGTCGGCGAGGCGCACGGCGGGCCGGTCGAGCGGGTGCGGCAGTTCCCGGTGACGCTGAAGATCCGCCGCTCCTGCGGCTGCCAGCCGGACAGCTCCGACGTGCCGGCCGGCCACCGCGTCGCCCGGGCCTGAGCCCGCACCCCCGGTCCACCCCTGGCCTCCGGGCCGCGCCCGCATTCGAGCCCCGCCGTCCACACCGTCCCCGCCGTGCACCCTCCTGACCTGCGCCTGGCGTGGATTCTGAGAGGTTTCTGAGAAGCCTGTGCGAGGGCTCATCCGATCGGCCGGGTCGGACCCCACGGTTTTCCACGGGATTCTGAGACGCGTCTCAGACTCCTCTCATCTTCCGAGCCCACAGTCAGTGACATGAGCGAACACCAGGGAGAACACCAGGGATACGCCGGGTTCGACGAACCCCAGCGTCCCCACGGTCAGGTGTACGGGTCCCCGACCCTCGCCGCCGACCCGGTGCCGCCGGTCCCCGCGAGCGCCCCGAGGTCGCACGCCAGGGTCCGGGCGCTCCGGCCGGGGGTGCTGCTCGTCGGAGTGGGTCTGGTCAGCGCCCTCGTGGGCGGCGGCACCGCGGCCCTGCTCGACGAGACGCCGATCAGCGGCGACGCGGACAGCGCCGTCCAGGGCACCAACGCCGCGCTGGGCACCGACGGGACCGTGGCCTCCGTGGCCGCCGCCGTCAGCCCCAGCGTCGTCGAGATCACCACGCCCAACGCCACCGGGTCCGGCGTGGTCCTCAGCGAGGACGGCGACATCCTCACCAACAGCCACGTCGTCTCCGGCGCCGACACCGTCAGGGTGACCTTCAGCGACGGCAGCACGGCGGACGCCACCGTCCAGGGCACCGATCCCGAATCGGACCTGGCGGTGATCGACGCCGAGGGCGTCGACGGGCTGACCCCGGCCACCTTCGGCGACTCCGACGACGTCGTGGTCGGCGACGAGGTCGTGGCCATCGGCTCGCCCGAGGGCCTCACCGGCACCGTGACCAGCGGCATCGTCTCCGCGCTCGACCGGGACGTGACCGTCGACGTCAACCAGGAGCAGAACAGCGGCGGCAACTGGCCGTTCGAGTTCGGCGGCGGGCGCTACAACGGCGACGTCGGCTCCGAGACCACCACCTACCAGGCCATCCAGACCGACGCCTCCCTCAACCCGGGCAACTCCGGGGGCGCGCTGGTCAACATGGACGGCGAGATCATCGGCATCAACTCCGCGATGTACAACCCGACCGACACCGGCAGCAACGGGCTGGGCTTCGCGATCCCCAGCAACACGGTGGCCGACGTGCTGGACGACCTCGGCGCCCAGGCCTCGTGGGCCTGATCCCGGGTGCGAGACTGGCCGCATGACTGACGGCTCGCGGGTGTTGATCGTGGACGACGACCCCGCCGTGCGCGAGGCCCTGCAGCGCAGTCTCGCCTTCGAGGGATACGCCACCGAGACGGCCTCCGACGGCGCCGACGCCCTGGAGCGGATGGCGGCGCACCCCCCGGACGCCGTGGTGCTGGACGTGCTGATGCCCCGGATGGACGGCCTCACCACCGCGCGGCGGGTGCGCGCCGCCGGGAACCGGGTGCCGATCCTCATGCTGACCGCGCGAGACACGGTCGGCGACCGGGTCAGCGGACTGGACGCGGGGGCGGACGACTATCTCGTCAAGCCGTTCGAGCTGGACGAGTTGCTCGCCCGCCTCCGCGCCCTGCTGCGCCGCAGCGGCTACGCCCCCGAGGGCCCCGCGTCCGCCGAGGAGCCGGCCGAGTGGCTGGTCTTCGCCGACCTGCGGATGAACCCCACCACCCGCGAGGTGACCCGCGGCGAGCGCGTCGTGGAGCTCACCAGGACCGAGTTCACGCTGCTCGAGCTGCTCCTCACCCACCCGCGGCAGGTGCTCACCCGCGAGCAGATCCTGCACACCGTCTGGGGCTTCGACTACGAGCCCGCGTCCAACTCCCTGGATGTCTACATCATGTATCTGCGCCGCAAGACCGAGGCGGGCGGCGAGCCGCGGCTGGTCCAGACCGTGCGGGGCGTCGGTTACACGCTGCGCGAGGGCCGATGAGGGCGCCCGCAGTGGAGCGGTTGGGCGGGCGGCTGCCGCTGCGCGGGCGGCTGGCGCTGCTGACGGCGCTCGCCGTCACCGTGGCCGTGGCGGTGTGCGCGGTGGTCGCCTGGTTCCTCGTCCGGGACCAGCTGATCAACTCCCTCGACGAGCAGCTGCGCGAGACGCAGGTCAACGACGGCGACATCGCGGCCATGGTCAACGCGGGCAGGTGCACCGAGGAGCCGGAGGGGCCCGAGGACCAGCCGCAGGGCGCGCCTCCGGTGGTGTCGAACTACGTCATCCAGGTTGTGTTCGCGGACGGCAGCCACTGCGTCCTCCCGCTCTCCGAGACGACGCTGGACGTCACCGAAGCCGACCTGGAGATGACCCAGCAGGCCCAGCAGGCGCCGGTGCCCGGGCCCAGGCCGCACGTGCTGCACGACGCCACCGGGGCCAACGGCGAGGAGTACCGGGTGATGACCTCCCCGCTGCCGGGCAACAACGCGGCGGTGTCCGTCGCGCGCCCGCTGAGCGAGGTGGACGATCCGCTCAGCTCCCTGGCCGTCGTGCTGGCGCTCGTCGCCGCCGCGGGCGCGGTGGGCGCCGCCGGCGTGGGCGTGATGCTGGCGCGCGCTGGGCTGCGCCCGGTGAGCCGGCTCATCCAGACCGCGGAGCACATCGCCCGCACCGAGGACCTCAGCGTCCGGCTGCCGGTGCACGGCTCGGACACGGACGAGATCGCCCGGCTGTCCCGCTCGTTCAACTCCATGACCGCCGCGCTCGCCTCCTCCCGCGACCTCCAGCAGCAGCTGATCGCGGACGCCGGGCACGAGCTGCGCACGCCGCTCACCTCGCTCCGCACCAACATCGAGCTGCTCACCCGCAGCGAGGAGACCGGCCGGCCGCTGCCCGCACAGGACCGGGCGGAGCTGCTCGCCTCGGTGAAGGAGCAGCTGACCGAGCTCGCCGCGCTCATCGGCGACCTCCAGGAGCTGTCCCGCCCGGAGCAGGCCGGCGGCCATCCGGTGGTGGTCGGGCTGCACGAGGTGACCGAGCGGGCGCTGCGCCGGGCCGGACTGCGGGCCCGGGAGCTGCGGATCGACTCGGACCTGGAGCCCTGGTACGTGCGGGCCGAGCCCGCCGCCCTGGAACGCGCGGTGGTGAACCTGCTCGACAACGCGATCAAGTTCAGCCGGGTGGGCGGCGCCGAGGACTCGGCGGTGGCGACGAAACAGCAGGTCGAGGTGGTGCTGCGGGACGGGGTGCTGCGGATCCGCGACCACGGCCCCGGCATCGACCCCGAGGAGCTGCCGCACGTCTTCGAACGCTTCTGGCGTTCGCCCGGCGCGCGCGCCCTGCCGGGCTCCGGGCTCGGCCTGTCCATCGTGGCCAGGACCGTGCGGGCTTGCGGCGGCGACATCGCGCTGCGGCCGGCGGAGGGCGGCGGCACCGAGGCGGTGCTGACCCTGCCGGGCGCCCCCGCACCACCGGCCGAGCCGCCGACCGGCGCCGCGTAGGCGGCCACGCCGACTCCGCTACTCCGCTACTCCGCGCAGTCCTCCAGCAGCCGGCGCGGGCCGCAGCCGTGGTCGCCGCAGATGTCGTAGGGGTTGGCCAGCATGCAGGTGTCCAGCGAGAGGCAGCCGCAGCCGATGCACTCGGTGAGGTTGTCGCGCAGCCGGACCAGCTGGCGGATTCGCGCGTCCAGGTCGCTCTGCCAGGACGCGGAGACCACCGCCCAGTCCTCCCGGTTCGGGGTGCGGCCCTCGGGGAGCCGGTCGAGCGCCGCGCGGATCGCGTTCAGCGGCATGCCGACGTTCTGCGAGACCCGGATGAACGCCACCCGGCGCAGCATGTCGCGCCGGTAGCGGCGCTGGTTGCCCGTGGTGCGGCGGCTGCTGATCAGGCCCTGCTCCTCGTAGAAGCGGAGCGCCGAGGTGGCCACGCCGCTGCGCTGGGCGAGCTGGCCGATGGTGAGCTCCTTGGCGATCTGCCGCGACCCCGTGGTCTGGGTCGCGGTCGAGGTCTGGTTCGAGTTCTCGGTCGATGTCTGGGGCGCGACGGCAGGGGTGCTGTGCATGACCGCCAGCGTAGCCAGAGTTCAAGCTTTCTCGAAGTTGTCGGCCCGAGGTGCGTCCTGAGGTACGTTGAATGCGCCGACGAGAGGGGGAGTTGGGTGCGGACCGGGGGAAGGCTCGTCGCCATCAGCGACCTGCACGTGCGCCACGCGGAGAACCGCCGGATCGTCGAGCGGCTGTATCCGGAGTCGGACGAGGACTGGCTGCTGGTTCCCGGGGACGTCGGCGAGTTCGTCGCGGACGTCGAATGGGCGCTCGGACTGCTCGCCGAGCGGTTCGCCAGGGTGATCTGGGTCCCGGGGAACCACGAGCTGTGGACCGCTCCGGACGATCCCGTCCAACTGCGCGGCGAGCAGCGCTACCGGCATCTGGTGGAGCGCTGCCGGGCGCTCGGCGTGCTGACGCCCGAGGACCCCTACCCGGTCTGGGAGGGGGAGGGCGGCCCCGCCGTCATCGCCCCGCTCTTCGTGCTCTACGACTACACCTTCCGGCCGGCCGGGACGACGACCAAGCGCGAGGCGCTGGCGGTGGCGGAGGAGGCGGGGGTGATGGGGACGGACGAGGTTCTGCTGCACCCCGACCCGTACCCGAGCCGTGACGCCTGGTGCCGGGCCCGCGTCGAGCTGACCGAGAAGCGGCTCGCCGCCGAGCTGCCCGCCGACCTGCCCAGCGTCCTGGTGAACCACTTCCCGCTGGTCCGCGAGCCCACCCGGGTGCTGCGCTATCCGGAGTTCGCGCTGTGGTGCGGCACCGAGGCCACGGCCGACTGGCCGCGCCGCTTCCGGGCCACCTCGGTCGTCTACGGCCACCTGCACATCCCGCGGCTGATGTGGCTCGACGGCATACCGCACGTGGAGGTGTCGCTCGGCTACCCCCGCGAATGGCAGCCCCGCCAACTCCCCCCGGGCCGCCTCGTCCCCATCCTCCCCCGACCGGAGGCCCCCCGATGAGCCCCTCTTCCGAGACACCGGAGCCTCTGGTCCGACCAGCCGCCGGCCGGTCGGACCAGCCCGCCGCCGCGGGGGGAGCCGCGGAGACGGCGCGTCCCCCGGCCGCGCCGAGCGAGGCGACCGGCGACGGCGCCGAGCCGGACCGGCCGGCCTCCTCCGGCCCTCGCGTGGCGGTGGGAAGCGGGGGTGTGTCGCCCGTGGTGCGCGACGTCCGACCGGACGTGCCCGGCGCACCCGTGTCGGCGGGCTCGATGTGGAGGGCCGAGCGTGACGTGCACGGTGGGCCCCCGATGCCCGGCGAGGCGGCCGGCGGCGCCGAGAACGAGAGCGGTGCGGCCTACGCCGTCCTGCCGGACCCGCCGGACCCGCCGGACCCGCCGGACCCGCCCGGCAAGGGCGTCCGCGTCCTCGCCCGGCTGCTGCCCGAGACCGTGGTGGTGGGGGAGGCGTTCGGGGATCCGGCGGAGCCGGTCGTGCTGTTTCCGGAGGAGGAGGCGCACGTGGCGCGGGCGGTCCCGGTGCGCCGGCGGGAGTTCGGCACCGTGCGCGCGCTGGCGCGCACCGCGCTCGCGCGGCTCGGCGGCCCGCGGGTGCCGATGCTGCCGGGGGAGCGCGGCGCGCCGAGCTGGCCGGACGGGTTCGTCGGCAGCCTGACCCACTGCCGCGGGTACCGCGGGGCCGCCGTGGCGCGCGCGGCCGAGATCGCGTCCGTCGGCATCGACGCCGAGCCGAACGAGCCGCTGCCCGATCCGGGCATCCTCGACATGATCTCGTTGCCCCAGGAGCGCCCCCGGCTCGCCGAACTGGCCGCGGCGCGACCCGACGTGTCGTGGGAGCGCCTGCTGTTCAGCGCCAAGGAGAGCGTCTACAAGACGTGGTTCCCGCTCACCCGGCGCTGGTTGGGCTTCGAGGAGGCGGAGCTCGACCTCCGCCCGGACGGCACCTTCACCGCCCGGCTGCTGGTGGCCGGGCCGGTCGTGGACGACGTCCGCGTCGACGCGTTCAGCGGCCGCTGGCTGACCCACGAGGGACTGGTCCTCACGGCGATCGCCCTGCCGCGCGCCGGCTGAGGCGGCCTCGGCCATGGCGGACCGTCGGGTGGTGATCGTCGCCTACCACGACGCGCAGATCCTCGACATCGCCTGCCCCAGCGGCACCCTGGACATCGCCAACCGCTACGGCGCGACGCCCCGTTACGCCATCGAGCTGGCCAGCCTCGACGGCCGGCCGGTGCTCAGCTCCGCCGGCATCGGCCTGGCCGGGGGAAAGCGCCTCGGCGGCATCACGGGCGCGGTGGACACGCTGCTGGTGGTCGGCGGGATCGGGTACGACGGCGCGGCCGTGGAACCACGCCTCCTCGCCCAGGTGCGACGGCTGGCCGAGCGCAGCCGTAGGGTCGCGTCGGTCTGCACCGGCACGTACGTGCTCGCCGCCGCCGGGCTGCTCGACCACCGGCGGGTGACCACGCACTGGCGCTACGCCGACGATCTGGCCGCCCGGCACCCCACCGTGGCCGTCGACCCGGCCCCGCTGTACGTCCGCGACGGGCACGTCTACACGTCGGCCGGGGTGACCAGCGCGCTGGACCTCACGCTGGCGCTGATCGAGGACGACCACGGCCCGACGCTGGCCCGGCGGGTGGCCCGCGAACTGGTCACCTACCTGCACCGGCCGGCGGACCAGGCGCAGATCAGCATGTTCCTGGCCGCCCCGCCGCCCGGCGACCGGCTGGTGCGGGACCTGCTGGGCCACGTCGCCGCGCATCTGGGCGACGACCTCTCGCCGCGCGCGCTGGCCGCCCGGGCCGGCGTGAGCCCGCGGCACCTCACCCGCCTCTTCGCCACCCACCTCGGCACCACACCGGGGCGGGCGGTACGGGCGGCGCGCGCCGAGGGGGCCGCACACCTGGTGCGCGCCAGCGCACTGCCACTGGCCGCGATCGCCCGCCGCTGCGGCTTCGGCTCGGCCGAGACGCTGCGCCAGGCCCTGCTCGACCACTACGGCGTCACCGGGGACACACTCCGCAGGATGCCGGACATGCCCCGGCCGTGGGGTCGGCCGCCCCGGCAGACTCCGCGGGCATGACCACCACCAACGGGACCACCCGCCGCACCGTGCTGGCCGGCGCCGTGGCCGGTGCCGCGCTGGGCGCCGCCGCCGGGGCCGCCCACGCCGCCGAACCCGCCGGCCCGCACGTCGGGATCCTCCTCTACGACCGGTTCAGCCTGCTCGACCCGACCGGGCCCGCCGAGGTGCTCAGCCGGCTGCCCGGCGCCACGGTCACGATGATCGGCGAGCGGCGCGGGCCCGTCCGCACCGACACCGGCGACGTGTCCCTGCTGGCCGACCGGGCCGTGGACGAGGTGCGGCGGCTCGACGTGCTGCTGGTGCCCGGGGGCAGCGAGCGCGGCACGGTCGCCGCCATGGAGAACCCCGTGCTGCTGGACTTCGTCCGCCGGATCGACCGGCACACCCGCTGGACGACGTCCGTCTGCACCGGCTCGCTGGTGCTGGGCGCGGCGGGCCTGCTCCGGGACCGGGCCACCACGTACTGGGCGTCGGCCGGCTACCTGGAGTCGGCCTTCGGCGTGACGTACGTGCCCGAGCGCTACGTCGTCTCCGGCAAGGTCGTCACCAGCGCCGGCGTGTCCGCCGGCATCGACCTGGCCCTGTTCCTGGCCGCCGAACTGTCCGACGAGACGACGGCCCGCGGCATCCAGCTCGCCGTCGAGTACGACCCGCACCCTCCGTTCGACTCCGGCAACGCCGCCGACGCCACCCCCGAACTCAAGGCCCTGGCCCTCCGCCTCCTCGCCGACTCCCAGACCTGAGCCCGCGGATGCGGAATGCTGAAGGCCGTGAACCACATCACCATCGAGGACGAGAACCCGCCGCCTCGCCGCCGCTTCCACTCGACGGGCGCGGGCGACAGCGGCCGCACGGACATCGCGGAGCGTATGGAGGAACTCCTCGCCGGCCTAGCCGAGGGCCGGGACGTTCTCGCCGAGGAGGCCGAGAGGCCCCGAGGGTGAAGGACGCGGCAACCAACGCCGGGATGGCGGGGTCGGCCACGCTCACGGCCGCTCATCCAGCAGAGCCGCGACCCGGCTGTGGTACCGGATGTACCCGGCCAGGTCCGCACTGAGCAGCCCTGCGACCCACACCAGCTCCTCCATCCGCCGCTTCACCGGGGTGGCCAGCAGCGGCTCCCAGTGCGCCGCCCGGTTGCGGAGCTGGTGCAGCTTGCCGATGGCCCTGTCGACCATTGCCCGGTCGGTGCCGGGTGGAAAAGCCTTGTGGAGATGGGGAATCCAAAGTGTCTTCTCGTGTGCGGACGACGACAGGTAACGCCACTGTCCCAGTGACAGGTCGGCGATGATCTTTCCCGGTGGAGCCTGCGTGCCGTGCCGGTCTCGGGCGGCGTCGATCGCTTGTCGCACCTTGTGGTTGATGTCCCTGTGCTGCGTAGAGTGTGGGCCGACCTTCTTGGCGCGCAGCAGCGGCGCCCGCAGGGGGCTGGCGGGATCGTCCAACCAGTGCGCCGCACCGCGCCAGGTGGCGTCCAGCGCCGCAGCGTAGGCGTTGCGGAGGGCCACCTCCAGGTGCCCGAGATCATGGAGCACGGCACAGGTCAGGCTGGTATTCCACTGGTACAGCTCAAGAGCCCGTTCACGGTCGCCGCTGGCCTCGGCCAGGTACACCCCATAGCGCGCCGGGCTGAGCCAGACCTCTACCCAGGGTCCAGCACCAAAAGACCGGAGAGCCTGTGTCATGTGGTCCCGCTCCAGATTGGGGTATAGTCGTTGTTGAAAGCCCCGGTGGACCGCTGATCCTCGTGATCATGTCGCCGGGGCCAAGATGTTTTCGAGGGGCCTACGACGGTGAAGCGCTGCGGGTGGGTGCTCTGACCCCGCCCGCAGCAGGGAGATCGTCAGTCCTATAGCCGCGCCACGAACACCTGCCAGGCGGCCGTGGGGATGATGAGGGCGGGCCCTGGGTTCTTGCTGTCGCGGACGGGGACGGCGTCGGGGGTGTGGTCGGCCACCTCGACGCATGAGCCGTTGCTGCCGCCGCTGTAGCTGCTCTTGCGCCACCGAGCGGTCGACAGGTCATGCTGAGTGGTCATTTCCTGTATTCCTCTGCCACTGATTCGATCAGGGATAGGGACTCCTCGGGCGACAACGCGGTAGCCCTGGCCAGATCGTAATACATCTCGCAGCGAGTGATCAGGGCCGGATCGTCGAGCAGTTGACCGACGTGCGGGCTTTCCACATACGCCACGGGAGGCGCGTCCGTGAACGTCATCAACGTCAGGAATCCCTCCATCAGCGCGTACGCCCCGGCGGCGTACGGGAGAACCTGCACGAGCGCGCGGCGGTCCCGCACGACGCGTGCGATATGGGTGAGCTGCTCGCTCATCGCCGCGCGCCCGCCCACCGGCCGCCGAATCACCGCCTCGTCCAGCACCGCCCAGTACGTCGGCGGTTGGTTTCCGTCCGCCGGTCGGAGAACGCGGGCGCGCGCGACGCGGTTCGCGACCCGTTGTTGATCTCCTCGTCGGCCGTCAGCGGTTCGGCCGCGTGGAACACCGCACGGGCGTACGCCTCGGTCTGCAGCAGCCCCGGTACCAGCAGGGGCGCGAAGTCGCAGATGGTCCGGGCGTGGGTCTCCAACTCGTAGGCGTCGGAGAAGTAGTGGACGTACGGGCTCTTGTTGATCAGCTCGTTCCACATGCGTTCGAAAAAGCCGTCGGTTTGCAGAGCCTGGTCGAAACGCTGCGAGTGGTCCAACTGCGGTTTGCGCGTGGCCTGCTCGAACTGGCTGACGTATCCGGCCGAACAGAAGGCCATCTTGCCCAGCTCGTCCTGGGTGAGACCCGCCGACTCGCGGCGGCGCTTGAGTTCCGCGCCGAAGAAGGGCCAGCCGAGCCGCCAGGGGCCGAAATGGGCGCGCGTATTGGCCATGGAATGACTCCCTGCAACGAAGTTCTTTCACACTCGTGTTGCTTTGCGCATCCCCCTGGTGAGGCTAACGCCCGGTGCCGACGCTGGGGGTGGAAACCGAGAAAGCGATCCGAGAGAGGCGTTTCCCGCCATGGAATTCCAACCCGGAAACGATCCGGAGCCCGCGCCACGGCCCGCGGTGGGCAGCCTCGTCCACGACGGCCGCCGGCAGGCGATCGGCGTCGTCATGGGCCACGTCGGCCCCAACTACCAGCTGCGCCCGCCGAGCGGCGGTCGCGAGTGGGACGCCGCCCCCGGCGATCTCCGCCCGCTCTCGCCCGCGGAGGCGCTCGCCGCCAAGGTCGCCGAGGCCAACCGGCAGAGCCGGCAACCCAGATGACCAGAACACCGGTGGCGCCGGTGACCCGTCACGGAGCAACGATCTGAGTACACTGCCCTGTTGTTCCGGAGCCGGGGGAGGGGCTGTCCATGAGCACGCACGTCGGTTCGGCCTTCGCGTCGCTCGCGCCGGAGGATCCGCCCGAGATCGCGGACTACCGGCTGCTCGCCCGGCTCGGCGAGGGCGGCATGGGCACCGTCTACCTCTCGCACACCCGTGGCGGCCAGCCCGTGGCGCTGAAGCTGATCCGGCGTGAGTACGCCCAGGACGCGGCGTTCCGACGCCGGTTCGCCCAGGAGGTGGCGGCGGCCCGGCGCGTGAAGGGCTACCACCTGGTGCCCGTCGTCGACCACGACACCACCGGTGAACTGCCGTGGCTGGCATCCGAGTTCATACCCGGCGTCACCCTGGCCGAGGCGTTGGAGACGTTCGGGCCGTTGCCGGTTCCCGCCGTGTTCCAGCTCGTGGGCTGCGCGGCCCGGGCGCTGACCGCGATCCACTCGGCCGGGGTGGTGCACCGCGACCTGAAGCCCAGCAACGTCATGCTCGCCGCCGCCGGCCCGTACGTCATCGACTTCGGCATCGCCCGCGCGACCGAGTCCACCGCGCTCACCACCACAGGCGGGCTGATCGGCACGCCGCAGTACATGTCGCCCGAGCACGCGCTCGGCCAGCCGGTGGGCCCGGCCAGCGACCTCTTCTCGCTCGGCCTGATCGCCGCGATCGCCGCGACCGGGCGGCACCCGTACGGCGAGGGCGGCGGGCTGACGGTCGCCACGCAGATCGCCAACACCGCCATGCGGCCCCCCGACCTGTCGGGCTACCCGGAGCGGCTGCGGCCGTTGCTGGAGCGATGCCTGACGGCCGAGCCCTTCGAGCGGATCGCGCCGGTGGAGGCCGCCGAATGGTGCGAGGAGGCGGCCGGGCGCCCGTTGCGCGATGTCGCGGGCTGGCTGCCGGAGCCGCTGAGCGACGCCGTCGCCCAGCGCACCGCGGAGCCCCGCACCCCGCCGACAACGGCACCGCGCGGGACGGACCCGGTTCCGCCGCCGCCCTCCCTTACCCCGCCCCCCGCCGCGCCGCCGGGCCCGACGCGCCAGCAGCCGCCGCCCGAGGCGTCGTCGAACAGGAGGTTCGTGGTGGCGGTCTCGGTGGCGGCGGTCCTCGCGGTGCTGCTCGTCGGCTCCGTCGCGACCGACTGGTTCTCGCCGAACGACTCCGGCGGGGATTCCGAGGCGTCCGACGGCTCGGGCGCGGGCGACGGTGGCGGGGAAGGGGATGAGGACGCGCAGGACACCGGGGACGCGCGGGACACGGAACAGCCCGACGCGTCCTCGTCGCCGAGCGCCGAACCTCCCGAGCCCGAGTACCGGCCCCGTATCGAGAACGAGCCGTTGGAGATCCGCGCCAACCCGTTGGACATTTCTTTTGTGGACTTGGACGTCCCGCAGATGGGTGGGGAGAGCGAGGACAGCGAGGTGTACATCGACACCTACGGCAGCCCCCGTTGGGGCTTCAGCACCCAGACCGGCATCAGCACGTCACGGACGCCCGAGGACTGTCTGCGGGCCTCGCGGACGAACGCGCTGCCCGAGGAGGTGACCTTCGACGAGTTCGAGAACGTGCTCCCCGTCGGGACCCTGCTGTGCACCGAGACCACCGAGGGCGACGTCGCCATGCTGGAGATCACCGACATCTCGCCGGCCATCAGCGAGGACTACCTGCGCGACGTCTCCACCCTCGTCACGGTGTGGGAACAGGGCTGATCATGTCCGCGGACCGGATCGACGGGCTCGACCGGATCGAGGAGCATCTGGCCGGCCCGGAGGAGGCCGACGCGCTGGTGGACCTCTCCAACGTGGTCCGCGACGTCCGGCTCGGGGATCGCCGTCAGCAGCGCTCGCTCGACCGGCTGCGGCTGGTCATCGAGGCGCTCGCGCGCCGCGTCGGCGACCGGGACGTGAAGGTCTACGCGATCGCCGACGGCAGCCTGCGTGCGCCCGCCGGCTATCCCGACCGCGCGCAGCCGCGGTGGCTGGCGCGCTGGATCGACCGAGGGCTGGTGGAACAGGCCGAGGACGCGGACCCGCCGCTGCTGGAACTCGCCGACGTGACCGGGCTGCCGGTCGTCTCCAACGACGACTTCGCCGACTTCCGCGTCGACCACCCGTGGATCCAGGGCGACACCACGCAGTTCCTCGGCTTCGTGCCCATCCTCAAGGGCGCCGGCGTGCTGCTGCGCGAGCGGGACATGGGCGTGCGCTCCCCGGCGCAGATCTCGCGGAAGCTGGAGGAGTCCGACCTCAAGCGCCACGGGCTGCTCGTCGGCCGGAACCGGAGGCCGTTGACCGAGGTCGTGAAGCGCGCCTGGCGCTGCCCCGAGCGCGGCTGTTCGCTGTACGACAGCCGCCGGGGCATCGCCGTGCGCCTGCCGTACGTGCGTCAGGGCGTCCCGTTGTGTGAGCTCCACCGTGCCCCGCTCGTCGACGACGGCCCGCGCACCGGCATCGTGCAGCTGAAGCTGCTCGTGGACGGCGCGTGCGTGCACCGGTTCACGCTCGAAGCGGACGCGACCGTGGAGCTGGGGCGTTCCCCCGACCCGGACGGCATCGCGCTGTACGGCCTGCTCCCGGAGGGCGTGCGGGGGCGGGTGAGCCGGCGACACCTCGCGGCCCGGGTCGAGGAGAACGTCCTCCTCGTGCGGAACCTCAGCGCCGGCGGCACGCGGCTGCGGCACCACGGCGCGCCGGAGTGGAAGCCGCTGGCCGAGGAGTTCGTGCCCTTCCACGTCAACGACGTCGTGGAACTGGTCCCCGGCGTCACCGTGACCCGCAGTGCCCGCCGCTACCCGCCCGAGATCGCGGCTGCCTGGCGCGGCACCGCCCGCCGGCTCACCGGATCGGGCCCGGCCCAGGCGGCCACCGAGTCGTGGTGAGCGTCGCCTCGACGAACGCTGCTGCCTCGTCGGCGCCAGGGCCTGGGGCGCCGGTGCGATGGTGGGACAGGGCGGCGGTCACCGTGGCGTCGCCCGGGTGCCGGGCCAGATACCACGCCGCGCCGTCGATCTTCGAGCACAGCACGCCGTCCTCGGCGAACCGCGCCGCCCGGCAGGCGTTGAGCACGGCGTAGGCGGGGCGGCCGTGGTCGAGGCCCCAGCGCAGCTCGTCCGCCATCGCCGCCAGCACCCGGTCGCGCGGGACCGGGCCGAACACCCGGGCGGGCGGCGGGCCGAGGACCGCGACCGCGTGGGTTCGGCAGACGGCCGCGTGCAGGACGAGGTCGGGGTCGCCGGCGGCGTCCGCGCCGGGCACGATCACGGGCTCGGGCCCTGTCGTGTTGACGTGTACCTCGAACGGGCAGGCGCCGAGGTCGCGCGCGGTCGCCGCCGTGATGACGCTCAGCTCCAGGCCGGTGCCGGGGCAGCGTTCAGCCCGGGTCGCGGCCACGATCGCCTCGCCCAGCCGCCGTTGGTCGGCCGCCGTGCCGGGCTCGCCCACGGCGAGGACGTCCACGTCGCTGCGCGCCGGGTCGAAGCCGCCCAGGACCGCCGAGCCGTGCAGGTAGACGCCGACCAGGCCCCGGCCTGCGGCGGCGAGGGTGGCGGCCCAGCGGAACACCTCGGGCGGGACGTGCACGGGAGTGGCGCTCACGGCCCGGACGCTACAGCGGACACGACGCGGGCCGGGATCCACCCCGTGGGGTCCCGGCCCGCGTTGCTCGGTGTCTCAGCGCCGCGCGGTCATTCGACGACCGTGATGCGGTCCGCCGCCGGGGCCGCGATCGGCGCGTCGGGGGTGGAGTTGGCGCCCAGGTACTCCTCCAGGACGGCCATGTCGTCGGCGCCCACGACCGGGTTGGTGCCCTCGGCCAGGGTCGCGAAGCCGTCGCCGCCGCCGGCCAGGAAGGAGTTGACCGCGATCCGGTAGGTGGCCGCCGGGTCCAGCGGCTCGCCGCCGACCGTGACCGAGTCGGCCACGATCCGGTCCGCGCCGGACCGGGTGAGGTCGAGCGTGTAGTTCAGGCCCTCGGACGGCTGGAGGATCTTGGGCGCGGCCTCGTTGACCCCGCTGACCTGCTCCTGGAGCACGGTCAGCAGCTGTTCGCCGGTGAGGTCGAGCAGGTTCACGGTGTTGGAGAACGGCTGGACGGTGAAGCCCTCGCCGTAGGTCACGACGCCGTCGCCCTCCTCGCCGGAGGCCGCGTAGCTGAGGTCGGCGCGGACGCCGCCGGGGTTCATCAACGCCAGGTCCGTGGACTCGTCCAGGGTGCGGGCGTGGGCGAGTTGCGCGTCCGCGATGAGGTCGCCCAGCGGCGTCTCCGGGGTGCCGGCGCCGCGGCCGAGGATGTCCTCCGAGATGTAGCCGACGGGGGCGTTGGCGATCGGGGCGGCCAGCTCGTTCCAGTAGCCGATGAGGTCCGTCATGTCGGCGGCCTTCTCCTGCTCCCGGTCCACCACCCGGTTGGTGCCCTCGACCGAGGTGCGCACGATGTCCTGGCTGCGGCGGTCGTACTCCATGTTCAGCTCGGTGAACAGGCGCCCGTTGGAGGCCGCGGAGGTGACCAGGCGGTCGTTGCCCGCCGGGTCGGGGATGGTGCAGACGTACGGCTGGTGGGTGTGTCCGGTGACCAGCGCGTCCACGCCGGCGTCCGTGCGTTCGGCGATGTCCACGATCGGGCCCGAGATGCCGGAGCCGGGGCCGCCGGCGTCGCAGTCGTTGTTGTACGCGTCTGACTCGGGGAAGCCGCCCTCGTGGACCAGCGCGACGACCGCGTTGACGCCGCGCCGCTCCAACTCGGCGGTGTACCGGTTGATCGTCTCCACCTCGTCGAGGAACTCAAGGCCCTCGATGCCCTCCTGGGTGACGATGTCGGCGGTGCCCTCCAGGGTGACGCCGATGAAGCCGACCCGGACGCCGCCGAGGTTCTCGATCGTGTACGGGTCGAGGATCGGCTCGCCGGTGTCCTCGTGCACCACGTTGGCGGCCAGATAGGGGAACTCGCTGCCGGCGAACTCGCGGTCGTCGACGTAGCAGCCGTCCTCCGGGTGGCAGCCGCCCTCCTGGAGCCGGACCAACTCCTCCCAGCCCTCGTCGAACTCGTGGTTGCCCACGCCGGCGACGTCCATGCCCAGGCCGTTGAGCGCCTCGATGGTGGGCTCGTCATGGAACAGGCCGGAGAGCAGCGGGCTGGCGCCGATGAGGTCGCCGGCCGCCACCGTCACCGAACGCGGCTCGTCCTCCCGGGCCTCGCGGAGCCCGGTGGCCAGGTACTCGACGCCGCCCGCGTTGATCGTCTCGGTGGTGCCGTCCGCGTGTTCCTCGACCACCTGCCCGCTGGATCCGGTGGGCGGCTCCAACGCGCCGTGCAGGTCGTTGACGGCCAGCACCTGGAGGTCGACGGTGCGGCCGTGGCCGCCGCCCCCTCCGCCGCCGGATGCGTCGGGGGCGGCCTGGGCGGCGGTCAGGCCGATGCCGAGGGTCGTCGTCGCCGCGACGGCCGCGGCGATCGCGGTGGTTCGGGTCATCCGGAGAGCGCGCATGCGCGGCACCTTAATGGCTACGCGCGTAGCAAGGCAGGGGTGGCGACGTAACGAGCAGATGAAACGACCACGAACGACGGCCTGATCGCGATATCCCCTGCTCGTCGTCCCCCCTCACCGAGCCGGGCGCTTAGAGTCGGTGCATGAGCGACGTCGAGGTGCGGGACGAGGTAACGGCGGCGGATGTGCGGGACGCGGACGCGATCATCGACGCGGCGACCCGCGCCGACGGGCAGAGCGCCGTTTCCGAGCAGGGCCGGCTGCTGCTGCACGGGGGCCCCAGACCAGGCGTGAAGCATCTGCTGCTCCGCCAGCACGGCGAACTGGTCGCGTACGGCCAACTCGACGGCACCGACCCGGTCGAGGCCCCGTCCGCCGAGCTCGTGGTCGATCCGGCGCACCGCGCCAGGCGGCACGGGCGGGCGGTGGGCGAGGCGTTGCTCGCCGAGTCGGGCCACCGGCTGCGGATCTGGGCACACGGCGGCAGCCCGGCCGCGCGCCACCTCGCCCAGGCGCTCGGCCTCACGCTCTTCCGCGAGCTGCGGCAGCTGCGGCGCCCGCTGGGCGGGCTGCGGCTGACCGAGCCCCGGCTGCCCGAGGGCACCACGGTGCGGACGTTCGTGCCCGGCGAGGACGACGCCGCGTGGCTGTCGGTGAACGCCGCGGCCTTCGCCCACCATCCGGAACAGGGGGCGCTCACCCAGCGGGACCTCGACGCCAGGAAGGCCCAGGCGTGGTTCGACCCGGCCGGCTTCTTCCTCGCCTTCGACGCCGAGGGAAGGCTGGTGGGATTCCACTGGACCAAGGTGCACACCGCGGACAAGCTCGGCGAGATCTACGTGCTGGGCGTCGCGCCCGAGGCCCAGGGCACCGGCCTGGGCAAGGCGCTGACCACCATCGGCCTGCGCTATCTGGCCACCAGCCGCTCGCTGCCCACCGCGATGCTCTACGTGGACGCCGACAACACCGCGGCGGTTCGGCTGTACGAGGGGCTCGGCTTCCGCACCTTCGAGACGGATCTCATGTACCGCACGGAGACGTGACGCTCCCAGGGCCTGTCGTTCGGACCTCCGCGGGGCACGAAGATCCACACGACAGACCCTAGGCTCGGACGTATGAACGAAGCCGACCGCCTGCTGCTGGCCCGTCTGGTCGTCGAGGACGGCTGGTCGCTGCGCCGGGCCGCCCGTCACTTCCAGGTGTCGGCCACGACCGCCAAGAAGTGGGTGGACCGATTTCGCTCTGGCGACATGCCGCGTTTGCGTGGAGCGCGGGACAATAGAGGTATGACCCACGCAACGGAGTCGGCCGCGCCGACGACGCGCGATCCGGCGGCGCCGCGCCGCGCCGACGCGTCGTCCCGCGGCCCGGCGCGCGCGGGCAGCCCCACCCCGGACCGACGCCCCGCACCACCCCGGGACGACGCCGACGCCACGGAGCCGGAGGCGCCCGAGGCCCGGGAAACGACCGGAGAGCAGACCCAGGAGCGGACCCAGGAGCGGACCCGGGAGGCGTCCGCCGACGCGAACGGCTCCTCCGGCCTCGACGAGACCTCCGCCCTGGAGCCGGCCACCGCCGCGGACGAGGCCCTCACCCCGGAGCGGGCCCCGCTGGCGCCCGACCGGTTCCTCGACCGTGAGCGCAGCTGGCTGGCGTTCAACAAGCGGGTCCTCGAACTGGCCGAGGACCCCACCACCCCGCTACTCGAACGGGCCAACTTCCTCAGCATTTTCGCCAGCAACCTCGACGAGTTCTTCATGGTCCGGGTCGCCGGCCTGAAGCGGCGCATCGCCACCGGCGTGGCGACCCGGTCCGTCACCGGACAGCTGCCGCGCGACGTGCTGGAGGGCATCTGGACCGGCGCCCGCGAGCTGATGTCCCGGCAGGCCGCCTGCTACCAGAAGACCGTCGCGCCGCTGCTCGCCGAGCACGACATCCATCTGCTGCGCTGGCCCGAGCTCACCGAGCACGAGCAGACCGGGCTGTTCAGCCTCTTCCGGCAGCGGATCTTCCCGATCCTCACCCCGCTCGCCGTCGACCCGGCGCACCCCTTCCCGTACATCTCCGGGCTCTCGCTCAACCTGGCCGTCGTCGTGCGGAACCCGTCGAGCGGCCACAAGCACTTCGCGCGGGTGAAGGTGCCGCCGCTGCTGTCCCGTTTCCTGGAGGCCTCGCCGCAGCGTTACGTGCCGGTCGAGGACGTGATAGCGGCGCATCTGGAGGACCTCTTCCCCGGCATGGAGGTGCTCGCCCACCACGTCTTCCGGGTCACCAGGAACGAGGACCTGGAGGTCGAGGAGGACGACGCGGAGAACCTGCTGCAGGCCCTGGAGAAGGAGCTGCTGCGCCGCCGCTTCGGCCCGCCGGTGCGCCTGGAGGTGGAGGAGTCCATCGACGACGAGGTCCTCGACCTGCTGGTGCGCGAGCTGAAGATCAGCCGCGAGGAGGTCTTCTCGCTGCCGGGGCCGCTCGACCTCACCGGGCTCGGCGGAATAGCGGCGCTCGACCGTCCCGAGCTGAAGTACCCGAAGTTCGTGGCCGGCACCCACCGCGACCTGGCCGAGGTGGAGTCCGCCTCGGCGCCCGACATCTTCGCGGCGCTTCGCGAACGGGACGTGCTGCTGCACCACCCGTACGACTCGTTCTCCACCTCGGTCCAGTCGTTCCTCGAACAGGCCGCGGCCGACCCCGACGTGCTGGCCATCAAGCAGACCCTGTACCGCACCTCCGGCGACTCGCCGATCGTGGACGCGCTGATCGACGCGGCCGAGTCCGGCAAGCAGGTGCTGGTGCTGGTGGAGATCAAGGCCCGGTTCGACGAGCACGCGAACATCAAGTGGGCGCGCAAGCTGGAGGAGGCCGGCTGCCACGTCG
The DNA here is from genome assembly GCF_039871525.1 of Streptomyces sp. B6B3. Lineage (NCBI taxonomy): Bacteria > Bacillati > Actinomycetota > Actinomycetes > Kitasatosporales > Streptomycetaceae > Streptomyces > Streptomyces sp. B6B3. Next base: position 113,917 of record NZ_JBDPLU010000011.1, on the reverse strand, counting down.
TCTACGGCCTGATCGGGCTGAAGACGCACTGCAAGCTCTCCCTGGTGGTGCGCCAGGAGGGCGACACGCTGCGCCGCTACGCGCACGTCGGCACGGGGAACTACCACCCCAAGACGGCCCGGCTGTACGAGGACATCGGCCTGCTGACCGCGGACAACGAGGTGGGCGCCGACCTGTCCGACCTGTTCAACCGGCTCTCCGGGTACTCCCGACGGGACAGCTTCCAGCGCCTGCTGGTGGCGCCGCGGACCCTGCGGGACGGGCTGATCCACCGGATCCGCCGGGAGATCGAGCACCACCGGGCCGGCCGCCCCGCCTGGGTGCGGATCAAGGTGAACTCCATCGTGGACGAGGCCGTCACGGACGCCCTCTACCGCGCCTCCCAGGCCGGCGTTCCGGTGGACATCTGGGTGCGCGGCATCTGCGCGCTGCGCCCCGGCGTGCCGGGGCTCTCGGAGAACATCAGGGTGCGCAGCATCCTCGGCCGCTTCCTCGAGCACTCCCGGGTCTACGCGTTCGGTGGCGGCGGGAACGGCGAGAGCGAGGTCTGGCTGGGCAGCCCCGACCTCATGCACCGCAATCTCGACCGCCGCATCGAGGTGCTCGTCCGGGTCGCCGACCCGGCGCACCGCTCCTCGCTCAACCGCCTGCTGGCCGCGGGCACCTCGGACACCACCGCGTCCTGGCATCTGGGTCCGGACGGTGACTGGACCCGGCACGCCGAGGACGCCGAGGGGCGCCCGCTGCGGAACCTGCAGGAGACGTTGATAGAGGAGCGGAGGCGGCGCCGTGTCAACGGAGCCTGACGAGGTGCGGGCCGCCGGCTGCGTGCTGTGGCGCCGCACCCCCGACGGGGGAGTGGAGATCGCGCTCGTCCACCGGCCGAAGTACGACGACTGGTCCCATCCCAAGGGCAAGCTGGAGGGCGACGAGTCCTGGGACGAGGCCGCGGTCCGCGAGGTGCGCGAGGAGACCGGCATGATCTGCGTGCTGGGCGCAGGGCTGTCCACCGCCCGGTACCGCGCCAAGGGCCGGCCCAAGGTGGTCCACTACTGGGCCGCCGAGGCGCTGGACGGCGTGTTCCTCCCCAGCTCCGAGGTCGACCAGCTGCTGTGGCTGGCGCCCGCCGAGGCCCACGAACGCATCACCCATCCCGCCAACCGCGCGCTGCTCACCGAGGCCCTGACCACCGTCACCGTGTCGTAGACGGCGGGAGCGGCGGGGCGGGCGAGGCCGGCGGGGCGGGCGGCGCGGCGCGCGGGGCCAGGGCCTCCCAGCGGACGGTGAGCTCGCCCTGGCGCCAGCGGGGCGGGCCGTCGGTGACGGGCCAGTCGCGGGTCAGGGCGCGGGCCGCGTGGGCCCAGCGCTGCCGGGCGCCGAACGGGGCGTAGGGCGCCGCGGCGGCCCAGGCCCGGTCGAAGTCCCGCAGGAAGCGGTGCACCGGTTCGCCGGGGACGTTGCGGTGGATGAGGGCCTTGGGGAGCCGCTCGGCCAGCTGCGAGGGCGCGGCGAGGCCGGCGAGGCGGGCGGCGAAGGTGACGGTGCGCGGCCCCTCCGGGCCGAGCGCCACCCACACGTGGCGGCGCCCGAGCTCGTCGCAGGTGCCCTCCACCAGCAGGCCGCCGGGCGCGAGCCGGGCGCGGAGCCGCTCCCACGCGGCGGCTACCTCGGCCTCGGGGTACTGGCGCAGCACGTTCGCGGCGCGGATCAGCAGCGGGCGCTCGCCGTTCGGCAGCGGCAGCTCGAAGCCGCCGCGCAGGAAGCCGAGCCCCGGGCGCTCGTGCGGGCGGGCCGCCGCCACCCGGGCCTGGTCGATCTCCACGCCCACCACCCGGGCGTCCGGGCGCACCCGGCGCAGCCGGTCGAGCAGCTCGACGGCGGTCCACGGCGCGGCGCCGAAGCCCAGGTCGACGGCGAGCGGCGGGCGGTCGGCGGGGGCGCGGCGCAGCGCCGGGGCGTGGCTGGCGAGGATCCAGCGATCCATCCGCCGCAGCCGGTTGGGGCCGGTGGTCCCCCTGGTCACGAACCCGTTGGGCACGACAACGAGGGTAACGGTTCGGCAAAGCGGGAAGACGGGGTGGCCTGGGTTCGTTGGAACGGGCGCGTTTCGCGGAGGGTTTCGTGGAAAGTTCCCTATAGGAATACTAGGAAACGATGCCAGCCGGTGCCGACGTCAGGAGATTTCGTGCGACACATCCGTCGGGTCGCGTTGATCAGCCTGCACACCTCTCCCCTGCACCAGCCCGGCACGGGGGACGCGGGCGGGATGAACGTCTACGTCGTGGAGCTGTCCCGCCAGCTCGCCCGCCTGGGCATCGAGGTGGAGATCTTCACCCGGGCCACCGCCGGGGCCCTCGACCCCACGGTCGAGCTCCTGCCGGGCGTCCTGGTGCGGCACATCGACGCCGGCCCGTACGAGGGCCTGAGCAAGGAGGAGCTGCCCGCCCAGCTGTGTGAGTTCAGTCACGGTGTGATGCAGGTCTGGGCCGGCCAGCGCCCCGGCTACTTCGACCTGGTGCACTCGCACTACTGGCTCTCCGGACAGGTCGGCTGGCTGGCCGCCGAGCGCTGGGGCGTGCCCCTGGTGCACGCGATGCACACCATGGCCAAGGTCAAGAACGCCTCGCTGGCCAGCGGCGACACCCCGGAGCCGGCGGTCCGCATCCTCGGCGAGACGCATCTGGTGCGGTCCGCGGACCGGCTGATCGCCAACACCGCCGAGGAGGCGGCCGAGCTGGTGCGCCACTACGACAGCGACCCCTCGCGGACCGCCGTCGTGCACCCGGGCGTCAACCTGGACCGTTTCCACCCCGCGGACGGCCGGGGCGCGGCGCGCGCCCGCCTGGGTCTGCCGCCGAACGCGCTGATCCCGCTGTTCACCGGCCGGATCCAGCCGCTGAAGGGCCCGGACGTGCTGCTGCACGCGGTCCGCGAGCTGCTGGACCGCGACCCGGCGCTGCGCGACCGGCTGCTGGTCCCGGTCGTCGGCGGGCCCAGCGGCAGCGGGCTGGCCCGCCCCGAGCGGATGCAGAAGCTCGCCGCCCGGCTCGGCATCGCCGACCTGGTCCGCTTCCGGCCGCCGGTCAGCCAGGCCCAGCTCGCCGACTGGTACCGGGCGGCCGACGTGCTGATGGTGCCCTCGCACAGCGAGTCGTTCGGGCTGGTGGCGGCGGAGGCGCAGGCCTGCGGCACGCCGGTGATCGCGGCGGCGGTCGGCGGCCTGCCGGTGGCGGTGCGCGACCGGGTCACCGGATACCTCATCGACGGACACGACCCGGTGGACTACGCGCGGGCGCTGGCGCGTTTCGCCGCCGACCCGACGCTGACCCCCCGCCTCGGCGCGGCCGCCGCCCGGCACGCCCACCACTTCGGCTGGGCGGCCACGGCCGCCGACACCCTGGCGGTCTACCGCAGCGCGGTCGAGGACCACCGCGCCCACACCCTCCGCGCCCGCGCCCTCGCCGCGGTGCGCAGCCAGACCTGACGGCCCGGCGGCCGAGCCCGTCCGGGCACCGACGGGAACCGTACGATCGGGGCATGGCGGAGCCTCAGCAGGAGTCCCGGCGGATCATCGAGGAGAGCCTGCGCGCCTCGGGCGCCGAGTGGGAGAGCCCGGGCGACGGGCGCTACGTGGTGACGCTGCCGGGGACCCGCAAGCTGTCCACCACCTGTTCGCTCGTGGTCGGCCGGCACTCGTTGTCCGTCAACGCCTTTGTGGTGCGCCACCCCGACGAGAACCACGAGGCGATCCACCGCTGGCTGCTGGAGCGGAACACCCGGCTGTACGGGGTGGCCTTCGCCCTCGACCGGCTGGGCGACGTCTACCTCGTGGGCCGGCTGCCGCTGGCCGCGGTCACCGCCGACGAGCTCGACCGGGTGCTCGGCGCGGTCCTGGAGGCGGCGGACGGCTCGTTCAACACGCTGCTGGAGATGGGCTTCGCCACCGCGATCCGCAGGGAACACGCCTGGCGCACCGCCCGCGGCGAGTCCACCCGCAACCTCGACGCCTTCGCCCACCTGCTGCGCCCCTCGGCGGACCCGCCGGACCGGCAGACCTCCTGATCTCCTGACCGGGACTGATCTCCTGACCGGGACCTCGCACTCCTCCCGGCCGTGGCGGCCGCCACCCTCGGCCGACGCGACGCCTCCGCCTGACCCCCCTGGTGGCCGGGGCGGGCACCCGGGCCGCCCGGGGCGCCGTCCTCAGCCGGGCGCGTCGCGGCCGGTGACCAGGTCGGCCTCGTAGGCGATGATCGCGGCCTGCACGCGGTTCCTGACGCCCAGACGGGTGAGGATGGCGCTGACGTAGCTCTTGACCGTGCCCTCCACCAGGTGCAGGCGCCGGCCGATCTCCGCGTTGGACAGACCGGAGCCGATCAGCGCCAGCACCTCCCGCTCGCGCTCGGTGAGCAGGGCCACCAGCTCACGGGAGCGCGCCGTCGTGGCGGAGCCGGGGCGGAGGCCGGTGATGACTCGGCGGGCGACCCGGGGGGACAGGCAGGCCCCGCCCTCCGCGACCGCGCGGACCCCCGCTATCAGCTCCCGCGGATCCGACGCCTTGAGCAGGAAGCCGGAGGCGCCCAGCTCCAGCGCTCGGGCGATGTACCCGTCCTCGCCGAAGGTGGTGAGCATGACGACCGCGGTGTCGGGCGCGGCGGTGCGCAGCTCACCCAGCGCCGTCAGTCCGTCGACCCCCGGCATCCGGATGTCGAGCAGGGCCACGTCGGGCCGGTGCCGGCGGGTCGCCTCCACGGCCGACCGGCCGTCGGACGCCTCGGCGACCACCCGGATACCGGCGTCGGTGGTCAGGATCGAGCGGATGCCCGCCCGGACCATCGCCTCGTCGTCGGCCACCAGCACCCGAAGCTCGGTCACGATCCCTCCACCGCCCGCAGAACGTCCTTGGCCACCAGCACGCCGTCCGCGAAGCAGAGCCGGTACATGGTGCCCGACAGGTCGAGGAGGTGGGTGCCGGCGCGGTAGTACGCGCACTCCGCGCCGTCCGGCGCCGGCGGCTCGGCCAGCACCGGCGGGGGCTCGTCCACCGCGTGCGAGGGCAGCACCTCCGCGACCTCGTCCCGGGGCGCGCCGATCCGCAGCCCGTCGAAGGCCCCGTGCTCCAGCGCGGTGGTGTGCACCGTGTAGACGTAGGAGCCGATCAGGAAGGCCAGCAGCGACCCGGCCACCAGCAGCGGCAGCGCCGAGAGCCGCAACAGCGCGCGCTGCTCCCGCTCCTTCGGCGGCCTCCCGACCGGCGCCGCCTCGGCCGGGACTCGGGGGAGCCGCGCCGTCACCTCGAAGCCGCCGTCGGCCTCGCGCGCCTCGGCCCGCAGCGAACCACCCGCCAGCCGGACCCGCTCGTCGAGGCTGATCAGCCCGGTGCCGCTGCCGGTGCCGCTGCCGCCGCCCAACGCCCGGCCGCCGGGGCTCGGGCCGTTCGCCACGCTGACGAGGGTCTCCTGAGCCTCCCTGACCACCCGGACCGCCACCTCGGCGCCCGGCGCGTGCTTCACGGCGTTCGTCAGCGACTCCTGCACGACGCGCCGCGCCGCGTGCTCGCCCGCGCCCTCCGGGACCGGGGCGCCCGACTGCTCCAGCGTCACCCGCATTCCGGAGCGGCGGGCCCGCTCCACCAGCCCGGGTATGTCGGCGTCCGACGTCGCCTCCTCGCTCCTCTCCCCGCCCGGCTCCGACGGGGTGCCGAGCAGCCCGATGATCTCGTGCAGCCGCTCGGTCGCCGAGACCGCCCCGGCGCGCAGCCGGGCGGCGGTGGCCTGGTGCTCCGCGGCGAGCCCGGGGGCCAGCTCCAGACCCCCCGCCACCAGGGCCATCAGGCTCAGCTCGTGTCCCAGCGAGTCGTGCATGTCCCGCGCGATACGGGCCCGTTCGCGCAGCCGGGCCTGCTCGATGCGCTCCGCCTCGGCCCGGCTCAGCTCCCCGCGCTGGCGCCACCAGCTGCCCACCCACCAGGGCAGCAGGGCGGTGGCGAACTGGAACATCACCAGGCTCACCCAGAGGTTCAGCTCGCCGAGCAGGGCGGTCACCGCCAGGCCGGCGAGCGTCACCGCCGCGAAGGCGTACTGCGCCTGCCGGATCCGCGCCATCCGGCGCCCGGCCAGGAAGCTCAGCGCCACCGCCCCGCTCAGCGGCCCGGCCGCCCCGAGGCCCTCGACATACACACCGGCGCCGAGCGAGGACGCGAGGGCCAGCGAAACCGCCGGTGTCGTCCGGCTCGCCGCCAGGCCCACCGCGACGACCACCAGCAGCCCCACCGAGACGGGCACGCTGGTGGCGTCGTCGAGCAGCACCACGACGACCAGGCCCAGCAGCAGCGCCCCGTCACTCCGCCGCAGCTCCCACCGCAGCCGGGACCGCAGCCGGGACCACAGCCGTGACCACAGCGGTGCCCGCAGGCTCGACCGCAGGCTTCGCCACATCCGGGACCACACCCCCACTCGGCTCACAACGGCGCTCATATCGGGCACGCTAGCAACCGCCGCCGGCGTCCCGACACTGACGAAAGTTGGGAATCCGAGGGCCGGACTCCTTCCTTTCGGCAGGTGTCCGGAACGGGCACCGCGCCTACTGTGGTCTGCCATGATCACTCTGCGTGACCTCACGAAGAGGTACGGACGACGCGGTGAGAAGACGGCGGTCGCCGGCCTCACCCTGGACATCGAGCCCGGCCGGGTCACGGGCTTCCTCGGGCCCAACGGCGCGGGCAAGTCGACGACGATGCGCCTGATCACCGGGCTGGACGCGCCCACCGCGGGCAGCGCCCTGGTCGGTGGCCGGCAGTATGCGGCGCTGCGCCACCCGCTGCGCGAGGTTGGCGCGCTGCTCGACACCCGGGACGCGCATCCGGGCCGGTCGGCCCGCGCCCATCTGCTCGGCCTGGCCAGGAGCAACGGCATTCCGGTCCGGCGAGTCGCGGAGCTGCTCGACCGGGTGGGTCTGGAAGCCGTCGCGGGCCGCCGGGTCGGCACGTTCTCGCTCGGCATGCGGCAGCGGCTCGGCATCGCGGGCGCGCTGCTCGGCGATCCCCCGGTGCTGCTGTTCGACGAGCCGGTGAACGGCCTGGACCCGGACGGCGTCCGCTGGGTCCGCGGCCTGGTCCGCTCGCTGGCCGCCGAGGGCCGCACGGTCTTCCTCTCCAGCCATCTGATGAGCGAGATGGAGGACACCGCCGACCATCTGGTGGTGATCGGCCGGGGCCGGCTGATCGCCGACGCCCCAATCGGCGAGGTGATCGCCGGCAGCGCGCACAACGCGGTGGTGGTCCGCTCCCCGGGATGGGCCGAGCTCGCGGGGCTGCTGGAGCGGGCCGGCATGACCGTCGAGCGGGAGTCGGGAGCGGCACCGGGCGGTCCCGAGGGCCTGGTGGTGGTCGGCGGCACGCCGGCCGAGATCGGCGAGCTGGCGTTCCGGCACGGCATCGCGGTGCACGGGCTGAGCCTGCGCCAGGCGTCGCTGGAGCAGGCGTACATGGAGCTGACCACGGAGAGCATCGAGTACGGGGAGCGTGACCGGATATGAGGGGCATCGTGGAGCTGAGGGGTGCCGTCGCCTTCGAGTGGGTGAAGCTGCGCAGCGTCCGGGCCACCTGGTGGAGTCTGGTGGCCGCGACCGTGCTGACGGTGGCCGCCTCGGTGGTCATCGGCATGTCGGTCAAGGCGAGCGAGGAGAACGGGTACGAGGCCGCCCAGCCCGCGCCGCACAGCGCCGCCGGCGCGATATCGATCGCCCAGCTGGGCCTCGTGGTGCTCGCCACCCTGGCCGTCACCAGCGAGTACGCCCACGGCACCATCGCCACGACGCTGCGGGGCGTGCCGCAGCGGGGCCGGATGCTCGCCAGCAAGACGCTGGTGACCACGGCCGCGATCGCCCTGACCGGCCTGTTGTTGGCCGTCCTCGGCACCGTCTCGGCCGCGCCGTTCATGGGGGAGTACGGCAGGTACTCCGGAGGAGACCTGCTGGCCACGGCGCTCGGCGTCGCCGGATATCTCGCCGCGCTGTCGGTGCTGACGATCGGCATCGGGGCGATGCTGCGCAGCGCCGCCGGGGCGATCACCAGCCTGCTGATGTTGCTGCTCGCGGTGCCCCAGCTGTTGCGGGGCGCCGGGCCCCAGTGGCTGCGGACCGCCGTGGAGTATCTCCCGGGGGACGCCGGGACGGTGCTGATGGAGCAGGGCTCCGAGCCGTACGGCGCGGGTCGGGCCGCGGTGGTCCTGCTGCTCTGGGCGTTGGCCGGCGCCCTGGGTGGGTATGCGGTCCTGCGGGCCCGGGACGCCTAGCCGCTGGCTCGGCGGCGACGGTCCCGGGCCGTGCGGCGAGCTCAAGGCTCGCGGCCTATCCTGCACAGCAGGGACGACTACCTCCCGGTAGGCATCCGGTCGGGATGCGGCCGAGACGCGGTCGGGACGAACGAGCGGAGTCGACAGCGCCGACGAGACGAGCAGGGAGCGGGGCGGTACGGAGGTGGCCGGGGAGAGGAAGGGACCCCGTGGCGAGGAGCCGGAGGACCGGGAGCGGGACGTCGAGACGACGGGATCCAGTTCGGGCTTCACGCTCCCCCAGGGGGTGACGCTCCCGACGGCGCCCGCCGACGAGCACCCGACCTCGGAGTTCGCCGTCCCGGAGGGGGTGGAGCTGCTCCCGCCAGCCGAGCCGCACTCCGACTTCACCGGCGACTTCACCGGCGACTTCCCCGGCGCGTCGACCGGCCCGGCGGCCGGGGAGCTCACCGGCGACTTCACCCCGGCCCATGGCGTGCCGCGGTTCTCCCGGGGCACGCCCTGGCAGGACCGCATGCGGGCGATGGTGCGGTTGCCGCTGGCCGAGCGGCCGGCGCCCGAGCGCCGGTCGTCCGGCGGCGCGGGGGAGGAGGAGACGGCCCCGCCGGTGCCGCGCGTCCTCGACCTGACGCTGCGCATCGGCGAGCTGCTGCTGGCCGGCGGCGAGGGCGCCGAGGACGTCGAGGCGGCCATGTTCGGCGTGACCCACGCCTACGGCCTGGACCGCTGCGAGGGCACGGTCACCTTCACGCTGATCTCGGTCACCTACCAGCCGTCCCTGGTCGACCCGCCGGTCTCGCTCAGCCGCACGGTGCGCCGCCGGGGCACCGACTACACCCGGCTCGCCGCCGTCTTCCGGCTGGTCGACGACATCACCTCGGGCGAGGTGACCCTGGAGGAGGCGTACGGTCGGCTGGCCACCATCCGGCGCAACCGTCACCCGTACTCGAAGTGGCAGCTCACCTTCGCCAGCGGGCTGCTGTCCGGATCGGCCAGCGTGCTGGTCGGCGGCGACTGGTGGGTGTTCCTGCTGGCCGCGCTCGGCGCCATGCTCGGCGACCGGTTGGCGTGGCTGGCGGCCAGCCGGGCGCTGCCGGAGTTCTACCAGTTCGTCGCCTTCGCGATGGCGCCGGCCCTGGTCGGGGTCGCCTGGGCGGCGGTGCATCGTTCGGGCGAGGGCGAGGTGCAGGCCGCGGCCATGATCACCGGCGGGCTCTTCGCGCTGATCCCCGGGCGGGCGCTGGTGGCCGGCGTGCACGACGGTCTCACCGGGTACTACCTCACCGCCTCGGCCCGCCTGCTGGAGGTGATCTACCTCAGCGTCGGCATCACCTGCGGCGTGCTGGCCGTGCTCTATGTCGGCGAGACCTCGGACGTCACGCTCGAACCCGAGGTGCTGATCAGCGTCACCCGCCCGGCCACCCAGCTGGGCGCCGCGCTGCTGCTGTCCCTCGCCTTCTGTGTGCTGCTCCAGCAGGAGAAGCGGACGGTGATCCCGGCCACGCTGAACGGCGGCGTCGCCTGGGTGGTGTACGGCGCGATGCACGACACGGCCGGGCTCTCGCCGTTCGCCGCGACCGCCGTGGGGGCCGGCATGGTCGGTCTCTTCGGGCAGCTCCAGTCGCGGTACCAGTTCACCTCGTCGCTGCCCTACGTCACCGCGGCCATCGGGCCGCTGCTGCCCGGTAGCGCGGTGTACCTCGGCCTCCTCGGCTTCGCCCAGGGCAGCGTGGACGTCGGGCTCGACTACATGCTCAGGGCGGTCACCCTGGCCCTCGCGATCGCGATCGGGGTGAACCTCGGCGGCGAGGTGGCCCGGCTCTTCATCAAGACCCCGGACGAGACCACCCCGTTCACCGCGATCGGCCGCCGCGGCGCGAAGCGCACCCGCGGGTTCTAGAGGGCCCACGGCACGATGACCAGCGCGCCCCAGGCGAGCACCGGGCCGATGCCGACGATCCCGACGGTGTAGCTCACGACCTGGCGGTAGAACCGCTCCCGACTCACGCCCCGGGCGTTGCTGAGCACCAGCGCGCCGTTGGTGGAGAACGGCGACACGTCCACGATCGTCGTGGAGATCGCCAGCGCCGCGCCCGCGGCCAGCGCGAGGAAGCCGATCTCCAGCTCGAAGACCAGCGCCCCGACGACGAGGACCACCAGCGCGCACAGGGTCAGCCCCTGCCGCCACGTCACGCCGCGCTCATCGCGGTCCGCGTCGGACGCGCCGTCCGCGTCGGCCGCGGCGGGCTCCTGGTTCGACGAGCCCTCAGGCCGGGCGGCGAGCACGCGGCTGCCGGCGCGCCGGTGCAGGAGCGCGAAGGTGATCAGGGACAGCAGCAGGCTGAAGCCGAAGCTGGCGAAGAACAGCGCGGGGGCCGACACCGAGATCCGGGTGTCCTCGACCATGTCGAGCACGAGCGCCCCGGAGACCGCGACCGGCGAGAACGCGGCGCCCATCCGGGAACCCAGGCCGAGGTCACCTCGGCCATGCTCGCGCGGCTGCTCGACATGCTGCACACCGGCGAGGTCGAGCTGGCGCTGCTCTGGGACTACCGGTGGAACCGGGTCACGGACGACTCGCTCGCCGTGACCCACCTGCTCAACGACCCCACCGTGCTCGTCGTCCCGGCCACCTCCACGTTCCTGGACCAGCCCGAGACCAGGCTGAGCTCGCTCGCCGAGCAGCACTGGATCATCCGCGCCGACAACCATCCGGTCGCCGACGTGCTGCGGCGCAGCTGCCGGCTGGCCGGGTTCGAGCCGCGGATCGCCTACGAGTCGCACGACTACCAGGAGGCGCAGGCCATGGTCGCCGCGGGCCTCGGCATCGCCATCGCGCCCAGGCTGGCGCTCACCAACCGGCGCAACGACGTGCGGCTGATGCGCTTCGGCTCGGACGTGCCCGCCCCGGTCCGGCGCATCCTGCTGGCCCGCCCGAAGAACCGGACACCGACCCCGGCCGCGCTGGCCATGGCCGAGATCCCGCGCACCGTGGCCGCCGGGTTCATGGAGGGCGACCTGGACCGGGTCCAGCTCGGCTAGCCGACGTGCTCCCGGCCGACGTACTCCCGCAGATGCTGGCCGGTGAGGGTGTCGCCGTGCGCCACCAGGTCGGCCGGGGTGCCGGTGAACACCACCCGCCCGCCGTCGTGGCCGCCGCCGGGACCCAGGTCGACGAGCCAGTCGGCGTGCGCCATCACCGCCTGGTGGTGCTCGATGACGATCACCGAGTTCCCCGCGTCGACCAGCCGGTCCAGCAGCGCCAGCAGCCGGTCGATGTCGGCCATGTGCAGGCCGGTGGTCGGCTCGTCCAGGACGTACGTCGCGGACTTCTCCGACATGTGGATCGCGAGCTTCAGGCGCTGCCGCTCGCCGCCGGAGAGCGTGTTCAGCGGCTGGCCGAGCCGCAGGTAGCCCAGGCCCACGTCGGCGAGCCGGCCCAGGATGGCCCGCGCCTGGCCGTCGACGAAGAACTCGTGCGCCTCGGCCACCGACATGCCGAGCACCTCGCTGATGTTCCGCCCGCGCAGGGTGTACGTCAGCACCTCGGGCGTGAACCGCTTGCCCTCGCACTCCTCGCAGACCGAGGCGACGCCGGCCATCATCGCCAGGTCCGTGTACACCAGGCCGATGCCGTTGCACTTCGGGCAGGCGCCCTCGGAGTTCGCGCTGAACAGCGCCGCCTTGACGCCGTTGGCCTTGGCGAAGGCGGTGCGGATCGGGTTCAGCAGGCCGGTGTAGGTCGCCGGGTTGGAGCGGCGCGAGCCGCGGATCGGTGACTGGTCGGCGACCACCACACCGGGCCGCCCCGCGAGGTAGCCGTGCACCAGGGAGCTCTTGCCGGACCCCGCCACGCCGGTGATCGCGGTCAGCACGCCGAGCGGGATGTCCACGTCGACGTCCCGCAGGTTGTGCAGGTCGGCGCCCCTGACGGCCAGCTGCCCGGTGGGCGTCCGCACCGTCTCCCGCAGCCGCGCCCGGTGCGCCAGGTACCGCCCGGTCAGGGTGCCGGACTCGCGCAGCCCCGCCACGTCGCCCGCGTAGCACACCGTGCCGCCCTCGGAGCCGGCTCCTGGGCCGAGGTCCACGACGTGGTCGGCCATCGCTATCACCTCGGGCTTGTGCTCCACGACGAGCACCGTGTTGCCCTTGTCGCGGAGCCGGAGCAGCAGGTCGTTCATCCGGCGGATGTCGTGCGGGTGCAGCCCGATGGTGGGCTCGTCGAAGACGTACGTCACGTCGGAGAGGCTGGAACCCAGGTGGCGCACCATCTTCACGCGCTGCGCCTCGCCGCCGGACAGCGACACGGAGGTGCGGTCCAGGCTGAGGTACCCCAGGCCGATCTCCACCAGTGAGTCGAGCAGCTGGCGCAGGCTGGCCAGCAGCGGCGCCACCGAGGCGTCGTCGATGCCGGCGAGGAACGCGGCCAGGTCGCTGATCTGCATCGACGAGCACTGGGCGATGGTGACGCCGTCGATGGTGACGGAGAGCGCGGCCCGGCTCAGCCGGCTGCCGCCGCAGTCGGGGCATTCGGCGAACACCACGGCGCGGTCCACGAAGGCCCGGATGTGCTTCTGCATGGCCTCCGGGTCCTTGGCCAGGTACAGCCGCTGGACCTTGACCACCAGCCCCTCGTAACTGATGTTGTGCGAGCCCATCTTGATCTTGGTGAGCGGCTTGTGCAGGAAGTCCTGCCACTCCTGCGGCGAGTAGTCCGCGAGCTTCCGGTCCCGGTCGAAGAGCCCGGACTCCGCCATGACCTGCCAGTACCACGATCCGACGGTGAAGTTGGGCACCGTGATGGCGCCCTCGTTCAGCGAGCGATCCCGGTCCACCAACTGGTCGATGTCGATCTCCGACACCTGGCCCAGCCCCTCGCAGCGCGGGCACATGCCCTCGGCGCTGTTGAAGCTGAAGTGCGTCGACGTCCCGATGTGCGGGGTGCCCAGCCGGCTGTAGACGATCCGCAGCATCGTGTACGCGTCGGTCGCGGTGCCGACCGTGGAGCGGGAGTTCGCCCCCATCCGCTCCTGGTCGACGACGATGGCGGCGCTCAGGTTGCGCAGCCCGTCGGCGTCCGGGCGCCCCAGGCTCGGCATGAACGACTGGATGAACGCGGTGTACGTCTCGTTGATCAGCCGCTGGGACTCGGCGGCTATGGTGCCGAAGACCAGCGACGACTTGCCGGAGCCCGAGACGCCGGTGAAGACCGACAGGCGGCGCTTGGGGATGTCGAGCGAGACGTCCCGCAGATTGTTCTCGCGGGCGCCGCGGACCTCGATCACGTCGTGACGGTCCGCGGCGGTCGTACGCGGTTCCTGCTGGTCGGCCGGCATACCGTCCCCTCCCGAAGGCTCACCTGTCCGGAGCCATCGAAGCAGACGGGACCGACAGTCACTCTCCTGGCGGCGTCACCGGGACGCCGCCACGCGGCAGGGGTCTGTCGGCAGGGGGCTAGTGGCTTTCGCCGGCCTCCACGGCCCGCTTGAACGACGCCTCGATCTCGGCCTCGGCGTCCAGCCGTCCGGCCCAGTTGGCGCCCTCCACGGACTTGCCGGGCTCCAGGTCCTTGTACACCTCGAAGAAGTGCTGGATCTCCAGCCGGTCGAACTCGCTGACGTGGTGGATGTCGCGCAGGTGCTCCATCCGGGGGTCGGACGCCGGCACGCACAGCAGCTTGTCGTCGCCGCCCGCCTCGTCCGTCATCCGGAACATCCCGATGGCCCGGCACCGGATCAGACAGCCCGGGAACGTCGGCTCGTCCAACAGCACCAGCGCGTCCAGCGGGTCACCGTCCTCGCCCAGGGTGCCGTCCACGAAGCCGTAGTCGGCCGGATAGACGGTCGAGGTGAACAGGTGGCGGTCCAGCCGGATGCGGCCGGACTCGTGGTCCACCTCGTACTTGTTCCGCGAGCCCTTCGGGATCTCGATGGTGACGTCGAACTCCACGGGGGGTACTCCTTAGCCTTTTAACTGCTCTGTGCACGCGACAGGTGGTTAAGTGTCCCTCACGGCGGTGTGTGCTCGCGAAAGGGGCTGGTCGTAGCGTGCGCAGGGCGGTGAGGGCGGTCGAGGTGCTGACCCGGGAGTCCCGGCGGCTGACCGGATGGCTGCGGCGGCACGGCGCGACGCCCACGGGTCGTCTGGTGGCCGGTTCGGCGACGGTGGGACTGGCGCTCGCCGCCCTGCTCGTCGCCCTCGTCGGACCGTGGGACGCCGGCCAACGGGCGGCCGAGCGGGACTCCGCGGTGGCCGGCGACCTGGCCCGCGTGGAGGCCGACCCGGACGGCGCCGACGGCGCCGACGACGCCGACGAGGGGGAGGCGGAGGAGGTCGCGGAGGCCGGGACGCTGCCGACGGCCGGCCTGGTGCTCTCCCCGCTCGACCCGGGCGACACCGGGCGGCAGCCGATGCCCAGCGAGGCCGCGCTGGCCGACGCCCTCGAACCCGTGCTCGACGACGCCGCGCTGGGCCCCGGGGCCACCGGCTCCGTGGTCGACGTCGCCACCGGCACCCCGCTCTTCGCCGACGGCGCCGCCAGCGCGATGACCCCCGCCTCCACCATCAAGCTGGTCACCGCGGCGGTCGCCCTGGACAGCCTGGGCCCCGACCACCGCCTGCAGACCCCCGTCGTCTGGGACCAGGAGCGCGGCCTGCTCACCCTGGTCGGCGGCGGCGACACCACACTCCGCTCCGACGACCTGCGGGCGCTGGCCGAGCGCACCGCCGAGGCGCTGCGGGCGGCGGGCACCGACCGGGTGCGGCTCGGCTACGACATCTCGCTCTACCCGGAGGAGCGGCATCCGATCGGGGTGAACGAGAACATCGCGCTGATCACCCCGCTCATGGTCGACACCGGCCGCCTCGACGACAGCGAGTCCGGCCCCGCGCCGCGCGCCACGGACCCGGCACCCGACGCCGCCGACGCGTTCGCCGGCTATCTGCGGGACGCCGGGGTGCGGGTCACGGACGGGCCGACCGCGGGCCGGGCCGCGGAGGACGCCGAGCAGCTCGCGGTGCACCGGTCCGCCCCGCTGTCCACGCTGGTCGAGGAGATGCTGACGCACAGCGACAACGACCTGGCCGAGGCGCTCGGCCGGCACGCCGCCATCGCGGCCGGGGAGCGGGGCGACTTCCGGGGCCTCGCCCGGGCGGTCGACGACGGCCTCAGGGCCCTGGGCCTCCCCCGCGACGGCCTGCGGGTCACCGACGGCAGCGGCCTGGACCGGGAGGGCCGGCTCACCGCCGAGCTGCTCACCGAGACCCTGGCCCTGGCCGCCGAGCCCGACCGGCCCGAGCTCCGCTCCGCGCTGACCGGGCTCCCGGTGGCCGGCTTCACCGGCACCCTGGCCGACCGCTACGACCCGGACAGCGGAACGCCGGCCGGGGCGGGCGCCGGGCTGGTCAGGGCGAAGACGGGCACCCTGACCGGGGTGAACACGTTGGCCGGCACCGCCATCACGCCGGACGGCCGGGTGCTGGCCTTCGCCTTCCTCGCCAACGACACCGTCAACGCCTTCGACGCGCAGGCCGCGCTGGACGCGGCCGCCGCGACCCTGGCCAGCTGTTCCTGCCGCTGACTCCCCGCTGCCCCCCACCACTGACCGAGGCGAAGGCACGGCCCTTCGCGGCGGCCCCACCGACCCGCGGCGTTCGGTGTCACTAACGCTCCGCGCTCCGGAGCCGTACCGTTGACGGCATGACGAGTCTCGGCGCGACCGACCTGGTGGACTGGAATCTCGCGGTGTCCACGGCGACCCGTATCGCCCGCCCGGGGCCCGAGGTGAGCCGCGACGAGGCCCGCGCGGTCGTCGCGGAGCTGCGCCGCCACGCGGCCACCTCCGAGCGGCACGTTCGCGATTTCACCGGGCTCGACACCGGCGGCGCCGACACCCCGGTGCTGGTGGTGGACCGTCCCGGCTGGGTCAGGGCCAACGTCGCCGGCTTCCGCGAGGTGCTGCAGCCGCTGCTCGGCCGGATGCGCGAGCGGCGCGCCAGCATGCCGGGCGGCACCGCGCTCAGCATGGTCGGCAGCAAGGTCACCGGCGTCGAGGTCGGCATGCTGCTGTCGTTCCTGTCCTCCCGCGTCCTCGGCCAGTACGAGACGTTCGCCCCGCCCAGCCCGGGACTGCCGGCCGCCCCGGCGCCGGACGGCGGCCGCACCGGCGGCCGGCTGCTGCTGGTCGCGCCGAACATCGTGCACGTGGAGCGCGAGCTGGACGTCGAGCCGCACGACTTCCGGCTCTGGGTGTGCCTGCACGAGGAGACCCACCGCACCCAGTTCACCGCCGTGCCCTGGCTCAGGGACCATCTGGAGGGCGAGATCCACGCGTTCCTGCGGGAGGCGGACGTCGACCCGGCGACCTTCGTGGAGCGGCTGCGCCAGGCGGCGCAGACGATGACCGGGCGCGGCCACGACGAGGGCGGCGCGGAGGACGCGGACGGCGGTGGAGCGGGCGGCCGGGGCATCGTCGACCTGGTGCAGACGCCCCGGCAGCGGGAGATCCTGGATCGGCTCACGGCGGTGATGTCGCTGCTGGAGGGGCACGCGGACTTCGTGATGGACGGCGTGGGCCCGGACGTGGTGCCCACGGTGGCGGAGATCCGGGAGAAGTTCACCCGGCGGCGGCAGACCGGCGCCGGCCGGCTGGACCGGGCGCTGCGCCGCCTGTTGGGTCTGGACGCGAAGCTCCGCCAGTACCGGGAGGGCGAGCGCTTCGTGCGCACGGTGGTCGAGGGATCGGGGATGGACGGCTTCAACAGGGTGTGGACCTCCCCGAACACGCTGCCCACCAAGGAGGAGATCACCAAACCCGAGGCGTGGGTCGCACGGGTGCGACCGGGGACGCTCTCGTAGCTCGGCGGCCGCGCATCCTCGCCCGCGGGGCGGGTGGTTAGGACGCAAACACCCGCAATATCACCCGTACGAGGGAGCGTGGTCGCATATCTGGCGTGCGATGCTCGGGTTACGGCGCGCCTCTGTCACCATTTACGCACCCTGCGTGACAGGTCTCCGGCCGAAGCCTTCGAACGACCCGAGAGAGAAGTGATTCGGATATGGGTCCCCACCCCGCGGTCGCGGCAATACGCCTGGCGGTCCGCCGCACTCTGCACGACGTCCTCGCCGACCTCCGCCGGCTCGATGCCCGCATCTCCTCGTTCTCCGGCGCCCCCGGCGCGCCCCCCGCTCCCGTCGCGGCCCCGCGGCTCGCCCCCGTCCCCGCCACCGCCCCCCTGGTGCTCGTGGCCTGTTCGGGGGGCGCGGACTCGATGGCCCTGGCCTCCGCTCTCGCCTTCGAGGCGCCGCGCCACGGCGTGCGCGCCGGAGCGATCACCGTCGACCACGGCCTGCAGCCGGGCTCCGCGGCCCGCGCCGCCGAGGTCGCCGAGCGGCTGACGAGCCTGGGCCTGGACCCGGTGGAGGCGGTCGCGGTCACCGTCGGCCGCGGCGGCGGCCCGGAGGCCGCCGCCCGCAGCGCGCGGTACGCGGCGCTCGACGCCGCCGCCGAGCGGCACGGCGCCGTGTCGGTGCTGCTCGGCCACACCAGGGACGACCAGGCGGAGACGGTGCTGCTGGGCCTCGCCCGCGGCTCGGGCACCCGCTCACTGGCCGGCATGCCCGAGGCCTTCGGCGGTATCGGGCATGCCGGCCAGCACGACACCGGCCCCGCCGGCCCCACCGACCCCGCCGAGCAGCGGGGCGGCTCCCGCGGCGTCCCGGCCGTCCGGCCGGACGACGACCGCGCCGTGCCCAGGTACCGCCGGCCGTTCCTCGCCATCGACCGGCAGACCACCCGCAAGGGCTGCCTCGTGCAGTCCCTGCCGGTCTGGGACGACCCGCATAACGCCGACCCCTCCTACACCCGCTCCCGGGTGCGACACGAGGCGCTGCCCGTTCTGGAGAAGGCGCTGGGGCGCGGCGTCGTCGAGGCGCTGGCCCGCACCGCCCGGCTGTCCAGGGACGACGCGGACGCGCTCGACGACTGGGCCAGGCACGCGCTGGGCGCCGCCTCCGGCGCCGACGGCACGCTGGACATCGCCGCGCTGCACGACCTACCTCCCGCCGTGCGCCGGCGCGTGCTGCGGCTCGCGGCCATCGCCGCGGGCGCCCCCGCCGGCTCGCTCTTCGCCCGGCACATCGAGGAAACCGACCGCCTGATCACGGCCTGGCGCGGCCAGCGCCCGCTGAATCTGCCGGGCCGCGTCGAGGCGCGGAGGCAGGGTGGCAGACTGGTGCTGCAGCGAGCCAGCCAGTAGAGAGTCAGCGCGGGTGCGAGAGAAGGATCTGGGGGCCGACCTGGAGTCGGTACTCATCACCAGAGAAGAGATCGACGCCAGGGTCGCGGAGTTGGCCGCCAAGATCGACGAGGCGTACGCGGACAAGGAACTGCTGCTCGTGGGCGTGCTCAAGGGCGCGGTCATGATCATGGCCGACCTGGCCAGGGCGCTGTCCGCCCCACTCACCATGGACTGGATGGCGGTGTCGTCCTACGGCGCCGGCACCCAGTCCTCCGGCGTGGTGCGGATCCTCAAGGATCTGGACA
This sequence comes from Streptomyces sp. B6B3, assembly GCF_039871525.1. NCBI lineage: Bacteria > Bacillati > Actinomycetota > Actinomycetes > Kitasatosporales > Streptomycetaceae > Streptomyces > Streptomyces sp. B6B3. The sequence goes on along the minus strand of NZ_JBDPLU010000011.1, from coordinate 95,079 downwards.
CGGACATCCAGGGTCGGCACGTGCTGATCGTGGAGGACATCATCGACTCGGGACTCACCCTGTCCTGGTTGCTGTCCAACCTCGGGTCCCGGGAGCCGGCCTCGCTCCGGGTCTGCACCCTGCTCCGCAAGCCGGACGCGGCCAAGGTGGCCATCGACGTCGAGTGGGTCGGTTTCGACATCCCCAACGAGTTCGTCGTCGGATACGGCCTCGACTACGCCGAGCGCTACCGGAACCTGCCCTTCATCGGCACCCTCGCGCCTCACGTCTACCGGGGGTAGCCGCCCGCGCGGGAACACCACGGGGTGCTTTACCGTTGGACAAGGGGAACGCCGGCGGTTCCCGACGCCCAGCAGCGCCGCACGGCGATGCTGGGGTACCGTCGCGGAAGAGCCGTCATGACTGTCAGCGTGGCGGTCATGAGGTCAGCAGGCCGGGCGCAGATCGGCCGACATAGGACACCTCGCGCACAGCGGATCCCAGCCGGGGGCTGTGCCTGAAACGTGGCAGGAGGGACGGGGTCGCGCCGCCCCGTATGGATGGACGTGAAGCGCTACTTCCGTGGGCCAGTGATGTGGATCGTGCTGGCCGTCCTCGCCGTGATTCTGCTGATGCAGGTGTTCAGCTCGTCCGAGGGCTACAAGAAGGTCGACACCGGCGAGGTCGTTCAGGCGATCAGCCGCAACCAGGTCAGGTCCGCCGAGCTCACCACCGGCGACGAGCAGACGATCAAGGTCGAGCTCCGTAACGGCCAGGAGGTCGAGGGCAGCAACAAGGTCCAGGCCAACTACATCGACGGCCAGGGCGAGGATCTCGCCCAGGTGCTCCAGCAGAAGTTCCAGGACGACCAGCTGCCGGACGGGTACACCGTCTCGCCGAAGTCGCAGAACCCGTTCGTCGGGATGCTGCTGACGATTCTGCCGTTCCTGCTGATCATCATCGTCTTCCTGTTCCTGATGAACCAGATGCAGGGCGGCGGCTCCCGCGTGATGAACTTCGGCAAGTCCAAGGCCAAGCTCATCACCAAGGACACCCCCAAGACGACCTTCGACGACGTGGCCGGCTCCGACGAGGCCGTCGAGGAGCTCCAGGAGATCAAGGAGTTCCTCCAGGAGCCCGCGAAGTTCCAGGCCGTGGGCGCGAAGATCCCCAAGGGCGTGCTGCTCTACGGCCCGCCCGGGACCGGCAAGACCCTGCTGGCCCGCGCGGTCGCGGGCGAGGCCGGCGTGCCGTTCTACTCGATCTCCGGCTCCGACTTCGTCGAGATGTTCGTCGGCGTCGGCGCCTCCCGGGTCCGCGACCTGTTCGAGCAGGCCAAGGCCAACGCGCCGGCCATCGTCTTCGTGGACGAGATCGACGCCGTCGGTCGGCACCGCGGCGCCGGTATGGGCGGCGGCCACGACGAGCGCGAGCAGACGCTGAACCAGCTGCTCGTCGAGATGGACGGCTTCGACGTCAAGGGCGGCGTCATCCTGATCGCCGCCACCAACCGGCCGGACATCCTGGACCCGGCGCTGCTGCGGCCAGGACGCTTCGACCGGCAGGTCGCGGTGGACCGGCCCGACATGCAGGGCCGGCTGGAGATCCTCAAGGTGCACCAGAAGGGCAAGCCCGTCGCCCCCGACGTGGACCTGTCCGCGGTGGCTCGCCGCACCCCGGGCTTCACCGGCGCCGACCTCAGCAACGTGCTGAACGAGGCGGCGCTGCTCGCGGCCCGCGGCAACGCGAAGCTGATCGACAACAAGTTCCTCGACGAGGCCATCGACCGGGTCGTCGCGGGTCCGCAGAAGCGCACGCGGATCATGAGCGACAAGGAGAAGATGATCACCGCGTACCACGAGGGCGGGCACGCCCTGGTCGCGGCCGCCTCGCCGAACAGCGATCCGGTGCACAAGGTCACGATCCTCTCCCGCGGCCGTGCCCTGGGCTACACCATGGTGCTGCCCGAGGAGGACAAGTACTCCACCACGCGGAACGAGATGCTCGACCGGCTGGTGTACATGATGGGCGGCCGGGCGGCCGAGGAGCTCGTCTTCCACGACCCGACGACCGGCGCGGGTGACGACATCGACAAGGCCACGTCCACGGCCCGCTCGATGGTCACCCAGTACGGCATGACGGAGCGTCTCGGCGCGATCAAGTTCGGCTCCGACAACTCCGAGCCCTTCCTGGGCAAGGAGATGGGCCACCAGCGCGACTACTCCGAGGAGGTCGCGGGGCTGGTCGACGAGGAGGTCAAGAAGCTCATCGAGACCGCGCACAACGAGGCGTGGGAGATCCTGGTGGAGAACCGGGACGTGCTCGACAACCTCGTGCTGGCGCTCCTGGAGAAGGAGACGCTGAACAAGGAGGAGCTGGCCGAGGTCTTCGCCCCGGTGGTCAAGCGCCCGCCGCGCCCGGCCTGGACCGGCTCGGCGCGCCGTACCCCCTCCACCCGTCCGCCGGTGTCGTTCCCGACCAAGGAGCTGAGCCTGGCGAACGGCAGCACCCCGGAGGTCGCGCCCACGCCGCCGCTGGAGCCGATGGAGGAGCACCGACCGGGCGGCGGCCCCGCCGAGGGCTGACCACAGGCCGGACGGAATGCCCCCCGCGCCCCTCACGTTCTATCGTGAGGGGCGCGCACATGTGTACGAAGGGACGAGGTTCGCATGACGCAGGGGACGCCGGGCGGCGTGCACGGACCGGTGGGCGAGTTCGACGAGAAGCGCGCGGAGAACGCGATCAGGGAGTTGCTGATCGCGGTCGGCGAGGATCCGGACCGCGAGGGCCTGCGGGACACGCCGGCCCGGGTGGCGCGGGCCTACCGGGAGATCTTCGCGGGGCTGTGGCAACGCCCGGAGGACGTGCTGACCACCACCTTCGACCTCGGGCACGACGAGATGGTGCTGGTGAAGGACATCGAGGTGCTCAGCAGCTGCGAGCACCATCTGGTGCCCTTCGTCGGACACGCCCATGTCGGGTACATCCCGGCGGCCTCCGGCAAGATCACCGGGCTGTCGAAGCTGGCCAGACTCGTGGACGTGTTCGCCCGCCGGCCGCAGGTGCAGGAGCGGCTGACCACCCAGATCGCCGACTCGCTGATGCGCATCCTGGAACCGCGCGGCGTGATCGTGGTGGTGGAGTGCGAGCACATGTGCATGACGATGCGCGGGGTGCGCAAGCCCGGCGCGAAGACCACCACCTCCGCCGTGCGCGGCCAACTCCGCGACGCGGCCACCCGCGCCGAGGCCATGAGCCTGATCCTGGCCCGTTAGGAGAGTCACCCCCCGCCCCCGGGCACGGCCCGGGACGCGGGGTCAGCCGCGTTCCGGTTCCTTGGCCTGGGGGCGCGGTGCCGGTGCCGGAGGGGTGGCCTGCGGGCGGGGTGCGGGCGGCTGCGGGCGCGCGCCCTGCGGCCGGGGGGCCTGCTGGAGCGCGCGGTGCGGGGACTTCGTGCCGAAGAAGTCGAAGCCGCCGCCGGTCCGCTGCACGGGCGGCGGGCCCGACCGTGGCCGCGCGGACTGCGCCTCCCCGATCTGGTCCCTGCCGGCGCCCTCGTCCGCGGTGTCGCCCCGTACGGCGTCACCCGCCGCCGCGGTCGCCTCCGCGTCCGCGGCCTCGGCCGCCTCGCGCTGGCGCGCCAGGCTGCGCGACAGCTTGTTGAGCGCCTCGTGCGCCTGCGTGTACGTCAGCCGGGTGGGTGCCCCGCCCGAGGTGCGGTGGTCGGTGGCCCGCGCGGGCAGCGCCTTGGTGGGCGCCGCGGCCTCCAGGGCCAGCTGCCGCCGGCCCTCCAGGGCCTTGGCCCGCTCGCTCTCCGCCGTGGCGTACCGGCGCAGCAGCGCGGCGTGCTCGGTGCGCAGCCCTTCCAGGTCGGCGCGCTTGCCGGCGATCTTGTCCTCGAGGCCGGACAGCCGCTCCTGGGCGTTCTCCAGCTCCGCCTGGCGCTGCTCGACCCGCCAGTTCAGGCTGGCCTTGGCGGCCCGCTCCCGGGCGACCCGCAGGCCCGCTGCGATGTCCCAGCGGCGCAGCAGCACCGCGCCGACGACCGCGGCCAGCGCCGGGCCAGCTGCCAGGCCGCGCAGTACGAGGGTCTCCCCGTCCCCCGGCAGGTCACCGACCAGCCAGGTCGCCCCCGCACACGCCAGCGCCGCGCCGCCCAGGCAGGCCGGAAGCAGCACCCGGTGCAGCGCGGAGTTCCGGTGACGTCCACGTGCCATGGCTGAAACCTACCGTGACGGAACGGCCCGCGGGAGAGCGCCGGAAGACTGTTCCCTCCTGGTTATCCGGCGTCGACGGATACCGGCCAGCCGACCCGTCGGACGGGAACTAGCGGGGCCGGCGACGGCGCCGGCCGCCGATCAGGGTGGTGGTCACGAAGATTCCCGTGAGGACCAGGGTGATCCCGGCGACGGTCAGCCGCAGCGCGGGGCCGAGCGCGTTGTCGCTCTCGTGCGCGAAGTCGTACCAGACCAGCACGGCCTGGAAGAGCGCGGCCAGCGTGACGACGGTGAGCATGTCGTTCCGCCGCTCGTCGCGCTGCCCCTGGATGATCGTGCGGTGCACGTCCAGGCTGTCCCGGAGGGTCTGCAGCTGGGTCTCCACCGCGGCTCGTTCCCGGTCCATCTTCCAGCACTCCTCGGCGGCGGCCCGCACCACGCCGCTGGCGTTGACCAGATAGCGGCTCTCCTCCAGGCGGACCATGTCGCGCAGCGCCAGGTCCTTGCCCAGCTTCAGCGACGCCTGGAACTCGTTGTCCACGTCCTCGACCTCGTGCCAGCGGGTGGCGTCGAGCCGGCGCAGCCGGGCGGAGATCAGCCGGTTCGCCTCGTCCACCGCGATCCAGTCGTCGGTGGCCGTGATGACGCCTATCAGCACGTCGCCGAGCCGGTGCGGCGGCAGGTTGATCAGCGAGGTGAAGCCGTCGCCGAAGCGCAGCCAGGCGTTGTCGTGGATCTTCTTCTGCACCCCGTAGGTGCGGGTGGCGGCCGGCTCCTCGTCCTGCGGCGGGTTGATCAGCACCCGGTGCCACCACAGCAGCATGCCCTGCTCCATGGTGTCGGGCCCGGCCGCGTCCACCAGTCCGCTGCTGAGCATCGTGGCCGATATCGCGTCGACCCACCGCCGCACGTGCGGGTTGAGCAGGGTGACGAGCTCGCGCTCGCGTTGGTGCAGGCCGTCCCGGTTGTCGACGTCGACGGTGCGCATCATGCTGCACATGCCGCTGGGGTCGAAGCGGATCCACCATTCGCCGGCGTTCCCGATCGTCACGGTGCCGACGGTCTTCTCGCCGCTGAGCCGGGAGCCGCCGGTGGACACGTGGTAGTCGAAGAGCATCGGCGAGTCGGGCTCGGTGTCCTGCACGTCGAAGTCCGGCAACGCCTCCCGGACCGCCGCGCGCAGGCGGGTGCCGACCTCGCCGCCGAAGGTGCGTGCGCCCAGCCGGAAGCGCATGAGAAACGGCGCGACGAGCACTGCCTGCACGAGGTCCTCCACGTGATCGAGGCGGCCGGGGGCACCGGCCGTCGTGGTGGGACCGCGGAGACGCTCAGCCGGCAGCCGCCGAACAGGCCGTCAGGGCGCGGTGAACAGGCTCCACTCGCCGTGTCCGACCGCCTCGCCCTTGGCCGACCACTCCCCGCTCCGCGCCTCGCCCAGCATCCGGTGGATGCGGTCCGGGTGGACGTACAGCGGGGTGCCCTCGCGGAACGACGTGCACCACAGCACCTGGCCGCCGGGCCTGAGCACCCGCGCGATCTCGCTGGGGTTGAACACCCCGTTCAGGGAGACGATCAACGGCACCGTGCCGGTTCCCAGGGGGAGTTGGCGGACGTCGGCGGCGAACCACAGCACCCCGGGGACCGGGGCGTGGCGGGTCAGCATCGGCAGGTTCAGGTCGCAGGACAGCACCCGCGGCACGGCCGCGACGAGGTGCGGGGTGGCCTCCCCGGTGCCGCAGCAGATCTCGACCGCCCACTCGGCCGGCTCCGCGTGCCGGAGCCCGGCGCGCACGGATCCGGCGTAGCCGGTCTGAGCGTCCGTGAACTCGCGCCATTCGGCGGCCATGTCGGCGTAGCTGATGTGCAACCCCTGCCAGGCGTCGGCGTCGGTGGGGTCGTCGAGCAGCCGCTCCTGGAAGTACCGGCTCGGATGCGTGTCGGCATGGAGGTCCGGCGGCTGGTTCGGATCGACGTCCGTCATGCTCCTTGAGCCTAATGACCGCCGCGGTGTCAGGTAAGAGCGTAAAACGGCGGCTTCGCAGCAGATTTCGGGCGTGACGGTCTCACAATGTGGGGACCACGAGCAGCAGCGCGAAACGCGGCGCCTGGTGAGCGCTGCCACGGTCCGGCAGGGAGCGGTGCGCGGGGCGGTCGGTCCACCAGCGCCGCACCGTGAGCCCGGCGCGGGCCAGTTCGGCGGTGAGCCGCTCCTGGCGGAACTTCACCGAGATCTCGGTGCGCAGCTCCTCGCCGGCGGCGAAGTCCACGCTCAGGTCGAGCGAGGGGAACTTGACGGTCTGCGCGGTGCGGGAGCGCAGCCGCATCTCGATCCGCTCCTCGTGGTCGTCCCAGACCGCCCGGTGCTCGTACGCGTCCGGCGCGAAGTCCGCGCCGAGTTCACGGTTCATCACCCGCAGGACGTTCCTGTTGAACTCGGCGGTGACGCCCTCGGCGTCGTCGTAGGCGCGCAGCAGCACGGCCGGCTCCTTGACCAGGTCGACGCCGATCAGCAGGGTGTCGCCCGCGGTGAGGGAGCGGCGCAGCGCGGCGTAGAACGCGTCGCGCTGCGGGGCGGTCAGGTTGCCCAGGGTGCTGCCGAGGAACGCCACCAGGCGCGGCCCGTCGCCGTCCGGCAGCGCGAGGTCCGACTCCAGGTCGGTCACCGTCGCCTGGACCCGCAGCCGCGGGTACTCCCGGCACAGCGCGCGTCCGGCCTCGGTCAGCGCGCTGGGGCTCACGTCGAGCGGCGCGTAACGCTCCAGGGTGCCGGCGTGCAGCAGCGCGTCGAGCAGCACCCGGGTCTTCTCCGAGGATCCGGAGCCGAGTTCGACGAGGGTGCGGGCCCGGGACAGCCGGGCGGTCTCGGCGGCGTGCGCGGCCAGCAGCCGCCGTTCCACCCGGGTCGGGTAGTACTCGGGCAGCCGGGTGATCCGATCGAACAGGCGGCTGCCCTGCGCGTCGTAGAACCACTTCGGGGGCAGCGTCTTGGGCCGGGTGGTCAGCCCGGCCCGGACGTCCGCGCGCAGCGACGCGGCCAGCGCGCCCTCGGGCAGCCGCCGGTCCAGGGTGAAGCGCGGCCGGTCGCGGCCCGGCCGGCGGCCGGTCACGGCGCCGGGCGGGTGGGTGGGCAGGTGGCGGTCGCGGGGGGCGAACCGATGGGAGCAGTGACCACTCATGACGTGCCTTCCTCTCGTCCCGCCCCGGCGGGGTCCCCGAGCGGCAGGATCCGAGCCGCGCCCGGCGCGGCCAGCAGCAGCGAGCCGTCGGGCACCTCGCGCCAGCCGTCGTCGCCGTCGGTGGGCTCGGAGGCGACCAGCACCTCGCCGGGCGCGGCCCGGTGCCAGAGGCTGTCGCCGTGGCGGACGGCGGCGATGGTCCGCCCGTCGGTGAGCAGCAGGGTGAGCCGGGCGTCGGGGCGCACCGCGGCGGTGGCGCGGACCACGGCGGCCAGCGCGTCGGCCGGCGGCTCGCCGGCCGACAGCCGGCGGCTGATCAGCAGCCAGAGCAGCGCGGAGTCGCAGTGCGCCTCCACGCCGAGCAGTTCGTCCGGTTCCAGCGGCATGCCGGCGTCGGCGGGCAGTTGCCGCCAGTCGCCGACGGCGCCGTTGTGGCTGAACAGCCAGCGGCCGAGCGCGTAGGGCGCGGCGGCGGCCTCCTCGTGGCCGCATCCCGGGGTGGCCGACCTGACCGCCGCCAGCACGGCGCGGCTGTGGATCGCGCGGGCCAGTTCGGGCACGTTGGCGTCCGTCCAGATCGGCACGGCGCGCCGGTAGCGCGCCGGCCGGGTGGGGCAGGGCGCCGGCTCGGGGAGGTACCAGCCGATGCCGAACCCGTCGGCGTTGACCGTCCCGTGGCGTTGCAGTCGCGGCCGCCAGGACTGCGCCAGCAGCCCGTGCGGCGGCTGCGTCAGCAGCTCGGCGAGGCTGCGCGGCGGGCCCAGGTAGGCCAGATGACGGCACATCAACGCCCCCGGTGCGGCGCGGCGTCGGGCTCGGCGGAGCGGGCGGTGCGGAAACCGGCGAAGATCTGCCGCCGGACGGGGAGGTCCCAGTTGCGGAACGTGCCGCGGCAGGCGACGGCCGCGGTGCCGAACGAGCCGCCGCGCAGCACCTTGTAGCCGCGGTCCAGGAAGACCTCGCTGTACTCCCGGTAAGGGAACGCCGCGAAGCCCGGGTAGGGGCCGAAGTCCGAGGCGGTCCACTCCCACACGTCCCCCAGCAGCTGCCGCGCCCCGCACGGCGCCGCGCCCGCCGGATAGCCGCCGACCGGTGCGGGGCGCAGGTGGCGCTGGTCGAGGTTGGCGTGCTCGGGGCCCGGCGCGGCGTCGCCCCACGGGTGGCGCAGCGAGCGGCCGGTGGCCGGGTCGTGGCGGGCGGCCTTCTCCCACTCCGCCTCGGTGGGCAGCCGCCGGCCGGCCCAGCGGGCGTACGCGTCGGCCTCGTACCAGCACACGTGCAGCACCGGCTCCTCCGGCGGCACCGGCTCGACGCGCCCGAAGCGGCGGCGCAGCCAGCGGTCGCCGTCCGCCCACCAGAACAGCGGGGCGAACAGGCCCTGGCGCTGCCGGTGCGCCCAGCCCTCGGGCGTCCACCAGCGAGGCTCCCGGTAGCCGCCGTCCGCGACGAACTCCTGGAACGCCGCGTTGCTGACCGGATGGGTGTCCAGCCAGAACGCGGGGACCTCGACGCGGTGCGCGGGGCGTTCGTTGTCCAGCGCCCACGGGTCGGTGCGGGCGTCGACGCCCATGGTGAACGGGCCGCCCGGCACCAGCACCTCGGGCGGCGGCGGGGCGCCGCCCGGTGCCGGCGGCGGGTCGGGGGCGTCCAGCACGGCGGGGCCGCGGCGCAGCTGGTGGGTGGCGAGCATCGTCTCGTCGTGCTGCTGTTCGTGCTGGGCGACCATGCCGAAGACGAACCCGCCGGCGAGCAGCGGCCGGTCGTCGGACGCCGCGTCGAGCACCTGGTGGGAGCGTTCCCTGACGGTGGCGAGGTAGCGGCGCGCCTCCGCCGGGGGCAGCAGCGGCAGCGCGGGGCGGTCGGCGCGCGGGTTACGGAAGGCGTCGTAGAGCTCGTCGAGCTCCGGGCGCAGCGCGGGGCGGCGGCCGGCGGTGCGCACCAGCCATATCTCCTCCTGGTTGCCTATGTGCGTCAGGTCCCAGACCAGGGGCGACATCAACGGCGAGTGCTGCGCGACGAGTTCCTCGTCCGGCAGACAGTCGGTCAGCCCCAGCGTGCGCCGCCGCGCCAACTCCAACGCGGATGCCGCTGCGCGGCGGGCTGCCACGCTCGGGGGTGGCCCGCCGGCGTCCACAGTCCGCGACGCACGCCGGCTCACGCTCCGGTACGGCTCCGCGGGCGCCCGCCCAGCCCCCGCGCCGTCGGACGCCGAGCGCCCACTGGTGCCCGCAGGCCCAACCGGGTGGTCGAGTGGGGCGAAAGTTCCCTCGGCGGCGGCAGTCGTTCGCGGTCGGTGGCGGGGCGGCCGGGGCTCGGCCGTGGGGTCGGTCATGACGGGGCTCCTTCGGGGAGCGGGAGCGGGAGCGGCCGGGGGTGGGTGGCCGCCGGGCGCGGGGCGGCGTCCAGCACGTCGTCGGCCGGGCAACGGCCCCGGTGCGCGTAGCGCTCCGCGAAATCGGCCACCGCGTGCCGCACGTACGCCGGCACGCCCGGCTCGTTGAGCGCCGTCTGCGCCGCCGCGAAACAGGCCCGCACCGCCCGGCCCACCTGCCGGTCGGCGGGACCGCTGCGCGCGGCGGTGGCCCAGACCGCCGCCGGCGGCACGCCGCCCCCCGCGCACAGCGGCGCGGTGGCCTCCCAGGCCGCCTCGGCCGCCGCCGGATCGTCGAGCAGCACGGCCGGCACGGCCGTGGCGGGGAGCCAGCCGTCGTCCCGCTGGCCGTCGATCATCCGCAGCTCCAGCCAGCCGCGCGGGCGCACCGGCGGGAACAGGGTGCTCAGGTGGTAGTCGAGGTCGGCCAGGGTGGGCGCGCGCCCGGCGGACGCGCCCCCCAGCCAGGAGCGGAAGGTGAGTCCGGGCGGCGGGGACCAGTCGGCCCGGGGGCCGCGGCGAACGCACAGCACCCGGGCGTCGAGCGCGTAACGCGCCCAGGCGCCGCGGGGATCCCGGCCGTCGCAGCCGTCCCGGCCCGCCGCCGGGCGGGCGCGTCCCGGGTCGATGCGGGCCCACGCGGCCTGCCGGGTGGACCGCCATCCGGTCGGCTGGCCCTGCCACAGCGGGGAGTTGGCGAACGCCGCCACCAGTACGGGGCCGATCCGGTGGGCCAGCGCCCAGCGCCGGCGGTAGCCGGTGACGCCGTCGGAGTCGTCGCCGCTGTCCAGGCTGACCTGGACCGCCGCGGTGGCGCGCATCATCAGCCCGCCCCAGGGCCCGTCGGCGGCGAAGAACGCCTCCATGGCCCGGTACCTGGCGCTGTCGACCACCCGCGGCGGGTCCCGCCACGGATCGAGGCCGTGGCCGCCCAGCACCAGTCCCGCGCCGGTCAGGGCCCGGCGCAGCACCGCGAGGTCGCCGGCCGCCGCGTTCAGGCAGCCGGTCAGTGACGCGGCCGGGGCGGTGCTCAACTCCAGCTGCCCGCCGGGCTCGTAGCTGATCGCGCCGCCGCAGGGCAGCGCCGGCAGCGGGGCGAGCGCCTGCCGCACCCGTTCGGCGGGCACCGGGCGCCCCGGGTCGCCGGCGTCGTGCACCAGCCACTCCAGCTCCACGCCGGTCCGGCCGGGCGGTCCGGTGGCGAAACAGCCGCGCCGCACGTGGTCCTCCGCCGCGCGCGGCGTGAGCGCGGCGCTCATCGCCCGTCCGGGGCGCCGTCGGGGGTACCGCCCAGGCCCCCAGGGCCTGGGGGAGGGCCGAGCTCCCGCAGCGCGTCCTCGACGCCTCGGTGGAAGGTGGGGAAGGCGAAGATGGCGTGCCGCAGCCGGGCGACGGGCACCTCGGCCTGGACGGCGACCACCAGCCCGTAGAGCGTCTCGCCGCCGGTGGGCCCGGCGGAGGTGGCGCCGACAAGCACGCCGCGGTCGGCGTCCGCGACCAGCTTGAGGAATCCCTCGTTGCCGGCCTTGTGGATCCAGCCCCGGCTGGTGGCGGGCAGCTTGGCCAGGCCGGTGCGGACGTCGCGGATCCGCTCGCGGGCCTGCGCCTCGGTGAGGCCGACGGCGCCGACCTCGGGGTCGGTGAAGGTCACCCGCGGCACGGCGCGGTAGTCGGCGGGCGGTCCTGGTTCGCCGAGGAGGTCCCGGACGGCGATCTCCGCCTGGTACATCGCCACATGGGTGAACGCGCCGTGCCCGGTGACGTCGCCGATGGCCCACAGCCCGTCGCCGGCCCGCAGTTGCCCGTCGGTGGGCACGCTGCGCGCGGCCGGGTCGAGCCCGACGGTCTCCAGGCCGAGCCGGTCCAGCCCGGGATCGCGTCCCGTGGCCACCAGCAGGCGCTCCCCGGCGACCTCCGCGCCTCCCGTCAGCGACATGGTGAACCCGTCATCCGAGTGGGTGACGCGTTCGGCGCGGGCCCCGGTGTGCACGGTGACGCCGTCGGCCCGCAGCGCGTCGCCGACCAGGGCGCCGGCCTCCGGCTCCTCCATGTGCAGCAGGTGGTCGCCGGACTCCACGACGGTGACCCGGGTGCCGAACCGGGCGAACACCTGGGCCAGTTCGACGCCGACGGGCCCGCCGCCGAGCACCACCAACGACTCGGGCGCCTCGGTGGCGGCGACGGCCTCCCGGTTGGTCCAGAACGGGGCGTCGGCCAGGCCGGGGATCGGCGGGATCCTCGGGCTGGTGCCGGTGGCCAGCACCACGCCGCGCCGGGCCCGGAACTCCTGCCCGTCCGGACCCGCCACCCGGACGGTGCGAGGGCCGGTCAGCGTGCCGTGGCCCCGCACGAAGCGGCCGCCCTGTTTGGTGAAGCGGTCCACTGCGGCCTGGTCGGTCCAGTCGTCGGTGGCCTCGTTCCTGATGCGGTCGGCGACCGGCGCCCAGTCGGGCGTCACCCGGGCGGTGCCGGCCATGCCGGGGATCCGGCGGGCCTCGGCGAGGAGGTTCCCCGCCCGCACCATCATCTTGGTCGGCACACAGGCCCAGTACGGGCACTCGCCGCCCAACAGCCGGGGCTCGACGCCGACCACGTCGAGGCCCGCCTCCGCGGCCCGGCCCGCGACGTGCTCGCCCCCCGGGCCCATCCCGACGACCACCACATCGACGTCCTCCGCCATCACGCACGGACCTCCTCCACGACCGGGGACCGTCTGCCCCAGCGTGCGTCCGTGCCCCGCCCGCTGCCCGCCGGCCGCCCCCGTCCGGGTGAGTGGGCCGGCGCTCCGGCGGGAGGGTGGGCGGGACCGGCGCGAGGCCCGTGGCGGTGGTGGCTGGTCCGGGGAAGGCGGGAGGCGGGGAGGCGGGCGCGCGGTCTAGACGGGCTCGCCCATGGGCCCGTTGCCGCCCGCATCGTCGCCGTCGCCGTCGGGCAGCCGGCAGACGCGTTCCAGGAAGAGCGCCGTGGCCACCACGGCGATGCCGGCGAGCACCGCGATGCCCGCGTAGAGGGCCTGGTCGCGGCGGTTCGGCACCTCAAGGCGGTGCATCACGAGGAAGACCCCGAAACCGCCGTACAGCCCCGACACCACGGCCGAGACCAGCGCGCTGGCCTGCCCGAAGACCACCGCGCGGGCGGCCATCATCCGGTCCACCGGCCGGGCGTCCGGCCGCCGCTCCCGCTGCGCGCGCAGTCGGGAGCGCAGCGACAGCGCCATGGCCAGCAGCGCGGCCGCGATCAGGCCCAGGACGACCGGGGCCAGCAGGGGCACCGCGGGCAGGGTGTTGCCCAGCGAGTCCCACAGCCCGGCCCCGGCCCAGGCCAGCACCGCGGCGGAGGCGAACAGCCCGACGAGTGTGCCGATGCGCAGTTGGTTCACCGCTGCCCTATGCCCCTTGTCGCCCGGTGCCGGATGGTCAGTCCGGAAGCACGAGTTGCAGATCTGCCCGGAGCGTGACGCCCTGCCCGCCCAACGACGGGAGGAGGTCGGCCACCGGGCCACGTCCGGGCACCTCGGCGCCCGGCTCGACATCGTGCCACGGTACGAGAACGAAGGCGCGTTCGTGCGCCCGGGGGTGTGGCAGGACGAGCGCCGGATCGTCGGACACCACGCCCTGGTAGGACACGATGTCCACGTCCAGGGTGCGCGGGGCCCACTGCTCGCCCCGCACCCGTTCGAAGGCCTCCTCGATCGCCTGAGCCCGTTCCAGCAGCGAGGACGGCGGCAGGGTCGTCTTCACGATCACCACGGCGTTCAGGTACGCCGGCTGGCTGTCGGCCGCCACGCCCCACGGCTCCGTCTCGTACACCGGCGAGACCGCCTTCACCCGGGTCCCCGGGGTCTCCTCCAGCGCGTCGATCGCGCCCTGCAGCGTCTCCAGCCGGTTGCCGAGGTTGCTGCCCAGCGAGATCACCGCTCGTCTGGGGTTCTGCAGCGTCGTGTCGGCGGCGTCGACCTGCCGCACCACCGACACCGGCACCGGCTGCACCGTCGGGTCCGGGAACGAGGGGGAAGCGGCGTTGTCTGCGGTCATGCAGGGCTCCGATCGCTGCTGCTCGTGGTCGTGCGCTCGATGGTGATCGCGACGTCGTCGAACGGAACGGCGATCGGCGCCTGCGGCTTGTGCACCGTGACCCGCACCTCGCGCACCAGCCGGTGCGACAGGCAGCGGTCCGCGACGCGCTGGGCCAGGGTCTCCAGCAGCCGGCACGGTTCGCCCGCGACGACGGCCGTCACCTCCTCGGCCAGCACGCCGTAGTCCACGGTCCTGGACAACTCGTCGTCCGCTGCCGCGGCTCGGGTGTCCACGCCCAGCACGACGTCCACGACGAAGGTCTGACCGAGGACGCGTTCCTCCGGCAGCGCGCCGTGAAACCCGCGGGCACGCAGGCCGGTCAACGTGATGCGGTCCACGCTCTCACCGCTCCTTCCTCGGTTTCCTCGGTTTCCCTCGGTCGTCTGCCGTTTCCTCGCCGGCCGTTCGGCCGTCGTCAGCCGGGCCGTCGTCACCGCGTCCCGTGCCTCGCCGGTCACGCCCCGCGTCAACTGCCGGGGGCATGGGGCCCTCCCCGGATCCTCCCGGGGAATCGAATCTACCTGCGATCCACGAGCGTGTATGTCAGCGCCGCCTACCCGTCTGCTGTTCCCGATACGCCCACCTCACCCGACGCGCCAGGCACAGCGCCGGCCGGGCCCGAACGTTCTTCCGGGCGTCGGTCGATGGTGCCCCTGCCCGTTACCGCGGCGTCATCCGGGGTCCCGAGGACGGCACGCGGAGGCCCGTGTCGAGCCCCTACCCTGGAGCTATGAGCAACTCCCGCGGCCAGGTGGCCGGGCTGCCCCGCTGGGACCGCTGCGCGGTCATGGGGGTGGTCAACGTCACACCGGACTCCTTCTCCGACGGCGGACGGTGGTTCGACGCCGAGTCCGCGGTCAAGCGCGGCCTCGATCTGGTGGCGCAGGGAGCCGACCTGGTCGACGTGGGCGGCGAATCGACCCGACCGGGCGCGACCCGGGTGGACGAGGCCGAGGAGCTGCGCCGGGTGATCCCGGTGGTGCGGGAGCTGTCCGCCGAGGGCGTTCTGGTCAGCGTGGACACGATGCGGGCCAGCGTCGCCGAGCGGGCGCTCGCCGCCGGCGCCGTGGTGGTCAACGACGTGAGCGGCGGACGCGCGGACGAGCGGATGATCCCCGTGGTGGCCGCCGCGGCGGTGCCGTTCGTGGTGATGCACTGGCGCGGCCAGAGCATCGACATGAACCGGCGCGCCGTCTACGCGGACGTGGTCGGCGAGGTCGTCGACGAGCTGCGGCGCGGCATCGCCGACGCGGTGGCCGGCGGCATCGCGGAGGAGCGCCTGATCGTGGATCCCGGCCTCGGCTTCGCCAAGCAGGCCGAGCACGACCTGACGCTGGTGGCGGCGACGGCCCGGCTGCGCGCCGAACTGGGCCGGCCGCTGCTGGTCGCCGCCTCCCGGAAGCGGTTCCTGGGCCGGGTGCTGGCGTCCGGGCCCGACGCCAAGCCGCCGCCGGCGCGGGAGCGGGACGCCGCCACGGCGGCGGTCACCGCGCTGGCCGCCCAGGCCGGCGCGTGGGCGGTGCGGGTGCACGAGGTGCGGGCCAGCGCGGACGCGGTCCGGGTCGCCCGGGCCGTCGAGGGCGCGGCGGAGGCGGGTCGGTGAGCGGGGCGCGCACCGACGTCGAGGCCGTCGAGGCGGCCAACACCGCGCTGTACGACGCGTTGGAGCAGGGCGACCTGGACGCGCTCTCCGAACACTGGCTGGGCGACGGCATCAGCGTGGTGCACCCCGGCTGGCCGGTGCTCAACGGGCGGGCCGAGGTGATGCGTTCCTACGCGCTCATCATGGCGAGCACGGAGTACATCCAGTTCTTCCTGACGGACGTCGAGGTGTCGGTGATGGGCGACACCGCGATGGTCACCTGCACGGAGAACATCCTCAGCGGCGGTCCGGCCGAGGAGGATGGCAGCGCGGGACCGCTGGTGGGCGGCCTGGTGGTGGCGACGAACGTCTTCCGGCGCACCGGGGACGGGAGTTGGAAGGTGTGGTCGCACCACGGCTCGCCGGTGCTGATCGACCGGGAGGACGAGGAGGAGGACGAGGACGAGGGGGGCAACGGCACGGGCGGGGTGGCCGAGATCGGCTGACGCCGTCCTCGGGGACCTCAGCGCCGCCTGAGCTGGCGCACGTAGCGGCGCGCGTCGCCGAACGGGGCGCCCGGGTAGGCCCGTCGCAGGGTCGCCACCGCGGCGACCTCCCCCTTGCGCTCCAGCACGGCCCGGATCGGCTCCGGGTCCACGTCGGCGGTGAAGTCCTCGTACGTCGCGAAGCGCCGCTCGAACGACTCGCGGGCCTCCCGCTGTTGCCTGGCCTTCACCAGCACCGCCATCACGCACACGGCGATGAGGCCGATCAACACGATGACCTTGATCATGGCGGGCCTCGCCTCCTTCGCTGCGACCTCTGCTGTGACGTGACCTCCTCAGACTACTCGCGCGTCGCCCTTCCCGGGATGGGCCGGCGGGCGGTGGCGGAGGGGCGTCCGGGCCCGGACATGCCTGTCCGCCTGGCCGGTGGCCGAGGGCGGCGCCGGGCGTCCGCGGTGTCGTCGGCGTCTCCGGTGGTCTGGTCGCCGTGGCTGTCCGGGTCGAGCTAGCTCGGACCGTCGGGTGGTTCGGTGGTCTGGTCGCCGTGGCTGTCCGGGTCCAGCTGCCCCGGACCGTCCGGTGGTTCGGCTGCCTGGCCGGTGGGCGGCGCTGCCGGGGCGTCCGGGCCGTCGGCGCCTCCGGTGCCTGGCCTGTCCGGGCCGTCCGGGGCCGGATCGCTCGGACCGTCGGGCGGCTCCGCCGCCGCGCCCGCGGCGGGCGGGATTCCCGGGGCATCCTCGCCGCTGGCGCCGGTCGGGCCCGCGGCGCCCGGATTCCCCGGGTCGTCGGAGCCTGGCCGGGGGACGGACTCCGTCAGCCAGCGGTCGGGGAGTGCCGTTCCGCGGCTCAGACGGGAGCGTTCCGCCTGGGCGGCCACCTCGGCCAGCGCGTAGTCCAGATCGGCCAGCCGCGCCGTCGCCGTGCCGTCCGCGCCGTGGTCCACGTGGATGTCGGCCAACCGCAGCCGGTGCATCCACGGCCCTCTCGTCGTCCGCACGCTCTGCACCTTGGCGTGCGGCACCAGCGTGTGCACCCGCCGCAGCCGACCGCGCCGGGCGACGAACACCGCGTCGGTGACGCCGTGCCCGAACCCGCGCCGCCAGACCGGCACCGCGAAGCGCGACCGGGACGGCGCGGGGCGCACCGACGCGACCGCCTCCGCCAGGTCCACGGCCGGCAGGATGCGGCCGATGAGCGCCGTGGCGATCGGCCGGGGCGCGACGGGCAGCAGCAGCCCGCCCTGGTTGCCGGTGCCGGCGACGTCCAGTTCCACCCTCACCCAGCCGCGCGTCCGCCAGAGCAGCGGCTCCACCAGGCGCACCGCCTGCACCCGTCCCGGCGGCACCGTCGCGTGGTCGCGCTGCAGCAGGCCGCGGTCCAGCCGCAGCCCGTCGGGGGACTCGCTGACCGTCCAGCCGTACTGGTTCAGGAAGCTGCCCAGGCTGCTCCGCCAGATCGCGGCGATCATGGGCACCACGACCGCCAGCGCGGCGAGGGTGCTGTCCATCGCCATCCACACCAGCGGCGCCGCGATCAGGGCGCCCAGCAGCGATCCCCAGGAGCTGCCGAGCAGCGCCAGCGCCCAGGCCAGGGTCCGCGCGTCCACCTGGTACAGGCCCTGCGCCGGCGCCTCGCCGGCCGTCGGCGCCGCCTCCGGCGCGATGCCGGCCGCCCGGGCCAGAAGCTCCGCGCGTAGCTCCCGCGCCTCGGACTCGCCCAGGAACGCCAGCTCGTCCGCCGAACCCGAGCCGACCACGTCCATCTTCAGCTTGGCCACGCCCAGCGCCCTGGCCAGCAGCGGGCGGGTGATGTCGATGGCCTGGATCCGGTCGAGGCGCAGGTGGGCGGCGCGGCGGAACACCAGCCCGGTGCGGATCCGCAGCTCGGTGTCGGTGACCTGGTACCGGGTGACGCGCCAGGAGAGATAGCCGTAGCCGGTGGCGCCGGCCACCACCGCGAGGAGCACCCCCAGCAGCCACAGCACGCCGAGCGAGGCGGTCCACTCGGCCAGCTGGTCGGCGTTGTTCAGGGCGACCGCGAAGAGGCCGGCCAGCGGCGCCCAGGTGCGCCGCCAGGGCGTCACCGGATGCAGCCGCTTGCCCTGTCCGGCCGGGATCTGTGCCGTGCCCGCCACCGTGCTCACCCCTCCCCGTGCCCGACGCCCGCCGCGCCCGCGCTCACAGCCCCGCCGAACGGGCCTCGCCCAGCTCGGTGAGCCGATCCCGCAGCCGCTCCGCCTCGGCCGGGGCCAGGCCGGGGATCGCCGCGTCGGTGGCCGCGGCGGCCGTGTGCAGCTGGACCCGGGCCAGGCCGAAGCGCCGCTCCACCGGCCCGGACGTCACCTCCACCAGCTGCATCCGCCCGTACGGCACGACCGTCAGCTGGCGCCACAGCACGCCGCGGCTGATCAGCAGGTCGTCGTCGCGCTCCAGATACCGCCACGAACTCCAGTTCCGGCCCAGCGCCAGCCAGCCGCCGCAGGTGCCGGCCAGCGGCGGCAGCGCCAGCAGCGCCCACACGGGAGCGCCGAGCAGCGGCGGCAGCACCGCGCCGACCGCCGCGAGCGGCGTCATCCACCCCACCAGCAGCAGCCGGCGCATCCGCAGCAGCTCGGGCCGCGGCTGGCGCCAGAGCTCGCCGGACGGCTCCCCGGACGGCTCTCTGGCCGGTTCGGCGGGCGCCTCACCGGCTGCCTCCCCTGTCGGTCTACCGGCCGGCGTCCCGGCCGTGTCCCCGTTCATGCTGTGCAGCTTAGGACGGGGTCACCTCCCGTGGTCAGATGACAGACTGGGCGCATGGCGGACACGACGGTGATCGGGGTCGGCGGAGCGGCGGAAAGCACCGACATGGTGCTGAACATCGGCCCACAGCACCCGTCCACACACGGTGTGCTACGGCTGCGGCTGGTCCTGGACGGCGAGCGCATCTCGCACGCCGAGCCCGTGGTCGGCTACATGCACCGCGGCGCGGAGAAGCTGTTCGAGGCGCGCGACTACCGGCAGATCATCGTGCTGGCCAACCGGCACGACTGGCTGTCCGCGTTCTCCAACGAGCTCGGCGTGGTGCTGGCCGTGGAGCGGATGCTGGGCATGGAGGTGCCGGAGCGCGCCGTGTGGCTGCGCACCCTGCTGGCCGAGCTGAACCGGGTGCTGAACCACCTGATGTTCCTCGGCTCGTACCCGCTGGAGCTGGGCGGCATCACCCCGATCTTCTACGCCTTCACCGAGCGCGAGGACCTCCAGCACGTGATGGAGGAGGTCTCGGGCGGCCGGATGCACTACATGTTCAACCGGGTCGGCGGCCTGAAGGACGAGCTGCCCGCCGGCTGGACGGACCGGGCGCGCGCGGCGGTCGCGGCGGTGCGCGGCCGGATGGGGCGGCTGGACGACCTGGTGCTGGGCAACGAGGTGTTCCGCGCCCGCACCCGCGGGGTCGGCGCGCTCGACCCGGCGATCGTGCACGCCTTCGGGGTGTCCGGGCCGATCGCGCGGGCCAGCGGCGTGGACTTCGACCTGCGCCGCGACGAGCCGTACCTCGCCTACGGGGAGCTGGGCGACACGCTGCGGGTGGTCACCCGCTCCGCCGGCGACTGCCTGGCCCGTTTCGAGGTGCTGCTCGACCAGGCGAAGAACTCCCTGGACCTCGCCGAGGCCTGCCTGGACCGGCTCGCGCAGCTGCCGCCGGGGCCGGTCAACCAGCGGCTGCCCAAGGTGCTGAAGGCGCCCGAGGGCGCCACCTACGCCTGGACCGAGAACCCGCTCGGCATCAACGGCTACTACCTGGTGTCCAAGGGCGAGAAGACGCCGCACCGGCTGAAGCTGCGCTCGGCGTCGTTCAACAACATCCAGGCCCTTGGCCAGGTGCTGCCGGGCACGCTGATCGCCGACATGGTGGCGATCCTCGGCTCCTTCTTCTTCGTCGTCGGCGACATCGACAAGTAGCCGAGTCGACAAGCGCTCAGTCGAAGCCGGCGATCGGGCCGCCGAACAGGTCGGTCATCAGGTCGGTCATCAGATCGGCGGTGCCCCGCGGGTGGACGAGCCAGCCGAAGCCGCCCAGGCCCTCGGGCGCCAGCAGCTCCGCCGCCTCCCCGCAACGCGCCAGCGCCCGCAGGTACCCCGCCGGATCGGCGCGCGCCAGCTCGGCCGGCGGTCGCCGGCCGTCCACCCCCAGCGCCCGCAGCGCCGCCCGCTGCGACAGCAGCACGGGCTCCGCGCCGGCCGAGACCGCCGAGGCCGCGGCGGCGCACGCGTCCAGCGCGACGTGCGCGGTCAGATCGCAGCTGCCGTCCGGCACCGGCGCCACCATCCGTCCCTCCCGGTAGCCGGTCAGCGTGCCGAGCGGCGGCCGGGCGTCGCGCCGGTGCGCGTAGTCGACCGCCACGGCCAGGCCCCGGTCCAGGCCGGCCACCGCGCCGGCCCACGCCTCGTCCCTGGGCCGCCCGATCTCCGCACGGGCCCCCGCCTCGGCCGCCAGCGGCCACCAGCGGCGCAGCCACTCCGCGTCCGGCCCGGTCACCGGCGGCCCGAGCCGCTCCCGTCCGGCCGGGTCCACCAGCACGTAGCGCGGCACCCCGGCCTCGTCCGCCTCGGCCACCTCGAGCGGCACGTTGTCGAGCCACTCGTTGGCGAACAGCAGGCCCCGCACCCCGCGCGGCGGCTCCGCGCACCACGCGATCCGGGGATCGAGCCCCGCCGGGCGGTCCGCCCGTTCCACCGCGCACGGCCGCAGCCGCGCCGCGACCCGCTCCGGCAGCGCGTCCAGCACGGCGGCCACCAGCTCGCCGCGCCCGGCCCCGACGTCCACGAAGCCCAGCTCCGGGGGACGCCCCAGCGCCTCGTCCACCCGGACGAGCAGCCGCGCCACCGCCTCCGCGAAGAGCGGCGAGGCGTGCACCGAGGTGCGGAAGTGCGCCGCCGGCGCGTGCCGCACGAAGAAGCCCTCGGGACCGTAGAGGGCGCGCTCGGCGGCCGCGCGCCACCCCGCCGTCCCGCCCGCGTCCGTCACCGGCTCCGTCATCCCCGTCATCCCCGTCATCGACCCTTCACTCACAGGGGTCACCGTACGGCCGACCTCCACCTTGAGGAGTAGTTGAGGGGTTCACGTATCGGTCGTCCGGTTGACTCCCGAACCGACCGGGGTGCCTACTCTGGGTGACGTGAACCGGCTCTACGACTTCCTGCGCCGTCACCCGACCGGGGTGGACGGCTTCTGGGCGTTCGTACTGC
Organism: Streptomyces sp. B6B3; assembly: GCF_039871525.1. Taxonomy (NCBI): domain Bacteria; kingdom Bacillati; phylum Actinomycetota; class Actinomycetes; order Kitasatosporales; family Streptomycetaceae; genus Streptomyces; species Streptomyces sp. B6B3. Next base: position 73,944 of record NZ_JBDPLU010000011.1, on the reverse strand, counting down.
TGGTCCTCTCCCTGGTGTTCCTGGCCGCGCCGGTCGAGTCCTCGTACCACGGCTCGGACGCCGCCCTGGTCATCGCGGTGCTCGGCCTGTGCGTCGTGGTGCTGCTGCGCCGCCGCTGGCCGGAGCGGATGCTGGCGCTGGCCTTCGCCACCGGCCTCTTCCAGGTGGTCGCCGACGTCCCGCCGATTCCCGCGAACTACGCCTTCCTGGTCATCGTCTACACGGTCGCGACCCGCCCCAACCGGCTGATCTCCCGGCTGGCGCTCGCCGGCTGCCTGGTGACCCCCACCGTCTCCACCATCCGCTGGCCGGAGAACTCCAGCGAGTCGGACACCGCGTCCACCGTCATCGGCACGATCTTTCTCACCGTGGCGTTCTGCCTGGCCTGGGTGCTCGGCGACAGCCTGCGCACCCGGCGCGCGTACTACGCCGAGCTGGAGGCGCGGGCCGCCCGCCTGGAGCGGGAGCGGGAGCGCGAGGCCCGGATGGCGGTCGTCGCCGAACGCGCCCGGATAGCCCGCGAGCTGCACGACGTCGTCGCGCACAACGTCTCGGCGATGGTCGTGCAGGCCGACGGCGCCGCGTACGTGCTGGACAGCTCGCCCGAGCAGACCAGGGACGCGCTGCAGACCATCTCCGGCACCGGGCGCCAGGCGCTGACCGAGATGCGGCGGCTGCTCGGCGTGCTGCGCGGCGAGGAGAACGCCACCACCGACCAGGACTACGTGCCGCAGCCCGGCGTGGAACAGCTCGCCGACCTGGTAGACCAGGCGAGGGACACCGGGCTGCCGGTGGACTTCCGGATCGACGGCACGCCCCGGGCGCTGCCCCGCGGCGTCGAGCTGACCGCGTACCGCATCGTCCAGGAGGCGCTGACCAACACCCGCAAGCACGGCGGCCCGAACGTCGGCGCCACGGTCCGGCTCGCGTACGGCACCGAGGCGCTGACCGTGCTCGCCGAGGACGACGGCCGCGGCTCACAGCGCGAGCTCTACGAGGAGCGCGGCGCGGACGGCCTCGGGCAGGGGCTGATCGGCATGCGCGAGCGGGTCGGCATGGTCGGCGGCGTGCTGGTGGCCGGGCCGCGCCCCGGCGGCGGCTTCCGGATCGCCGCGACGCTGCCGGTGCCCCCCGGCGAGTGACCCGCCCCTGAGACGATGACCCACCAGCCGCCCGCCCAGGGGGAGAGACCGATGCCGATCCGCGTGATGCTCGTCGACGACCAGGTGCTGCTGCGCACCGGCTTCCGGATGGTGCTCGCCGCCCAGCCGGACATGGAGGTGGCCGCCGAGGCCGGCGACGGCCTGGAGGCGCTGGAGGTGCTGCGGTCCACGGCGATCGACGTGGTGCTGATGGACGTGCGCATGCCGCGGCTGGACGGGGTGGAGACCACCCGCCGCATCTGCCAGGCCGGCGAGGGCGGCCCGGGGCAGCCGAAGGTGCTGATCCTCACCACGTTCGACCTGGACGAGTACGCCTTCTCCGGGCTGAAGTCGGGCGCCGCCGGCTTCATGCTCAAGGACGTGCCGCCGGACGAACTGCTGGGCGCCATCCGCGCCGTGCACAGCGGCGACTCGGTGGTGGCGCCGTCCACCACCCGCCGCCTGCTGGACCGCTTCGTGACCATGCTGCCGACCGGCGAGCAGAGCACCCCCGCCGAGCTGGAGCAGCTCACCGACCGGGAGCGCGAGGTGCTGCTGCTGATCGCCCAGGGGCTGTCCAACGGGGAGATCGCGGCCCAGCTGTTCGTCTCCGAGGCCACCGTGAAGACCCATGTGGGGCGGATACTCGCCAAGCTGGGCCTGCGCGACCGGGTGCAGGCCGTGGTGCTCGCCTACGAGACGGGGCTGGTCCGCGCCGGTGGCCGGTAGCGGCGCCCCGCCCGGCGCCCGCCCCGGTGCCCGGCCCCGGGGCGCAGCCGTCCGCCGCCGCGCCCCGTAGCATGGCTTCGACGTCCGGTACCACATCCGTACTCTTCACGGACCGGAACGCGAGGACCCGAAAGAGGCACCAGCCGCCGTGAACGCCGCCGCGAACGCACCTCGGAGCACCGAGGCGCAGGACCGCCCCGCCCGGCTCACCGTCGGGGTCGTCGGCGCCGGTCGCGTCGGCCCGGCGCTGGCCGCCGCGCTCCGCCTGGCCGGCCACCGTCCGGTCGCCGCGTCCGGCGTCTCCGAGGCGTCCCGCCGCCGCGCCGAGGCGCTGCTGCCCGACGTGCCGCTGGTGGCGCCCGACGAGGTGCTGGCCAGGGCCGAGCTGGTGCTGCTCACCGTGCCCGACGACGCGCTCCCCGCCCTCGCCGTGGGCCTGGCCGAGACCCGCGCGGTCCGCCCGGGACAGCTGGTCGTGCACTGTTCGGGCCGGTACGGCACCGCCGTGCTGGACCCGCTGCTGCGGGCCGGCGCCCTGCCGCTGGCGCTGCACCCCGTGATGACCTTCACCGGCACGCCGGTGGACGTGCAGCGGCTGGCCGGCTGCACCTTCGGCGTGACCGCGCCGGACGAGCTGCGGCTGGCCGCCGAGGCGCTGGTCATCGAGATGGGCGGCGAGCCCGAATGGATCGAGGAGCGGGCCCGCCCGCTCTACCACGCGGCCCTCGCGCTCGGCGCCAACCATCTGGTGACGCTCGTGGCCCAGGCCATGGACCTGCTCCGGGTCGCCGGGGTGGGCGCGCCCGACCGGATGCTCGGGCCGCTGCTCGGCGCCGCCCTGGACAACGCGCTGCGGTCCGGCGACGCGGCGCTCACCGGGCCCGTGGTCCGCGGCGACGCCGGCACCGTCGCCGCCCATCTGGACGAGCTGCGCGCCCACGCCCCGCACGCGCTGGCCGGCTACCTCGCGATGGCCCGCACCACCGCGGACCGCGCCCTGGACCACGGGCTGCTGAAGCCGGAACTGGCCGAGGAACTCCTCGGCGTGCTCGGCGAGGAGGGGCGACCATGACCCGGTGCGCCGTCCGCCGCCCGCACCACCCCCGGCCAACCGCCGGCGCCCACCCGCGCGAAGGAGGACAGCCGTGACCGTGACCGTGGCGCGCCGGGCCGACGAGCTGCACCAGCACTACACGCCGGGCGCCCGGCGGGCCGTGGTGATGACGCTCGGCGCCCTGCACGCGGGGCACGCCTCGCTGATCGACGCCGCCCGCCGCCGCCTCGACGCCGACGCGGCCGGCGCCCCCCGGGGGCAGCTGGTGGTCACCGTCTACGTCAACCCGCTCCAGTTCGGCCAGGGCGAGGACTTCGACCGGTACCCGCGCACCCTGGACGCCGACGTGCGGCTCGCCGAGGCGGCCGGCGCCGACCTGGTCTACGCGCCGGACGACGCCGAGCTGTACCCCGGCGGCCCGCCGCTGGTGCGGGTCAGCGCTGGGCCGATGGGCGAGCTGCTGGAGGGCGCCTCCCGGCCCGGGCACTTCGACGGGGTGCTCACCGTCGTCGCCAAGCTGCTCCACCTGGTTCGGCCGGACATCGCCTGCTTCGGCGCCAAGGACGCCCAGCAGGTCGCGCTGATCCGCCGGATGGTGGCGGACCTCGACTTCCCGGTGGAGATCGTCGAACTGCCGACCGTCCGGGAGCCCGACGGGCTGGCCCTGTCCAGCCGCAACCGCTACCTTTCGCGGCCCGAGCGCAGGACCGCGCTCGCGCTCTCCCGTGCCCTGTTCGCCGCCCGGGACCGGCTGGCCGCGGAGGGCGCGCTGAAGGCCAGGGCCGCGGCCGTGACCGCCGGCGGGTCGGACCGGACGGCGGAACGAGCCGCCGGACTGGCCGCGCTGCACGAGCGGCGCGCCTCCGCCGACGCGCACGCCGTGGCCGCCGTCAGCCGCTCCCTGACCGCCCCCGGCAGCGCCCGGGCGGCGGCCCGCGTCGTGCTCGACGAGGCGGCCACCCTCGACCCGCCGCTGCGCCTGGACTACGTCGCGCTGGTCGATCCGGCCGACTTCACCGAGGTCCCCGACGACTTCAGCGGCGAGGGAATCCTGTTGGTCGCCGCCAGGGTCGGCGGCACCCGCCTCATCGACAACATCCGGCTCACGCTGGGAGGGGTGGCATGAGCGCCAAGGGGTCCATACACGCCCCCTACACGACAGGGCCCGCGGCGCTGCCCGCACCGCCGCCCGGCTGGGCCCTCGACGCCGACGTCGTGATCGTCGGATCCGGCATCGCCGGGCTCACCGCCGCCCTCGCCTGCGCCGCGGCCGGGCGGCACACCGTCATCGTCACCAAGGCCCGGCTGGACGACGGCTCCACCCGCTGGGCGCAGGGCGGCATCGCCGCCGCCCTGGCCGACGGCGACACGCCGGAACAGCACCGCGACGACACCCTGGTCGCCGGCGCCGGGCTCTGCGACGAGGCCGCGGTGCGCGCCCTGGTCACCGAGGGTCCGGCGGCGGTCCGGCGGCTGATCGCGCTCGGCGCCCGCTTCGACACCGAGGACGGCGGCGAGCTCTCGCTGACCCGCGAGGGCGGCCACCACCGCCGCCGGATCGCGCACGCCGGCGGGGACGCGACGGGCGCGGAGATCTCCCGCGCGCTGGTCGACGCGGTCCGCGCGGCCGGCATCGAGACCGTCGAGAACGCGCTCGCCCTCGACCTGCTCACCGATCCGCGCGGCCGCGCGGCCGGCGTGACGCTGCACGTCATGGGGGAGGGCCGGCACGACGGGGTGGGCGCGGTGCACGCGCCCGTCGTCGTGCTGGCCACCGGCGGGATGGGGCAGGTCTTCTCGGCCACCACCAACCCGCCCGTCTCCACCGGCGACGGCGTGGCGCTGGCGTTGCGCGCCGGGGCGGAGGTCTCCGACCTGGAGTTCGTGCAGTTCCACCCGACGGTGCTGTACCTGGGCCCGGACGCGGAGGGGCAGCAGCCGTTGATCTCCGAGGCGGTCCGCGGCGAGGGCGCGCACCTGGTGGACGCGGCGGGGGTCCGTTTCATGCTGGGCCAGCACGAGCTGGCGGAGCTGGCGCCGCGCGACATCGTGGCCAAGGCCATCATGCGGCGGATGCGGGAGCAGGACACCGACCACATGTACCTCGACGCGCGCCACTTCGGCGCGGCCATGTGGGAGCGGCGCTTCCCCACCATCCTGGCCGCCTGCCGGGCCCAGGGCATCGACCCGGTGACCCGGCCGATCCCGGTGGCCCCGGCCGCGCACTACGCCTCCGGCGGCGTCCGCACCGACCTCCACGGCCGCACCACCGTCCCCGGCCTCTTCGCCTGCGGCGAGACCGCCTGCACCGGCGTCCACGGCGCCAACCGCCTCGCCTCGAACTCCCTCCTGGAGGGCCTGGTCTTCGCCACCCGCATCGCCACCCACGCCTTCCCGGCGGCGGACCCACACCCCGGCGCCGACCCGTCACCCGTGACGGGCGCCGACTCCCCGGCCGGTCCCTCCGCGCCGGCGCCGACGGCCCCACCGACCGAGGTACGCCCGGCCCCGGGCCCGCCCACCGCTCCGTGGCCCGGCGGGTCGGCCACGTTCCGTGATGCGTCGCCCACCGTCGGTGCCCCACGGTCCGAGAACCCCGTGTCGCCCTTGACGAGCCCGGGCAGCGACGCGTCAGCCGCCGCACGGGCCGGAGCTCCGGTCGTGTCCGCCGCGGCTCCCCGAACGGGTGCCGGCGCGTCCCCTGCCGCCGAGCCCGCCAGTGCCCCGGGGCTCGCGGCCGCGGGCGAGACGGTTCCCGCCGGAGCGCCGGCCGGGGCCACGGCTCCGCCGCCCGGCGGCGGGACCGCGGGGCGGCCGCCGGCTCCGGGCGGGGAGCCGTCTCCCGCCCCCAACGCACCCGTTCCCCTGACCGACGGAGCGGCAAGCGGTGCCGCGGCAAGCGGCGCTGCGGCGAGTGTCCTGTTGCCGGCGGAGGCGCGGGCGGCGATTCAGCGGGTCATGACCCGGGGCGCCGGGGTGCTGCGGTCGGAGGAGAGCCTCGCCGCCGCCGCTCGGGAGCTGGACGCGCTGGCCGGTGCGGGAGAGGCGGGCGGTGACGGCGGCGAGGCCAAACCCGCCGAGCCCGGCCTCGACACCTGGGAGACCGCCAACCTGCACCTCGTGGCCCGGGTGCTGGTCGCCGCCGCCCGGCGCCGTGCCGAGACACGCGGCTGCCACTGGCGGGACGACCGTCCGGAGCGCGATGACGACGCCTGGCGGCGCCATCTCGTCGTGCGGCTGCGCCCGTCCGCCGGGGACGCGCCCGGCGCCCGTGGCACCCTCGACATCCGGACCACCGACACCACGGCCTTCCCGCCGACGGTGCCCCCCGGGCCCGCCGGGCCCGCCGACACGTCCCCAGCCGTCCGCCCCGACGGTTCCGCCGACGGCCCCTCGCCTCGGGCCGCCCGTCCCCGAGGAGAGCCCTCATGACCCGTACCGACCCCGAGACCACGCGACCAGAGACCGTGGCACTCACCCTCCTCCCGATCGGCAGCCGACCCGAGGACGCGGAGGCCACGGAGGACGCCGGCGGGTGCGGCGACGGCTGCGGCTGCGGCGCCGCGGACGCCGCCACCGATCCGCTGGAATGCGGTCTTGACCCGGAGCTGGCCGCGCTGCTGGCCGATGCCGGGCTGGATCCGGTGCTCGTCGAGGACGTCGCCCATCTGGCCATCGAGGAGGATCTGGACCAGGGCACGGACGTCACCACCGTGGCCACGGTGCCGGAGGACGCCACCGCCACCGGCGACTTCACCGCCCGCGAGGCCGGCACCGTCGCCGGCCTGCGCGTCGTCGAGGCGGTGCTCTCGGTCGCCAGCTCCGACGAGTTCGAGGTGGAACGGCACGTCGACGACGGCGAGCGGGTCGAGGCCGGCCAGCCGCTGCTGACGGTCACCGCCCGCACCCGCGACCTGCTCACCGCCGAGCGCAGCGCGCTCAACCTGCTGTGTCGCCTCTCCGGCATCGCCACCGCCACCCGGGCCTGGGCCGACGCGCTGGCCGGCACCTCCGCCCGGGTCCGCGACACCCGGAAGACCACCCCGGGGCTGCGCGCCCTGGAGAAGTACGCCGTGCGCTGCGGCGGCGGCGTCAACCACCGGATGTCGCTGTCCGACGCCGCGCTGATCAAGGACAACCACGTGATCGCGGCCGGCGGCGTGGCCGAGGCGTTCCGCCGGGTGCGCGAGGAGTTCCCCGGCGTGTCCGTCGAGGTCGAGGTGGACCGGCTGGACCAGATCGAGCCGGTGCTGGCCGAGGGCGCGGACCTGATCCTGCTGGACAACTTCACCCCCGAGCAGACCGCCGAGGCGGTGCGGCTGGTCGCGGGCCGCGCCACCGTGGAGTCCTCGGGGCGGCTCACCCTCCGGACGGCCCGCGCCTACGCCGACGCCGGGGCCGACTACCTGGCCGTCGGTGCGCTCACCCACTCCGCGCCGATCCTCGACATCGGCCTGGACCTCCGCCCCGCCCGCCCCGACCGGCCCGCTGAGAGGCGTGACTGACCATGCTGCTCACCATCGACGTCGGCAACACCCACACCGTCCTCGGCCTCTTCGACGGCGACGAGATCGTCGAGCACTGGCGGGTCTCCACGGAGGCACGGCGCACCGCGGACGAGCTGGCCGTGCTGCTCCAGGGGCTGATGGGCATGCACCCGCTGCTCGGCGAGGAACTCGGCGACGGCATCGACGGCATCTCCATCTGCTCCACCGTCCCGTCCGTGCTGCACGAACTGCGCGAGGTGACCAGGCGCTACTACGGGGACATCCCGTCGGTCCTGGTCGAGCCGGGCGTGAAGACCGGCGTGCCGATCCTCACCGACAACCCCAAGGAGGTCGGCGCCGACCGGATCATCAACGCGGTGGCCGCGGTCGAGCTGTACGGCGGGCCCTGCATCGTGGTCGACTTCGGCACCGCCACCACCTACGACGCGGTCTCGGCGCGTGGCGAGTACGCGGGCGGCGCGATCGCGCCCGGCATCGAGATCTCGGTGGAGGCCCTGGGCCTGCGCGGCGCCCAGCTGCGCAAGGTGGAGCTGGCCAGACCCCGGCACGTGATCGGGAAGAACACCGTGGAGTCCATGCAGTCCGGCATCCTGTACGGCTTCGCCGGCCAGGTGGACGGCATGGTGGAGCGGATGTCGCGGGAGCTGGCGGACGATCCGGACGACGTGACGGTGATCGCCACGGGCGGGCTGGCGCCGATGGTGCTGCGCGAGTCCACGGTGATCGACGAGCACGAGCCCTGGCTGACGCTGGTGGGCCTGCGGCTGGTCTACGAGCGGAACGTGTCGCGCTCCTAGGCCCTTGTCCGGCGGACCGTGGGGGAGGGCGCCACGCCGGATTACCGGTGAATACCGACAGTTTGTCTGCTTACCACTTAATGTCGGTTTATGGTTACGTCCATGGGATCTTCTGGTGAGAACGGTGAGCAGCGGCCCCGCCCGGTGCCGACGCCGGCGGAGGTCTTCCCCCCGCACCGCAAGCGTCCGCCGGGACGCCCGCCGACGCCGCCGCGGAAGGAGCCCCGGGAGGATTCGGGCGAGTCCCGCGAGGCGGGCGAGCCCGGGAGCGCGGGGGGCGACCAGGGCGGCCAGCGGGACGAGCGCGCCGGCGAGGGTGGGAGCGGCGACGCCGCCGCGCGACCCGGTCGGTAGTCTGGTCGGCGGCTCCCGTCCGAGCACGCCCCAGGAGGCCGAGCACCATGGACTACCTCGCCGCACTTCTCCCGCCCGCCGTGATGGCCGTGGCCTTCACCTGGCTGATCGTGACGATCGTGCGGAGTCAGGGCGGGAGTAACAAGTACAAGGAGGACGCCGCCGTCGACGCGGCGATCGCGGCGCAGGCGGCCGAGGCCGTTCAGGAGTGGCGAACGGCTGACCCCAAACGCCGCTGATGTCCCTTTTTGTCGCTGCGCCGTTATTCTTCCTCCCGTGCCCCGACCATTGGGAGACCTGGAAGACGCGGTGATGACCCGCGTATGGGAGTGGAACCGTCCCGTGACCGTGCGGGAAGTTCTTGAGGATCTGCGGAGTGACCGCTCGATCGCGTATACGACCGTGATGACGGTCCTGGACAACCTCCATCAGAAGGGCTGGGTGCGCCGCGAACGTGCCGGCCGCGCCTATCGTTATGCGGCGGTGTCCACACGAGCCGCGTACTCGGCTGCTTTGATGAATGATGCATGGGCGGAGAGTGACAACCCGGCCGCAGCCCTGGTTGCTTTCTTCGGCATGATGTCGCCCGAGCAGACAGCCGCATTGCGCGACGCCCTGCGGGTCGTCGATCTCGGAGACGGGCAGCCCGCCGGGGCGCCTGAAGGGGAAGCCGAAGTCTGACTAGTCCGCCGTCGAAGACCGTCGGCGCCGAAGTCCGGCGCGACCGCATCGGCCACATTTCACGTCGCGGTTCGAAGCGCAGTTCTTACCCGGGGTGATTTGTCTGAATTGTCCCCCTCGGATCCTCTCTACTTCGAGCTAATCAACACCCAGGGTTTGTGTTTTCTCGGCCATGGCGGTTTGATTACTTCCGCAGTACACCTATTGGTATTCGGCGACTATGAATGAGGAGTAGCCCGGTGGCACAGAAGGTTCAGGTCCTTCTCCTCGATGACCTCAGCGGCGGCGAGGCCGACGAGACCGTTACGTTCGCGCTCGACGGCAAGTCTTACGAGATCGACCTCAACTCCGAAAACGCGGACAAGCTCCGCACCGCGTTGGAGCCCTATGTCAAGGCCGGCCGCCGCGCCGGTGGTAGCCGCGCCGCGCGCGGGCGGGGCCGGGCGGCCGCTCCCGCCGGGGGCGCCAGCAGCCAGGACACCGCGAAAATCCGCGCGTGGGCCAAGGAGAACGGTTACGAGGTCAACGACCGGGGGCGTGTTCCCGCCAACATCCGCGAGGCCTACGAGAAGGCCGGCGTCTGACACGCGCACCTGCCGGAGTCGCATCCGGCGAGCGGGCGCGGGGCCCAGCCGCTCCGTGCCCCCTCTACGGGGAGTCGCACCCATCGGGGCGGCTCCCCGAGGTGCGTCCGGGGGCCGACGCGCCACCCGGAAGCCTTACGTGATCCCCTGATCGCTCAAGGTCATGGCGTTCGCCCGTAGCGGATGCCGGCCGCGAGTAGGGCATGGAGTGTCAGCCTGGGAGGGTAGGAAGTCACTAATCGATACAGGGGGCGGTGCCATGCGGGCTGGGTGTGTCGACCAGGGGCGTTCGCCGACGGCGTAGCCATCTGGGGTGCCAACGCTTGGCCTGCGGGAACATCGTCTCGCACCATCGGGTTGTAACTGTCGTCGCCTGTTCGGGGCAAGGGGCCGGGGACAGGAGTAGACAGTTGGAATGAGCGGTCCCCCGTTGCGGGACTAAGCTGCGGAAGGACAGGGAGGGGACCGACCCCTTTCACTGCCTGACCGCTCTGAGGAGCGATAACGATGTTCGAGAGGTTCACCGACCGCGCGCGGCGGGTTGTCGTCCTGGCTCAGGAAGAAGCCCGGATGCTCAACCACAACTACATCGGCACCGAGCACATCCTCCTGGGCCTGATCCACGAGGGTGAGGGTGTCGCCGCTAAGGCCCTGGAGAGCCTCGGGATCTCGCTTGAGGCGGTCCGCCAGCAGGTCGAGGAGATCATCGGGCAGGGCCAGCAGGCCCCGTCCGGGCACATCCCCTTCACCCCCAGGGCCAAGAAGGTGCTGGAGCTGTCGCTCCGCGAGGCGCTCCAGCTCGGTCACAACTACATCGGCACCGAGCACATCCTGCTCGGCCTGATTCGCGAGGGCGAGGGCGTCGCCGCCCAGGTCCTGGTGAAGCTGGGCGCCGACCTGAACCGGGTGCGGCAGCAGGTCATCCAGCTGCTCTCCGGTTACTCCGGCGGCAAGGAGGCCGCCACCGCGGGCGCGCCCGCCGAGGGCACGCCGTCCACCTCCCTGGTGCTGGACCAGTTCGGCAGGAACCTGACCCAGGCCGCGCGCGAATCCAAGCTCGACCCGGTCATCGGGCGCGAGAAGGAGATCGAGCGGGTCATGCAGGTGCTGTCCCGCCGCACCAAGAACAACCCGGTCCTCATCGGCGAGCCCGGCGTCGGCAAGACCGCCGTCGTCGAGGGCCTGGCGCAGGCCATCGTCAAGGGCGAGGTGCCCGAGACCCTCAAGGACAAGCACCTCTACACCCTGGACCTCGGTGCCCTGGTCGCCGGCTCCCGGTACCGCGGCGACTTCGAGGAGCGCCTGAAGAAGGTGCTCAAGGAGATCCGCACCCGCGGCGACATCATCCTGTTCATCGACGAGCTGCACACCCTGGTCGGCGCGGGCGCCGCCGAGGGCGCGATCGACGCCGCCAGCATCCTGAAGCCGATGCTGGCCCGCGGCGAGCTGCAGACCATCGGCGCCACCACGCTCGACGAGTACCGCAAGTACCTGGAGAAGGACGCGGCCCTGGAGCGCCGCTTCCAGCCGATCCAGGTCGCCGAGCCGTCCCTGCCGCACACGATCGAGATCCTCAAGGGTCTCCGTGACCGGTACGAGGCGCACCACCGGGTGTCCATCACGGACTCCGCGCTGGTCGCGGCGGCCCAGCTGGCCGACCGGTACATCTCCGACCGCTTCCTGCCGGACAAGGCGATCGACCTGATCGACGAGGCCGGGTCCCGGATGCGTATCCGTCGCATGACGGCGCCGCCGGACCTGCGCGAGTTCGACGAGAAGATCGCCAACGTGCGCCGCGAGAAGGAGTCCGCGATCGACTCGCAGGACTTCGAGAAGGCCGCGTCGCTCCGCGACAAGGAGAAGCAGCTTCTCACCGCCAAGTCGCAGCGGGAGAAGGAGTGGAAGTCCGGCGACATGGACGTCGTCGCCGAGGTGGACGAGGAGCTGATCGCCGAGGTTCTGGCGGCATCCACGGGCATCCCGGTGTTCAAGCTGACGGAAGAGGAGTCCTCGCGTCTCCTGCGCATGGAGGACGAGCTGCACAAGCGCGTCATCGGCCAGGAGGACGCCATCAAGGCGCTTTCCCAGGCGATCCGGCGCACGCGTGCGGGCCTGAAGGACCCGAAGCGTCCGGGCGGCTCGTTCATCTTCGCCGGCCCTTCGGGCGTCGGGAAGACGGAGCTGTCGAAGACGCTCGCGGAATTCCTGTTCGGCGACGAGGACGCGCTCATCTCCCTCGACATGTCGGAGTTCGGAGAGAAGCACACGGTCTCCCGGCTCTTCGGTTCCCCGCCCGGATACGTGGGGTACGAGGAGGGCGGCCAGCTCACCGAGAAGGTGCGGCGTAAGCCGTTCTCGGTGGTCCTCTTCGACGAGGTCGAGAAGGCACACCCGGACATCTTCAACTCTCTGTTGCAGATCCTGGAGGACGGTCGTCTGACCGACAGCCAGGGCCGGGTCGTGGACTTCAAGAACACCGTCATCATCATGACGACGAACCTCGGCACGAAGGACATCTCCAAGGGCTTCAACATGGGCTTCGCCGTCGCCGGCGACGTCAACACCGGGTACGACCGGCTGAAGTCGAAGGTCAACGACGAGCTGAAGCAGCACTTCCGCCCGGAGTTCCTGAACCGTGTCGACGACACGGTGGTCTTCCACCAGCTCACCCAGGACGACATCATCAAGATCGTCGACCTGATGATCCACCAGGTGGACGAGCGGCTGAAGGACCGCGACATGGGCATCGAGCTCAGCGGGGACGCCAAGGAACTGCTCGCCAAGCACGGCTACGACCCGATCTTCGGCGCCCGGCCGCTGCGGCGGACGATCCAGCGGGAGATCGAGGACGTGCTGTCGGAGAAGATCCTCTTCGGCGAGCTGCGGGCCGGCCACATCGTGGTCGTCGGCACCGAGGGCGAGGGCAAGGACAAGGCCTTCACCTTCCGGGGTGAGGAGAAGTCCTCGCTGCCCGACGCTCCCCCGGTCGAACAGGCGGCCGGCGGCGGCCCCAACCTCTCCAAGGAGGCCTGAGGCTTCCCGCCCGCCCCCGCCACGCCCCCGCGGCCACCCGGCCGCGGGGGCGTCGCGCTGTGCGGCTCCCCGCCGCGAGGCCCTGCGGGCGGCTTCCCGCCGATCCGCGGCGCCGTCGTCACCGGCGGCGACCCCTCTCGGGGGAGGGCTCCTCGTCCTGCACGCCCGGCGCCGTCCGGATGTTCCGTCCACCGCCCGGCGCCCGGCCGCGCGGCGTGGTGCTGCGTGGCGGCTTTCCGGCGAGCCGCCGTGCGGGCTGCTTCGGCCGGTGACGCGGGACACCGCTCCGCGGCGCGCCGTCCCACGGACGTGAGGGCCTCCCGCCTCCCGTCCCGGCGTGTGCCCGCCTCAGCGGGCCCACGAGGGCGGAGCCCCGCGCCCGCGTGGGCGGAGCCACCGTTCGGATGTCGCGGGCAGGGAGCGTGGCGGCTCGCGGCGCAAGGGCTGCGCCACGAGCCCCTCCGCCGGGGCCCGGGGCGGAGCCCCGCGCCCCGTGGTGGGCCGCGGTCGTCCGGTTGCCGCGGGAAGCGGCGGGGCGGGGCGGGGACTACTCCCCGTCCCGCTCCACCCGCACGCCCGGCGGGACGCCGTGCACCGGTCCCACCGACCGTCCCAGCCGCAGCACCCGCAACCGGGGGAACCCCGTCAGCCAGTCCAGCGGCCGCGCCGCGTCGTACGCCAGCAGGTACAGGTGCGTCAGCCGCTCGGCGACCAGCCCGCCCTGACCGGTCAGCTGCTCCGGGCTCAGCCCCTCGGCCACCCGGATCCGCTCCCGCCCGCCCAGCGCCCGCAGGGCACGCAGCTCCTCCGGGTCGGTCACCGTGAAGTACAGCTCCGCCGGATCCAGGTGCGCGATCACCTCAGCGGCGTACCGTTCCGTGTCGAACCGCGGCCACGCCCCCGCCAGCTCCGCCCGCACCGCCAGCGAGCGGTGCCCCCGCAGCCGCGCCAGATAGTCGATCGCCGCGTCGTCCCGCACCCCCGACGCCGTCGCCGCCAGCAACAGCGCCTTGCGATCCGACACGCCCTCCGGGTCCGGCAGCAGCTCCAGCGCGATCGGCCCGATCCAGCCCAGCCCGCGCGCCGCCCCCACCGTGTCCGGCTGCACCAGGAACCGCGTCCGTTGCCGCACCCGGGCCCGCGCCTCCGGGCTCATCTCCGTCGCGTGCTCCACGCACGCCGCCGCCAGCAGCTTGCAGTACCGCGCCTCCGCCGGCCGCAGCCGCGGCTTCGCCGAGATCAGGCCCTCGATGAGCAGCGCGCACTCGTCCGGACGGGCCAGCGACACCGCCATCGTGATGACCTCGTCCCAGTCGGGGCGGTGCGCGTTGTTCACGAGAAAGGGGAAGTCGTGGCGCTCGACCGCCTCCTTGGCGCTCAGGTAGTCCTGGAAGGTGCGGTGCACGAAGTCCACCGTGTCGGCGGCCGGCATCCGCAGCAGGCCCGTGCGGTGCAGCAGATGGTCGAAGAGCTCCGCGCCCGCGCCCTGCGCCCCGGCGGACGGGATCGCCGGCAGGTGCTGGTCGATGATGTCCACGGCCGTCGCCCGGCTGAGCTCGGAGCGGTCGTTGAGCAGCATCCAGTGCGCCAGCTTCTGCAGCAGCCGCTCCTTCGCCTCCCGGTCCAGCACGATGCCGTCCGCGTCCACCTCCCGCTCCGGGTCGCGCCGCTCCAGCAGCATCGCCAGAGCGGCCTTGTAGAGGGCCTTACGGCCGCGCGGCAGGATGCCGGCGCGGTCCCGGTTCAGGGCGCAGATCAGCCCGCACATCAACGGGTTCGTGGCCAGCCGCCGCAGCTCCCTGATCAGCCGGACCGAGTGCAGCAGCCGCCGCTCGTACTCCGGCAGCCGCGCGTGGTCCCGGCCGGCGTCCGCCGCCGAGGCCGCGTGCCACATCCGGATGAACCGGGCCACCTGCTCGCGGTTCATCGGCGCCAGGCTCAGCTCGACGAAGCCCTCGGACGCCAGCCAGTCCTCCCGGACCGCGGAGGGGCGCGAGGTGAGCAGCCAGTAGTTCCCGGGGAACATCCGCAGCAGCTGCGTCAGCTGCCGGCGGATCGACTCCCGCCGCTCCGCCGGCGCCTCGTCGATGCCGTCCACCAGCAGCAGCCCGCGCCCGGCCCGCAGCACCCGAACGGCCCAGCCCGCCGGCTCCGACCCCGCCAGCGGATGCCGGGCGGCGGCCAGGAACTCCGCGGGCGCCGGCAGCTTCCGCTCCCCGAACCGCCGCACCGGCAGCACGAACGGGATCCGCCCGCGCAGCCGCCGTCCCAGCTCGCCCGGCAGGCTGCCCTCGGCGGCCGACACCGCCAGCCACTGCACCAGCGTCGTCTTGCCGGCGCCCGCGTTGCCGCGCAGCAGCACCCGTTCGGACTCCGCGCCGGCCAGCGCCTGGTCCACCGGCACCGGAACGGGCGGGTCGGGACCGTCGTCGGGCTGCTCCACGCCGAGGCCCAGGTAGGTGTCGGGGAGCGACCAGCTGTCGGGGGAGTTCGTGAAGTCGACGCCTACGATCGTCAGCTGGCCGTGCAGCCGCACCATGCTCGCGGCGTAGTCGCCCTCGAAGCCGGCGTCCGGGCTGGGCGCCGGCCGCTGGAGCTGCCGGATCAGCTCGTCCAGCCGCCGGCTCTGCTCGACCAGGGTCCGTTCGACGAACGTGGACCGCTGCGTGAAGAAGTTCAGCACGTGCAGGGCGGCGGTGTTGACCAGCCGGCCGTGGAAAAGCGCCGCGCCCGCCGACAGCTCCCGCGCGGCGTCCGGCGCCGCCTCCCGCAGCCGCCGCGCGAACGCCTCTGGCCCGAGCCCGACGGCCTGCACGTCGTCCATCTCCAGCGTGCCGAGCCCGTGCAGCGACCGCACCACGGCCCGGACGACGGCCTCCCGCTCGTCCTCGGCAAACGGCGGATCATGCCCACCCGCCGCCTCCTCACCCCGCCGCACCAGCTCCTTGGCGAGCTTGGCCATCCCGGCCTCACCGAGGGTCCGCCGCTCCCCCCGGAACGACACGAGGGCGGACAGCCGCACGGCCCGATCCGCCGCCACCAGCTCCGCCCCCGGCCCCTCCTGCCGGAACAGCCGCTTGATCAATGGCCCGACGATGCCGCTCGCTATCCGGAGAAAGGTGAACGGATTGGGATCCATTGGTCCGAGATTAGTCGAGGGGGCGTCAGTAGCGTGGTGCCAGTGAGCAGGTGAGGTCCAGATGCGGAGGCGCGTTGGTCAGTTCGCTCGGCTCACGGACGTGCACCGACCGGAGGTCCGGCAGCGAGGCCAACGGCGCGAAGTCCCGCGCGTCGTCGTTGAGCATGAGCGTCCGCAGCCCCGGAAGACCCTCAGCGAGGTGTTCCATGTCGCCCCGGGTGAACGTCGTGCCCTCCCGCTGGAACAACATGGCGTGTTCGATATGAGGCAGTCGACTTCCCTCCCACGCCAGACTGTGGAGTACCTCAGTATTCAGTGTGATACGGCGCAGGTTCGGCAGGTCGGCTACCCTCTCCCATTCCCCGCCCGCCAGCCCTCGTCCGCTCTCATGGACGTCGAGATGGTTCAGTTCCGGCCAGAACCCGATCCGGTCCAGGTCGGGCGTGTCCATCGGCAGTCTGAGGTGTTCCAGGGGAGAACGATAAGGCAGCTCCGACAGGAAGCGAACGGTGACGAAGGAACCGATGCGAAGCACTCGTAGCCCGGTGAGCTCGTCGAGGCCGATCATCCGCCATGGTTCCGTGTCGCTGTAGAGCGAGAGGTTCTCCAGCTGCAGCTCCCGCAGGGGCGTGAGGTCGACGATCCCGGGACAGCTGTCGAGGAGCAGCGAGGAGATGTCACCAAGATCGCCAAGAAAGGCGAGGTTGTCGAGCCGTCCGTTGTCTCGTAGCCGCAGCACGGAGACGCCGCGCCCCCGCAACGCGGCCAGGATGTCCTCCTCTGTGAAGTCGCCACGCATGTCCACGGCTGGCAAGTCGTCCAGGGTGGCCAGGCACGCCAACTCCTCTGGACTGGTGGCGGGGAGAGGCAGACGGGCGGTCCGGGGGAGGTGGGCGACGACGTCGTCGAAATAGCGACGGATGTCGAAGCGGTTCCAGGCTGTGGCCAGTCGGTCCTGCACCTTAGGGAACGGATGGTCGCGGAAGGCGCGGAGCCGGGTCAGCGCGGCGTCCGAGGCAATGCGGGAGGCGGCATAGACCACCGCCTCCGCCTCGTCGTCCGTGAGCGTCTCCGGGCCGGGAAGCAATTCGACGGCGATGGAGCCCAGCTGGGCCAGACTCCAGGCCTCGGCGTTGGTCATGGGTGGGATGAACTGAGCGGCTCGCTTGAGGATGGTCTGCCGCACCGTCGTCGCCAACTGCGTGGCGTGTTCCAGGCAGGCCATGGCCAGCAGGTGCAGGCGGATCCGGTATCGCTCTTCCCGGTCGCCGCGTTCGACGAGCTGTGTCAGCAGGTCGCCCCGCTGGATCGGCTGGGCGTGGGCCACGGCCATTCGCACCACGTCCTCCCACTGGTCCTCATGGGCCCGCTCGACCAGCATCGGGAAGTGCTGCCACTCCACGATCTCCCGGGCGCCGAGGTAGTCCTGGAAGGTGCGGTGAACGAAGTCCACGGCCCCGGGCCCCGGCTCGCGCAGCACGCCCGACCGCTCGAGCAGATGCCGGAGCACCTCGTGCGCGGAGCCAAGCTCCGCGCCGCGATGGATGAGCGGTAGTGCTCGATCGAGAACCGAGGTCGCCACGTCGGCGGTCATCTCCGACCTACCGTTGGTGATCAGCCAGAAGGCGAGCTTCTGGAGCAACGAGATCTGCGTCTCCGCGTCCAGCTCCACCCGACCGCGCGGCGGGTCAGGACGCTCCCGGTCGCGCCGCTCCAGCAGCATCGACAGCGCCGCGTCGTACAACGCCTTGCGCCCGTGTGGCAGGTGACCGTTCCGCTCCCGGTGCAGGGCGCAGATCATCGCGCACATCAGCGGGTTGGTCGCGAGCGTGCTGAGGTCGTTCCGCCGGTGCACGAGGTCCAGCAGGGCCCGTTCCACCTCATCTTTCACACCGGCTGCCCGATGCCAGCGGTGCACGAACGCCCGCACGTCGGCGCCGTTCATCGGCGCCAGCGAGTACTCCGCGAAGCCTTCCCTGGCCAGCCAGTCGTCCGGCACGGCGGACGGGCGGGCGGTGACCAACCACAGGCTGCCCGGGTAGGCGTTCTTCAGGCCGCGCAGCCAGCGTCGCGCGGCGTCGCGTTCGTTCTCCGGAATCTCGTCGATGCCGTCCACGAGCAGCAGCGCCCGGCCGGCCGTGAGGATCCTGTCCATCCAGCCGTCGGGCTGCCCGGCGGCTAGTGGGCAGTCCATGGCGGTCAGGAACCGGTCCGGCGTGGGCAGCCGGGCACCGTCCCGGGTCAGGGTGCGCAACGCCAGCACGAGCGGGACACGCCCGATCAGGTGCGTCATGCCCTCCCGAACGTCCGCACGCGCGGCTGTCACGGCCAGCCTCTGCACCAGCGTCGTCTTGCCCGACCCGGCCAGGCCGCGCAGCAGCACCCGCTCCTGCCCGCTGAGCGCCCGCTCCGCCCGCTGCGGCGCTGGCTCGTCGGCACGCTCCGGGTCCCGGCCGCGCACCTCCAGGCTGAGGTACGCGTCGTCGAGCGGCCACTCCCGCTCCTGGCGGAGGTCGAGACCGTAGATGGTGAGCCGGCCGTGCTCCTGCTGGACGTACGCGGCGTACCGGCTCTCGAAGGCGGCGTCCTCGGCGGACCGTAGCGGCACGCGTTCGAGCAGCAGATCCATCCGGGCGGTCAGGTCGTTGAGCTGCCGGCTCTGCTCGACGAGGGTGCGGGCGACGAACGTGGAGCGCTGGGTGAAGAAGTTCAGCACGTGCAGACAGGCCAACTCCAGCAGCCGGTCGTGCAGGTGTCTCGCGGCGGCGGACACGTACCGGTCGCCGCGCCGCTGGAGCCGCCGCGCTAGCTCCTCGTGCCCGAGCCGCACCGCTTGGACGTCGTCCATGTCCAGCTCGCCGAGACACATCAGGGAGCGGGCCAGCAGGCCGGCCGCCTCCCGCTGATGGTCGGGCGAGGGGGCGTCGTGCGGCCCCATCTCGCGGAGGGCCCGGTGGACCAGTTCCTCACTGAGCTTGTGCACATCTCGCTCGACCAGTTCGCGCTTTTCGGCCCCGAATGACACCAGCTTTGACAGCTTCACGGGCTGCTCCACGAGCCCGGCCCCCGCCCCGTCCTGCCGGAACAGCCGCTTGACCAACGGCACGAACGCACCCGACGCGACCCGCAGCCCGACTCCCCCAAAGTCCATGCCAGCCAGGGTAGATGCGGGCCGCCGAACGGCGCCGGGTTCGCGTGGGGTCAGTCACCCGTCACCTCTGCTCAGGCGGTTCGTCTCGCTCAGCCGGTTCGCCTCGCGGACCTTCCGCCGCAGCTCCCCGTCGGCCAAGGCGTCGACGAGTCGGCGGGCGTCGGCGACCGGGAGAGGTTGGATCACCACGGTGGGGCGGAGGCCGACCGTCGCCGGCTGGACGTTGGCGTCGATGCCGAGCGTCGCGAGCAGGTCGCGCAGCCGTGCCGCCGTGTCCTCCTGGGTGTGGCCGGTGCTTGTCATGAGGGGTGGCCTCCCGTTCGTCCGCTCTACGCGGCGTGCTGGCGCAGTCACTAGCTGAACAGGGAGCAGGTAGAATCGTCACCTTTGAACGGCGTTTCTTCACGTCGGGGGGCGAAGGCGTCGGACATCGCGTGCAGGGTGGGAGGTCA
This sequence comes from Streptomyces sp. B6B3, assembly GCF_039871525.1. Taxonomy (NCBI): domain Bacteria; kingdom Bacillati; phylum Actinomycetota; class Actinomycetes; order Kitasatosporales; family Streptomycetaceae; genus Streptomyces; species Streptomyces sp. B6B3. Next base: position 54,320 of record NZ_JBDPLU010000011.1, on the reverse strand, counting down.
GCGGGTGGGGACGAGTGTGTCCGAGGAGAACTTGAACGACCTGGCGCACTTCGGTGTGGAGGTCAGGGAGGCCAGGAAGGGGCGGAAGCTCACGCAGCGGCAGTTGGGGAGGTCTGCCGGGAAGTACACCGAGAGCTACGTCAGCAAGGTTGAGGCTGGCGCGATTCTGTGCAGCGAGAGGTTCGCGTGCGGCTGCGATCTGGTCTTCACCACGAACGGGCTCTTCGCGCGCATGCGGGAGCGGATCGTGAAGCGCGGCGATCCTTCGTGGTTCCGGCCGTACGCCCGGATGGAGCGCGAGGCTGTTTCGATCCTCGACTACAGCGCGGGGCTGATCATGGGCCTGCTGCAGACCGCCGAATATGCAGAGGCCGTCTTCCGTGCCCAGAATCCGCGTCTGAGTGATGAGGAGGTGAGCGTGCGAGTCGCCTCTCGGCTGCGTCGTCGGGAGGTGATGTCCCGCGAGGTGCCCCCGCTCCTGTGGGTCATCCTGCACGAGAGCTGTCTCCGCACGAGAGTCGGAGGTGACGAGGTCATGGCCGAGCAGCTCAGGCACCTCCTGGCCGAGGTCCAGTCGCCTCACGTCACCGTCCAGGTGCTGCGCTTCGGCGCCACGCCCCCGGCGGCGGACAGCTTCACGCTGCTCCGGTTCAAGGACCGCAGCACGATGGCGTATGCCGACACCCTGATGTCCGGGCAGATGACCGATGAAATCGGGTCGGTCACCATGGCTGACGAAGTCTATGATCGGCTCAGAGCGGAGGCCCTGCCTCCTGCCGAATCCCTTGCCCTGATCGGCGAGTACGTGGAGGGCTACACCCGATGAGCGTCATATTCGACTTCTCACAACGGGAATGGGAGAAGTCCAGCTACAGCAATGGCAGCGGCGGCCAGTGCCTGGAGTTCGTCCGCAACGACTCCGGGCTCGTCCCGGTTCGGGACAGCAAGAATCCGACCACGGCCCTGGTGATCCCCGCCGCCGCCTGGTCCGCGTTCGTCGACGGCCTCAGGCACGTCGTTCCGCCGCGTTCGTGATCAGCCGCCACAGCTCACCGGGGTCTGCGGTCACCCCCAGCGCGCCCAATTCCCTGGCTCGTGTCACGCGAGCCGGGGTGACCCGGCCGGTGTAGAAGATCACGGGCCCGGTGTAGCGGTGCTCGTTCCTGAGGCGTTCGACGTTGGTGAATCCGGCCTCGGGATCCGTCCCCCGACCGATGTCGGAGATGACGAGGTCACGGCGTTCGAGGGCCAGGTACTCGTCCGCCGACGCTTCGTCACGAACGATGACCACGCTTGCCCCGACCGTGCGCAGGGCATGGGCCTCGCCCTCGACGCTGTCGGGGTTGTCGTCGATCCACAGGATGCGCAGGCCTCGCAGTTGTGGATGCGAGGGTCGTGGCCTGGCGGTCTCGTCCGGGACCGTTCGCCCCGCCGCCGCGCCGACGGGGGGCGAGATCGCTGAGGACAGGGGCTGCTGGCGCAGGCGCTGGATGAGATCCGCGGCGCCGGGTAGTTCCAGGAGGTCATCGACCAGCGAGGTGAACCCACGGTCGGCGGCCAGCGCTGGGAAGACCTCTGGAAGCTGCGATTCCAACTCCTCCAGGTTCTCGGCCCACGTCTCGGGGTCCGTGGACGACGGCGGCCGCACCTCGTGGTCGGCGAAGAAGCGCACGACGCCCGCCTTCCCGAAGTCCGGTTCCGCGAGCTGCCGCAGGACGCGCCGGACTTCGCGGTAGGCGACGAACTCGGTGAGCACGTCTCCGTACCCGGCGCCGCCGCCGGCCATCATCCGGTAGAACTCCGGGTACAGATGCTGGAGCAGTAAGGTCCGGACCACGGCATCCACGGCCCGGGCGCCCACGCCTCGCCACACGGGGTTGAGGCTCACCTCCAGGACGAGGCCGTTGATGAGTTTCTTGATGCGGCGCGGGTTGCGTTCGCTGCGCTCGGCGATGAGTGAGACGAGGTTCGTGTTGAGCAGCGCGTGGATGCCGGAGTCGTGTGCGCAGCGACGGACGAAGTGCTCGATGCCCATCTCGTCCGGCACGGGGATGCGGTAGCTGGTCTGGAAGATCTTCTCCATGAACGCCGAGCCCGCCGGGGACAGGTCGCTCAGCAGGCCGTTGGCGGCCAGCGCCGACCGGTCGCAGCCGATGACGAACGCCAGCCCCGGCACGTCCAGGTAGACCTTCACCGCCTCGCACACGGCGAGCACGGTCTCGGCGGAGCACCGGTCCAGGTCGTCGACGAACACCACCAGCAGTCGGCGCGTCCCGGAGGCGCCCGACCGCGCCCACTCCTGGGCGAGTTGCCTGAGCGCGTCGCGCATCTCGTTGCGCCGCTGCGGGTCCTCGGAGAGGTTCCGCCACAGCTCGTCCACCGTCCCAGCCGCCCCGAGCGGGCCAGCCACCAGTGTGGACAGGGCGCGAGCGAGCCCGACCAGGGCCGTGTTCTCGGAGACCCGGCGCAGGGCCCGGCGCAGGATGCGGCGGTCGAAGCGCAGCAGTACGGACTTGATCAGCCCTTCCAGCACGTCCCCGCCGGTGGAGGTCCAGGCGTTGTACCAGACGGTCTGGGTCTCCGGGGCCCGTCTCAGGTGCGCGTCGACGAGCCGCATCAGGCTGCTCTTGCCCGTGCCCCAGCCGGCGTCCACCGCCAGCGTGAAGGGTGTCGCCTCCCGGGAGGCGAGCAGCAGGCCGGCGAGTTGGTCCGCCACGCGGCCGGCGCCCAGCAGATCGGAGGTGGCGTCGCCGACCGGTTCGTCGTTCAGTAACGAGACCCGCTGTGCCTCCGGCTCGGTCATGGCCGCCCCCGTCCCCCGCGTGCCGACGAAACGTGGCCCATCGTAGGGCCGGGTGTGCGGAGTGAGGGGTGGCCTAGGATCCGCTGCATGGACTGGGGGACGCTGATCGGGACGGCGCTCGGTGCCGTGGTCGGGGTGGGGTCCGCCGTGGTGGCCGAGCGGTCGCGGTGGAAGCGGGAGTTCGTCACGCGCGAGCGGGCCGTCCGGCGGGAGCTCTACGGCGAGTACCTCGCCGCCTTGTCCCGCACCCGTAACGAGCTGCGGAGCGTGGCGCGGTCGCCGTCCACGCCGGCCGCCGAGCGGGCCCGGCTGGCGAGCGAGAGCTTCCGTTCCGGCGGCGCGTACGAGCTGCGCTACCAGATGGCGATCACCGCGCCGGAGTCCGTGGCCGGGCCGTCCGAGCGGGCGCTGCTCGCGTTGCGCACCCTGAACGACCGGCTCGAAGCCGGCGACGACCACACCGACGCGACCTGGTCCGACGCCCACGAGGCGTTCACGGAGGCGTTGGCCGCCCTCCGCACCGCGATGCGCGCCGATCTCGGCACCGACACGGGAGGGGACGGCTAGGGCGCCCAGCGCCCGGGTCTCACTCCAGGGTCAGCGCCACCTCGTCGATCTCGTCGCCGCGCGCCTGCGCGAAGATCCGGCCGCGCCCGGTGATGGTGAAGCCGCACTTCTCCAGCACCCGAAGGGAGCCGGCGTTGTCCGCCGCCGCGTGTGCGTGCAGTGGCCGCGCCGGCTCCAGAGCGATGAGCTCTCTCAGCGCCGCACTGGCAACCCCGCGCCCCCAGTACGCGGAAGCGATCCAGTAGGTGACCTCGCGCTCGTCGGGCGGCCCGAACACCGCCGCATGCCCGGCCACCGCGTCGTCCGCCAGCACGGTCCGCACCGTGACCGCGGAATTGGCACGCACCTTCGCCCAATGCGCGTCGAACAACTCTCGGTCGTAGTGGTACGTGCGGGTGACCGCGGCCATTCGCTGTGCTGTCGGTTCACTGATGTGCGCCCAGAAGAGGGCCACGTCGCTGTCCAACACCTCGCGCAGAGTGATCTTCATATCGCCTGGCCCTCCGCTGACTGCCGCCGCTCGCTCCGTCGAACCTACCGGCGATGAGTTTCGCCGTCGGCTCCGGTTCGCCGGCCTGACGGACCGTCTCCACCTGACGCCGGGCGCGGTGACCGTCTTCCGTTCGGGGAACGTCCTGCTGCGCTACCGCCCACCCGGCCGCGACGAGGCGTAGCCGGGCGGTGGGGTCACGTCCGGTTCGGCGTCCTCGTCGAAACGGCCCAGGAAACGCGGACCGGCGCCGCTGGCCGGGCCGACGCTCAGCAGATCGTTGAGCAGCTGCCCGACGCCCCTGGGCCGCACCGTCTCCGCGGTGGTCGCCAGAGCGCCGCGCGACCACCAGCGGTGGCCGTGGCACGCCTCCACCTGCTCGAACCGCATCGCGGCCGCCTCCTCGGGCAGCACCCGGACCGGCCGGTACTCCTCGTACTGGTCGAAGCGGTGGCCGTCGACCGTGAAGAGCGCCTCCCGCGTCCAGACGACGGGCCCCAGCCGGTGCGCCGGCAGGCGCAGGCCCGTCTCCTCGCGCACCTCCCGCAGCGCCGCCGTCACGTAGTCCTCCCCGGCCTCGACGCCTCCGCCCACGGTGAACCACCACCGTGCCCCGGGAGCGCGCGGGTCGCGCCCGCACAGCAGGAGCAGCCGGTCGTCCTCGTCGAGCATCAGGAGCCGGGAGGTCCGTCGCCGCGTCACCATGCCCAACGACCCTACGCGCGCTCTGGCGTCACCTGTCCGTCGACCTGGGGTGTCGGGGCGAGGCGAACGTGATCCAGAGCGTGTGCTTGTCCTCGTCCAGCGCGTACCAGACAGCGGCCGCCGGCGGTCACCTCGAACTGGTACTGCGGTAGGGCACGCCCGCCGACTCGGGCGCTGGCCAGGTCCCCGCGCAGCGGGTGGTGCCGTCCCGTACGCGAGGCCGGGTGCGGGCCGGCGCGAAGACGGTCGAAGCAGTCCCGGGTGTTGCTCGCGGCCTGGCGGCAGAGTTCTTCCCAGCCGGTGGCCGCTGCCTGACTGGCGAAGCGCACGTCCCATTCATCGTGGACGGGTGGTGGTGAGACCCGGTCCCCCCTCTTGGGCGTCACGCAGTCTCCTCCGCAGGCGTCACCGGCGGAAGGTCGGGGTCAGGCTCAAAGCTCTGGCTGAGCTGGGCGTGCAGTTCGGGGTCGGAGTGGATCTCCGCCGTGTGCTTCCATTCCACGATCACCTGGTGCAGCGCCGTGAAGCGCTGGATCTCGGCGCAGGCTCGTGCGGTCTCGACGAACTCGACCAGGAACTCGCGCACCGCGTCCTCTGGGAGGAACCGCACCCAGGGGAAGATTTCCGGCAGCGTCAGCAGCAGGCCACGCGCCGCCTCGTCCCGCTTGACGAGCGCGGCGAACGTGCGTGTCAGCAGGTCAGCGTCGTCGCTCTGCGCCCTGTCCCTGCCCGCGGTGGTCAGTATGAGGTCCTCGGCACCACGTCTCGCCAGTCGCACGGCGTCGTTCGTGGCCAGCTCCGCCGTGACCTGGTTCGGCTGCTGTAGGAGCTTCGACCAGGGGACGGTGACGGTAGTCATACTCTGAGTGTGCTTTGAAGTAGTTAGCAAGTCAAGCGGCACTCTGTCTCGGCTGGCCCGACCTTCGTTGCCGGCCGGTTCTGCCCGCGGCGGGCCGATGAGATCGCGCGGGGCGGCGGGTCTACCCGTCAGGTAGGGCTCGTCAGGTGTGGAGGTCGGTCATGGGACAGGTTGTCGTGGACATCACGGTGTCGGTGGACGGGTACGTCACGGCTCCGGGGGCGGATCTGGAGCACGGGCTCGGGGTGGGGGGTGAGCCGCTGCACGACTGGGTGATGGACGGGACGGACGCCGACCGTCGGGTGCTGGACACGGCGTTCCACGGCACGGGCGCCGTCGTGATGGGGCGCCGGCTCTTCGACATCGTCGACGGGCCGCACGGCTGGCGCGACGACCTGGGGTACGGCGGCGAGCAGGACCAGTCGAACCCGCCGCCGTACTTCGTCGTCACCCACCGGGCGCCGGAGACGATGCGGCTCAGGGGCGACTTCACCTTCGTCACCGACGGCGTGGCGGCCGCCGTGCGGCAGGCCAGGGCCGCCGCCGGCGAGAAGACGGTCGTGGTGATGGGCGGTGCCGACGTGTGCACCCAGGTCGTGGACGCGGGCCTGGCCGACGTGGTCCACCTGCACGTCGCGCCGCTCCTCCTCGGCGGCGGCACCCGGCTCTTCGACCACCTGCCGAATGCGCCGGTCTCCCTGCGGATCGCCGACGTGGTCAGCACCCCGCACGCGACCCACATCAGCTACGAGGTGCGCAACCGCTAGCCGAGCGAGGCCGTGTCGCGGCCAGCGCGCCCGCCGGCGTAAGAATCGGCGTTCCCGAGGCACAGGTCCCTGCGACAGGAGGGCCTTCGGGTGCCGACGGATCGCGACCGGACCGAGTGGTTCGAGGAGACGTACGACGCGACGCGGCACGCCGTGGCCGGCACCCTGCGCCGCACCACGGCCGAGCGGAGGCGGACGGCGGCCGAGCGGGAGGCGGTGCGACTCGTCGCCGGGGGGCCGTGACGGTGGGGGCCGCGGGGGTCTGGGGCGGGCTCCAGGGCGTCGGGGCGTCGGGCGGCGGGACCGACGCGGCGGGTCGGCAACCTTTCCCGCGGTGGCGGCGACGAACGGGATGAGGAGTAACACCGGCCGCCGTGAGGCGTGGAAGGGAGCGGTTCGCTGTGCACAGGCTCTGGGCACGGAGTTCGCTGACGTTCGCCCTCGCGGTGGTCGGGGCGGTCGGTCTGGGCGGGGTGGTCGACACCGGGGCCGCCCAGGCCGCCGCCGATCCCTGGCAGGACGAGCCGATCGGCTGGGCCACGGCGAACGGCGGCACCACGGGCGGCGCGGGCGCCGCCGAGGACGCCGTACACGTCGTGGACACCCGTGCGGAACTCGTCACCGCGCTGGACAACGGCGGGTCCCCGGACGAGCCCAAGATCATCTACGTCGACGGCGCGATCCACGGCAACGAGACCGACGACGGCGAGCTGCTCGACGACCAGGACTACGCGCCCGGCTGGGACCTCGACCGCTACATGGCCTGCTTCGGGCCCGATGGCACGGAGTGGAGCGACGACCGGCACGAGTGGTGCGAGGAACAGGCCGCGTTGCGGGTCGACGGCTCGGGAGCGCAGAAGCAGCAGATCCAGCTGGAGGTGCCGAGCAACACCACGCTGGTCGGCATCGGCGACGACGCCCAACTGCTCGGCGTCTACCTGTCCGTCCGGCTCGGCCAGAACATCGTCGTGCGCAACCTCGAACTGGAGGCGCCCACCGACCACTTTCCCTCCTGGGACCCGTGGGACGGCGACAACGGCTCGTGGAACGCCCGGTTCGACGCGCTGTCGATCGTGACCGGATCGAACATCTGGATCGACCACTGCACCTTCACGGACGGACGGTTCCCGAACAGCGAGGCGCCCGAGGGCTTCCACGGCGAGCCGGTGGAGCGGCACGACGGGCTGCTGGACATCGAGGACGGCACGGACTACGTCACCGTCTCGTACAGCGAGTTCGTCGACCACGCCAAGACGGCGCTGATCGGCTCGGGCGACGGACAGGGCGACAAGGACCGGGGCCACCTCAAGGTCACCCTCCACCACAACCTCTTCGACGACAGCGCCCAGCGCAGCCCGCGGGTCCGCTTCGGCCCGGTCCACTCGTTCAACAACTACTTCACCGGCAGCACCGACGACCCCGACTATCCGATGGTCAGCGAGGAACTCGGCGGCAGCGACTACTTCCTCGGCATGGGCCTGGAGTCGATGATCGTGTCGGAGTACAACGCCTTCGAGTACGCCGGCGAGGGCGCCAGCGCCGACATCGTGCTGGACAACCTGAACGGCCACCAGTTCCGCGACTCGGGATCCTGGTTCAACGGCGATCCGGTGGACGTCAGCGCCGTCGCGGAGCGGAAGTTCGAGGCGGCCTCGGCCGAGGCGATCGCGGCGGCCGAGCAGGCCGGCACCGAACCGCCGGCGTGGGCGCTGGAGGAGTTCACCACGGACGTGGGCTGGGACCCGGCCGCGGAGTACGCCTACCAGCCGCAGACCACCTCGGCGGACGAGGTCCGCGACACCGTGCTGGCCGAGGCGGGCGCCGGGGTGCTGCCGATCACGGAGCCCTGACGCCGGCGCGATGTGATGATGTCGGGATGGCACGAAACGAGCGGGCGGCCGAGGCCCTGATCATCGTCGACGCGCAGGTGGCGTTCGTCGTGGGCGTCACGGGCGCGGCGGAGCACGATCCTGTCCCGGGCGCGGAGGCGCTCCTGGAACGGCTCGGCGAGCTGCGCGCGCGGGCGCGGCAGGCGCGGGCGCTGGTGGTGCAGCTGCAGAACGACGGCCCGCTCGGCGCGCCCGACGAGCCGAACACGCCCGGGTGGGACCTGGGCCTGCCGGCCGAGGAGGGTCCCGACGAGGTCGTGGTCCGCAAGACCGCCGACGACGGTTTCCAGGGCACGGGCCTGGCGGAGCTGCTGGCCGCGCGCGGCGTGCGCCGGCTCGCGATCTGCGGCGTGATGTCCGACATGTGCGTCGCCGCGACCGCCCGCGGCGCCCTGGCCCGTGGCTTCGAGGTGCTGCTGCCGCACGACGCGCACGGCACCTACGATGTCCCGGCCGCACCGGAGCTCGACGAGCCGCCCGTCCCGGCCCGCACCGTCTCCCGGGTGGCGGAGTGGTCCCTCGGCGACCAGATCGAGCTCGTACGGCGGGCGGCGGACGTGGCGTTCGAGCCGGCCGCGATCCCAGACGGTCAGTAGCGGCTGATCGGGGGGACCGTGACGGCGACATGCTCCGGCAGCCGTTCGGCGTTCGTGTCTCCTTCGCCCAGCACTCGCACCTCGCGCAGTTCGTCGAGCGACGCCAGCGGCGTCAGGTCGGTGAACGAGATGCGTGGCGCGTTGAGCGTCACCCGTCGTAGCCCCGGGAAGATTCTCGGCACATCGGACAGGTCGGCGTCGCCGCGGCGCGTCGTGGCGTGGAGAGTCTCCAGTTCAGGCAGCGCCTCGCCGTGCGTGGCCAGCGCGCGGAGCTGAGCCGGGTTGAGGGTGAGCTCCGCGAGGTGGGGAAGCTCCGCGACGGCGCGCCAGTCCGCCGCGCCCGGCACGTGCTCCAGTCGCTGAAGGCCCAGATGACGCAACGAGGGCCAGTCGTCGAGCCCGGTCAGCTTCCTGGTCTGCGGCGGAAGGTGGAGTCCGGTCAGCGGGGCAGCTACGGGAAGGAAGTTCAGATCATCACCGAAGGCGCCACTGACCAGGTCGAGCGAGTGCAGTCCCGGCAACGCGTCGAGGCCGGAGAGGTCGCGCAGCCCCACGTTGTCCGTGAGGCGCAGCCGATGCAGCGGCAGTCCGACGAGTGGTGACAGGTCAGAGACCAGCGGGACGTCGGAGAGATGCAGGATGCCGAGGGCTGGGAAGGACTGGAGAAAGCCGACGCTCGCGACGCGGTGGTTCCACAGCAGGGCCACGGAGGTGAGGGGCTTCCCCTCCAGAGCCGCCGCGATGTCATCCACAGCATGGTGGCCGTGCAGCCACACGAAGGGATGGCCCGGCAGGTTCCGGAGCAGGCGGAGCTGCTCCGGCGTCTGCGCGGACAGGCAGGAGCCGGATTCCACCGGCAACTGGGCGAGCACCTCCGCCATGTAGCGGGCCGGGTCGACGTCGGGCCATCGCAGCGCGAGGTGTTCGCGCACCACGAAGGACGGATGCCGGCTGAACCCCGCGAGTCGGGCGACGGCGGCATCCGTCCCGATCTGGAGCGTGGTCTGCACCACGGCGCCTGCCTCGTCGTCCGTCAGCCCGTCTGGTCCCGGCAGCAGCTCCAGCACGATCGGGCCGAGTGCGGCGAGCGCCACCGACTCCCTCGTCGTCCGGGGCGGCAGCACGGCCGCCGCCCGCCGTTCCACCGCCTCCCGCACCTCCGGCTCCAGCCGCGTCGCGTGCTCCAGACAGGCCATCGCCAGCAGGTGGAGCCGGACGCGGTGTTTCGCGTGACGGTCGCCACGTTCGACCAGGGCCGTGAGCAGCGACGCCCGCTCGTCGGGGCGGGCGTGGGCCACCGCCATCCGGATCACGTCTTCCCACTGGTCCAGATGCGCGTTGTCCACCAGCAGCGGCAGGTCGCGCTCCTCCACCGCCTCCAACGCACCCAGGTAGTCCTGGAAGGTGCGGTGCACGAACTCCACCGCGCCGGGGCCCGGCTCGCGCAGTAGGCCGGAGCGTTCCACCAGGTGGCGCAGCACCGCCGCTGGCGTGCCCTGGTCCGCCACGAACCGCATCGAGGGCAGCACCCGGGCGAGCAGGTCGTGCGCCACCTCCTGGTCCAGCTCGGCGCGGCCGTTGCGGATCAGCCAGTACGCCAGCTTCTGCAGCAGCAGCGTCTGGGCCTCCGCGTCCAGCTCCAGGTCGCCCGGGTCCACGCCCCGCTCCCGGTCGCGGCGTTCCAGGAGCATCAGCAGCGCCGCGTCGTACAGCGCCTTCCGGCCGCGCGGCAGATAGCCGCGGCGCTCCCGGTGCAGGGCGCAGATCAGGCCGCACATGAGCGGGTTGGTGGCCAGCCGGCCCAGGTCCGGCTTGGTGCGGATCGCGTCCAGCAGCGCCGTCTCGTCCGGGCCCTCGGCGTCCGAAACGCCCGCCGCCCGGTGCCAGCGGTGCACGAACGCCGCGACGTCGTCCCCGCCCATCCGGGCCAGCGACAGCTCCGCGAAGCCGTCGCGGGCCAGCCAGTCGTCGCGGACGGCGGACGGGCGGGCGGTGACCAGGCACGGATTGCCGGGGTAGGCGGCGAGCAGCTCACGCAGCCAGCGGCGGGCCGGCTCCCGTTCCGGCTCGGGGATCTCGTCGATGCCGTCGATCAGCAGCACGCCGCGCCCCGCGGCCAGCACCCGGTCCGGCCAGCCGGTCGGCTGCGCGCCCGCGATCGGGCAGGACACGGCCGACAGGAACGCGTCGGGCGCCGGTAGCTCCCGGCCGCCGCGGGTGAGCGTGCGCAGCGGCAGCACGAACGGCACCCGGCCCAGCAGGTGGGTCTGGCCGCCGTCGAGGGTGTCTTGCCGGGCGGTGGTGATGGCCAGCCACTGGACCAGCGTCGTCTTGCCCGAGCCCGCCTCGCCGCGCAGCAGCACCCGTTCCCGGCCGGCCAGCGCCCGTTCCGCCGGTTCCGGCTGGGGCGCGCCCCGGGGCGCGTCGGGGTCCGCGCCGGCGTGCACGTTCGGCTCGCGCTCCGTGGCCTGGAGCGTGAGGTACGCGGCGTTCAGCGGCCATTCCCGGGCCGCGTGCAGGTCGACGCCGTAGATGGTCAGCTGGCTGTGCCGGTTCAGGACGTAGCGGGCGTAGCGGCCCTCGAAGGTGGTGTCGGCGGCCGACAGCGGCGGCACCCGCTCCACCAGCAGGTCGACGCGCCGGACCAGCTCGTCGAGCTGCCGGGTCTGCTCCACCAGGGTGCGGGCGACGAACGTGGACCGCTGGGTGAAGAAGTTCAGGATGTGCACGCAGACGCTGTGCAGCAGCGACTGGTAGAGCGCGTCCGCCGCCGCGGAGAGGTGCGCCGGGTACACCAGGCGCTCCGCCAGGCCCCAGGCGCCGAGCCGGACCGCCTGCACGTCGTCCATGGTCAGTGTCCCGAGGGTGCCGAACGAGGCGGCGAGGGCGTCCGCCACCTCCCGCTGCTCCTCGGTGCCGGGAGCGTCGTGCGGGCCGGCGGCGCGCACCGCGCGGGCCACCAGCTCGGTGCTCAGCCTCCGCAGGTCGTCGTCGCTCAGCGTCCGCTGTTCGCCCCGGAACGTGACCAGCGCGGAGATCCGGACCGGCCGGTCCACCAGTCCTGCGCCCGGTCCCTCGGGCCGGAAGAGCCGCTTGACCAGCGGTACGACGGCGCTGGACGCGAGCCGCAGCCCGATGCCCCCCATCTCCATGACGTCAGCGTAGGACAACGGGCCCACGCGCCGGGCGCGTTCGCCGCTGCGGTCGCGGAGTCGGGGAGGGCCGCGCAGGATGGGGAGGGAGGTGAGTGGCCGATGCGGCACCAGATACGCGCCGAGTACGCGGACACCGAGACGCGCGCGGAGGACGACCCGGGGCGGCGCGGCCGTGACGAGGGCCCCGCGGTGAAGACCTGGCACATGGTGCGCGAGGACGAGCCGGCGGCGATGTGCGGGCGGGCGTTGACGCCCGACGCCGCGGTGCTGTCCGAGGAGGAGTGGGGCCGCACCGACGAGTCGTTCTGCCACACCTGCGGCGCCCTCTACCTGCGCGAGGTGCCCTGACCGGGCTTTGTCATACTGCGCCGATGACCGCAGAGAACACCATGGGTCCCGGGGACAGGGCCGGGGACAGGGCCGACTGGGAGCGCCGCGTCGTGGAGCTGTGGGACTCCCTCGACGACGACACTGACGAGGCCGCGTTCCGCGCCGCCATGGCCGGGCTGGTCGCCGAGCTGCCGGCGGACGATCCGGTGGGGCACTTCGAGATGGCCTCGGCCTACGACTCGACGGGCGGCGAGGCGGAGGCGGCCGAGCACTACCGGCGGGCGCTGGACGGCGGCCTGGGGGACGTCGACCCGTACCGGCGGAGCCGCACCGCCGTGCAGTACGCCAGCACCCTGCGCAACCTCGGCCGCGTCGAGGAGGGCATCGCGCTGCTCCGGGCGGAGCCGCCGGGCGGCGAGCTGGGCGACGCGGTGGCCGCGGTGCTGGCGCTGTCGCTGACCGACGCGGGGCGGGAGCGGGAGGCCGTGGTCCTGCTGCTGCACGCGCTGAGCGACCACCTGCCGCGCTACCAGCGCTCCATGCACCGTTACGCGGACGCGCTGCTCGCCGACTGACCGGCGGGTGCGGGTCGCGGCCCGCGGTCCGGCCCGTTGTCAGTGCCCTCCGGCACACTGCCTGGCATGGACCAGAACGACCAGCAGCCGGGACGGCCCGGAGACGTTGTCCTCGGGGCCGACGGGCTGCCGCGCTGCCCGTGGGGCGTCACGCCCGACGACTACCGCGAGTATCACGACACGGAGTGGGGCCGGCCGGTGCGCGGCGACGACGCCCTGTTCGAGCGGCTGTGCCTGGAGGCGTTCCAGTCGGGCCTGTCGTGGCTGACGATCCTGCGCCGCAGGGAGGGCTTCCGCGCCGCCTTCGCCGGTTTCGAGATCGCCAAGGTCGCGACCTTCGACGACGAGGACGCCGCCCGGCTGCTCACCGACCCCGGCATCATCAGGAACCGCCTGAAGATCCAGGCCACCCTCGCCAACGCCCGGGTCGCCGCCGAATGGCCCGAGGGGGAGCTGACCGAGCTGATCTGGTCCCACGCCCCGGCCGCCGGCCAGGACCGGCCGGCGCCGCGCCGGATGTCCGACATCCCGCCGACCACGCCGGAGTCGATAGCGCTCTCCAAGGAGCTGAAGCGGCGCGGCCTCCGCTTCGTCGGCCCGACCACGGCGTACGCGCTGATGCAGGCCTGCGGCCTGGTCAACGACCACCTCGCCGACTGCCACGCCCGCGAGCTGTCCTGACGGACGGTCCACCGGCGACGGACCTGCGGTCCCTCCCGCCCGGGCGAGGCGCTGCGCCCCCACCACCTGCCGGCGCTTCCCGGCGCCGCCGGCGGAACGACAACGCGGGTGCGGCTGGGCGGCCCGATCTGTGGAAACTTTCCGCCGTCGGGGGCGGACCGACACCCGGGCGGCCGGGTGCCGGCCGCGGGTCCCCGCCGGTGCCGAGCCGGGAAGGCTACCGCGTGCCGGGGAGGCGGTAGCGGCCGTCGGGGAGGCGTTCGGCGAGGCCGTCGGTGACCAGGCCGGCCAGCGCCCGGGTCCGCTGCTCCGGGTCGTGCCACACGCGGTCGAGCACGGACTGCGGGACCGGCGCCGGGGCGGTGCGCAGCACGGCGAGCAGCTTCCCGCGCACCTGGCGGTCCGTGCCGGCGTAGGTCTGGCCGCGACGCGGCGGGCCCTGGTGCGCCGGGGAGCCGGCGCGCCGCCAGGCGCAGGCGGAGGCGATGGGGCACCCCTCGCACTTCGGGTTCCGCGCGGTGCACAGCAGCGCGCCCAGTTCCATGGTGGCCGCCGCCCAACTGGCCGCCGTGGCCTCGTCCTCCGGCAGCAGCATCCGGGCCAGTTTCCGTTCGGCCGCGGTCGAGGCGTTCGGCGGGTACTCGCTGCCGGTGACCGCGCGGGCGAACACCCGGCGGACGTTGGTGTCGAGCACCGCGTGCCGCTGCCCGTAGGCGAACGACGCCACCGCGGCGGCCGTGTACTCGCCGACGCCGGGCAGCGCCAGCAGCTGGTGGTGGTCGCGGGGCACCTCGCCGCCGTGCCGCTCCACCATCGCGGCGGCGGCGCCGTGCAGGCGCAGTGCCCGCCGCGGATAGCCGAGCCGGCCCCAGGCGCGCACCGCCTCGCCCGGCGCCTCCGCGGCCAGGTCGGCCGGCCGCGGCCAGCGGGCGAGCCACTCCTGATAGACCGGCAGCACCCGGCTGACCGGCGTCTGCTGAAGCATGAACTCGCTGACCATGACGCCCCACGCGCCGGCCTCGGGCCGCCGCCACGGGAGGTCCCGGGCGTGCGCGGCGAACCAGTCGATGACGGGGGCGTGCAGGGTGGCGGGCTCGACCGGCTGCTGGGCGTCGGGCGCCGCCCCGGTCGGCTCGGGCGTCGCCGCGTTCGAGGCCGCGGTCGCAGTGGCGCTGGTGGTCGCAGTCGTGGTAGTCATCGCATGGCGATCCTGGCATGTTCGGCCCACGGCACAAAGCCGCACGGACCGCATGTTGGTATGAGAACGTGCCCTGTTAACCGGCAGGCGGGGCCTGGCGCCCCGGCTGAAGTCTCGTAAGGTTTCCGCGTGGGATCTCTGCGCACTCCGGTCGGGCCTCTGCCGTCGTCGATCTACTGGCGTCGCAGGCTCGTGGTGCTGCTGCTGATCGCGGTGATCGTGCTGCTCGTCCTCTGGGCGCTGCGCCCGGGCGGCGACTCCGGGTCCTCGGACGGGGACGGCGACGCGAACGGCCCCGCCGAGTCGATCACCCCTGGTCCCACTCCCTCGGAGTCCTTCATAGACGAACGGCCCGGCGGCCGGGAGACGCCGACGGACGACGCGTCCGGCGATCCGGGCGGCGCGGAGGGCGGGGACGAGGGCGCCGATGGCGGCAGCGGCGGCGGCTCCACCGGCGGAGACGGCGGGACGGGCGAGGAGGACGGCGCCACCGGCGGCGCCGGCACGGCCGGCGGGGGCGGTTCCGGCGGCGAGTCCGTCACCGGGCTGCCGGAGTGCGGCCAGGACGACGTGACGCTGGCCCTCAGCACCGACGAGAACGAGTACGCCCTGGACGAGAAGCCGGAGATAAGGCTCACCGTGACCAGCGCGGCGGGCGTCTCCTGTCGGGTGGACTTCGGCTACGGCGGGCTGACCATCACCCTCACCGACGCCGAGAACGAGCAGGTGTGGTCCTCCGCCGAATGCCCGTCCGGCGACGCCTCGGCGCCGGCGGCCGTGCCCGCGGGCGGCAGCACCACCCACACCCTGACCTGGGACCGCCGCCACAGCACGGACGACTGCGCGGATCCCTCAGGCCCGGCCGCGGCGGCCGGCACCTATCTGGCCGAGGCGCAGCTCGCCGGCTTCTCGACGGTGCCGCAGGTTCCGTTCAGCCTCGACAACGACTGAGCCGCCCCGGGCGGCCCGGGGAGCGCGACGGCGGGGTCAGACGTACCGTTCGAGGATCGAGGACTCGGCCAGCCGGGAGAGGCCCTCCCTGACCGAACGGGCCCGCGTCTCGCCGACCCCGTCCACCGCCTGGAGATCGTCCACGCTGGCCGCGAGCAGCTTCTGCAGCCCGCCGAAGTGGTCCACCAGCCGGTCGATGACCAGCCCGGGCAGCCGCGGCACCTTGGCCAGCAGGCGGAAGCCGCGCGGCGAGACCGAGGAGTCCATCGACTCGGGCGTCGCGCTGTACCCGAGGGCGCGGGCCACCGTGGGCAGTTCGAGCAGCTCGGGGTGGCTGAGCCCGTCCAGCTCGGCCAGCGCGGTGCCGACCCGGCGGGACCGCTTGCCGCCGGAGTCCGGGAGGTAGTCCCTGACGATCAGCTGCCGCTCCGGCTCCACCCCCGCGATCAGCTCGTCCAGCTGCAACGACAGCAGCCGTCCGTCGGTGCCGAGCTCCACCACGTACTCGGCGATCTCGGCGGCGATCCGGCGCACCATCTCCAGCCGCTGCGCCACCGCCGCGACGTCGCGGACGGTCACCAGGTCCTCGATCTCCAGGGCGGAGAGCGTGCCGGTCACCTCGTCCAGGCGCAGCTTGTACCGCTCCAGGGTGGCCAGGGCCTGGTTCGCGCGGGACAGGATGGCGCCCGAGTCCTCCAGCACCCGGCGCTGGCCGTCCAGGTAGAGCGCGACCAGCCGCATCGAGCGGCTGACCGACACCACGGGGAAGCCGGTCTGGATCGACACCCGCTGCGCCGTGCGGTGCCGGGTGCCGGTCTCCTCGGTCGGGATGGTCGGATCGGGCACCAGCTGCACCCCGGCCCTGACGATCTTGGCGATGTCCCGGTCGACGATCACCGCGCCGTCCAGCTTGCACAGCTCACGCAGCCGGGTCGCGGTGAACTCCACGTCCAGCACGAAGCCGCCGGTACACAGCGACTCCACGGTGCGGTCGACGCCGAGGACGATCAGGCCACCGGTGTTCCCCCGCAGGACCCGCTCCAGGCCGTCCCGCAGCTGGGTGCCCGGGGCGACGGCGCTCAGCGCGGCGCGCACCGCCGGACGGTCGCTGGCTGCCATGCGATCCTCCGGTACCGATTCCAGTGGGCACCCAGTGGACGATATCCAATGGACGAATCTGCCCTTTGTGCCCATGAGTCTACCGGCGCATCTCAGCCAGCCGTTCGACTTCCGCCCTCGGCCGTCCCGGCAGCACCCGCAGGGCCTCGCCTATGTCGGCCACCTCGAGTACCCGCATCCCAGGCGGAATCTCGCCGGAGTCGGCCGGCACCAGCGCGTGCGTGAAGCCGAGCCGGGAGGCCTCCGCCAGCCGCCGCTGCACGCCGGTGACCCGTCGCACCTCCCCGGCCAGGCCCACCTCGCCGATCGCCACCAGGTTCTTCGGCAGCGGGGTGTCGCTGGCCGCGCTGGCCAGCGCCAGCGCCACGGCGAGGTCCGCCGCCGGCTCGGTGAGCCGCACCCCGCCCACCGTCGCGGTGTAGATGTCGTTCTTGCCGAGCGCCGAGATCTGGCCACGCTGCTCCAGCACCGCGAGCATCATCGACACCCGGGACGTCTCCAGGCCCGAGGTGGTGCGCCGGGGCGACGGGATCTGGCTGTCCACGGTCAGCGACTGCACCTCGGCCACCAGTGGCCGGCGCCCCTCCAGGGTGACGGTCAGGCAGGTGCCGGGTACCGGCTCGTCGCGCCGGGTGAGGAAAAGCCCGGACGGGTCGGCGAGCGAGGTGATGCCCGCGTCGTGCAGCTCGAAGCAGCCCACCTCGTCGGTCGCGCCATAGCGGTTCTTCACGCCGCGGACCAGCCGCAGCCTGGCGTGCCGGTCGCCCTCGAAGTGCAGCACCACGTCCACCAGATGCTCCAGCAGCCGCGGGCCGGCGATCGCGCCGTCCTTGGTGACGTGCCCGACCAGCACGGTGGACATGCCGCGCTCCTTGGAGGCGCGGATCAACGCCCCCGCCACCTCGCGCACCTGGGCCATCCCGCCGGGCGCGCCGTCCACCTCCGCCGAGGCCACCGTCTGCACCGAGTCCAGCACCAGCAACGCCGGCTTCACCGCGTCCAGATGGCCGAGCACCGAGCCCAGGTCCGTCTCGGCCGCGAGATACAGCTCGTCGTGCAGGGCGCCGATGCGGTCCGCGCGCAGCCGCACCTGTCCGGCGGACTCCTCGCCCGTCACGTACAGCGTGCGGTGCTCGGGCGACGCGGCCTTGGCCGCGACGTCGAGCAGCAGGGTGGACTTGCCCACGCCGGGCTCGCCGGCGAGCAGCACCACCGCACCCGGCACCAGACCGCCGCCGAGCACCCGGTCCAGCTCCGGCACCCCGGTGCCCCTGGCGGTCACCCGCCGCCCGTCCACCTGGCCGATCGGCACGGCCGGAACGGCCACCCGGGCGGCCGGCGCGGTGCGCACCGCGGGCGTGCTGCCCTGCTCCTCGATGGTGCCCCAGGCGTGGCATTCGGGGCAGCGGCCGAGCCACTTCGCGGTGGTCCAGCCGCATTCGGTGCAGCGGTAGGCGGGACGGTCAGCTTTGCGGGCCATGCGCGGAACGCTACCGGGAGACACTGACAGCCCGACCCCTCCGGGCCCGTTCACCCCGCTGCTTCCCGGCCGCTTCCCGGCCGCGTTACCGACCTCGTCACGGCCCCGTCACGGGCCTCGTTACCGGTCCCAACGGCCGCCGCGTCCACGCTACTCCGGCGGATCACCCGATCGGGGGAAGATGGGGCCGGTGGCTTCGGCCGGCGACCACCGGGCGCCTACCGTCGCCGCGTGAAGACCCGCAGCCGCGCCGCCCGCCCACCCCGCCGTGGTGGCGCGCCCGACGCCCCGCCGGCCGCCGGCGCACACGGCGCCGCGCCGTCAGGCACCCCGCACCGTGACGTGCCGCCGCCCGCCAGGTCGTCCACCGAGCCGCGGCGGCCCGCGGGGACCGCCCACGCCGGCGCGCCCGGGGAGCCGACGGCCGGCGGCGCCGCACCGGCCGGCGACGGCCGGTCCGGGGCCTACCAGGACGCCCATCTCGACGGGCTGTTCAGCTACTGCCTGTCCATCATGTGCGAGCACGACGCGGCCACCGCGGCGTTGGGCGAGGCGTTGGCGCTGGCCGAGCGGCAGCACGAGCGCGGCCGGGCGCCCGCCGACCCCGCGCTGGCCCGCTCCTGGCTGTACGCGCTGGCCCGGTGGTCCTGCCTTCGCCGGCTGGCCGCCGGCGAAGGGGCCGGGTCGGGTCCCGCCGTTCCGCGGGCCAGCGGCGAGGACGCCGGCCGGCGGCGCCGCGAGCTGGCGGCGCTGGCCTGGCCTGAGGCCGCGGGCACCACGCACGAGCAGCGCGAGGCGCTGGAGCTCGCGGTGCGGCACCAGTTGGCGCCGCCGGAGGTGGCCCGGGTGCTCCGGCTGTCCGAGGACGCCGCGCGGGCGCTGCTGACCGACGCCGCCCGCGAGGTGGAGCGGACGCGCGGCGCGCTGGCCGCCGTGGAGCGCGGCGGCTGCCCGGCCGCCGCCGCGCTCTCGGGCGACGACCGGCGGCTGCTCCTCGGTTCGCGGCTGCGCGGCGAGCTCGTGCGGCACGTGGACGCCTGCCCGTCCTGCCGGCTGGTCGCCCAGCGGGCCATCGTCAGCGCGGACTGGCCGGGCTCCCCGGGCGCGGCGGCGCCGGCGGCCGCGCTGGCCAGGGGCACCGCCGCGCCGGGCGCGGGGAGCGTCGCCGGTGCGGCCGGCCCGCGGGACGGCGGCGGCCCGGCCCGGCTGGCGGTGCTGTCCGCGCCCCGCTCGGCGGTGCACGCGGCGCGGCTGGCCGTGCGCCGCGCCCGCGCGCAGCACACGCCCCGGTTCGACCGCGCCGGCTTCCCGCTGCCCGACCGGGACCGGGCCGCCCGCCGGGAGCGGCTGCGCAGCCGGGCGGTGACCACGACCGTGGTGGCGACGGTGCTGGCCGCGCCCGCGCTGGCGCTGTGGGCCGCGTACCGGGCGGCGCCGGTGACGGGCGATCCGTTGGGCCCGGACACGGACGGCGCGGCGCTGGCCGTCGAGGACGGTGGCGACGCCCTGGCGCCGGACGATCAGGACGCGGACGGGTACCTGGACGCCGGGACGGGGGAGACCGCCGAGGGAGGCGCCGCGGGGGAGGGCCAGTCGGGCGGCACGGCCGGCGGGGACACGGAGAGCGGCGGGAGCGGGGGCTCCTCGGGCGGGGACGACACCGGGGCGGCCTCGGGAGCCGGCTCCGGCGGCGGCGAGGCTGCGGGCGCGGGGGAGGCGGGCGCCTCGGGCGGCGCCGCGACCGGGTCGGGCGGCGCCGGACAGCCGGGGGCGGGCCGGCTGGTAGCGCAGGCGGAGCCCACGGAGACCGGCGCGCGGATCACGCTGACCGCCTCCGGCGACGCGCCGGTGACGTGGACGGCTGTCTCCGACGCCGACTGGCTGCTGCTGAGCCGGACGTCGGGCACTCTGCTGCCGGGCGAGACGGCCGTCGTGGACGTGGTCGTGGACCGGGAGCGGGAGCCGGCGGGCCCCTGGTCGGGGCGGATCACCGTGGCGCCGGCCAACACCGTGGTCACGGTCGAGGGCACCGGCGCGTCCGAGCAGCCGGATCCCGACCCGTCCACGCCGCCGGCCGAGCAGCCCACGGACCCCGGTCCCTCACCCGCCGCAGCCTCCGGCGGTTGAGCGGTACACCCCGGCGGTCGCGGGTCAGCGTGGCGGGGTCAGGCGAACGGGGCGCCCGCGAGGTGGTGCTGCACCACCGGCGCCAGGCGTCGGATCAGCACCTCGGCCTCGGTGCTGGCCACCGGCTCGGCCCGCAGCACGTAGCGCAGCATCATCACGCCGACGAGCTGCGCCGCCGCCAGTTCGGCCCGCAGCCGGCCGTCGGGGCCCAGCCCGTCCGCCACCCGGGACAGCAGGTTGGCCGTGACGAACTCGCGGAAGATCCGGGCCGCCGTCTCGTTGTTGACCGCGGAGCGCACGATGGCCAGCAGGGGGCTGCGCGTCACGGGGTTCTCCCAGATCCGGAAGAACGTGCGGGTGAACTGCTCGCCGAACTCGTCGAGGGCGCACACCTGCATGCTGTGCAGCACCCGGGTCGCCGGCTCCGCCGCCAGCGCCACCGCCGCCGAGAAGACCTGCTCCTTGGTGCCGAAGTAGTGGTGCACGAGCGCCGGGTCCACCTCGGCGCCCCGGGCGATGGCCCGGATCGAGGTCTTGTCGTAGCCCCGCTCGGAGAACTCCGCCCGCGCCGAGTTCAGGATCCGCTCGCGCGTGGCCGGTGTCCCGTCCGCCACGTCCGCGCGCCGGGGGCGGCCGCGCCGGCGCGGCGGCTGGGCCGCCGGGGCGTGGCTCATCGACTCTCCCAGTCGGCACCCCAGCGCGCCGTCGCCTTCCGGCCCCGGCGTCCGCGCCGGACGCCGGCGCCGGGGGCGTGCCCGACGGGGGAGGCCAGGTGCAGCCGGGTGAAGGCCAGCGCCTCCGCCAGGTCGGCCTCGCGCTGCACCGACGACGTCGCCCGCCGGGTGTTGACCTCCACCACGACGTGCCCGTCGAAGCCGCGCGCCGCCAGGTGCTCCAGCACCTCCGCGCAGGGCTGCCGGCCGCGCCCCGGGACCAGGTGCTCGTCCTTGCCCGAGCCGCTGCCGTCCGCGATGTGCACGTGCCCCAGCCGGTCTCCCATCCGGCCGAGCATGGCCATCGTGTCGGTCCGCGAGGTGGCGGTGTGCGACAGGTCCAGGGTGAAGTGCCGGTAGTCCTCGTCCGTCGGGTCCCAGCCGGGCGCGTACGCCTGCATCTCCCGGTCGCGGTACCGCCACGGGTACATGTTCTCCACGGCGAAACGGATGTCGGTCTCCTCCGCCATCCGCCACACGCCGGCCACGAAGCGCCGGGCGTAGGCCCGCTGCCAGCGGAACGGCGGATGCACCACGACGGTGGACGCGCCGAGCCGCTCGGCCGCCTCCCTGGCCCGGCTCAGCTTCCGCCACGGGTCGGTCGACCACACGCGCTGGGTGACCAGGAGGCACGGGGCGTGCACCGCGAGGACCGGCACCCCGTGCTGGTCGGCCAGCCGGTTCAGCGCGTCGATGTCCTGGCTGACCGGGTCGGTCCACACCATCACCTCGACCCCGTCGTAGCCGAGCCGGCCGGCTATCTCGAACGCCGCCTCGGTGTTCTCGGGATAGACGGAGGCCGTTGAGAGCGCCACCCGCGCGTCCGGAATGCGTGCCCGTGTCTGGTCTGCCACGCCAGCAAGCCTACGGGGCGCCCGGCGCGCCACCGCTCCGGCGAACCCGTGGCCTGGCTTGACACGGACGGTCATGACGAGAATTATTCATCGCATGATGAATAAAAGCCAGCGGGAACCGGCCGCCGCCGTGCGGGGGCACGGCCTGAGCGTGGTGCGCGGCAGCCGGCAGGTGCTGCGGGAGCTGGACTTCGACGTGCGGCGCGGCAGTGTCACCGGCCTGCTCGGCCCCTCGGGCTGCGGCAAGACGACGCTGATGCGCGCCATCGTCGGCGCCCAGGCGAGGGTCACCGGCACCCTGGAGGTGCTCGGTCGCCCGGCCGGCAGCGCGGAGTTGCGCAGCCTGATCGGCTACGTCACGCAGGCGCCCTCGATCTACAACGACCTGAAGGTCCGCCAGAACCTGGACTACTACGCGGCGGTGCTCGGCGTCCCCCACGCGGAGCGCGCCGAGCAGGTCGCCCAGGCGCTCGACGACGTGGACCTGACCTCGCACGCCGACGCGCTGTGCGCAAACCTTTCCGGCGGCCAGCGCTCCCGCGTCTCGCTCGCCGTCGCGCTGCTCGGCACGCCCGAACTGCTGGTCCTCGACGAGCCCACCGTCGGCCTGGACCCGGTGCTCCGCCGCGACCTGTGGAACCTCTTCCACCGCATCGCCGCCGAGCGCGAGGCCACGCTGCTGATCTCCTCGCACGTGATGGACGAGGCGGACCGCTGCCAGCGGCTGCTGCTGATGCGGAACGGTCGGATCCTCGCCGACGACACCCCGGAGGCGCTGCGCGCCGTCACCGGCGGCGGCACCGTCGAGGACGCCTTCCTGCACCTCGTCGACGCGGACCGGGAACGGGAGCACGCCCGGCAGGACCGGCAGGACCGGCAGGACCGGCAGGACCGGCAGGACCGGCAGGACCGAAAGGAAGGTGTCTGAACATGAGCCTGTCCCGCACCACCGCCACCGCCCGCCGGGTGCTCCGGCAGCTCAGCCACGACCGGCGCACGGTCGCGCTGCTCCTGCTGGTGCCGGTGTTCCTGCTGACGCTGCTCTACTACGTCTACGACTCCGACCCGGGCGCGTTCGACTTCATCGGCTCGTCGCTGCTCGGCATCTTCCCGATGATCACGATGTTCCTCGTCACCTCGATCGCCACGCTCCGGGAGCGGACCCAGGGCACGCTGGAACGGCTGCTGGTGATGCCCCTCGGCAAGGGCGACCTCATCGCCGGGTACGCGCTGGCGTTCGGCGTCTTCGCGGTGCTCCAGGCGAGCGTCGCGACCGGCGTCGCGCTGTGGTTCCTCGACCTCGACGTGCAGGGGTCGCCGTGGCTGCTGCTGGTGGTGGCCCTGCTGAACGCGCTGCTCGGCACGGCGCTCGGCCTGTTCGTCTCCGCCTTCGCGGCGTCGGAGTTCCAGGCGGTGCAGTTCCTGCCGGCGATCATCTTCCCGCAGCTGCTGCTGTGCGGGCTCTTCGCGCCGCGGGAGAGTATGCAGCCGGTGCTGGAGTACGCCTCGAACGTGCTGCCGATGTCGTACTCGGTGGACGGCATGAACGAGGTGCTGCGCAGCAGCGAGATCACCGGCGACTACGTGCGCGACCTGATCATCGTCGCCGGCGTCGCCCTCGGCGTCCTCACCCTCGGCGCGGCCACCCTCCGCCGCAGGACCGCCTGACGGCGGGTCCCCGGCGCCCTGTGGCCGCTCCGCGACACGACGGCCCCCACCCGCCGGCCGGCCCGCCCACCTCGACCGGGAGCGTCGGCCGCCGGCACCCACCCATGGCGCCCCCCGGCCGCGGCCACAGGCGGCTGCCCGCCGCGGGCCGCCCGCCGGCGGCTCGCCTCGGCGCGCCTCCGGCCGGGGTGTGGCTGATCGCGTCAGGCGGTCTGCTGTGTGAGCTGTAGGGCGGCTGTCGGCGCGCGCCGGAGGCTCCGCTTCGCCGCGCCTCCGGTCGGGGTGTGGCTGGTGCGCGTCAGGAGGCTTGCTGTCCGGCGTTGGCCGGCCGCGGGCACAGTCGACGCCTTCTGCGGCGCGTGCGGTGGCCTCCTGTCGTGCTGCCGCACCTCGCCGCGCGTCCGGCCGGGGCACGGCCGCCGTGCGTCAGGCGGCCTGCTGCCCGGCGTTCGCTGTGGGCTGGCCGCTGGCGTGTGCCGAGGGCTCCCGCGGTGTGGGGTGTGCGGTGGCTTGCCATCGGGCTGCCCTGCCGTGTGCGGTGTCGGCCGCGTGCCCGTCGTGGGGCCGCTGCGCGTCGGGCGCCGGCGTGCGGCGGTGGTGCCGCAGTGGCGGCTGGCGGTGCGCGATGAGGGCCGGCAGGGCCGTCGTGCCGGGCCGGCGCGGCGCCCGTCGTGCCGCGCCGGCCTGGTCGAGACCCCGCCGTCAGGCGGTTCGCATGCTGTCGAGGCGGCGCAGGATCACGCCCTCGCGGAGCGCCCAGGGGCAGATCTCCAGCGTCTCGACGCCGAAGAGGTCCATCGCCGCCTCCGCCACCACCGCGCCCGCCAGCAGCTGGCGCGCCCGGCCCTCCGAGACGCCCTGCAGCTCCTGCCGCTCCTGCACCGTCATCTCGGCCAGCTTCTGACCCCAGGTGCGCAGGTCGTCCCGGCCCAGCTCGCGTCGCACGTACAGTCCCTCGGCGGAGCGGGCGGCGCCCGCGATGCGCGCGAGCTGCTTGAACGTCTTGGACGTCGCCACCACCCGGTCCGGCGGCCCGATCCGGTTGAACCGGCCGACCACCTTCGCCACCTCCGACCGGACCGCGCGGCGCAGCGCGCGGACGTCGGACGGGGACGGGGGGTCGCCGGGCAGCCGGTCGTTCGTGAGCCGGCCCGCGCCCAGCGGCAGCGAGACCGCGACGTCGGGCTCCTCGTCGATGCCGAGCGCGATCTCCAGCGAGCCGCCGCCGATGTCGAACAGCAGCAGCCGCCCGGCCGACCAGCCCTGCCACCGCCGGGCGGCGAGGAACGTCAGCCGCGCCTCGTCCTCACCGGACAGCACGGTCAACTCCACGCCGGTCTCTCGCACCACCCTTTCGAGCACGGTGTCGGCGTTGCTCGCCTCCCGCACGGCGGAGGTGGCGAACTTCAGCACCTCGGCCACGCCGTGGTCCTCGGCGACCTCCATCGCCTCCCTGACGGTCTCCGTCAGCCGGTCCACGCCGTCGTCGTCGATCGCCCCGTCGTCGTCCAGGAGTTCGGCCAGCCGAAGCTCCGCCTTGTGTGAGTAGGCCGGCAACGGACGCGCCCCCGGGTGCGCGTCGACCACCAGCAGGTGGACCGTGTTGGATCCGACGTCCAGAACGCCCAGTCTCATGGGGGTCCACGCTACTCCCCGCTCTACCCTGGCGGTGTGGCGAAGAAGACGAAGAGGGAGAAGCCGGGCGCGCGGTGGCGCTACCAGGAGCCGTTCGACGGCGAGCGGCGCCGCGCGGTCGGCGACGAGGTGCCGCTCGCCTTCCCCCGGGCGTGGGTGGAGTTTCCGGATCCGGGCGATCCGGAGCAGGTGTTCCGCTGTGACCTGACCTGGTTGACCTCCCGCTGGCAGTGCGTCTTCGGCCGCGGCTGCCAGGGCATCGCCGGCGACCGGGTCGAGGAGGGCTGCTGCACGCTGGGGGCGCACTTCTCGGACGAGGACGACGAGCGCCGGGTGGCGGAGCATGTGACGCGGCTCACACCCGAGCTGTGGCAGTTCCACGCCGAGGGCAACGGCAGGCGCGGCTGGGTGGAGGACGGCGAGGCGAGCGAGGACGACGAGGACGGTGAGGGGGACGGGGACGACGGGGAGGACGAGGACGAGGGGCCCGAGCGGCGCACCCGCCGCGTGGAGGGCGCGTGCATCTTCCACAACCGCCCCGGCTTCCCCGCCGGCGCGGGCTGCGCGCTGCACCTGCTGGCGCTGCGCGAGGGTCGCGAGCCGCTGGAGACCAAGCCGGACGTGTGCTGGCAGCTTCCGGTGCGCCGCACGTTCGAGTGGGTCGAGCAGCCGGACGGCGAACAACTGCTGTACGTCACGATCGGCGAGTACGACCGCCGCGGCTGGGGCCCGGGCGGCCACGACCTGCACTGGTGGTGCACGGGCGCGCCCAGCGCGCACGGTGCCGGCGAGCCGCTGTACCTCACGTACCGGCCCGAGCTGACCGAGATGATGGGCAAGGCGGGCTACGACGCCCTCGCCGACCACTGCGCCCGCCGGCTCGCCGCCCAGCTCCCCCTCCTCGCCCCCCATCCGGCCGACCCGCACTGACGCGTTGCGCTTGCCGCTACCGCTTCGGCTGCGTTGTCGGGGTGTGGGCGGCGCGCCGACCCGCTGGTTGCGTCCGGGTGGGCTGTTCGGCGCGGCCCGTGTCGTGGCGTGCCTCACGGTGCGCGATCGGGTGGCCGGAGGCGTGGCCTCGTGCTCCACAGCGGGTGATTCGCCGTCGGCCGGCGGCCCCGCCGCGCTGACGTGGTCGCCCGCGGCCCGGTCCCGGCCGGTCCGCGCGGCAAGCGCGTCGTGCCGCTGTCTCGGATCGCGATATCTCCGTCCCGTAAGCCGGGCGAGAGGCGTAGCCTCGGTGCGTAGTCGCAAGCCTCGCAGCCTCGAGTCAGGGAGCAGAACCATGGCGACACTGAGGTCCCGCACCGTCACCCACGGCCGCAACATGGCGGGCGCCCGCGCCCTCCTCAGGGCTGCCGGCGTAGCGCGCGAGGACTTCGGCAAGCCGATCATCGCCGTGGCGAACAGCTTCACCGAGTTCGTGCCGGGTCACACCCACCTGCAGCCGGTCGGCCGGATCGTCTCCGAGGCGATCGCCGCGGCCGGTGGCATCCCGCGCGAGTTCAACACCATCGCCGTGGACGACGGCATCGCCATGGGCCACGGCGGCATGCTCTACTCGCTGCCGTCCCGGGACCTGATCGCCGACTCCGTGGAGTACATGACCGAGGCGCACTGCGCCGACGCGCTCATCTGCATCTCCAACTGCGACAAGATCACCCCGGGCATGCTGATGGCGGCGCTCCGCCTGAACATCCCGACCGTCTTCGTCTCCGGCGGCCCCATGGAGGCCGGCAAGACCACCCTCGTCGACGGCACGGTCCGGTCCAACCTCGACCTGGTCCACGCCATGTCCGAGGCGGTCTCCACCGACACCTCCGACGAGGACCTGCTGCGCATCGAGGAGGCCGCCTGCCCGACCTGCGGCTCCTGTTCCGGCATGTTCACCGCGAACTCGATGAACTGCCTGGTCGAGGCGCTCGGCCTGGCCCTGCCCGGGAACGGTTCGGTGCTCGCCACCCACACCGCCCGCCGGGAGCTGTACGAGGCGGCGGGCCGCACCGTCGTCGAGATCACCCGGCGCCACTACGAGCAGGACGACGCCACCGTGCTGCCGCGCGCCATCGCCTCCCGCACCGCGTTCGAGAACGCGATGGCGCTGGACGTGGCCATGGGCGGCTCGACCAACACCGTGCTGCACCTGCTGGCCGCCGCGCACGAGGCGGAGCTGGACTTCGCCATGGCCGACATCGACGCCGTCTCCCGCCGGGTGCCGTGCGTCTGCAAGGTCGCGCCCAACGGCGCGTACCACATGGAGGACGTGCACCGGGCGGGCGGCATTCCGGCCATCCTCGGCGAGATGTACCGGGGCGGCCTGCTGAACGAGGACGTGCACACCGTGCACAGCCCCTCGCTGGCCGACTGGCTCAAGACCTGGGACATCCGCGGCGGCTCCCCGTCGGCCGAGGCGGTCGAGCTGTTCCACGCGGCGCCCGGCTGTGTCCGGTCCGCCAGCGCGTTCTCCCAGTCCGAGCGCTGGGAGAGCCTGGACACGGACGCCGCCGGCGGCTGCATCAGGGACGTGGCCCACGCGTACTCGGCCGACGGCGGCCTGGCGGTGCTCTACGGCAACCTCGCCGAGGACGGCTGCGTGGTGAAGACGGCCGGCGTGGACGAGTCGATCTGGACGTTCGAGGGCCCCGCCGTGGTGGTGGAGTCCCAGGAGCAGGCGGTCGAGGCGATCCTGGAGAAGCGGGTCGCGCCGGGCGACGTGGTCGTCGTTCGCTACGAGGGTCCGAAGGGCGGCCCGGGCATGCAGGAGATGCTCTACCCCACGGCGTTCCTGAAGGGCCGAGGCCTCGGCAAGCAGTGCGCGCTGGTCACCGACGGCCGGTTCTCGGGTGGCACCTCGGGCCTGTCCATCGGCCACGTCTCGCCCGAGGCGGCGGCCGGCGGCACCATCGCGCTGGTCCGCGACGGCGACCCGATCCGCATCGACATCCCGGGCCGGACCATCGAGCTCAGGGTCGGCGAGGAGGAGCTGGCCGCCCGCCGGGCCGCCCTGGAGGGGCGGTACGAGCCGGCGGCGCGGGAACGGAAGGTCTCGCGGGCGCTGCGCGCGTACGCGGCGATGGCCACCAGCGCGGACAAGGGCGCCGTGCGGAACGTGGACCTGCTCGGCGGCTAGCGGCGGCCCGGCGGCCGGCGGCCGGACCCACAGGGCCACGGGGCGGCGGCTACCGCAGGGCGGACAGCTCGGTGGCGTACAGCGTGTTGCCCAGCGTCACGACGTAGGCCCGGCCGTCGACGATGGCCGGCGCCGGTGGCCAGGCGTCGCTGCCCGGGCCCGGCGTGCCCGGATGGGCCTCGCCCCGGCGCAGCACCTCGCCGTCCCGGGCGTCGACCTCGTACAGCCGGCCCTCGACGTCGGAGAGGTACAGCCTGCCCTCCGAAACGGCCGGCTCCGAGGCCGTCTCCACGCCCGTCGCCCGCGTCCACAGCACCTCGCCGGACCGCGCGTCGACCGCCGTGATCCGGCCGCCGGTGTCCGACGCGTACATCACGCCGTCGGCCACCACGCTGCGCGGGTCGGCCGGCGACGGCAGCTCGGTGCGGGTCCACGTGTCGGTCTGCAGGTCGAGGCGGAGCAGGGCGCTGACGACGGGCAGATCCGGGTCGAACTCCTGGAAGTACACCGCCTCCGCGTCCATGCCGAACGGCTCCAGCATGCCGCGGGCCTCGTCGGGCGGCCGGCGGGGCCCGGCCCACAGCTCCCGGCCCTCCGCGTCGAGCAGCATCAGCTGCGGATCGGCGCCCGTCTCGTCCGCGCGGCTCTCCACCAGCACCTGGGTCCCGCTGCTGACGGTGGCGGTGAGGTAGCGGCCCGGGGCCTCCCAGCTGCCCACCGGGACCGGCTCGTCGCGCCGGTAGAAGCGCAGCGTGCTGTCGCCGTTCTGGACCACCAGGCTGCCGCGGACGGTCGCCATGCTGCCGGTCAGCTCGGGCGCGTCGATCTCCCACACCACGTCGCCCGACGCGTCCAGCGCCACGACGCCCTTGTCGGAGTGGGCGAAGACGAGCGCCTCCTCACCGCCGTGGATCGCGCTCGGCGCGAGCGGCGCGTCCCGCGGACCGTTGTGCCACCACAGCTCCTTCCCGGTGGCGGCGTCGAGGACCACCGTCAGCCCGCCGCCCGAGGTGCACAGCAGGCCGATGTCCTCCGCCTCCGCCGTGGTGCACCGGAAGTCCTCCGTGGCGGCGTCCCGCACCCCGAGGTCCTGGAGGTCCAGCTCCCAGGGCCGGAACGCGGCGGTTTCCGACCGTCCGTCCTCCGTCGGGCCGTCGGTGGCGTTCCCGTCGGCCTCGCCCGGGGCGGTGACCAGCCAGACGCCCACCCCGGCCGCCACCACGACGGCCAGCGCCGCCGCGACCCACGCCGCCAGGCGCCGACGGGCGCGCGGCCGGGAAGGCGCCCGCGTGCGCGCCGGCTCCTGGCGCGGCTCCGTGGCGTCCGGCGGGAGGACCGACGAGCCCTCCGTGGCACCCTCGCCGTCGACCCGCGCGTCGCCGTGAGTCCGCGCGTCGCTGTCCGCCCGGGCCGCCATCCGCAGCACGGCCGCCACGGTGGGGCGGCGCTCCGGGTCCTTGGCCAGGCAGCGGACCACCAGGTCGTGGAGTGGTTCCGGCACGTCGTCGAGGCGCGGCCGCTCGTGCACCACGCGGTACGCCACCGCCAGCGGGTCGCTCCCCGGCATCTCGCCCGACTCGAACGGGCTGCGCCCGGTCGCCGCGAACGCCACCACGGCCCCGAGCGCGAAGACGTCGGCCGCCTCCGTCACCTCACCGTCGCCGGTCAGCTGCTCCGGCGCCATGAACGGCGGCGAGCCCAGCACCGCGCCGCTCTCGGTCAGCCGGCGGGAGGCGGCCAGCGCCCGGGAGATGCCGAAGTCGATGACCCGCACGCCGTCCTCGGCGAGCAGCACGTTGCCCGGCTTCAGGTCCCGGTGCACCAGCCCGCAGCGGTGGATGTCCTGGAGCGCCTCGGCCAGTTGCGCCCCCACCCGCGCCGCGCTCCGGGCGTCCAGCGGTCCCTCGTGGTCGATCCGGTCGGTGAGCGAGCCGCCCGGCACGTACAGGGTGGCCAGCCACGGCGGGCTCCCCTCCGGGTCGGCGTCCACCACCGGCGCCGTGAACGCCCCGCTCACCCGCCGGGCCGCCGCCACCTCGCGGTGGAAGCGGGCGCGGAAGCCGGGGTCCTCGGCGTAGTCGCGGCGGATCACCTTCACCGCCACCTGCCGTCCGGCGACGGTCCTGGCCAGGTAGACCACGCCCATGCCGCCGCTGCCCAGGCGGCGTTCCAGCAGGTAGTCGCCCAGCCGCTCGGGCACGTCGGAACCACCCGTCGAGGCGTGTTCCCTGCCCATGTCGTCTTCCCCCGAAGGTCGGCGTCGTACGGTATGCCCGATGCTGCCCGTTGCCGGAACACAGCGTAACGGGCGCGCGGGGGACGGATCCGGTGAGCGTCAACCCGGAGGGAATCCGTACTCCCACCGTGCGCCGGCGCGCTCCGTTGGTCTCGACCGCGTGACAAGCTCGGCACGGACCGGCCGTCCGGCGCCCTCACCGACAGTGGTGCCCGCCATAATCGTTCGTATGTCCACTGTGTCGCAGACCCCGCCGGAGGTGGCGCCCGAGAACGCGCCCCGGCCCGCGTCGATTCGCTTCTACGGCACCAGCTGGGTCGAGCGTTCCGGCGGGTACCTGCCGCGCCGCGTCGGCCTCGGACTGGTCGCCCTGCTGCTCGCCGCCGGCGCGGCCGGGCTGCTCACGTTCGTCTACGCCGGGCTCAGCGGCTCGGGCACCGCCGGCTGGCTGCGCGCCCTGGTGGTGCTCGCCCTCGCGATGTGCACCGCCATGGCCTTCCTGCGCACCTGGGGCGGCTACACCCGCCCGCGGGGCGGGGCCGAGGTCGACGAGTCGGCGTTCCGCAGCATCAAGGTGGTGGGCTGCGTCGGTGTCTTCCTGGCGTACGCGCTGCGCACCGCCGTGGAGGCGCCGGGGGAGCGGCTGCGTCGGCAGGAGTACGACGCGGCCGTCGAGCGACACCGCCGGCTGGTCGCCAAGCGCTCGCGGAACCCGTCCCGCCGCGGCGGTAAGGGCGGAGGCCGGCGCTCCTGAACGCCGGTCCCGCCTCAGGGGATTCCCTGAGCGGACCCTGAGCGGCCCCCGACATGTGTCAGCTTCCGTTGACAGGTGACGAGCGCCGCTGCGAGGCTTGCCGCATCGGGGACGCACCGAGAACGGAAGGGGGCTCGTTGCGCGACAGGGACTCGGCCCCGACCGGCGAGGAAATGCTCCGGGTGTTGGCGGCGCTCGGCAATCCGCACCGCATGCGGATCATCGCCGCGCTCGCCGCCCGACGGAACTACGTGAGCCGGCTGGCCCGCGAGATCGGCATGAGCCGCCCGCTGCTGCACATGCACCTCGCGCGGCTCGAGGCGGCGGGGCTCATCGTCGGCTCCCTGGAGCTGTCCGACGACGGCAAGGCCATGCGGTACTTCGAGGTGGCCCCGTTCATCTTCGAACTGAGCCCGGAGAGCATCACCAACGCCGCCGAGACCCTTCCGGCCGCCGACCGGCCGGACGAGCCCGGCGCCCCCGGCAGACAGAGCGAGCACAGCGAACAGAGCGAGCGGAAGAGGACGTGACGTGAAGGACTCGACGGTCACCGTGGCAGACCAGGACTACGCCGGCGTCCTGGCGGCCGGATTCGGCACCGCCGGCGTCTTCGCGCTGCTCATCGTCGTCGTCTGGCAGATAGCCGCGACCTGGCGCGCCCGGATGCTGATGACGCGCGAGGTCGAGTACAAGAAGCTGGCGTCGAAGTACGCGGAACTGCTGGAGGACAACACCGCGATCCTCCAGCGGTACACCGACGAACTGGCCGACACCCGGAAGTCCCTCGCCTCGATGGAACGGATGATGCGCGAGGTCGAGTAGGCCGCAGCGGCGGCCGAGGAGGAAGGAGAACCGACCATGCCCAGCCTGAGCAGGCTCGTGCGCCGTCTGCTCCCCACCCGTCCCACCCGCCCGTTACTGCCCCGTCCCCGCGGCGAGTACGCGAACGACGGCTTCCCCGTGGTCCATCCCCGTGGTGTAAGGGAGCCCGAGCGGGAAAACTGACCGCTCATGACCACCTCACCCGACTTCGCCTCGTCGTTCAACGCCATCGCCGCCGAGTACGCCGCCGCTCGCCCCGGTTATCCGCCGGAGCTCTTCGACACCGTCGAGGAACTCGCCGGCCGACCGCTCACCGGGGCCGACGTACTCGACGTCGGCGCCGGCACCGGCATCGGCACCCGCCTGCTGTGCGAGCGCGGCGCCCGCGTCACCGCCGCGGAACCCGGCGCCGGCATGGCCGCCCAGCTGCTCACCAGCACCCCCGACATCACGCTCGTCCGCGGCAGCGGCGACGCCCTGCCGTTCGCCGACGCCTCCTTCGACCTGGTGTGCTACGCACAGGCCTGGCACTGGACCAACCCCGCCCGTTCCGTCCCCGAGGCGCTGCGCGTGCTGCGCCCCGGCGGCGCCTTCGCCCTCTGGTGGAACGTCGTCGACCGCTCCGTGGACTGGGTCCGCGAACAGGACGAGCGGCTCGCCCGGCTCAAGGACCGGCGTGGCCCCGACGACCTCACCGCGCGCGCCCCGCGACTGGTCCAGGACGTCGACCCCGGCCTGCTGCCCGCCTACCGCGAGGTGCGGTGGTCCCGCACCGTCCCGCTGACCACGCACCTGGCCAACCTGGCCACCCACTCCT
Source organism: Streptomyces sp. B6B3 (assembly GCF_039871525.1). Taxonomy (NCBI): domain Bacteria; kingdom Bacillati; phylum Actinomycetota; class Actinomycetes; order Kitasatosporales; family Streptomycetaceae; genus Streptomyces; species Streptomyces sp. B6B3. The sequence continues at coordinate 21,399 of NZ_JBDPLU010000011.1, read as the reverse complement.
TCCTGGCGGTTCGGCCCCCGGCGGAGCAGCGGGCCATCGTGGACGCCGAGCGCGCCGTGCTGACCAGCATCTTTCCGGAGGGCGAGGTGACCGAGCCGTACACCGTCCGGCTCACCGTGGTACCCCGAAGGGGCACGGAACGCTCCTGGGCCGGCGCTATACCGTGTCCGTGAGGAAGTCCGTCCCGACAGGTTCGACACGAGACCACGACCACGAACACGACCGGATCGCGAGGCAAGGTGAGTCGCCCATGACCCAGAAGATCGCTGTCCTCGGCGCCGGAAAGATCGGCGAGGCCCTGCTCGGCGGCATGCTGCGTGCCGGCCGGGACCGGGCCGACCTGCTGGTCACCGCGCGCCGCCAGGAGCGCGCCGCGGCCCTCAGGGAGCGGCACGGCGTCGAGGTCGTCGGCAACGCGGAGGCCGCGAAGACCGCGGACACGCTGATCCTCACCGTCAAACCCCAGGACATGGCCGCGCTGCTGGACGAGCTGGCCCCGCACACCCCCGCCGACCGGCTGGTCATCACCGCGGCGGCCGGGATCACCACGGCCTCCGTGGAGGCCCGCCTGACGCCCGGGATCCCGGTGGTCCGGGTGATGCCGAACACGCCGGCGCTGGTGGACCAGGCGATGTCCGTCATCTCCGGGGGCAGCCACGCCACGGACGAGGACCTGGCACACGCGGAGGAGATCTTCGGCGGCGTGGGCAAGACGCTCCGGCTGCCGGAGTCCCAGCAGGACGCGGCGACCGCGCTGTCCGGTTCGGGGCCCGCGTACTTCTACTACCTGGTGGAGGCGATGACCGACGCGGGGATCCTGCTCGGGCTGCCGCGCGACAAGGCGCACGACCTGATCGTGCAGGCGGCGATCGGGGCGTCGGTGATGCTGCGGGACAGCGGCGAGCACCCCGTGACCCTGCGGGAGGCGGTCACGTCGCCGGGCGGCACCACCATCAGCGCGATCCGGGAGCTGGAGAACCACGGGGTGCGCGCCGCGCTCATCTCGGCCCTGGAGGCGGCCCGCGACCGCAGCCGCGAACTCGCCTCCGGCGCATAGCCGCCACCCCCTACGGGGGTGCCGGCACCCGAACCCGCACCCCCCTGCGGCCGTCGCCCCCCGCCCTGCGGGCGGGCCTCTGCCTGCGGCGGCGCCGCGCCTTGCGGGCGGCCTTCTGCCCTGCGGGCAGTGCTCTGCTTCGCGGGCGGAGTCCCGACGGGGGTGACGGCACCCTCAGTCCTGCGGACAGCGCTTCGCCCTGCGGGCGGGCCTCTGCCTGCGGCGGCGCCGCGCCGTGCGGGTGGCGTTTTGCTCTGCGGGCAGTGCCGTGCTTCGCGGGCGGAGACCCGCGTTGGGGGACGGCACCCTCTACCCGCGCCCCTGCGGGCAGGGCTGTGCCCTGTGGGTGGTCCTCTGCCTGCGGCGGCGCCGCGCCTTGCGGGCGTCGCCCCGATTCTGCGGGCGGCGCCGTGCTTCGCGGGCGGAGTCCCGCCTCGGCGCCCCCTGCGGGCCGGCACTCCGCCCCGCGGGCGCCCTGAGTCGTGCGGGCGGTGCTGTGCCCTGTGGGCAGTGCCCTCTTCGCGGGCAGCGCCTTGCCCTGGGCGGCAGCCCGCCCCGTGGGACGGGGCGGGCCCGCGGCTCCCCGGGTAGGGGGAACGCGCGGGCCCGGACCGTCCGGTTCCGTGACGGGTAGTCACTCCGTCGCGATGGCGCCCAGGACGTTCATCCGGCCGGCGCGGAAGGCCGGGACCAGGGCGGCTATCAGGCCGACCACCGCCGAACCGGCGAAGACCGTGCCGATCGTCGGCCACGGGATCTCCAGCACCCCGAAGCCCGACTCCGCCAGCAGCTGCTGCGCCGTCCAGCCCCACGCCAGGCCCATGCCCAGCCCCAGCAGCGCGCCGAAGAGGGCGATGACCACCGACTCCAGCCGGACCATCCGGCGCAGCTGGCGGCGGGAGAGGCCGATGGCCCGCATCAGGCCGATCTCCCGGGTCCGCTCGATGACCGAGAGCGCCAGGGTGTTCACCACGCCCAGGATCGCCACGATGATCGCCAGCGCCAGCAGCCCGTACACCAGGTTGAGCACGCCGCCGATCTCGTCCTCCATCAGCTGCTTGTAGTCCTCCTGGTCGCGGACGTCGTACTGCGGGTAGTCCCGCAGGCTGTCCTTGAGCGCCGCGTGGACCGCCGCCTTCTGGCCCGGGTCGGCCTTGGCGAACACCACGAAGTTCAGCGGCATCTGGTCCGCCGGCAGATGCGCCCGCGCGGTCTCGGTGCTCATGTACATCGCGCCCTGGTCGAAGAGCGTGTCCTCGGAGGTGATCGCGCCCAGCGTCAGCGTGGCACGGTCGCCGCCCACGAACCGCGCCGTCAGCTCGTCGCCGACCGACAGGTCGTGCTCCTCGGCGTATCCCTCGCTCACCGCCAGGTGGCCGGGCTGGTACGCGTCCGCCAGCTCGCCGGCCACCGTCACCGCCCGCAGGTCCTCCGCGTACGTCGGATCGGCCGCGACGATCTCCTCGTTCGAGCTCCGGCCGTCCGGCGTCGTCAGCTTCAGGTTGACGCCGCGGTACTCCGTCACGTGGGCCAGGCCCGGCGTGTCCCTGATGGCCGCCACCGCCTGCGGGGTGATCAGGCCGCTTCCCGAGGACTCGATGATGAAGTCCGCGCCGACCGAGCGGTCCAGCTGGTCGGAGGCCGAGGCCACCACCGAGGAGGCGACCACGGACAGCGAGCCGACCAGGGCCAGGCCGATCATCAGCGCGCCGGCCGTCGCGCCGGTGCGGCGCGGGTTGCGCAGGGCGTTGCGGCCGGCCATCCGGCCCACCGAGCCGAAGACCCGCAGCACCACCGCGTTGAGCACCCGCACCACCACGGACGCCAGCAGCGGCCCGACGACGATCGCGCCGACCAGCGTCAGCAGCAGCCCACCCATCAGGTACGGGGCGCCGTCCGACGCCTCGCCGGCCGTCCCGGCCGCCCACAGCGCGGCCGCTCCGCCGCCGACCAGCAGCAGGCCGAGCACCGCCCGCAGCCTGCCCGGGCGGCCGTCGCCGGGCGCCGCGCCGCCCGCGCCCGCCTCGCGCAGCGCCGCCATCGGCGAGACCCGCCCGGCGCGCCGCGCCGGCAGCCAGGCCGCCAGCAGGGTGGACACGACGCCGACCACGAGGCCGACGATCGGCGTGGCCGGGTTGACGGTCAGCTGCTCCGTGGAGAGGTTGATCCCCGACGACTGCATCAGCGACATCAGGCCGACGGCCAGGCCGATGCCGGCGCCGACGCCGAGCACCGAGCCGATGACGCCGAGCAGCAGCGCCTCGACCAGCACCGTGCGGCCGGTCTGCCGGCGGCTGGCGCCGACGGCCCGCATCAGGCCGATCTCCCGGGTGCGCTGGGCGACCAGCATGGAGAAGGTGTTGACGATGAGGAAGATCCCCACCAGCACCGCCACCCCGGCGAAGCCGAGCATCGCGTAGCGGGTGATGTCGAGGAACGACCCCACCTCGTTGGTCATCGACTCGGTGGACTCCTCCCGGGTGTGCACCTGGAGCTCCGAGTCCGGGCCGAGCTCCGCCGCGATCCGCCGCTTGAGCTCGGCGTCGCTGACCCCGTCGGCCGCGTTCACGTGCACCGCGCTGACCAGGTCGGAGCCGCCGAGCAGCGTCTCGCGGGCGGCGGCCGGTTCCATCAGCAGGTACGCGGCGCCCGGGTTGGTGCCCTCGAACTCGGCCAGTCCGGTGACCCGCACGGGCGTGGTGCCGGACATCGTGATCAGCCTGAGTTCGTCGCCGACCGCGATGTCGTTGCTCTCGGCCGTGTCGGCGTCGATCAGCGCCTCGTTCGGTCCCGAGGGCGCGTCGCCCTCGGCGAGGTTCATGGTGTCCTCGGCGACCGGGCCCCAGTCACCGCCGAACGTCGGCGCGCCGGCCGGCGAGTCGACGCTCTCGCCGTGCCCGTCCACGATCGACACGGCCTCGTTGATGACCATGCCGTTCGCCTCGGCGACGCCGTCGACGCCGGCGAGCCGCTCGACGAGCGAGGCGGGCAGCGTCTCGGGACGGCCGGTGTCGTTGGCGTTGTCCCGCTCCTCCGGCTCCACCGTCACGTCGGAGCTGATGGAGGTGAAGAACTTGTCGAAGGTCGCGCTGAGCGTGTCGCTGAACACCAGGCTGCCGCAGACGAACGCCACCGAGATCATGACGGCGACGCCGGAGAGCAGCATCCGCGCCTTGTGGGAGAAGAAGCTCCGCAGGGACGTCTTCAGGACGGTCATGACACGCGTCCCCGCGCGTCGAAGCGCCGCATGCGGTCCAGCACCAGGTCGGCGGTCGGGTGGTACATGTCGTCCACCACCCGGCCGTCCGCCAGGTACAGGACCCGGTCGGCGTAGGCGGCGGCGACGGGGTCGTGGGTGACCATCACGATGGTCTGGCCGAGCTCGTCCACGCTCTTCCGCAGGAAGCCCAGCACCTCGGCACCGGCCCGGGAGTCGAGGTTCCCCGTCGGCTCGTCCCCGAAGATGATCTCCGGACGCGCCGCCAACGCCCGCGCCACCGCCACCCGCTGCTGCTGCCCACCCGACAGCTCGTTCGGCCGGTGCCGCAGCCGGTCCCGCAGCCCGACCGTGTCGATCACCCGGTCCAACCACGCCTGATCCGGCTTACGCCCCGCGATGTCCATCGGCAACGTGATGTTCTCCGCCGCGTTCAACGTCGGCAGCAGGTTGAACGCCTGGAAGATGAACCCCACGTTGTCCCGCCGCAGCCGCGTCAGCTTCTTGTCCCGAAGCCCCGTGACCTCCGTCCCCGCGATCCAGATCCGCCCCGAGGTCACCGTGTCCAACCCCGCCAGGCAGTGCATCAACGTCGACTTACCCGACCCCGAAGGCCCCATGATCGCCGTGAACGCCCCCCGCGCCACGTCGATACTCACCCCGTCCAACGCCACCACCCGGGTCTCCCCCGACCCGTACGCCTTGACCACACCCTCCGCCCGCGCGGCAACCGCTGCCGTCACTCGGGGCGGAATCGGAACTGTCGCCGTCACGGTCCGTCTCCTCTGCTGAGCCGCTCGCTCTCACCCTTCTGGGTACGAGACAACGGTGCCGTTCAGCGGGGGTGCGGCACGATGGTGCGCAGCGCCGTATCGGACCGGGGGATTACCCCACCCTGCTGCCCCCGACAGTCCCCCGGGGCCCCTCCGGCGCCTCGCCGGAAGCCTGGTCCACACCGTCGCCGGACGCCGAGCCCATCGCGTACATCCGGGAGATCACGTCCTCGATGTCGGGCTCGCGCAGCGACAGGTCGAGCAGCGGGTACCGCGCCGCCACGTCGGCCACCAGCGGGGCCGCGCTGGCCGTCGCCGGGAACGCCAGCCACTGCCGGGGGCCGTCCACCCGGACCGTCCGCGCCCCGGGGACGTCGATGGGCGGCACTTCCCGCTCCAGGTCGACCACGAGCGTCCGCTCGCTCTCGCCCACCTCGTGCAGTCCGGACAGCGGCCCGTCGTACATCAGCCGCCCGTGGTCGATCACCATCACCCGCGAGCAGAGCTGTTCGATGTCGGTCAGATCGTGCGTGGTCAGCAGCACGGTGGTGCCGCGCTCGGCGTTCAGGTCGGCGAGGAACCCGCGCACCCTCGCCTTGCTGACCACGTCCAGGCCGATGGTCGGCTCGTCCAGGTACAGCACCTCGGGGTCGTGCAGCAGCGCCGCCGCGATGTCGCCGCGCATCCGCTGGCCCAGCGACAGCTGCCGCACCGGCACGTCGAGCAGCGGCGCCAGCTCCAGCAGCTCCACGCACCGGTCGAGGTTCTCGGCGAACCGCCGCTCCGGCACCCGGTAGATGCGGCGCACCAGCTGGTACGAGTCCTTCAGCGGCAGGTCCCACCACAGCGTCGTGCGCTGCCCGAACACCACCCCGATGCGCCGGGCGAGCCGGGTGCGGTCCCGTGCCGGGTCGATGCCGGCGACCCGCAGCCGGCCGCCGCTGGGGGTCAGGATGCCGGTCAGCATCTTGATCGTGGTCGACTTGCCCGCGCCGTTCGGGCCGATATAGCCGACCATCTCGCCGCGCCGCACCCGGAACGAGATCCCGTCCACGGCGCGGACCTCGCGGCGTTCCCGGCGCAGCCTGCCGGCCTTCACCCGGACCTGGAACACCTTCTCCAGGTCCGCCAGCTCGATCAGCACGTCGTCCGCGACCTCGTCGGCCATCTTCTCCGTCTCGTTCACCGTGATCAGCTCCCCGTGCTCCGATAGCTCCGCACCCCGGCCCGCCAGGCCAGCGCGGCGACGCCGCACATCAGCACCGCGACCACCGGGGAGAGGAAGTCCACCCACGCCGGCAGACCCAGCGGGTCGTCCCGGCCCAGCAGCCACAGCACCGGCAGCCAGTTGACGAACGCCAGCGGCACGACGAACGTCACCCCACTCACCAGCTCCCTGGCGAAGATCGTCGGCGGGTACTTGAGCAGGTTGTTGCCGCCGTAGGTGAAGGAGTTCTGCACCTGCGCCGCGTCCTGGGCGACGAACTGGAACGCGCCGCCCAGCGTCCAGATCGCCCCGAAGATCAGCGAACCGCTGACCAGCATCACGGGCAGCCAGACCACCCGTGCCACCGTCCAGTCCACGTCCACCTGGGTCAGCGCCCAGACCAGCACCACCAGGGCCTGGGCGACGCGGCCCAGCCGACGCAGCGCGAAGCGGTCCGCGGCGACCTGCGCGAACACCGGCACCGGGCGGACCAGCAGCGTGTCCAACGTGCCGTCCCGGATCCGGCCGCCGAGCGTGTCCATGCTGCCCAGCAGCAGGTCGGCGACGCCGAGCGCGACACTCGACGTGCCGTACAGCAGGGCCGCCTCGCCGACCGTGAAACCGCCCAGCGTGTCCACCTGCGAGAACATGAGCGCGACGGCCACGAAGTCCAGGGCGCTGCCGGCCGCGTTGCCGATCGTGGTCAGCGCGAACGACGTTCGGTAGGCCATCGTCGAACGCACCCACATCCGGACGATCAGGCCGTACGCCCGCAGTGCCCGCGCCGCCTCACCCACCCTGAACCACCACCTTCCGGGTGGCCGCCGCCATGACCGCCCGGCCCACCGCCAGCAGCACCAGCGCCCAACCGGCCTGGAACGCCAACGCCGTCAGCACGTCCATCCCCTCGTGCCGCCCCAGCAGCACGTCCGCCGGGACCTGGACGATCGCCGCCCAGGGCAGCCACTGGACGCTGTCCCCGAACGAACCGGGGAAGACGGTGAGCGGCAGCGTCATTCCCGAGAAGAACGTGGTCAGCAGCACGGAGACCATGGCCACCCCGGTGGCGTCCAGCAGCCAGAACGCGGACAGCGCCACCAGGAACCGGATGCCGAAGCTGACCAGCACGCCCAGCGCCACCGAGCACAGGAACCACACCCAGGTCAACGGGCTGACCGGGAGCGCGAGCTCGAACGCGAGGGCGCCCACGAGCATCGGCGCCACCCCGCGGCCCAGGAGTTCGAACCCGGCGCGGCCCAGGTCGGAGGCCAGCCACCAGAGCTGGAAGTCGACCGGCCGGTAGATGTCGACGGCCACGTCCCCGCTGCGGATCCGCTCCTGCAACTCGTGGCCGAAGCCCTGCCCGAACACCGCCATCGTGGCCAGCAGCGCCTGGCCCGTCCACACGAAGGTGAGTGCCTGCGCCTCGTCGTAGCCGCCGAGCCGGGGCCGTTCGGCCCACAGGGCCGTGAAGGCGAAACTGAGCACGAATCCGAATACCGTGTTGGTGAAAACCCCGGCCGCCGTGGCTACTCGGTACGTCGCGTAACGCCTGAATCCACTGATCGCAACGGCTCCATACACAAGCAGGCGAGCCTAGACCCGGATTCGTCCGGCGGACCACCGGGTTTTCTCGATTTACTTGTGGGTCGCCTGGTGCCAGCATCAGGGCATGGCGTACAAGATTCGACGGACCTGCCGCGAGGACTGGCGGGAGCTGCGGGAGTTGCGGCTGGCCGCCCTCGCGGATCCCGTGGCCCCGGTGGCGTTCTTCGAGCGCCACGAGAAGGCGGCGCGGCTGCCGCAGCGGGACTGGGAGCGACGCGCGTCGGGGGATCACGACGGCACGGTCACCTTCATAGGCGAGGACGAGAACGGGCGCTGGGGCGGCATGCTCGCCGTCTTCCTCACCACCCGCTTCGCGCGCGTGATCAGCGTCTACATGCTGCCCGAGCACCGCGGCACCGGCCTGGCCGGGGAGCTGCTGCGGACGGCCATAGCCTGGGCCGGCGGCCGCGAGGTGCGGCTGCACGTCCACGAGAACAACCCGCGCGCCGCCCGCTTCTACGCCGCCATGGGCTTCCAACCGACGGGCGAGAGCGACGCCGACCCCCGCGACCCCTCGGTGCGCACCTACGAACTGGGCTTCAAGCCCGGCTAGCCGCCGTCGACGACGGCGAGCCGCGGCTGGTCCGTGGTGACGGCCTCGGCGAAGGCGTTGCGCAGACCCGCCGTCTCCTTGTGGTCGCCCACCACGTACAGCGTGCCGCCCTCGCCCGAGACGTTGTCCAACGACAGGGCGTCCACCCGGCCCGGGGAACAGGACTGGCGGATGTGCAGCTGGTCCAGGCCGGCCAGCGCCCGGCCGATCAGCGCCAGGCCGGCGTCCCGGCGTCCCGGATGCGTGGTGAGCGTGCTCTCCAGCTCCATCGACGCGCCCGGCGCGACCCGGGAGTTGCCGCGCAGGATCTTGCCCGGCTCCGCGGCGGCCCGGCCGTGGCCCGACGGCGCGCCGTGCGCCCAGCGCAGCACCTGCTGGATCGGTTCGCCGGCCAGCGCGGCGGCGTGCAGATAGCAGCGCAGCAGCGTCTCGGCGGTCTCCGCGTCGAGCTGGAAGACGGGTTCGGTGGGACGCACCGGCGCGAGCAGCGCCGCGGCCCGGCGCCGGGCCACGGGCATCTCCTCACAACCGCGCTGCGGCGCCCACCGCAGGCGCACCGGCGCGTCCGTGGCGTGGCCCGGATCGTAGACGTGCACCGGGCCGAGCTTGCCGCGCTGCCGGGCGGTCCGGGTCCACAGCCGGCCGTCCGGATCGATGACCAGCACTCCCTCCGGTGCCCGCAGCACCTCGGCGACGGCCTCCCGCGCGCCGGCCCCGCCGCTGGAGCCGTGTCCGACCGCCGCCGCCGCGACGAATCCGGCTCCGCCGGTCGCCGCCGCCTCGGGCAGCGGCTCGGGCAGCGGCTCGACGGGCTGCTCCGGAGCCACCGGCGGCGCAGCCGCGGCGCCCCCAGCCGAACCAGCCGAACCAGCCGACCCTGCCGAACCGGCGGCGACCGGCCCGTGGTCGCCGGGCGCTCCGGGCGCGTGCCCGTGTCCCTGCCGTCCGCCCTGCCCGCCGCGGTCCTCCGGCCGGCCGGGCAGCGGGACCTCGGGGCCGGACGCGGCCGTCGCGGGGCGCTGCTCCCACCCCGCCGCCTCCGTCGGCTCCGGCCCGAGGGCGTCCGACGCCCGGCCGCGCGGCCGGGCGACCGGCGGCGCCTCGTCCGCCATCTCCCCGCGCGGATCGCGCTTCCCGCGATCCGCGCGTCGCGCTCGCCAACTCGCCACCCGGAACGCGATCCACAGCGCCGAGGAGAAGAGGACCATCAGCTGGGCCAGGAACGTCAGCCACAGCATCGTCCCGCTGGGCAGGTCCTCCGCCGACGCGTTGGGCCACGCCTCGGCCACGTCCCGCGGCGCCGTCAGGAACGACCGCACGGCCGTGCCGGTGTCCACGAACGCGACGCCCTCCGGCCACCGCCCGTGCGCGATCAACCCGCCCAGCTCGGTCGAGCTCCAGGTCAACGTGGCCAGGCTGATCAGCAGCAGCACGCCGCCCACCAGCAGCCCGTCCGGCACCCCGCCGCCGCGCCGCTCGGGCCGCTGGCCCGAGGGCCGCTGCCGCGCGCCCGGCTCGTACGACGTCACCGCTTCTCCCCGACTTCCGCCCGACCGACCTTCGGGTAGTCGACTACCCGACTCCCTGCCGCTTCTCGAAGGCCGCGACCCGGGCCTCCGTCTCCGCCTCGAAGAGATCATCCCGCTCCCCGTGGCCCTCCTCCAGGGCGAGCGGCTCTTCGGGTCCGTGCACCGCCCGGGCCATCGTCTCCAGCGCCGCCGCCGACTCGGTCATCGCCCGGTCCGTGAAGACCAGCGGCCGCTCCGCCTCGGTGACCAGATGCTTGACCACCTGGACGTTGCCGTTGACGTCCCAGACCGCCATGCCGGGGGTGAGCGTCGGGATGATCTCCACCGCCCAGCGCGGCAGGCCGAGCACCTGCCCCGTGGCCCGTGCCTCGTCGGACTTCTGGGCGTAGATCGTGCGGGTGGAGGCCATCTTCAGGATCGCCGCCGCCTCCTTGGCCGCGGCGCCGTCCACCACGTCGGACAGATGGTGCACCACGGCCACGAAGGACAGGCCGAGCCGCCGCCCGAACTTCAGCAGCCGCTGGAACAGCTGGGCCACCGACGGGGAGTTGATGATGTGCCAGGCCTCCTCGACCAGGAAGATGCGCTTCCGCCGGTCCGGCCTGATCCAGGTGTGCTCCAGCCACACCCCGACGATCGCCATCAGGATCGGCATCGCGATCGAGTTCCGGTCGATGTGCGAGAGGTCGAAGATGATCAGCGGCGCGTCCAGGTCGATCCCGACCGTCGTCGGCCCGTCGAACATGCCGCGCAGGTCGCCGTCGACCAGCCGGTCGAGCACCAGCGCCACGTCGAGCCCCCAGGCCCGGACGTCCTCCAGCTCCACGTTCATCGCCTCGGCCGACTCCGGGCGCGGGTGCCGCAGCCGCTCCACGATGTCCGTCAGGATCGGCTGGCGGCCCGTCGTCGTCTGGTTCACGTAGGCGTGCGCGACCTTCAGCGCGAACCCGGAGCGCTCGTCCAGCGGGCGGCCGAGCGCCACCTCGATGATGGTGCGCAGCAGCGCCAGCTGACCCGTCGTGGTGATCGCCGGATCCAGCGGATTGAGCCGCACGTTGCCGCTCTGCGCACCCACCGGGTCCAGCCGGATCGGCGTGATGCCCAGCTGCTCGGCGACCAGGTTCCACTCGCCGACGCCGTCCTCGCCCTGCGCGTCGAGCACCACCACCTGCCGCTCGCGGAACCGCAGCTGGCGCAGCACGTACGACTTCTCCAGCGCCGACTTGCCGTTCCCCGACTCGCCCAGCACCAGCCAGTGCGGCGCGGGCAGCTGCTGCCCGTAGAGCTGGAACGGGTCGTAGATGTACCCCTTGCCGGAGTACACCTCGCGGCCGATGATCACCCCGGAGTCGCCGAGCCCGGGGGCCGCGGTGGGCAGGTACACGGCCTGCGCCTGCCCGGTGGAGGTGCGCACCGGCAGCCGGGCCGTCTCGGTCTTGCCGAACAGCAGACTGGTGAACGCCTCGGTGATGGCGCTCAGCGGATCCCGCGGCGGCATGCTGCACCTCCTCCTTCAGCGTCGGACACCCCAGCCACCCTCGCCACCCTCAGCGCCTGATGCCCGTGGCGAAGGGCAGCGTGTTCACGAACGCCCGGTGGTGCTCACGGTCGCACCACTCGAGCTTCAAATAGGATTTACCCGCCGAGGCGCGGATCGTGCGCTTGTCTCTGGCAAGTGCTTCCGGATTCGGCGAGGACACGGTGAGGTACCCCACCAGGTTCACCCCCGCCGCGCCGGACGCCAGGTCGTCACCGCGCTGGTCCACCCTGCTGTGCGCGGCCACGTCCCGAGGGTCCACCGTACGATTCATCTTTGCCGCGCGCGACGCCTCGGCCGCGTCGTTGGTCTTCTCCGTCAGCATCCGCTCGATGGCGATCTCGGTCGGCTCCAGGTCCATGCAGACCGCCACGGTGCGGATCACGTCGGGCGTGTGCACCAGCAGCGGGGCCAGGAAGTTGACCCCGACCGGCGTCATCGGCCACTCCTTGACCCAGGCGGTGGCGTGACACCACGGCTCCCGGGTGTCCGACTCCCTGGTCTTCGCCTGCAGGTACGTCGGCTGCCTGGCATCCAACTCGGCCGGCCAGGCGTTGCGTTGCGACATCGCCTGGATGTGGTCGATCGGATGGTCCGGGTCGTACATCGAGTGCACCAGCGAGGCCAGCCTGGCCTCCCCGAGCGGCTGCCGCACCCGGATGTCCGCCTCCGTCAGCCGGGCGCAGATGTCCGTCAGCTCCCGCGCCATGATCACGGCCAGCGCCTCGTCCTGCGACATCCTGCGCCGCTCCCGCGACGCCCGCGCGGCCTTGGCGATGGCCTGCGCCTCGTTGCTCAGCTCCCGCGAATGGTGCATGCACGCCACCAGGTACGCCCGGTGCTGCTCGCTGGAGGTGGACACCATCGACTGGAGCTGGTCGTACGACTCCCTTATCCAGCGGGGCGCGCCCGTGTCGCCGCGCTCCAGCACGTCGTTGGCGTGCGCGTCGGGGTCGGCCGGCAGCGTGCGGGCCAGCATCTGCAGCCGCGTCACGTGCCCGTCGCCGTTCGCCACATGCTTCAGCAGCGTCCCGAACCGCTCGACCAGCGCCTCCTGGTCCTCGCTGTCCCGCAGCCCGACGCCAGGACCCTCGATCTCGATGGCGGCGGTGATGGTCTTCTTGTCCGGGTGCAGCAGGATCGCGATCTCGTCAGGGCCGAACGCCGTGGCCAGCCAGTTGACCCGGCCGACGCCGGGCGGCGTGCCGATCTCGACCTCCCGCCCGTCGAGCGTGATGCCCGCCTCGGGCGCGCCGGAACGGTACCTGGCGCCACGCCGCAGCATGCGCCTGAAGGAACGCGACACCTCGAACCACCTGTAGAACGTGCGGCCGTTGTACGGCACGTACACCGCCGCGAGGGCCAGCATCGGGAACCCGACAAGACCCACGATCCGGACCGTCAGCACCGGGATCAACAGGCCGCTCATCATGCCGAAGAAGGCGCCCAGCACGATGAGCGCGATCTCCCCGGTCTCCCGGTTCTTCCCCACCAGGGCCTGCGGGCGTGCCCGCCCGATCAGGTACGTGCGGCGCCGGTGCGTGAACGGCTGCGTCGGCGCGGTCACCCGTCACCACCCCCGCGCCGGCCCTGCCGCGGCGCCCGGCCCCCGCCCGCCTGGCCGCCGCGGCTCCCGCGGGTGCTGTGCGCGGCGACGCCGCTCGCGATGTTGTTGTTGGCCGGCCGGGAACCGCCACCGCCGGCCGCCCCCGACCCGGCGCCCGCGCCGGCTCCGCCGCCCCCACCGCCGCCGCGCGCGCCGTGCGTGCTCATGCCCTGCCGCAGGGTGTGCGCGGTGGAGGACACGGCCACGGCGCCCGCCCGGCTCGCGGTGTCCTGCCGCATCGCCCGCTGGCTGACGATCTCGTCGCCGAACCCGGGCACGAAGCGGTAGATCATGGCCGAGGCGAAGATCGCCAGCAGGATGATGGCGAGCCCGGAGATGATCGCCGAGGCGGCCGTCGGCTCGTCTGACTCCGCGTTGGTCAGCGCGCCCGCGAGGCCCAGCACGATGGCGATCACCGGCTTGATGAGGATCACCGCGATCATCAGCCCGGCCCACCGCCTGACGTGGCCCCAGAGGTTCTTGTCCACCAGCCCGGCGTACACGGCGGTGCCCAGCATCGCGCCCACGTACAGCATGGCCGCCCGGATCGTCAGCTCAAGGAACAGCACGCCGGCGGCCAGGATCGACACCAGCGACACCACGATCAGCATGATCGGTCCGCCGCCGATGTCCTCGCCCGACTCCAGCGCCGCCTGGAAGTCCCCGAAGAACGCCTCCGAGTTGTCCCCCGTCCCGGCGACGATCGCGTCCGTCACGCTGTCGGTCGCCCCCACCACCACGTACAGCGCGAGCGGGGTGAACGCCGAGGCCATGACGCACAGCCAGAGAAACCCGATCGCCTCACTGATGGCGGTGGTCAGCGGCACCCCACGGATCGCGCGCTTGACGATGGCGAGCAGCCACAGGATCAGGGTCAGCACGGTGGAGGCGGCGAAGACGACCGCGTACTGCCGCAGGAACGCGGCGTTGGTGAAGTCGACGTTGGTGGTGTCGGACACCAACTCCGACAGCTCACCGACGATCCACGCGGCGGCGTCGGCACACCCCTGCGCCAACGAGGACAACGGATCCAACGTCGAACTGTACGAGTCGTCCCCGGACCCCCCACCCCCACCACTCCCCGGATCCTCCCCCTCGCAGTAGTCCTGCGCGGGGCCGCGGATCAGGTCACAGGGGTCGTCTTCGTCGTCCGGGGCGGCCCAGGCCCGCGGGGCGAGCCCGACAGCGAGACCGAGGGACCCCGCGACGACGGCCGCGAGTCCGGCGATGCGACGACGAGGGCTAGCGCGCATACGTGAACCCTCCGAATTCCTGGACCGCTTCAGACATCTCGTCCGACGTGGAGGCGCGCTGGTCACGCGCGACCGGCACGGGACCGTCCTCCTGGGCGAAGTCGGTGACCCTCCAGTCGCCGTCGACCCAGGCCAGCTCATAGGTGCTGGTGTACCAGCTCTCGGTCACCGGGCTCGTCGACTCGGTGCCCGCGAGGCCGAACAGCGACGAGTACCAGACCTCGACGGTCGCGCCGGTCTCCGCGAACTCGACGACTCTGGTGCCGACCGGCACGATGCGGGAGACGAAGGTCATGTCCTCCGGCGCCTCACCGCTTTCCGTCAGCCCGATGCTCGTGAGGAAGTCCGGGTCGGTGTACGCCGCCTCCAGATCCGAGGCGCGGGCGGCGGCGACGTCGGGAGAGTAGACCGCGTCGACGATCGCCTGCCGCTCCTCGGGATTGAACATGCCCTCGCCGCCGAGGGCGACCGCGTAGTTCGCCGCCGCGCTCTCCGCGCCCTGTTCCGTTTGGGCGAAGCCGGAGGGGATGCCGTTCATCGTGCCGTCGACCGGCTGTTCGCCGGTGGGCGCGGTGGGTTGGGTCTGGGCGTCGGACTGGTCGTCCGTGCCGTCGTCGCCGTCGCCGCCCGTCTGGTTCGCGAAGACGATCGCCGCCAGCAGCAGCACGACCACGGCGACGATCGTGGCCAGGCTGCGTTTGGGCGACGCGGGCTGACGGGGCGTCGCCTCCTCGTCCTCGGGCAGGCGGGTGCGGGTCTGTGCGGGGGCGCGGCGGGCGCGCGGGTCCTCGTAGTCGTCGCCGTAACTCATGCTCGCGCCCCCTTAGACTGCGCCGAGTCTATGCCTGCCTCACTCGACGTTAGCGCCCTCCACTGACGTCGGCTCTCTGAGAAACCGGTTGGCGGCCCGGTTCCGTATAGATATGCCACAGATCACGTCGTTGGACGGCGGCGCACGGCAGGCGCTCAGCGGCGCGCACGGGGGAGCAGCGGCACCAACAGCAGTGCGACCAGGGTGATCAGACCTCCCGCCAGGAACGCGTCGGCGTACCCCGCTTCGGGTCCGGTACCCGCCGCGCCCGACGTGGCGAAGGCCCCGAGCACGGACAGGCCGAGCACCGCGCCCATCTGCCGGGAGGTGTTGACCAGCCCCGAGACGCCGCCCCCGTCGGCCTTCGCGACCCCGGTGGTGGCCGTGTCGGTCAGAGACGTCATCAGCACGGCGGTGCCCGCGGCCATCGGCACCGCCGGCCCGAGTATGGCCGAGAGGAAGGTGCCGTCCGCGTCCAGCACCGCGCTCTGCCACAGGAAGCCGCCCGCCGTGAGCAGGCCGCCCAGCACGGTCAGCACGCGGCTGCCGAGCCGGGCCATCAGCGGGGCCGCGAGCTGCGAGCCGATGATCACCGCCGCCGTGTGGGGCAGGAACGCCACGCCGGTGCGCACCGCGCTGTAGTCCAGCACGTTCTGCATGTAGAGGGTGAGGAAGTACCACATCGCGAAGGCGCCGACCATGCTGACGAGCGTCACCAGGTTGCCGACGGCGACGCTGCGGACGCGGAAGAGGCGCAGCGGCATCAACGGGTGCCTGCTGCGGGCCTCGACGGCCACGAACGCGCCCAGCGCCGCCAGACCGCCGAGTATCGGCACCAGGGCCTCGGCGGTGGTCCAGCCGGCGGACTCGGTCTCGCCGATGCCGTACGCCACCGCGGCGACGCCCGCGGTGACCAGCACCGCCCCCGGCAGGTCCAGGCCGGGCCGGTCGGCGCCGGTGCGCGGCTCGCGCAGCCGGAGCAGCACGACGAGGCCGACGAGCAGCCCGATCGGCACGTTGATCAGCAACACCCAGCGCCAGGAGGCGTAGTCGGTCAGCGCCCCGCCGATCAGCCCGCCGGTCGCCCCGCCGCCGGCGCCGACGGCGGTCCAGACGGCGATGGCCCGGGTGCGGGCGGCGCCCTCGGGGAAGGTGCTGGTGAGCAGCGACAGGGTGACCGGCGCCAGCAGCGCCGCGCCCACGCCCTGGGCCGCCCGCGCGGCGATGAGCGTGCCGCCGTCCTGGGCCAGGCCGCCGGCGAGGCTGGCGGCGCTGAACAGGGCGAGGCCCGCCAGGTAGATCCGCTTGCTGCCGAGCAGGTCGGACAGCCGCCCGCCGAGCAGCAGGAAGCCCGCGAACGTGACGGCGTAGCCGTTGACGACCCACTGCAGGGAGGACGAGGTGAGGTGCAGGTCGTCGCGCATGCTGGGCAGCGCGACGTTCACCACGGAGATGTCGAGGACCACGAGGAACTGGCCGACGAAGGAGGCCAGGAGCACGGGCCAGGCACCGGGTCGACGCAGCCCCGAGGGGCGGTCCGGGACTACGGCTGCCGGTTCGGTGGCGGCATTGGTGACGGTCATGGCCGCATCATCCGACGCATATCACCCTCGCCGGATCGGCCACGGGACGCGTCCTGGTCCCGTCCTTACGTCCTACGCACCGACCTAGGCACGACGGCCCAACCCTCTGTTCCCGAGAAGCGCACCGCCCGCCAATGCCGTTGGCGGTGCGGCAACGACACGGCTGGATGACCGGGGCCCGAAGGAGGAAGGAGGAAGGCCGGGAAGAACAACATGTGCTCCACCCGCTCCGCGTATGCGGCGCCCCCATCCCTCACAGACTTCTCGTTCACCTTTCCGCCCGAACCGCAGTGGGTGCGCAGCGCCCGCGAGGCCGTCCGGGCGGCGCTCGCGCCCACCGCGCCCGGCGGGGCGGACCTCGTCGAGATCGCCACCCTGCTCACCTCGGAGCTGGTCACCAACGCCTTCGTCGCCTCGGTCCACAGCGTCGCCCCGGCTCCCATCGCGCTTCACGCGGAATGGACCCGCAGGGGAGCCGTACGCGTACTCGTCCACGACCGGGCGCCGGGGACTCCACTCGTTCCTGACCACCTGCCCGACGCGGACGACGAGGGCGGGCGCGGACTGCTCTTGCTCACCCTCCACGCCACCGAATGGGGCGTGTGCCACCACGCGCCGGGGCCCGGAAAGTTGGTCTGGTTCACGCTGGGCGACAAGCCGTGAAGGCGCGCCGTCGCCTCATGTTCCACACCGGGCAGTTACGCGCGGCCGCCGCGCTCCTTCAGCGGTGGACCCGAACGCGCATCGACCTTCCCGGCCAACCGCGGCCGCCGCAGGGCAGACGCCTCGGCCTGCTCCGCAACCTCGAACGGCAACTCCGCCCTGCCCTACCGCCCTCCACCTCGTCACGGTCCAGGGCGCTGCCGTCGAACTCCCGAAGCAGCCAGGCGGCTTCCTGATCCCGGACCTGATCGTCTGCCCAGCTGGCTTCCTCCTCTCCGACGAACGCCTCATCCATCCCCGCGCCGTACCTCTCGCCGTACTGATCGGCGACGACCGGCGCCCGCCGTTACCGGACATCGGAGCGCTGCTCGTCATCGACCCCCACCGCGCGCGATGGGCCCTGTACCCCCACGCCAACCCTTCGACCACCGGCCACCTCGGCACATCCCTTCCTCTGCCACCACCCCTCGCTCCCCACCACCTGAACACGACGGGGCTTCGTTACCCGCCCGGGAACGGCCCGCCCAGGCGGAAGCGGACCGCATGAGCCCTTCGCCGGGCGTCGGGCGCCTCGCTCGTACGGAACAGCGCGGACAACTCCGGCGGTCCCCACCGGCCGGCCGCGTAGGCCGGCTGGTCTCGCGGGTGTCCGCGCACAAGGTGTTGCCCGGTGTCGTGAGCGAGGTGTCCCGTCAATCGGGACGCGATGCGCACGACGCGTTCCGGTTGAGGCCGGCAACCTTCTCCGGCTGATTACGCAGTCCTTTGACCGTTACGGGGTCCTCGACGCCGTTTTCCACCTCGCGTGAAGAATCGGTGACAGCACCCGACTCACACTGGTGCTCCGAAGCTGCGCTGGCTAGGTTCCTCTCGGCGCCTGGTGACGCTCAGCCAGGCTACGCATCGGTACCGCGCCGGGGAGGGGAGCCTCGGGCGGGAGGGGAGTGAGTGCTGCCATGGGTGATTACCGTTCCGCAGACCCGGACAAACTCGAAGAGTTAGCCGACAAGTTATGGACCAGTGGCGATGGTGGAGCCTACGGAAGCCTCGCCAACTTCATGGACCGCGCCCGCGCCCTGGACGCATCGGGAGAACTCTCGCGATTACAGCCGCTGCTGGAGTGGTTACGAGACGCCGCCCAGCAGATGCGCGAGGGCGCCCGGATTCTGCGTGGTGGCGAGGAGGAGTACCGCGAGCCGATCCCTGGGTACGTCGACTCCGACGATGACGACTCCGGCGTCCAGGCCGAGTGGAACTTCGAGGTCAGCAACCAGTTCCACGCCGATCAGTTCCTCGACATCGCCAACCAGGAGGAGCTCAGCGAGCAGGACATCTCCCAACTCCAGGGACTGGCATCGGTGGCGGACGAGCAGTCCGACTTCGCGTCATACCTGGTCGACGAGATCGGCATGGAGGCGTTCTTGGACCTCTGGCAGCGGGTGGACCATGCCTCTGCCGACATGAGCGAAACCGCCCAGGACGACGCGGAGGCCCTGCGGACCTCCATGGGCAACATCCTCAACGCGGCGATGTGGGTCCCCGGAGATCTGGAACCCGGCACGGACGCCTACCAGAACTGGGTGGACACCACGGTTCAGGGCCAGCGCTACGAGGAGCGCCTGGACGCCTTCAACCTCGCGGGCGCCCAGCAGTTAGGCACGGGACAGGACTCGTCGCTGGGCTATGACGTCGCCCTGGACCTGCTGGAGCGCTCCGAACTCCCGATCGACGCGGAGTTCTTCATGCAGACCATGACCCATCTCAGTGCGCCCTACCAGGGATCGGCGGACACCTGCGTCGTCTGGCCCAGAGACGTTCCCGAGCGCTTGGCCACCATTGCCGCGGGCAGCAGTCCACAGGAGACGCTGGAGTGGTGGAACGACCTGACAGCGGAGAACCAGGACGCACTGGTCGCGATGGCCCCAGGGGCCATCGGCAACATTGACGGCGTTCCCTCCGCGGTGCGGGACGAGGCCAACCGTCTGTACCTCCCCATGCTCATCGAGGAGCTGGAGGGCCGGGACGACGCCGACTCACAACGGAAGCTCGAAGGGCTGCTGGCGGTCCAGGAGCAAATGGCTGAAGAAACCGATCCCCCCATGTTTCTGCTTGGTATCGGCGACGAAGGAAACGGGCGGGCCATCGTCTCCTTCGGAAACCCGGACACGGCTGACAACGTATCTGCGTACGTGCCCGGATTGAACACGAGATTGGACGCAGGTTTCAGCGATACCATGGATCGCGCGCTTCAGACAGCGGAAACTGCCAGAGATCTCGACTCGTTGGCCGACACTGCCTCGATTGTATGGCTTGGCTACGACGCCCCCATCGTCGGCGACAGTGCGGGAATGTCGCCGTTGGGTACTGGTGGTTGGGGGTTGCCGGAAAATCTGGATGTGATGAGCGACGAGCATGCTCGGGAGGGTGCGCCCGCTTACCAAAAGTTTCTTGAAGGCATCAACGTGACGAGCCTGCAAGATGATCCCCACGTCACCGCGATAGGTCATTCGTACGGCTCGCTCACCCTTGCAATGGCCACTCAGGAGGCGGGCGGAGTGAACGCCGACGACATCATCATTCTGGGGAGCCCTGGCCTGGGGGTGGATAGTGCTGAAGATCTCGGAGTGGGGGCTGAACACGTCTATGTCGGGGCTGCGGACAACGACGTGGTCACTCGCCTTCCATCTCCTGAGGAAGCTGCACTCGGCGGTGCTGGTGCACTACTAGGTCTTACTCAGCCCTTGGGCCCCATCTTTGGCGCGGATGTGGGTGGACAAATTGCCGACTGGAATGACAATGAAATCTGGTTCGGCAGGGATCCGGCCAGTGAATCCTTCGGTGCTCAGCGCTTCCTCGTTGATGATGGTCCTCCGATCGTGGGAGGCTGGTTCGAGGCTCATTCGAACTACTTCAACCCGCAGATCGATGGTGAATCGGCGCTGAATATCGCAAGGGTTGTGACAGGAAACGGTGAAGCAATCACTCCTGAGGAGCCTCGATGAGAAATGCAACTTTTGCTCTGCTCCTGGTTTTGATTGCGGGATGCGGTATCGGCTCATCGCCGGAGCAAGGGGGCGAGGACTTGGAAAATACTAGCATGCGGGATGCGGCTATTCGCGCTGATGGGATCCTCGACGGAGTTATCGCGGCAATTGATCCTCCCGTCCAGTGGGAGCACGTTCCATCGTTCGATTCTGTATGCTCAGACGACCCTCGCGGTCTCCCGTACGAGACAGGAGCAGTGGTCCGAAAGAGGGCCGTCACCACAATCGTTTCGGATTCGGCGCGTCAAGAATTTCTGGACCAGGTCAAAGCGTACTGGGAAAGTCGAGACTTTGTCATCACCAGTGAGAACACGAGCAGGTTGCCTTCCATTCACGCAAGCACGCCCGAGGATTATCGACTCGGCGTGTTCATTAACACGATAGGACAGGTTTACTTCGATATCGCAACACCTTGCTTCAAAGTGTCCGAAGTTCCACCCCCCCAGAGCGGCCCCGCATACACGGGAGAGCGTGCTCCGGAGCCGAGCATCGAATCGGACTACTGGTCGCGTTGAGTCTTCGGACGATGGTTCGGGCCTCGTCGACGGGGAGGAGTCTCACTCCCCCGCGGGATGGGGCGCGCACGATGTGGTCCGGTTGGGCTTGGGCAGCCCGGGCCGGGTCGGAGGCTTCGACGTTCACCCCTCCGTGGGTCCGGGGGCGACGGAGTTGTCCTCGCGAGTGAGTGGGTGGGCCGGGTCGGATTGCGCTCTCGATTCCGGGTCGCGGGGCTCCTCCTCCCGCGTCGCCTGGTCGTCGCTGGGCTGGGGGGTGACCGGCGGGGACTGGTCGGGTTCGGGCGTCTGCGTCTCCCCTGAGGGTCCCCCGGACGGTGGGGCGACCGGGATCACGGGGGGCGACGGGTGCGGATCCGCCGGGCCGTTGTCGTGGAGGGGTGTGGTGATGAGGGCTGCGATGATCGCGACCACGGCGACGGCGGCGCCGGCCGTGGCGGCGG